>JAXLWE010000029.1:0-66879 GCA_046328655.1 Anaerolineae bacterium | reverse complement strand
CGCAGCGCGTCGCGCTGCTGCTGTTTGTAGGCGTGCCGGATCGCTGGCTGACTCCCGGTGCAGACATTGGCGTTGAAGGCTTTCTGACGATGTATGGCGACGTGAGCGCCAGCCTGTGCGTCGAACAACGCACGATGCAGATCACGGTCACTGGGGCGCGCGCCGGGACACCGATTTCGAGATGGGATTCACGATGGAGCAGATTCGTTCGTACCTGGAAGGTGCAAACGCGCTGCCGCTGAACTCAGCCGGATTGTACGTGCCCCTGAATCGATGCCGCAGTTGATTGTCTCCGGGCGGACACTTCTAACCTGATATGTTGAAGGGTATGTAAGTGGAAGTTCAGTCGATGAAGCAATAAGAATAGCCTTCCAGCAAGACCGTTTTTGTTCGTAATCACACTGCAAATCATAGACAGGGGAGTCTGGTATTCGTCTCCCGGTCAGAAGCTCGGCTTTGCGCGACCGCAATCCGAGATCGCTACCCAGCATAACCCTGACAAAGTACTGCTGCGCTCGACTATCGTAAAACTGCGCGAACAGGTCGTCAGGCTGGATTTGTGGCGGTGGAGGCGACAGGGTTAGCCGTTCTCCTCCTGTGCCATCATGCGCGCCATCTCTCGAAATAGTTCCAGATCGTGTCGAAAATCCTCTGGCGAGGTTTTGGGAATGCGCTGATGGACAAGGTTGTCATAGAACGCCGTCCATTCATGTGTGAAAGCGTCACCCCATGCAGGGTTCTCGTCCGATTCAGTGACGCCGCCGTCTGTCGCCCGCGTGACAGTCAGCCGGATGGGTAGGTTGCGAATGTAGGGCGTGTTATAGCTCACACGGACGACCTGGTCGCCGGAGTAGACTTCCAGATAACAGTCGAAACGCGGAATGCGATCCATGCCGGTCTCAAACTGGCACACGAACGAGTCGTAGTCGAAGGCGGCAGAAAGATACATCCCACGCTGACGCTGCGCCGCATAAAGTACACGTCGGGGCATCCCTAGTAGTTCGCGCATGGCTGAAAGGTCGTGGCTGCTCAAACCGAGCATCAGGTTGTAGGCTTTCCTGATGTTCGCCGAAGTATCGCCGATGGCTTCCGCAACCAGTTGTTCATGCAGGGCAGCGGTCGCCGATGCCACCTCTGAGGGGATGTCCGTTCCCTTGATGACTGGCGACGTGGGCTGGATAAACCGCGAGTTGCTGCCGATCATGTCGTGGACGCACGCGATACGAATACCATCCATCTCCTGAACCAACTGACAGGCGCGGACAAACGCTGGCGCGTAGCGGCGCATGTATCCCACCTGAACGATGAGACCGGATTTCTCGCGGGCGGCGATAATCGCGTCAGTTTCGCGCAACGTCAGACAGAGTGGTTTCTCCGCCAGAACGGATTTCCCGGCTTGTAGAGCCGCCAGCACGACTTCGGCATGATCGAGACTCGGGTTAGCGACCAACACGACATCGACCGCGCTGTGGTTCACCAGCTCGCGGTATTCGGCGAAGCGATGCGGAATGTTCCAGCGATCCGCAACGCCCTCCAGAACCATTGCGCTCACGTCGCAGGCGGCGGTCACGCTGAATTGCTCGCTAAGCTGGTGCAGACTGGGCAGGTGCAAGATCTGCGTCGCTTCTCCGCAACCGACAATACCGACTCGATAGTGCTGCATCGTGTTTTCTTCGCGCTCGTGACGTAATCGATCAGCTCACCGTGGAAAAGTAACGATCAAAGAAGCGTTCCGGACTGACCCTCAGGGCGGCTTCATGCGCGCCGTTGGCAGCGTCCGGCGTCCAGTATGTCATTCCCAAGGCGCGCTGGCTGGTCAGCTCAACCTCGACTGTCCCGCGTTCAAAATCGCAGACCGTCTCGTCAAACAGGGTCACGGCAGCCAATGGATCGTGGAAGGTGACCCTTGAAACCTGGCTGAACCAGACTTCCGCGAAGTCGAGCACCGGGCGCAGCAGTCCCTTCTGGAAGCGCCTGTGCACTTCCTGTGCATCCATCTTCACCTGGCAAGTAACATCCAGTCCAACTGAGCGATGTACCGCGACGTTCGACTGGTAGATGATCGCCAGCGCGTGAGGATCGCAGATAGCATTCCACTCCAATGGACCGACACCTGCCAGCTTATTCGTGAAGACGCCCACCATCATGACAAGCGATTTGAGCAACTGCGGGATTTCGGGGTCGAGCGCAAATAGCAGCCCGATATTTGTCATCGGACCGATGCCGAGCAGGGTGACTTCGCCGGGGTTCGCGCGAATGGTGTGGCGTAAGAACTCCACCGCATCGTTTTCCGGGAACGCCTGTTGGTGCTCCCATTTGGACAGCGCGGCGGCTTGCTGCGCGCGAGGCTGTTTCTGGGGAATGAGCAGCGGCTTCACCGCGCCGGGGTAGATGGGAACATCTTTTCCCGCTGCTTTGCACAGCACGCTGGCGATCTTGGCACGCTCGACCGCTTCGCCGCTGACTGTTGTCACGCCCAGCAGTTCGCAGGTGGGTTCCGAGAGCAAATAGGCGAGGCAGATCGCGTCATCAATGTCTGAGCCGATGTCGGTATCGAGAATGAGCTTCATCGCTTTGCCTTCAGGACGCTAGACAAATGTGTTATCCGAGCTTATCAAAGGAGCCTGGCTCCTCATGCCACTGCCGAGTATGCCACCGACATAATATTTCTGGAAAGGTTGAACCAGCAGCATGGGTATGAGCAAAGCCAGCGTCGAGCTTGACCACATTTGATCCCACGATAAGATCCGCTACGGCCAGCTTTTTGTCATTTGAAAGCAGTCAGGTTTCTTCGGTCTTTGCCAAGTCCATTTTCAACCACGTTTCCGCACCTTGACGTTCCAGCGTCGCCAGTTTGTCCACGCGCCGACGAAATTCGGGCGCGGCTTCGACATCAATCGGTGGGGCAGACGGCAACGTTTGGCGGACGTGATACAGCGGTGGAATGGGAATAGCTTCAATCATCTTCAGGTTGTCCCTGAGTCAGCTTTTTAGGTGAACCGTCTGTCCTATGCGTGCGGACTCACGTGCCGCGTCAAGGATTTGCACGACGACCAGATTATTGCTCAATCCAGATAAGTCATCCTCCGCGACCGATATCTGGCGGCGGACGACCGCTGCCACCCACGCAAATGGGTCATCGAACGGAGCAATGCGCGGTTTCAGAACAGTGATTTGCTCGGCGCTGTCTGTGACCCGGCGAGTGCGAACGCTCGCAGAATCCACCGTGTGGATGTATCCGGTCTGCCCATAGACCTCCATATCCTTGCGCCCAACGGGCCAATTCCACGATGCCTGAATAATCCCTTGAGTGCGCGCGTAGGTGAGAACGATGGTCGCTTCATCATCGACGTTCGGATAGACTTCCGGCTTGAGCTGCTGAAGGACGGCTGTAACCGTTTGGGGTTGCTGTCCGCCCATTAGCCACGTGATCAGATTCGCCCCGTAACAGCCGAAGTCGATCACAGCACCGCCGCCGTTCTGTGTCGGATCGGTCAGCCACGCCAGAAATTCCGGCGGACAGCCAATTTCCTGGGGTCCATTGTGCCCATCATGCACCACTACCTTACGAATTTGTCCAATCAGGTTTTCGGAATGCACTCTCTGAAATACATGGTGGTTGCTGGCGTACCAGGTGGTTTCGTAGTTGGTCAGCAGATGAATATTGTGCTGCCGAGCCAAATCTTCCATGCGCAGAGCGTGCTGCATATTGACCGCCAGCGGCTTCTCAACCATCACATGAATGCCACGAGGTGCGCAGGCTTCGACAACGCGAAGATGATCGTAAATAGACCCGAATGCCACCACAAGCTCTGGATGCGTCATGTCCAGCATGGCATCCAAATCGGAATAAATCAGATCGGTATTCAGCCTGTAAAGCTCGGCATAGCGAGCGACAACGGCACTATTCGCTTCGGCGATGCCGACGATTTCGACATCGCCGTGTGCTGGACGCCGCAGCAGCCCATCGATGTGACCATGTGTCATTCCGGCAATCCCCAGCCGAACGGGAGATGTGGATTTCATGGAGGCTGGCATAGTCGATTTTCCTCATTACTCGTGACGGTCACCATCTCTGTTTTTGTTACCGATGTTGCTAATCTTCAAATTGAGCCATCGTGGTCTGATATGCAAGATTATTGAGGGCTTCCAGTGACAAGCCAACCAGTTCCCTGGACATCACTTCGACTGCCCAGGGACCGCTGTAGCCTGTTTGATTGATACTTGCGATAAACCCCTTAATGTCAAACTCGCCATCACCGCAGAAACGTCTGGCTCTGGATGGATCATGCCTTGGGCTTCCGGGCAGTGTTCCGTCGTTCAGCTCCACATTAACCAGATACTGCACGGGGATACGGCTGATTTCCTCATGGGATATTCCCAGATTCACAGTGTGGACAATATCCAGAATCACGCCCCCATTCTTCGCCCCTGCCGCCTCGACGAGCGTCAGCGAATCCTTCAGATTGTTGATCATGGCGGAAGCCATAAACTCGAAGCCGATGGTTGCACCGTAATCTTCCGCTTCCCGGCACAGCGCAGCGAACGCTTCGATAATGCGCGGCATAGGACAGGGGGTGTTATAAAAATCCCCTATTTTGATATGTTTTGCGTTCAGCGCCGCTGATGCCTTCAGTAGCCTCCTCTTACGGCTGTCAGATTCGTTTTTCCTTCCGCCGTCGAGAAACCAGTCCGTGAGAAATTCAAGCTCAAGGTACTTGATACCGTTGTCATCAAGAATGGTTTTCACTTCTTTCAGAGTTCGATGAATGAGGATGTGTTCAAGATCGGTATGCCAGATGCCGATCCCTGTAAAACCAGTGTTGACGGCAGCTTCGACGCGATCTTTGAAATCGTAAGGGCTAATCTCACCATCCCCCGGAAATATCCCCGCAGTCGTCCAGAACAGATTCATCAATTCCACGTTGTTTCTCATGTCCGACAACCTAATATGAAATCGAAAAGACGAACAAAGCCTTCAGAGCGTAGTTTAATCCATGAATAGTTACGGATCACAGAAGCGCACAGGGCAAACATATCGAAATCGGGATGAGCTTTTTAGGGGCTTTCCTGAACACTGCCCGAAATTCCTTTGATGCGTTTGCCCTGCGGTAGTCGAACCTGAATTAGAAGCAGCAATTTTCTTGGAGTGGCGCTCCAACCGTCGCTAACCTCCTTGATCATCACGCCTAGCACAAACCGAGCGCAAGCCTTCCCTTTTGCCGTCAGATCGACCGGGTTATGAGAGCTGCTTCAGAACGACAGCGCCTCCTCGTGTAACCGCCAGATGAATGAGCGAGTCTTCTATTCATGTCATCGGTCGGCGGTTGCCATAAGGAAGTCGCAGCCATTTACTCATGTTATCTTATCCGGACTTGTGACTTCGAGATTGACGCTGGTAGTGAAGTCGGCGCGGATACCCTGAGGTGGTAGCCTGTCAATCTTCACCTTCACGGTTTGGTCTGCCGGATTGTAGCTGAACGACAGTTTGCCAAAGTAGGTCGGCAGGTCTTGCACCGAAAACGGCGAATTCATCCACGCTGCCGGAATGCCTGAACCGATGATCAACTGCCCGCCTTCTTCGCGCGCCAGACAATCGCGGAGCAGTGAGAAAAGCTCAGCCGCCGTCCAGCCGTGCGGTGTGACGTAGCGGATATGATCCCAACCACGCGTGCGCTGCCACAGGAGTGACGAATTCTCGTCGCAACTCCCTTCAAAATAGGTGTACAGACCGGGAGCGGTATGCGTCGTCAGGAAATTTTCGATGGCGGGCCAGACACGCTCGCGCTGACCGAGCAGCAAGTAGTTATGCGCCTGTCCTGCCTCGAAATACGTCCAGAGCGGTTCGCGGGTATATTCCCCATCAGGACAGCGGACGGTATTCCAGAATTCCTCGAAGCCGCGCTGAATCGCCTGGTCGTCGCGTGATGCCCAGCCGGTGGGCCAAAGCGCGGAATTCGGATCACGGTCATCTTTGCCGAACAGCTCCGGTGTTCTGCGGTTAAGCGTTTTCAGCAATTGTTCGGCTGCCTGAGCGAAGCGTGTTCCGTTCAGTCCCAGCGCTTCGGCGCAGAACGCCGCACGGGTTAGTCCCAGATAGGCAAAACCGTTGATCCACAACAGCGGGAAATGATGATCCATCCTGCCGACGATTAAGCCATCATCAGCCGGAAGGCACATGAGATCGGATTCCGGGGCGATCATCATCTCGGCAGTACGAAACTCCACGTGCTCCTTGATCGGGACCGGAGTATGCAGCATCTGGATAAGCAGATCGGCTTTGCGCTCGATATGCGGATAGACCTCACGCAAAAAATCGAGCGAGCGGGTCAGCAGATAATGCTCCGAGAGCATCCAAATACCCTGTCCGGGAGCATCGCCTTCCGCTCCGAAGCCACCGAAAGCGTCGCGGTAAGCCACGCGCTTGACGGCGCGTTCGGCGAAATCGTGAAAACCACCTTTGTCCAGCGCCGTGACCACGTAAGCGCCATCGCGCAGCCACCAGAGCGGATACGACACAGGCGAAATACGCGGCTCATCGGCTACGGTGAACATGGCAAGGTGTAAGAGCTGGGCGAAGAAGCCATCGGCGAAGCGTACATCCGGCAGATCGAGCCGGATGGCCAGGTCGGTCTGCCAACGTTCGACAAACGCGTGCTGACGCTGGTCGAGCGAAGGCGTTTGCTCTGGCGGCTTCAGCCAGACGAGCTTCGGATGATTGGCGTGAATGTGAAATACAAAGTCGAACTGCCTGGACTGCCCCGGTCCAAGCGTGATGGTGTAGGCGAGCGCGCCACTTGCCCAGGTCGAGTCGTCCACAACTTCGGTCTGTGCAGGCAGCTTGCCGGTTCTCAGGCTGACCGAAATATCGCTCTTAGACTCGGCATAACTGACCGCGCCAAAACCTGTCGGCTGCTCGGCTGGGTAGATCACGGGCGAGCGGTTGACGACGACAGCCTCACCGTTCCAGGCAAGTTTCTTGATTGCCGCACCAGTCGCACCGAAGGAGCGAATGGCGAGATAAAACGTCAGCTCAATGGTGCTGGTCGTCGGATTGCTCAACTCGACGGCGAGATAATCCTTGATGTCGCTGAGCACAATATCACCGTCGGTAAAGAGACGCGACGTGACCCGGACAGCGCCCGCCTGCCACCGTGACACCAGCACTGGGGCATGATTGTCGAGAAAGTACCACTCCATCTCTGAGAGCGGCTTTTCCTCTGGTACGTGCAATTGACCATCTACGGACACCCAGGTTGAAACGCCATAGCTGCCGACACCGGGCGAGAATGAATTTCCCGGCTCGACCGGGGTCTTGAACACTTCATGCGAGCCTGGCACGCCCAGAATGACGTGGGTATCACTCCGATTCCATATCCACTCCGGGTGCTGCTCACGCATCTGTGCCATATGACTGTGTTCCAGCATGATGAAGCGTTTCCTTTCGAATGAAGTTGGTTAAATGACTTCCAGATGATCGGCTTCGAGCGATGTTGGGAAGGGGACATGTGGCTCAAGTTGATACCAGAAGGCAGTCGAGGCAATGTCATCCTGAAGCGGAAGGTAGCGCGGCTTGCCCTCCAGCGCCTTGCGCCAGCCAAGCGCTTGAATGGTCACGGATAGGTCTGTCTGGAAGCGGATCGGGTCGGGGATATGCCAGCGATACATCCCAAAGCGCTGCTGGTTTTTGAAGAATTTGACTGGCTCGATCACCTGAGGCATTCCCAGGAAGGCGGTCGAATAATCGCCATACTCGCCCGCCTGATACGGGTTCTCGAACGCCCAAGCGCCGCCGAAATAATCCTCCGTGCCTGTGCCGCAGTACGTGGGATAATCCGAGTCACCGTCCAGATAGAACTTGACTTCACCTTCGCCCCACCAGCCGGAGTTGTGTGCGCCCCAGGCGATATATGTCCCGATGTACTGTCCTCTCCCTCGAACGCCATCCAGCAGCGTATGAACTTGCCGATACGGGAGCGGGTTGCTCCGCCGCCACTGAGCGTGGAAATAGGCATAGTCCTCAGGCACGTCGGTTAGTGTATAGTCGATCTGGTAGAAGAGGTGTTTGATTTCGTCGGGTAACAGGTTTTCGATGGTAATGCGGGCGTGCTGGCGAAAGGGCATTTCCCAGTAGGCATTCATGCCGCCAGCGGGGTTGACTGCTACCGGTATGGAGTTGACGTTACAACGGACGCACCAGCCGTTGCAGAAAAAATCGCCGAGCGGGACTTCAACTGACGGTTTCGCTTCATTGTCCCAGTAGAACCGCAAGACCAGCGAGCGCCAGTAGCGCGGATCAACAGTTATCCACAGGTGTTGAATCGCGCCGGGACCATCAATGTCCGCCAGCACGACCGTGCTTAAGCCTTTAATATCGATGCTGGGAGATACTTTCCAACCGAGACCCAGCTCGCGCGCGGCGATTGCCCCTGTACCTTCGGTCGCCATACCACCGCGCCCCTTTGCCCCGGTTGGATTTTCGGCGCTGATCGAGCGAAACGCCGCGCTCGAAACGCGCGCGATGTTGCCAAGATGGACACCTAAACCGTTGAACTCAGTCAATTCCTGCTCCTTTATTTGAAAGCGCCGCTCGTGAGGTCCGGTACGATATATCGTGACAATGCTACAAAAATGACAACCGACGGGATGGTCAACAGAACTGCACCCGCCATGATCGCCCCCCAGGGCGAATTGAAGATCAGCCCCTGAATTGACGCCAGAGCGATTGAGAGCGTAAAGTGCTCAGGTGTCCTCAGGGCGATGAGGGGCCAGAAGTAATCGTTCCAGCTTCCAATGAAGCCGAGGATGTACTGCGTGATCACCATCGGCATGACCAGCGGGATGACGATGGTTCGGTACACTCTGAAGCTTGATGCGCCATCGATCTTGGCGGCGTCAAGTAGTTCGTCAGGCACCGAGCGAATCGCCTGGCGGAACAGAAAGATGCCGAAGGCGTTGACCATGCCGGGCAGGAACAACGCCCAGAGCGTGTCGATCAGCTTGAACTGCACCATCTCGATGAACAGCGGGATAAAGCCCGCTGCTGGCGGCACCAACTGGGTGAAGATCACCAGCGCAAACAGCAGTCGCCGCCCGCGAAAGCGAAACTTGGCGAAGGCATAGCCTGCCAGCGAGGTGAAAAACACGCTTGCGATGGGTGTGAAGATCGCCACCACGAAGCTGTTGAGCGCGTTTTGGGCGATGGTCGGTATGAGAATGGGTAGTCGCTGATAATTTTCCACCGTCGGATGACCCGGCAGCAACACCGGCGGATAGGTGAAAATATCCTCGACCGGGGTCACGGACGAAGTCAGCATCCAGTAAAAAGGAAACAGGCTGATCAGCAGCCACAACAGCAGCACCGAGTAGACCGCGATCCGGGAGAGCAAGACTCTTCTCTGCATGATCTCATTCGTCCCGGCTGCCGAAGAAGCGGAATTGAAGCGCCGAAAGGCAGACAATAATCAGCCCAAGCAGCACCGCCATCGCCGAGGCATTCCCATATTTCAGATAGCGGAACCCCTGCTGGTAAATATTCATGGCGGGAGTCAGCACCGAGCTTTCAGGACCACCGAAAGTTGTCGAGCTTTGGAACAATACGAACGGCTCGGTGAAGATTTGTAGTCCCGCAATCGTGCCGAGGATGATCAGAAACAGGAGAATTGGTCGAATCGACGGAATAGTGACGTGCAGAATGATCTGAAGCGGGCTTGCTCCATCGATCTTGGCGGCTTCGTAATAAACTCGGTCAACGCTTTGCAGCGCCGCCAGAATGTAGACGACGTACCAGCCCAACCCCTTCCAGATGATCAGGATTATCGTCGTGACAGGCGCCCACTCGCTAGATGTCAGCCAGTTCTGCGGGGGCAGTCCAAAGAAGGTCAGGAAATGATTGAGAATGCCGAACTGGTCATCGAACATCAGCCGGAAGACCAGCGCGACCGCCACCAGATTAGTGACGACCGGCAGATAAAATGCGCCGCTGAAAAATCCCCGGAAACGCGACGTGATGCTGTTCAGTAACCACGCAAGCGTAAATCCGATCACCAGTTGCAGCGGCAGCGACCCCAGCCACAGAATCAGGACGTTCTTCAGACTGAGCCAGAAAAGCGGGTCGGCAATTACCCGCTGGAAATTTGCCAGACCGACCCACGTGAGCGGTTTGCCAATCTTGTAATCCGAGAAGCTCAATTGAATGGAAAAGAGTAGCGGGTACAAGCCGAATAACGCGAACGAAATGAAGAACGGCGCGATATATATATAAGGCGTCTTATTCCGGTTCAGAGTTTGCACGAACAAAATCGCGCGATTTTTTGACTTTATCACACCAGCCGCTCCAGAACAGGGGATTGGTGCAGGGTGGTTTCCCGCCCTGCACCAATACAAATGACTAAGATAGACCTAATGTGGAGCGCAGTTCGTCGGCGACATTTTGCAGGAATTGCTGATCGGTCTCATTGCCCAGCCACCACTGTTCCAGATGACGGTTGAATATGTCATTTGCCTCAGCGTCGTTCGCAGAGGCGGGTGGCACGTAAGTCGTCTTGAAGAATGCTTCGGTCGCATCCAGCCAGTATGCTTGATCCTGGGCGAAGTATTCGTGGGGCGCGGTGACGAATGGATCATTGAGTGCCGCTTCTCCAACGACCGAGATGCCAAGCTCCTTCAAGCCGATCTCGATTGCGCCGTGCGGGTCGATTGTCCACGCTTTGACCCATTCCATAGCTGCTTCGGGGTGCTCGGTAGTCGAGCTGATGAAGCAGGTCGCCGATCCGAAATAGGGATAGCGGTCGCCATCAGCGGTCACGGCTGGGAACGGTGTAAAGTACCAGTCTCCCGTTGTATCGGGCGCTTGCTGAATGAGCGTTTCGACGAACCAGGTTCCAGAGGGGAAGGCAGCGATTGATCCATCCTGCATCGCCGTATACCAGGGCGGTGTCCATTGATCCATTTCGACGCCCAGGTTGGCGTCGTGCACCTTGCGCCAGAGTGCTAGCGTGTTCTGCCATTCAGTCGAGTCGGGACCGATCTTGACTGTACCATCTGCGCCGATCAGTTCGGCACGGAACTGCTGCTGAATGGTCTGGGGAATGGGCCAGGGCAAACCAGTCGCCGGGGTTTGAATGAGGCTGACCGCTCCGTTGCTCGCGCTTGCTACCTGCTGACCTGCGGCGATGAAGTCGTCCCAGGTGACAATTTTGGTCGGGTCGATGCCATATTGCTCAAGGACATCCTGGCGCCAGAAGACACCGCCTGCCGGGCTGTTGGCGGGAACACCCCAGATTTTTCCCTGGTAGGTCACTTCTTCCCACGCGATGTCGGGCAGAAGGTCTTTATAGGGCGCAACCAGATCGGTGATGTCTCGAACAGCGCTCAGCTCGACCAATTGTGGAATCTCTGTCGAGGTACGCTTGAATACGTCGGGCAGACCGACTCCGGCGGCAGCAGCCGTCCGGAGGTTATCCAGCTCGGCTGCGCTCGGATACGTCACGTCGTTGACGGTCACCCCTGACGCTTCCTGGATGTAGTCGAGTACCGGACGGTTGAATTCGGGTGTATCCCAGCCCCAGGCTGTGATAGTCTGACCTTCGGCATTGCGCGTCATGACGGAAGGCGCGTTGTCCTGTGCTGCGACGACCGGGGCGAGGGTGAGGAGAACAATAACGAGAACAGGCAATAGGTAACGAAACAGACGACCGCCGTTCATTTTGGCGTCCATAAGTAATCTCTCCTTAGAGCTTGTTTATTTGGTTAGCGAGGGTGGAAAAAACTATTCGTTGTGTTATCCTACATGCAACCTCCTTGCCGATCCTATGGCGTAGACTGAAAAATCGGACCACCCGAAACACCTACCTGGTGCCAGCCAGGTATGAGATGAGGTCTACTCCTTTCCTTCAGCGAGGGGGTTTTTTGTGTGTTCCTCGGCGAACTGTCCGGTCAGCCTCGCGCCGCACGAGTCACGGACGACGAGGCGTAGATCGACTTCCTGTACTTCTTCGTATGCGCCTTCGGCGTTTATCACCCGCAGCAGCATTTCCATAAGCATTTGTCCGGTTCGGTATCGTGGGACATGCAGAGTCGTCAGACCGGGAGTGACAACGGATGCTATCGGTAAGTCTTCAAATCCGACCACAGCGAGGTCTTCCGGCACGCGACGGTCTAGGCGCTTCGCCGCCATAAGCGCGCCGACGGCGAGCGTGTCGGAATAACAGGTGACGGCAGTGACTTCAGGTGCGCGTTCGAGTATCTCTTCCAGACAGCGCCCACCGTCTTCGTAGCCTGCCTGGTTCGTGAAGGCGATCCAGCGTCTGTCGGGCGTGATGCCATGAGATACGAGTGCCCGTCGATAGCCCGGTTCGCGCTCGTTTTCACCGGCAGGCTGCCAGCCAATATGTCCAATCGCCCGATGCCCAAGCCGAATAAGGTGGGAGGTAATCTCGAATAATCCCCTTTCGCCGGGAATTTTGACAATCCCCGCTGAAATCGGTTCCTTACTGGTAAGCAGGGCGAGACGATGCTCTTGTACGACCCGGTTGAGTTCGTGCGCTTCCAGACGACTGCCGCAGATGATGGTTCCATCGACCTGCCGGTTGGCAAAGATTTCCAGATTGGCTAACTCTTGCTGCGGGTCATTGTTTGTGCTGGCGATAATTACGCTATAGTCGCAACTCCGAGCGACATCTTCAATTCCTTGAATTACTTCGGCAAAGAAATCCGACATACCGGTCACGGTGACACCGATCAAGGAACTATTCCCAGAGGCTAACCCGCGTGCCAGGGTATTCGGTCGATACCCGAGTGTTTCGACAGCGTCAAGAATACGCTGTCGAGTTTCGCGCGGCACCGTGATCGCGTCGCTGCCGTTCAGCACGAACGATACGGTTGCCTGTGTGACGCCAGCCAGTCGAGCGACATCCCTTTGCGTAGGGCGTTTCTTAGTAGGCATAAAGCTTTCTGAGCTTTACTCAAATTTTGCGGACATCATTTAGTTCCAAAAAGACTACTTATCCGCATAAGTTATACGGATAATTAACTTTACTCCGAATATGGATCGCGTGTCAAGACATCGATATGTGCAGTATGTCCTTTCGAAAGAATCCCTCGCATTATCATCTGCGCGCACTTACTCAAGTCTGTTGTCAACCTCGGTTGTCAGTTTGAATAAGCTCAGAAGCTGTCCCAAGCTCAACCTGGCAAGAGGCTTGAAATCATCACTGCACAGATAATTGATCACTTCATTCAGCAGGAAACATGCTTCTGGTAACCCGGCATAACTCTCGAAGTCTCCGGGCTTGCTGGCACTTTCCTATACGTGGATCGTCAAAGGGGTGCAGGGTTTGGCAGCGACTGACCAGATGCTGCACAGGTTGCTGGGGCATCGGCGGCTAGTCGTGATGGATTGTGAGGTCAGGTATGGCAGACGAGCCGCCGCGTCCGTATTGATCATCCCTTCAACCCGCTTGCTGCAATGCCCTCCGTGAATTGCCGTTGAGTGAAGAAATACAGGATTAGGATCGGGAGAATCATCATCACGGCGGCTGCCATCTGCAAATTGAGTGCCGTCGGCGCGTCGCTCTGGACGAATTTGGTCAAGCCGACTGCGACCGGACGCCACTCGTCGGTCTGTGTCAGCAGCAGGGGCCACAGCAGCGCGTTCCACGAGCCGATGAAGCCGAAGGTCACGGCAGTCATGATCGGCGCTTTCGAGAGCGGCGCGACCACCGAGCGAAGATAACGGAAATGCCCCGCGCCGTCGATGCGCGCGGCGTCCCACAGGTCTTCCGGGATTTGCATGAAGAACTGGCGCAGCAGGAAGATCGTGAAGGGCGTCGCCATGAACGGGATCGTCAGCGAGGGCCAGTTGTTGACCCAGGGTACGCCGAGCAGCGCGTCGCTCAGCCGTCCCAGCCAGATCACGCTCAGGTAGTTGGGGATGAAGCGCGCCACCTCCGGGATCATGATCGTCGCCAGCATGATCGTGAAGATCACGTTGCGCCCCCAGAAGCGCATCCGCGCGAAGGCATACGCCGCCGGGATGCAGAACAAAAGCTGCCCGGTGAGCGTGATGCCCGTGATTCGCACGCTGTTCCACATGAACTGGCTGAAGTTGGCGCGAATCCATGCCTCACGATAGTTGTCGAACTGCAACTGGCTGGGCAGCAGCTTGCCGAAGGTGATTTCCGGCAGGCTCATCAGCGACGCGCTCAGCATCCACAGGAACGGAAAGACCATCAGCGCGACGCCGAAGATCAGCACCGTGTAGGTGAAAACCTTGCCCCAGTTGATCGGCGGGCGCGGTTGCGAAATGTTCTGGCGTGTGGTGAGGGTGGTATCAGCCATAGAATACTTTGCTGCCCATAATCCGGTTCTGAAACACTGTCAACAGAAGGATGACGCCGAACAGGACGAACGCCATCGCCGAGCCGTAGCCCATATTCGGGTCGGTCGCGCGCACCGTCTCGAAGATGTGCACGCCAATCGTATCGACCGACCGCTCCGACGCCGGCGTGCGCATGATCCAGATTTGCGTGAACGCCTGGAACGTGCCGATCACCGCGATCAGCGACAGGAAAAACGTCGTCGGCGAGAGCAGCGGCAGCGTGATGTAGCGGAAGATCGACCAGCCGGTCGCGCCGTCGATGCGCGCCGCCTCGTACAGCTCCGGCGAAATATTACCCAACCCCGCCAGGAATACGACGGCATCGTAGCCGATGTACGTCCAGGTCGTGTACAGCATGATCACGATCAGCGCGAGGCTCGGTCCAGTGAGGATGCTCGGCACTTGCTCGCCGAAGATCAGTTGGATGATGCCGGTCGGCTCGGTGATCCACTTCTGCGGCGCGATGCCGAAGAACTGGACGACATGATTCGCTAGCGACGTTGGTCGGAACGAGAAGATCAGGTTAAAGACAATTGACGTGGCGACGAACGGCATGATGTAGGGCAGGAAATAGACCACGCGGAAGAACGACTTGGCTTTGATGTTCTGGAACAGCAGATAGGCTAAGCCTAAGCCGATGGACAGTTGAAACGGAACCGTCCCGAGCGCGAACATGACCGTGATATTGAAGCCGCTCAGCACGTCGCGGTCGGCTTCAGCGAGCGCGCGCGGCAGTTCCGCCGCCAGCGCGTAACCGCCGACCACCAGCAGCGCCGCCGCCAGCGCCATGATCACGAACCGGCGGTCGCCGTCCTGCTTGACCGCCCGCTGCCAGATGACGTAAGCGACGATCAGCAGCGCTGCGCCGGCGCTGATGAAGATGATCTGCGACCAGATCGGCAGCGCCTCGCCGCTTTCCTGCGCGGCGGCGGTGGCTGCGGCGATCTCGGTCAGCGTCAGTTGGAGCGGCAGCGCCCCACCAGCGGCGGCAAGCGTCGATGCCGTCCCCCAGAACAGGAATTTTCCGCCCGACTCCGAGCGGGCGACGCGCATCCACACCACGCTGACGATCAGCGCCGCGATGCCGACCAGCAGAAACTGATCTCCGGCGGCGTTCGCTTCAGGATAGCGGAAGCTGGCGGCTAATTCGTTGACGAACAGCCCCGGTACGCGCTCCTGCCCGCGCACGCCGGTTGGGGATGTCGAGGATGATCGGCAGCAGGATCACGATCCAGTTGAGCAGCAGCAGAACCGCCGCGCTGTTGACCGCGCCGGGGATCAGCCCCGACAGGGCGCGCCAGCGCTCATTCGGCTGGTTCCACATGCGCCAGACGAAGCGCAGTCCGTAGAACAGGATGCCTATCGCCAGCCAGAAGAACAGCACGTATGCCAGGCTGCCGAGCGCCTGCTCGTAATTGTTCAGCCCGACGTAATCACCGGGGAAACGCCGCCAGCGGTGCAGGCTGACGAACAGCGCGAACCCGACCGGGTAGATGCCGAACACGAAGATCAGCAGCAGCGCCGGGAACAGGAACAGATACGCGGTCAGGTTTTCTTGGAGCGTGCGCCCCCGGCGTGTCGTCAGCCATCTTTCGAAGCGAGGAAGAGTCGCCATCAGAGCCTGTCTCGTCTCCGTATGAGGTGGACACGTATTGTAGACGATTTTGTCAGGGGGAATCAAAATACCAATGGCAAGTTTCACCAAAATTTAAAGGTCAGGTGGATTTGTTAACAGGGGTTAGCTGGCGTCGCTGGTGACCAGCGCGCCACTTCTGACGGTCAGGAACTCGGCGACCGGGCTGCCCGCCAGCGCCTTGACGATGCCGTTCAGCAGAAGCTGCGCGTTCTCATTCGGGTCGATAGCGACCGAGCCGCGCAGGTAGTAGCCGTCGCGGATGTAGCTGCTCACGGCGTCGCTGTCGTTGGCGCTGACGATGAACACGTCGTCCGGCGTCAGGTTCGCCGCCTGAAGCGCGTCCACCGCGCCGAGCGCGGCGTCGTCGCTGATGGTCACGATGGCGTTGAACCCAGTCCCGTCGGCGATCAGGTTGGTGATCACCTGACGCGCCTGCTCGCGGGTCGCGCCGTCCAGCGGGTCGAGCGCCTGCGCCTGCGAGGCGGTTTGGCGCAGACCGTCCACCATTCCCGATGCGCGCGCCTTCCCGCCGCTGGTATTGAGGGCGGTCAGCAGCACCACCACGCCGTGACCATCGTCCTTTGCCTGAAGTATCTGCCCGGCGAAGCTGCCCTGTTCCCGACCGAGTGCGTCATCATCCAGCTCGACTTTGACGCCATAAGTCGAGCCGTAGCGCTGCGCCAGCACCAGTGGGATCGAGGCATCCTGAAGCGAACTGATCGTGTCATCGAGCAGCGGCTCGCCCAACGGGCACAGGATGAACGCCCGCGCGCCCTCGACGCGCGCCTGCTCGACCAGCGCCATTTCGCGCGCCGGGTCGCCCTCGCTGTCGTACAGCCGCAGCGGCAGGTTAATCTGCTCGGCGAGGTTGGTCAGATTCTGCGAGACTGCCGCCTGAAAGCCATCGGTCAGCGTGCAGGGGATGTAGGCGACGAAGCCCTCCGGCTCCAGCCGGGAGCGGGCAAGCGCGATCTCGCCGTCCGTCAGCGGCACGTCCGCCAGCGCGGCGCGCGCGCCGCTGGTGACGTTCATCGGCGGCGGGGTGCGATTCTGCGAGGCGATCAACACCGCCGCGCCGATCACGATGATAGCGGCGACCAGAACGGCGAGGTATTGCCAGCGCCGACGATGCCTGATCACGCGGCGAACCGGACGCATGGCGATCTGTGCCAGCCGCACGCCGCTCGACGGATGGTTCTGGGCAGCGTCACGGAGCGCGAGCGCCATTTCGTTCGGCGAAGCAAAACGATCCTGCGGATTTTTGCTCAGCGCGCGCAGGACGATGGCTTCGACGGCAGGCGGAATCTCTGGGTTCAACTGGCGCGGCGCAGTTGGCTTACTGTGAATATGCTGATAGAGCAGCGACGAGATTTTGCCCTCTTTGCTCTCGAAGGGCGGACGCCCGCAGAGCATGTGATAGAGCATGACGCCGAGGCTGTAAATATCGGAGAGGGGGGTGGCTGGCTCGCCCTGAATCACTTCCGGCGCGAGGTATGTCGGCGACCCGGCGATGCGCAGCGACATGGCGTTCAGGCTGATGGTCACGTCGACCAACTGCGCCAGCCCGAAATCGCTCAGATAAGCGTTGCCGTTCTCGTCCAGCAGGATGTTGCTCGGCTTCAGGTCGCGGTGGACGACCCCCCGGCTGTGGATGTAATCCAGCCCGCTGGCGATCTGCGTGAACAGGTCGACCGCCTCGTCGAGCGGCAGCGCGCCCTTGCGCAGCCGGTCTGCCAGCGTGCCGTTGCGCAGCAGGCGCATGGCGAAATAGGCGATCTCGCCTTCCAGCAAGCCGTAGCCGAAAATCGGCAGGATGTGAATGTGCTCCAGCATGGCGATGACTTCGGCTTCATGCGTGAAGCGCTTCAGGAATTCGCCATCGCCGTCCGGGTGAAGCTCGATGATCTTGAGGGCGACCTGACGGTCGACCGAACACTGGCGCGCCGAATAGACCATCGCCATCCCACCGCGCCCGATGGGTTCCTCGATGACGAAATCACCGACCTGCTTGCCCGTCCACTGCGATGTAAAAGTCATAGTCTGGATGCCGATGCTCTCCACCAGATTATAACATTTTGAAGGCGACGATGAAATATACGAAGTTCGATACTGGCTGGCGAACCATGTCAGTGACCGAAAGTCAGATCGTCTGGCGTTGTATTTCTCATTCGAATGGGAAGTTTGCCAGTCGCGTTTCCAGGGGTTGCTGCACAGCGGGTCTACATGCGAACGAAGATCAGGTTAAGCCGGGCTGCTGCAAACGAGCCGAAGACAGGGTCAATACGAACGATGATACCAGATGCGTGATGAATGCGGAACAATACCAACTGTGAGGGAGGAGGGAGACAGTTGGGTAACGCCCATTATCGGGCAGGGGAATCAGCCGCCGCGCGCCAGCAGCACGTCGCGGGTGAAGATTTCACCGGGCGGATACGAGACGGTTTCCGGCACTTCGCTGCCTGCCAGCAGCTTGACGATGGCGTCGACGGCGATCTGCGAGGCTTCTTCGCGGTTGATGGCGACCGTGCCCCGCAGGAACTGTCCGTCACGAATCAACTGCTGCGCGTAGCTTTCGCCGTTGGCGCTGACGATGATGACCGAACTCGGATCGAAGTTGGCGTCCTGCAGCGCCTGGATCGCGCCGTAGGCGCTCACGTCGTTGAGCGCCAGGATCACGTTGAAGCTCATGCCGTTTTCGATCAGCGTATGGACCGTCTCGTAGCCATCTTCTTCTGAGAATCCGGGGAAGCGACCGAGGAACGTCGCGCGGGGCAAAATTTCGCGGAAACCCGCCGCCATTCCCTCGGCGCGGCTGTCGGAGGCGGGCAGCCCCTCTCGCGTTAGCATGGCGACCATCGGCGTGTCGGTGCGCTCTGCCTGAAAAGTTTGCCCCGCCAGCCTGCCGACGATCAAGCCAATATCGTAGCTGCTTGAATCCAGCTTGACGCCGTAGGGATGGTCGAACACGGTAGTGTAGACCAGCGGGATATTGTTCGCACGGAGCGTATTGATCGACTCGTCCAGCAGATCAGGATCGAGCGGGCAGAGGATCACCGCGCGCGCACCTTCAGCGCGCGCCTGGTCGATCTGGAGAATCTGCGTGTTGGCGTCGTTATTGGCATTGTAGACGTGATACGCCATGCCGAAGCTGGTCGCCATGTCGCCCATCTCGCGGGCGCGGGTCGCCTGAGTGACATTGTCGAGCGTACAGGCGAGATAGGCGATGAATCCCTGACTGACGAGTCGCGCCTGTGCTGCCGCGATCTCGCTGCTGTCCGGCGTCACGTCCGCCAGCGTGCCAGCTGCTCCCGCGGTCATTCGCACCGGCACGTCCGCGGGAACGCTGCGCGAATTGACCACCACCAGCGCCAGGATCGTCAGCGCGAGCATCAGCCCGACCGCAATCGCCGCGCGGCGCAGCGTCACGCTGCCGTAGTGCGGAAGCTGTTTCAGGCGACGCGGCGTGTTCAGCGAGATCAGGCTGCGGATGTTGGTCTTTCGCCCCAGCGAGAGATTCAGGGCGCGCATCATTTCGTCGATCGTCTGGAAGCGCTGGGCGGGTTCTTTTTCCAGCGCGTGCAGGATGACCTGTTCGACATCGGCGCTTACGCTGGGGTTGAACAACCGGGGCGGGGGCGGCGGCTCCTGGACGTGCTTGTACAGCAGCGCGGCGATGCCGGTCTCGGAAAGCTCGAAGGGCGGACGCCCGACCAGCATGTGATAGAGTAGAGATCCCCAGGCTGTAGATGTCGGCTCGAACGTCCGCTGCCTCACCGCGCACCTGTTCCGGCGCGACGTAAGCGGGTGTCCCGACCAGATTTCCCGATTTGGTCAGGTTGAGCGAGCTGCCCATCATCTTCGCCAGCCCGAAGTCGCTCAGGTAAGCGTTCCCGGCATCGTCCAGCAGGATGTTGCTTGGCTTCAGATCGCGGTGGATGACGTTCTTGCTGTGCGCGTACTGCAGCCCGCCCCCGATCTGCGCGAATATATCCACCGCCCGGTTGAGCGGCAGCGGTCCCTTGCGCAGCAGGTCCGCCAGCGAGCCGCCGCGCAGGAGGCGCATCGCCAGGTAGGCGAACTCATCTTCGACGATGCCGTAGCCGTAAATTGGCAGGATGTGGATGTGTTCCAGCATCGAAACGACCGCGACTTCCTGAGCGAAGCGCTGGCGGAATTCGTCCCGTTCTTCCTGGTTAGGGCTGAGGTCGATAATTTTTATGGCTACATAGCGGTTTACGGAAATCTGGTGCGCTCGGAAGACTGTCGCCATTCCGCCGCGCCCAATTCGATCTTCGATAATAAAGTCGTCAACGCGCCTTCCGACCCAGCGTGGAAGCACTCGGTTGCACTCCCCGTCCGCATTTGCTGTGCATGGTTACTACATAGAGTATATAGAGTATACCGAAACGCTGAACATCCTATCAATGACGGGAACACTGCGCTTGTCTGGTTCATCCTGCGCTTGGGACCGGATGTTTTGGATTGGCTTCGGAAAGCAGCGTGTCGCGGGTGATCACTTCGCCGGGCGGAACCAGATAGATTTCCGGTACAGTCGAGCCTGCCAGCAGCTTGATCATGACGTTGACGGCGGTCTGCGAAAACAATTCGCGGCTCACGTTGATCGACGCGCGTATGAAATGACCCTCGCGGATGTAGTCGCGCGCCACCGATTCGGCATCGACGCTGCTGATGACGACCGAGCCGGGGTCGAAGCCTGCCGCTTCCATCGCCGCGATTGCGCCGTAAGACCCTGCATCGTTGATGCTGAGGATCACGTCGAAGTGGACGCCGTCGGCGATTAATCGGCTGACGGACTCCTGACCATTGTCGGCGGTTCCGCCCAGGTAACGCCCGACGATGTGCGCGTCCGGCGCGGTTTCGAGGACGCCCGCTTCCATCCCGTCGGCGCGGCTGACGATGTATTTGAGGTCGGGGTAATCGAGGATGATCACGTCGGCGTGTCCGCCCATCTCGTCGCGGATGATCTCCCCGGCGGTGCGTCCTGCTTCCCGTCCCATCAGGTAATCGTCTCCGGCGATCAGCACACCGCCGAACGCCTCGGCTTCCGACGACATCATCACCAGCGGAATTCCCGCCTGCTGAACCGAGCGGAGCGTATCGCTGAGCGTCTCGACGTCCAGCGGGCACACGACCAGCCCGACTGCTCCGTCGGTGCGCGCCCGCTCGATCTGCGAGATTTCGGTCGCCTTATTGTTGTCGCTGTCGTACACGCGCGTTCTCAGGTCGTAGCGGCTGGCGAAGTCGCTGATTTCGCGCGCCTGCGCCGAGTGGAACTGGCTGGTCTGGTTGCAGGCGATGTAAGCGATGAAACCGCTGCCGTCCAGCCGCGCCTGCGCCTTGCCGATCTCGTCCATCGTCGGCGCGGATTCCGCTGCGACCGCCGTCTGATCCTTGAGGACGGTCGGCGGAGTCGAGCGCGGCGTCGAAATCCCCGGCAGCAGCGCCGCGGCGATCAGCACGATTGCCAGGAGCGCAACCGCGAGTCCGACAGCGAAGTACAGCCGCCGCCGATCCCGCGTCGCCGCTACCGATTTGGCTACGCGTGGGCGGCTGTCGCTGTGTACCGCCGGGTAGCTGCTGGTGCTCATTCGGCGCCCCAGCGCCTCATTGAGCGCGTCCGCCATCGCCTCGGCGGTCTCGTAGCGCGCCTGCGGGTCTTTGTCGAGCGCGCGCAGGACGACGCCTTCGACCTCTGCCGGGATATTCGGGTTGAGCTGGGTCGGCAGCGTCGGATCTTTTTCGAGATGCTGGTAGATGATCGAGACGACGTTGGTGTCCGACGCTTCAAACGGCGGATGCCCGACCAGCATGTGATACAGGATGCAGCCGAGGCTGTAGATGTCGGAGCGGTAGTCAATCGCGTCGCCCCGAAGCTGCTCCGGCGACATGTAGGCGGGCGTGCCGACGATATTGCCCGTCTTGGTGATGTGCATCGAGTTTTCGACCATCTTCGCCAGCCCGAAGTCGGTCAGGTAGGCGTTGCCCTCGTCGTCGAACATGATATTGCTGGGCTTCAGGTCGCGGTGGATCACGCCCTTGCTGTGGGCGTAATTCAGCCCGCGCGCGATCTGCGTGAAGATGTCGGCGGCGCGCTCCGGCTCCAGCGGACCGTTCGCCAGCATATCGGCAAGCGTGCCGCCGCGCAGCATCCGCATGGCGATATAGGCGATCTCGTTGTTCACAATCCCGTAATCATAGATCGGCAAAATGTGGATGTGTTCCAGCGCGGCGATCATCTGCGCTTCGAGGGCGAAGCGCGAGCGGAATTCGTCGCGCTCGCCGACGTTGGGATCGAGGGTGATAATCTTGAGGGCGACCGAGCGGTTGACCGACGACTGATAGGCGCGATAGACCGTTGCCATGCCACCTTTTCCAATGCGTTCCTGGATGGTGAAGGCATCGACCTGCTTGCCCATGAGTTGATCGGTATACACGCGCGCGTCTCCTTGATGCGACACGTACATTACAGAGTATAACATTTACGGGCGGGAAAACGAAAAGTTTCCGGCGGGGAAGCGCACAGGATTCCCGGTGGGTTTGCTATATAATCAAGCGCGTGTGAACAATGAGGGAATACAAGCGCATGTTCAAAGGATTCACAGCGGGGCTGCTGGCGCTGCTTGCTGCCGGAGTGATGGCAGGCAGCGTACTGGCGCAGAGCGCTTTACCAGGGTCGTGGCATCTGAACGGCATCACCCACATTTATCAGGGCTGGAACAACTGCGGTCCGGCGACGCTGACGATGGGCTTGACCTACTACGGCTATCCCGACGATCAGTACCCGGCGGCGCAGTGGCTGAAGCCGAACTCCGAGGACAAGAACGTCAGTCCCTGGCAGATGCTGGAATACGTCAATAATCAGGTTGGCGGGACGGTGTACGCGCTGGAGCGGCAGGGCGGCACGCTCGAACGGCTCAAGCAGTTGATCGCCAGCAATTTCGTCGTCCTCATCGAAGAAGGCTACGATCCGCCGGGCGAGAATCTCGGCTGGATGGGACACTACCTGCTGATCTCCGGCTACGACGATGCGGCGGGGCAGTTCACGACCCAGGACAGCTACAAGGGACCGAATATGCTCTACTCCTACGATCACATCGCGGAGTTCTGGGAGCATTTCAACCACCTGTACCTCGTCCTGTACGAGAAAAGCCGCGAAGCTGAATTGATGACGCTGCTCGGCGGCGACGCCGACGAGTATCAGAACAACTACAACGCGCTCGTGCAGGCGACGCAGGACGCGCAGGCGAACAACCGCGATCCGTTCGCCTGGTTCAATATCGGCACGAATTACGTCGCGCTGGGTGATTACGAAAAAGCCGCCGCCGCTTACGACATCGCCCGCAATCTTGGCTTGCCGTGGCGCATGATGTGGTATCAGTTCGGACCGTTTGAAGCCTACTATCAGTTGGGGCGCTACGACGACATGCTCACGCTGGCGGACGCCAACCTGAATGACGGCGGCGGTCAGTACGTCGAGGAGACGTTCTACTACGGCGGGCTGGCGCGCGAAGGCTTGGGGCAGAACGACCGCGCCATGAACAACTTCAACGGCGCGCTGACGTTCAACCCGAACTTCACCCCGGCGCGGGTCGCCCGTGATGTGCTCGCCGCCAGGATGGGCTGATCGCGCCCAACATCCCTACCTTTTCACCCCACCCGCCGCCGGATCAATAGATGATTTGGCGGCGTTTTTTGTATATGCTATAGATGTCTTTCGCTTCGCCACCCTGGACTCGCCGTTGAACCCGCCGAACATGTCTCCGCAGCACCCGCAAGTGAAAGGCAGCCTGCCATGAGGCGGCTGTGGGTGTGGCTGGTCGTCGTGGGCTGCTTCGCCGGAGCTTACGCGGCAGCGTCCCAGCCGGGCGACTGCCAGCCAGGAGCGCTGGCGACGGCGTTCCGACAGGCGTTCGATGATGTTGGCGCTCAGACGGATCGCGCGCTGGTTTCCGCCGATATGCCCGTGCCGCTGCATGATGATCGCTACCCGATTGACGACGACTGGAACGCGCTGCTCGGCATGAGTTCGGGCAGCGTGCTGCCGCCTTCCGAAATCGACGCAGCGCCTCAGTTCTGGATATTTCACGTGGCTACCGAGGCGCAAGCCGACTCTTCGCTGCCCCCGACTATCCGGTTTCCGCAGACGCAGCTCACCGCCACCGTCACCGGTAAACTGCCGCGCGGCGCACGGCTGCGCGCCGGTCCCGCGACCGAATACGAGCAGGTCGGGACGGCGCTGCCTTACGCCGAGCTGAACGTCACCGCGTCGGTGCATCTGGACGGCTTCGACTGGCTGAGCGTCGGCACGGGGGGAAGCTGGATTCGGGGCGATCTGGTGCACGTGAATCTACCCGACGCGCTGGCGACTCAGCGCATGGCGGTCACCTGGCAGGTCGAAGCGCCGCTGTATGCCGACGCCGAGCGCCGCGAGCGCTGCCCGCTGCCCAGCGCGCTGCTGATCCAGACCGAGCCGGGCAGGGTCGTCGCCTACGACTTCAACGGGCTGACCCTGGTGCAGAGCGGCACTGCGGTCATCACTTACGACAATTTCCGCCCCGCGAGCGACGCTTCCGCGTCCCGCTTCTTCTTCACCAACATCCGCGGGGCGCTGGAAGCGGTCGCGTCCGGCAGCCCGGTTCGCGTGACCGACCCCGGTCTGACGTTCGCCGTCGAGTTCGACAACGAGGGCGCGCGGCGCTACGTGCCCGGCTTCACGCAGGACGAGCAGGAACTCGGCGTCGCCGCCTGGGTGTTCGCCTGCAGCGCCGCCAATCTGTACGATCAAGCGGTCGGCGACGCGACCGGCGCGCCGCTGCTGTGGTATCAGCCGTCGTGCGGTAGTTCCGGCGCGTTCGAGAGCCTGCACGCGGGCTGGAGCGAGGCGCTGACCGTGCTACAAGCCGGAGAAGCCTTCCTGAAGGATCAGACCCCGCACACGGACTAGTCCGACTCGCTCGGCGTCGTATTGACGTGGCTGCTGAAGAATTCCCATATCAGCCCGGTCGCGTCGATGTCGCGCGAAGTTTGCCCCAGCCGAATCTGTGTATCAATCGGATGACCGGGCCAGGTGTGTCCGCCGAAATACACGCCGTAAAGCACAATGTCCGCCGCGCACTCGCTCACCTGCTGGCGCATGACTACCGTATAGTCGTCCGCCACGATGTCCGGCAGGATTTCGACGCTAAGGCTGCCTGTGCAGGCGTTGTGATCGCGCCAGAAGCCAATCGTCTGGGCGGCGGAGAGGTAGCCGCCGGGGATGCCCATCCAGGGGACAACCGGGTCGTCGGTTCCCTCGAATACCAGCACCGGGACGGGCGGCGTGTCGGTGCAGTTGTCGATCAGGTAGATCGGCATGGTCGAGGCGACCGAAGCGACCGCCGCGAAGTGCTGCGGCAGCTCACAGCCGACGCGGTACGACATCATCCCGCCCATCGAATACCCGGCGGCGTAGACCCGCAGCGGATCGATGTTCAGGCTGTGCGTCATGAAGTCGACGATGCGGTCGAGGAAGCGCACGTCGTCGACCGCGCTGATGCCGGGATTGCCCACCCGGTCGTCGTTCCAGCCGTTGTTGACGCCATCGGGATAGACGACGACGAAATGCTCGCGGTCTGCCAGCAGGTCGAAGCCGGTGAACGACTCGGTTCCCGCGCCGCTGCCTCCCGCGCCGTGCATGACGATCACCAGCGCGACCGGGTCGCCCAGGTCGCTGTAGCCGAACGGGATATAAACATTGTAAAAGCGGTCCCCATCGGGGTTCTGCTGGCGCACGGTATACGTGCCGGGTCCCGGAAACGAGGTCATCGCGCCGGGCGGCAGCGTCGCCTCGGCGGTCGCTTCGGGTGTGCCCTCGCCTGTCGCCTCGACGGTTGCTTCAGGCGTCGTCTCGACCGTCGCCTCGACGGTTTTCGATGGTTGCCTCGACGGTCGGCTCCGGCGTATTTTCCTGCGCGGCGGCGCTCGTGCTGCCGCCAGCAGGGTAATAAATGCGGTCAAAAACAGTCTTTTTCAACATGGGGAACCCTTTCAGGCAGGTCTGCTTCCATTACTGCGAAAGGGGGAGCGCGTTCATTTTTCGGGGAGCCATCGTAGGGGCACGATATATCGCGCTCCTACAATCGCAACCTTGCGTACTCACATTTCACCGCCGCCGCATGATCGTGGTCAGTTCGGGCGAGGGCAGCCACAGCGTGAACGTCGTGCCGCGATTTTCGCCCTCGCTCGACACGCTGATCGTGCCGCCGTGCGCCTGCACGATCTCGCGCACAATCGCCAAGCCCAAGCCCGTGCCGCGCTGCGGTCCGCGCGCCTTGTCCACCTGATAGAAGCGCTCGAAGATGCGCGGCAGCTCCGACGGCGCGATCCCCTGCCCGGTATCCTCGACCACCAGTTCGACCCCGTTGCGGCGCACCTGCGTCCTGACCGTCACCTTGCCGCCGTTCGGCGTGTACTTGATGGCGTTGCTGATCAGGTTGGTGACGACCTGCACCAGCCGGTCGCCATCTCCGGCGATTTCCGGCATCGACGGCGCGGATACCTCAAGCTCGATGTTCTTCTCGCGCGCCATCATGGCGAGCCGCTGCGCCACCGCCGCCGTGATCTGACCGAGGTCGATGGCGCTGGTCTGCATCGACAGCCGCCCGGCTTGCAGCCGCGCCAGATCGGTTAGCTCGACCACCATCCGGTTCAGGCGCTCGGATTCCTCACGGATGATGCCCGCCGCCTGTGTCGGGCTGCCGATGCCGTCGATGATCGCCTGCGAGTAGCCCTGAATCGAAGTCAGCGGCGTCTTGAGGTCGTGCGAGACGTTGGCGAGGAAATCCTGCTGCGAGCGCTGTTCGGCGCGCACCTTGTCGCTCATGCTGTTGAACGCCTGGGCGACGGCGCGAATTTCCTTCGGTCCGCTCAGCGGCACGGACTGGTTATAGTGCCCCTCGGCGACTTCGGCGGCGGCTTTCGCCACCGTTTGCAGCGGTCGGGCGATGCTGCGCGCGATCAGCACCGCCAGCAGGATGGCGAACACCAAGCCGATCACCGCCGCCTGAATCAGCAGCGGGAACAGCTCCGTGCCGAACTGCGACAGCGCGTCCTGAAGCGACTGGGTCGGGCGCGGGTCGGCGAACAGCAGGGCGTAGGTGTTCTGGCGCTGGCGCAGGCTGGAGATGCCGACGAACAGCCACTGCGCCCCGTTCGGGTCGGCGAACGAGCCGCGCAGCGCATCAATGCCGGTGTACAGGTTCCGGGCGATGGTCGCGGGGATGATGTAGCGCTCCATATCGCCGCCGAGCGTGTCGCCCTGCTGGAAAATTGCGCCGCTGTCGTACAGCACAGTTTGATCATCGGTGTCGACCAGCAAAATCCGCACCTGACGATCCAGCGCGACCTGCGACAGTGCAGTCGTCAGGTTGGTGAGGTCGGTGCGCGTCGGAAAGATCAGGTTGAAGCCGGTTGCGTCGAGCAGATCGCGGATGTTGACGTTAACGGCGAGCGTCGCCAGTTGCTGGTAGGTCTGCTCCGGCGGCGCGGCGCGCGTGTTGAGGATCAGCACCAGCGCCCCGCCGATCAGCGTGAGCGTGATCGCCAGCAGCAGCAGATACGAGACGAACAGGCGGGAGCGCAGACCATGCAGCATGGAACGTTATCCATTACATCTCACGACGGTGAATCACACAGCAGAGGTTGTTACTCAGTCCTCAGCCCTACGTATCCAACCGGTAGCCGACACCCCACACGGTGTCAATCGTCGCGTGCATCCCGCGCAGCTTGTGGCGCAGGTGGGCGATGTGCACGTCGACCGTGCGCGTCTCCCCGGCGAAATCGTAGCCCCACACGATGTCGAGCAGCTTTTCGCGCGTGAACACCATGCCGGGGCTGTTCGCCAGCGTCAGCAGCAGGTCGAATTCCTTCATGCGCAGGTCGACTTCCCGGCTGTCGACCGTGACGATTCGCCGCTCCGGGTGGATCACCAGATTGTCGATGGTGAGGGTCGAATCGGCGCTGGCAGGGGCGGGGCGTCCCGTGCGCCGCAGGATGGCGCGCACGCGGGCGACCAGCTCGCGCGGGTTGAACGGCTTGGTCAGGTAATCGTCCGCGCCCAGTTCCAGCCCGACGATGCGGTCGATGTCCTCGCTGCGCGCCGTCAGCATAATGATCGGCACGTCGGATTCGGCGCGCACGCGGCGGCAGACTTCCCAGCCGTCGAGTTCCGGCAGCATCAGGTCGAGCACGACCAGGTTCGGCTTCTCGTGCAGAATCTTTTGCAGGGCGGTCTTGCCGTCGGTCGCGCTGGAGGTTTTGTAGTTCTCCTGCTCCAGATACAGCTTCGCCAGGTCGATGATGTGCTGTTCGTCGTCTACGATCAGGATGGTTTCCGGCATCAGCCTTCTCCTGGAGTGTCCTCGTCGCTAGCTGTCGGGATCGGCTCGGCTTCGGGCGGCTCGATTTCGCTCACCAGCACTTTATCGACGCGGTTGCCGTCCATATCCATGACTTCGAAGCGCAGCCGCGTCCAGTCGAACGTGTTGCCCGCCTGCGGGATGTCGCCGATCTGCGCCATGACGAAGCCGCCGAGCGTCGTGAAGGCGTCATGCGCGCCGGGCAGGTCGTCCAGCGCGAACAGGCGGATGAAATCGTCCACCGAGATCAGCCCGTCGATCAGCCACGTTCCGTCGTCGCGCTGCGTCGCCTGCGGAGCGTTCTCCTCGACATCGCCGACGATCTCTTCGAGCAGGTCTTGCATCGTGATCAAGCCCGCCATGCCGCCGTATTCGTCGATCACGATGGCGAGATGCCGCCCGGTCTCGCGGAACAGGTCAAGCACCTTCGACGCAGGCATATTCTCCGGCACGACCTGCGGCTCGATCATCACCGCGCCGATGTCGAGCGGCTCGCCTGCCAACAGACGCGAGAGCAGCGTCTTGGCTTCGAGTATGCCGACGACGTGATCGGTGTCGCCGTCACAGACCGGCAGGCGCGAGAAGCTGCACTCCTTTATTCTAGTCCGAATCTCGTCATCCGAATCGCGCAGGTTGACGCAGTGGACTCCGGTGCGCGGCGTCATCAGCGACACCGCCCGGCGATCCACCAGCCGGAAAATGCCCGATACCATGTCGTGCTCGGCTTCCACAAAGACGCCCGCTTCCATGCCCTGCTGCATCATGGTCTTGATCTCTTCCTGAGTGACCGGCGGCTCGTCCGAAGGGCGCGCGCCGAGCAGATACAGCACCGCGTTGGTCGAGCCGGTCAGCAGGCTGATCAGCGGTGATGTGATGGTCGAGAGCGCCTGCATCGGGCGGGCGATGGCGGCGGCGATGCGCTCCGGTGATTGCAGCGCCAGCCGCTTGGGGACAAGCTCGCCGATGATCAGCGACAGGTAGGTCGTGACGACGACCACCAAGCCGAAGCCTATCGCGTCGGCATAGCGACCCAGCGTGGTAGGGCGAATCAGCGCCGCGATCTGTTCGGCAATCGTCGCGCCGCCGAACGCTCCCGTCAGCACACCCACCAGCGTAATGCCGACCTGCACCGTCGAAAGGAAGCGGGTCGGCTCCTGCGCCAGATCGAGTGCCGTCTGCGCGCCGTGACTGCCTTTCTCGGCAAGCTGCTGGAGCCGCGCCTTGCGCGCCGCGATCACGGCGGCTTCCGACATCGAGAACACGCCGTTGACGATGATCAGCAGCAGGATGATGAGCAATTCCATTGAGGGGATTCCTGTCCAGTAGGTAACGTGCTGGGCAAAAACGGCGTCGCGCACGCTATTATGATTAGATTATAACGATGAAGATTAATGCTCGGTGAGCGCGGTAAGTTAGTCTGCTTCCCAGCGCATGTGGATCAGGCTGCGCTGGGGCGAGAAGCCGTAGTGTCGCAGGACGCCGCTGGTGACTTCCTCGTCGGTGGGGTGTTCGATGGACAGCGCCGAGCGCAGGCTGTAGCGGCGCGCCATCAGGTTGATCAGCGCTTCGTCGTAGACGCCCTGAAAGGCTGGCTCGACCATCAGCGTAAGCTGGATGCTGCTGGCGGCAAATGCAGATTCGACCCACATGACGGCGCGCAGCTCATCCTGTTCGCCGCGAATGACCAGCCGCTCGAATGAGCGCATACTGAAAATGTCGCGGACGGAGGCGAACAGCGAGCGGTGGAAAAACGAGGGATGGAGGGGACGCAGCCAGCCGATGCCGCCGTGTGCTGCCGGGCGCAGGCGCTGCGCCATCGCGTATTCGGCGCGCCATTCGTTGGCGCGGCGGCGCGTGATGTAAATCGACGGATCGTTCATGGGGGGCGGCGTGCGCGCGCCGCTGCCGCGCCGCCACTGTGTCCACGAGCGCTCCGCCACGAAGCCAAGCCGCGCGTACAGATGCTGGGCAATCGCGTTATCGGCGTCGACCTGCAGAACGGCGATGGCTTTGCGCGAGCGGCTGCGGCGGCGAATCATGTCGAGGCTCGCCCGGACAAGCTGCCCGGCGATCCCGCGCCCGCGATAATCCGGGTGGACGGCGACGTTGGCGATGATCCAGGCGGGTCCGGTAGGCACGTTCGCCGGGTAAACCGACGTATTGCCGACGACGCGCCCGTCCTCCAGCCACACGAAGCCCAGCCCGACTCCCTGCGCCACCTCGTTCATGCCGAGCAGCACGTTCAAGCCGGGTCCCAGTCGGCTGAGATAGCGCATCTCGCGCACCGCCGCGCGCCCGCTGCTGTCCATCGTGTCGGCAAACGCGATTTCTATCAGGTCTGCCAGCGGGACGAGATCGGTACGCAGGTTGACGGGGCGCAGCCCGGAAGTCGCCGGGCTATCTTGGAGGCTGAGACTGATCACAAAGCCCTGTCCCATAAAGTTGGAGCACACTGATCGTAATAGTCGTGTGTAGGGTTGTCAATATAACTTTGCAAATGCTCAACGGTTCTATCGGAATGGTATAGTACAATAGTTTAAAAGCCCTTCATCTTATCTGGGGGCGGTCGTCATCATCATCATTATCGCGGAGGCATTATGTATGGTTGCGTCAAAGCTGAAGGAGATGCTCCGTAACGCGCGCTGGCGCGGTCGAGAGGCGTCTCAGGAAGGGCAGGGACTCGTCGAGTATGCCTTGATTCTGGTGCTGGTTGTGCTCGTCGTTTTTGTCGTCGTTGTCTGGATTGGTCCCTGGATTGGGAACGTCTTCTCGAACGTGATTTTCAACATCTGAACTCTGTCTTCATTTGCGCGCCCTGAGAAACCCTACCGTTGGTTTGGTAGGGTTTTTCGTTTACTATAGAGCGCGCTGAGTGTTTTTGAACCGGCTGCAACTGCCAGTCCGGTCGAGGAGATAGAGTATGTCACGAGGCAGTTATGGTTATGTCGGGCGGCGTTCTGGTGGCGCTGCCTGGCAATGGGTCGTCATCGGCATGGTGCTGGGTTTAGCCTGCTCGGTTGTGCTGGTGCTCGGCGGACTCCTGACAGGGTTGCTGAGTCTCGACCCGAATGCCGTCGCCAACCTGCCAACTCAGACGCCCTTCGTCATCACCGCAACCTCTGCGCCGGTTACCGCGACATTGACCCCCACCGAAGCGCCCGCAACGGCGACTCAGGGAATTCAGATTGAGGTGCAGGCTCCGACTGCCAGCCCTACCATCGAAACCACTTTCCTGACGCTGCAGCCCACCTCACGCCCGACCGAACCGGCTGGGGGTGATCTGCCGACGCTCAATTCCAGCAACTCGGCATCCAGCGGCGGCGACCTGTTCGCGCGCTTGAGCAGCATCGCCAGCGAAATGGCTGAAGTCGAAGGTGGCACGTTCACAATGGGGACGAACCCCACCGAAGTGAACGCTTCGGTTCAGGAATGTGTACAGGGCTACGGCGGCGAGCCGGGCAACTGTCAGGTCTCTGACGGCGACGACCTGTACCCCGAACATGCGGCGACGGTCAGCACCTTCAACATGGAAGTGACCGAAGTCACTTACGGGCAGTACATGGAATTTATGAACGCGCTCGGTCCCGGCAGCCACCGCAACGGGTGCAGCGGGCAGCCGTGTATGCTGACGCGCAACGATTCGGAAACCAGCAACGTCCAGTTTGATGGCGCGAACTACAGCGTGCTGCTGGCAATCAACGATTATCCGGTGACCGGCGTCACGTGGTACGGCGCGCAAGCCTACTGCGAGGCGATTGGTCGCCGCCTGCCCACCGAAGCTGAATGGGAGCGCGCGGCGCGCGGCACGGATGGGCGCGTCTATCCCTGGGGCAATACCTGGGACAGCGCGCGCGCCAGCACCAAACGCCCCGCTGACGGCAGCCAGCCGAGTCCGGTCGCCGTGCTGTCGTTCCCGACGGGGGCGAGTCCTTACGGTATGCTGAATATGGCGGGCAACGTCGCCGAATGGGTGAGCGACTGGTACGACGCGCGCTTCTACGGTCGTCCCGAAGCGACGATTGCCGACCCGACGGGTCCGGTTTCCGGGACGCAGAAAGTCGTGCGCGGCGGTTCGTGGGACGCCATGCCGTTCTACGCCCGCACCGTGCATCGGCAGAGCTTTGACCCCAGCCAGCCGCCTCCCGCGTGGATCGGCTTCCGCTGTGTCGAGGACGCCAATTCGCAGTTGGCGACCAGCCCGCTTGGTGCGGGTGACCAGCCCATCAGCACGCTCGATATTCCGCTGCCGAACACCCCGGTGATCGGCGGCAGCGACGAGGAAACGACCGCCAACAGCCAGCCGACTCTGCCGCCCGCGCCGACTTCGGCAGGCTCCGGCACGCAGCCGACGCTGGTTCCCGGCGGCTGATCCTGCTTGCGCATCACAGACTAAAAAACGCCCCCAGACGGGGGCGTTTTTTATTGACTTCAGGTTCCTTCATGTCCGGGCGAACGCCGGACGGGTGGCGTTGACGTTTGCCCGACTTCTTCTCGTCGTGACCAGGGCGTGCCCAGCCGGGGCAGCAGGAAATAGTCCAGCCCGTAGTATCCGGCGGTTTTCCATGCAAGGATGAGGACGACCGCGCCGATCAGCAGCAGCGGGTTGGTGCTGGCAGACCCCGCCATCAGATAGTTCCAGTTCATGAACGCGCCGAAGAACGCGGCGACACCCACGAACGCGCCGATGATCAGGGCGACGCCGACCAGCAGCTCGCCCACCGCCACCAGCTTGGCGAACCAGACGTAAGAACCGCTGTCGAGCATCCCCTGAAGGAAGGATCGATACCAGTCGAAGGTGATCGCCGGGCGTCCGGCTTCCGGGATGGCGACCGCGCTCGTCCAGTAGCCTTTCAGCGCTTCGCCGGTCTGCATCCACGCCGGGTTGGTGACCTTGCCCCAACCGGCGCTCAGCCAACTGTAGCCGATCAGCACGCGGATGACCAGCCAGACGACGGCGAAGCGGGTATCGCTGAATAACAGTCGCGCCAGTGGTGGGTCTTCGATGATGCGACCGGACGAAGTCTTGACAATGTGCTCACTCATTGTGCCTCTCCATTACAACTTTTGTTTACTTCACGACGATTCCATTATCCGGCTGTTTAACTGGATTGATCAGTGTGTTTAATCAGATTCTAAATTGAACAAACATCACATACGGACTGTAGTCCGTATAATAACGCACCTGCCGGAGAATCAAAAAGGCGCAGCGGAAACCCGGCTGCGCCTTATCGTTTGTGTGAGCGACGGATCAGGATTTCGGGGATTTCTTCGACGATGCCGCCGGGTATATGCCGATCAGCATGGCGTAATGCTGGTCGCTGTCCGAGTCGTCACTCTTGGCGCTGAATTCCTCGACCAGTTCGTCGAGCCGTTTGTAAAAGGCGGCAGCCTGTTCTTCGCTCATGCGGCTCATCGCCCGCCACATCCGAAAGCGCCGTTGTTCCGGTGCGTCCTCGGACATGTCGATCAGCCCCTGCTTCAGGCTTCGGTCGACATCGCTGCGGATCGGCTCGATCATCGCGTCCAGAAAGACGCCCAGTGCTTCGTCGCCGGTCGATTGTCCCGGTGTCAGGAGCGCGCGTTGAATGTGGTAGCGACGGGCAGCCGCCGTGTAGTGTTTCTCGATGATGCCGGAGACAATCCGCGTCTCCGTCACCCGGATCAGTTCATGTTGTTCGAGCAGATTGATGTGGTAATAGAGCTTCGTCGGCGCGAGATCAAGCTCGGCGGCAATCTGCTTGACGGTTTTTTGACCGTCAAGCAGCGTCTCGATGATCTGCTGCCGCAGGGGATCCGAAAAGACCTTGAGCGCGTCCAGCGTCGTGATCGTATGAAGCGGCGCGGGCAGCGCCTCGGAAGGGGTCGGCTTATCCATGCGGCTCATTTGACCGGCTAGTTCGCGTGCAGGTCTGGCTTATCCGATTCGTTACCCGAAATCTGCACCAGCTTCGCGCCGATGTCCATAATCCGACGACCGACCCACGCGAGCGTGGGGTTGTAATGAGGATTCAACTTCCGCATGTCATCGACCACTTCCTGAGCGAGATGGTCTTTTTCCGCCTGCCGGAGAATCTCGTCCTGGAACTTGCTCATATTGTCGATGTCCCAGTTCAGCATTGTTGCTTACCTTTCCATATCCTTACTCGACGAGCCGTTCACTTGTGGCTCGCAGCTATCTTCTTTCTATCTTGATTCTAGTTCACGTCCACCGTCGAGTCAATAACCGTTTTTAAATATTTTACTTTATTTTAACGCCGAATGGGATGCCTATGGCATGAGGGATGTCACCTGTTTGCGCGCCGAGTGAATGCCGCTTCAAAATCCCGCGTAGCTGAGCGCGATCACGCTGATCGCCACCACCCCGAACACGACTTCCTGCACGCCGATTTGCCTGGCGGCGTGACCCCGGCGGTACGGCGAAAGTCCATAAACGGCGCGCGCCAGCAGCAGCACCGGCACGGCGATACTCCACAGCGGGATCAGGTTGTTCACGGCAAGCACGATCACCACTGCGAGCGCGGCGGCGTGAGCGACCAGCGGCAGCAGCTTGCCGTGTGGCTGGCTGCGTTCCAGCCGCAGCCGGGCGCGGACGTACAGCACCGACGGCAGCCCGCGCGCGATCCAGCAGCGCCCACAGCGCCAGCGTTCGCTCGGTCGACCAGCCGCCCGCCAGCGTGATACTGGCGGCGGACGCGCCCAGCGCGACCACGCCGATCAGCTCGGCGGCTGACGCCCGGCTGCGGTTGGTGGCATCGAAGTAGGCTTGCAGCGCGAACAGCGGCGTGACCGCCAGCAGAGGGATCAGCGCGTTTACGTCGCTGAGCGCGACCACCAGCGCGAAGCTGATCAGGCTGACCGCCGAGTACGTCACGGCGAAGCGTTCCGCCGCCGCCGTGCGCGCCAGCCGCTTGCCGCGCCGACGGTCGGAGAGCGCCAGCTTGAGGGGATGCCGCGCCAGAAATGCGAAGATCATGCCGACGCCGACCAGCAGCCCCGCCGCCGATGGCGCGACCAGCCAGCCGAGCAGGATCGGCTCCAGCAGGAAGCTCCAGCCGCCGTGTTCGGCGGGGATGGCGACAGCGCGCAGCCGAACCGGCGCGCCCGAATTCAGCCTGCCCGTCGACTCGCTTATGAGACTTCCCTCGCCATATTGATCTGCGTCGGCTCGAAGCCCAGCCGCTCGTAGAAGGTGTGGGCGGGCTTGTTGAACGCCCACACTTCGAGCGTGACGTGGGTCGCCTTCAGGTCGCGCGCCGCGTCGTTGACGTAATCCATCAGCCGCTCGCCGTAGCCCTTGCGCCGGTGCTCCTGCTTGATCGTCAGCGAGTGAACGTGAACGACGCGCTGGGCATACGTCCATTCGCCCTGCGGTCGGTCGATCAGCTCGTAATGCACGTAGCCGACGACTTCGCCGTCCTGAATGGCGAGGACGACCGCGTTCGCCGGGTCAGCCAGAATCTCCCGGTAGCTTTCCAGCGAGGTCACGCCGAAGGGGATGTGCACGCGCGGCTCACCCTCGACGTGAATCGCCTGCACTTCCAGTTCCAGCACGACGACCGCCGGGTAGTCGTCGAGCGTCATGGGGCGAATATCCATGCGGTCTCCCGGTTATGCCTGCTTCCATCGGTTCTGAAGGGTCTCGTCGTTGTCGTAAATCAGGGAGAAGGCTTGCTCGATGGAAAGCTCGAACAGGATGTATTTGGTGGTGAACTCGTCGGCGTGTCCCGGTCGCACGAGTTCCCAGTCGTCGGCGCTCATCGACTGCTGCGCCCGCCCGCGCACATAAAACTCGCCCTCGCCGCCGTCGCGGTTTTCGACGGCGCAGTGAAGGGCATAATGACTCCCGCGCTGCAAATCGTGGGCTTTGGGCGAAGTCGGATACATGAATACGAACAGTCGGTTTTCGCGCAGGTGAGGGCTGACCGGATGTACGGTGGGCGATCCATCCGGGCGCACCGTTGCGATATAGCCGACGCGCCCGTCGAAGCGTTTCGCGCCGTATGCCGCCAGTTCGGGGTTGCCGTCGACCAGATTTTGCCAGCTCATGTCGTCCTCCGGGCTTTCGGAACGCCAAGTGTACACGACCCCCGCCATAAAACCATGCTTCCATCGGCGCGGTCGGCGTGATGTGTAGGGGCGAACCTATGTGTTCGCCCAGGCTACCAGGGTTTTGCGCGGGGGTAGGCACACGGGTCTGCCCCTACGGGCGTCATCACACTCACGCGGAGTTTCGCAACAAGGACAGCGCTTCTGCGTATAGACAGTAAACACCTAATTTTGAGGCGTTTGCCACCCGGCAGCATGGTACAATGATGGGCAGCATAACGTGGATGTTCCTTGAGGAGAGCCATGTCTGCATGGTGGGGAGCGCGGAGCAATGTTTCTCCGCGTTTACGGTTGGAAGTCGAGGCGATGCGAGCGGCGTTCGACAATACGTTCAAGCTGGTCGTGCCGCAGTTCGACCTGCTGCACTGGGAAGGGACGGTCGAGTTGAATCTGGCGACCCTGCGCTCACCGGAGCACACGCTCAAGATCGTGTATCCGAACGACTACCCGAACCGCCCCGCCGAAGCCTACGTGCTCAAGCCGCGCATTTACAGCCAGAAACACCAGTACGAGGACGGGCAGTTGTGCCTGTTCAACCCGAAGGACGGCGAGCGCTACGGCTGGAACCCCAGCCGCTCGACGGCGGTGACGGTGGCGGGCTGGGCGATTCAATGTCTGTATGCTTACTCCACGTGGCGCTCGACCGGAGAATGGCCCGGGATTGAGGAACGAGTCGACCCGAACACACCGCTCCCGCCCCGGCGCTGGAGATAAAACGCGATGTTCAATCGTTGGCATGGGCACAGCGTCCCGAATCTCGTGGTGGCACGCCGCGTCATCGACAAAATGACGGCGGCGGCGGGCTTTCACATCGAGGATGAGACCGGCGAGGCGATGGTCGGGCTGGTCGTGCCGGGCACGCACACCAACGGCGTGCCCACGCTTTACGTGCTGGACACGATCTCGCCCGACGACAGCGCCATCCGCCAGTTCCACACCTTTCAGCAGGGCGACGACCGCCAGGACGAGCTGATCTGGTGGCTTCAGGAGAACTGGCAGCAGCATCGCCAGCTTCACGCCCAGAAGAAATGGGACGCCGCTGCGCTATCTGGGCGACTGGCACAAGCAGCCGGGCTTCATGATCCAGCCGAGCGGCGGCGACCTGCTGACCGCGCTCGACTGGCTGGACGACCCCAGCAATCGCATGGATTTCCTGCTCGCGCCGATTGTCACGCTGGGACATCCGCATACCATCGGCGTGTCGACCGCGCTGACCAACTTCCTGATGGCTCCGCAGCCCGACGGCACGGCGCTGCGCGTCGACTTCTGGTATATCGACAACAAATCGCGCATGTTCATGCCGATCACGCCGACGCTTTATCCCAACGAGCAGCTTCCGGCGCTGGTCGAATACCCCTGGCACCTTGTCGGCGAGGAACGCTTCGCCGGGGAGACGCGCCTGCTGGAAGACGACGGCTTGTTCATCACGCTGGTGCTGTGGGACAGCGACAACCAGCCGCCGCTCGAAATCTGCTTCCTGACGGCGCGCATGGGTTCCGACCGGCTGCTGATCCTGATCACGTCGCACGATTATCCACAGCGCCCGCCGCGAGCGCGCGTCGCGCCGTTCGTGCAGATGCAGCCGGACGACGACATGTACAAAGTGTTCGCCAACGCCTGGGTCAGAATCGCAGGCGGTGGATTATGAGCCGGAGTGGACGCCGGATATGCACCTGATCGATTACGTCCGCGCGGTTGAAGCGCATCTGGGCATCACCAAGCCCAGATCAACCGAGTCGTCGAGGAAGTATCGTGACTTGCTATACGTCCGGTGTTCTTCTCCCCTCTCTACGAAGTGGAGAGGGGCGAAAGTGAGGTAGGTAACATGAACTGGGATCGCGTCAGGCCGAGCGGCTGATCGGCTCGCGCAACCTTGATCTGCTGGCGCACAAGCGCGTCGGCATCGTCGGCTTGGGGTCGGGCGGGGCTTCGTCGCCCTCAGTCTGGCGATGAGCGGCGTCGGCAGGTTCGTGCTGATCGACGACGACACGCTGGAAGCGGCGAACGTCGTGCGTCACGTCGCCGACCTGCGCGAAGTCGGTCGCCCAAGCCTGAAGCGGTCGCCGATTTGATCCGCCAGCGCAACCCGAACGCCGAAATCTCGACCCGCACGGGGCGCATCGAGCAGCACCTCGACGCGCTCGACGGACTCGACCTGCTGGTCGTCGGCGTCGACGGCGAGAATTCGAAGTACATCATCAATCAGGCGTGCCTGGAGCGCCGCCTGACCGCCGTCTATGCTGGGGTTTACGAGCGCGGCGAAGGCGGCGACGTGACCGTCATCCACCCCTACGACGGACCGTGCTACGCCTGCTGGGCGGCGGAATTACGCGACGAGCTGGCGAAACCGGATGATACCGGGGAACTCGATTATGGTATGATCGGGGCAGATGGCACGCTCGAAGCCGAGCCGGGTTTGTGGCTGCACGTCGTCCGCATCGCCTCGGTGCAGGCGGATATGGCGCTCAACGAGCTGTTGAAGGGGACGGAAATCCACCGCGCCCTGCCCGGCAATACCGTCATTCTGGCGAATACGTCGCTGGAGATCATCTCCGGCGAGATTAGCCCACCGTATTCGGCGGTCTGGGCGACGGTAGAACGCAATCCACACTGTCTGGTCTGCGGCAGTCCCGCGCAGGAACAGGAATCCTCACTGGACGACTTGATGCAGGCGACGGGGATTGTTCTGGAAGAGAACGAGGATAAGAAATCGTGAGCGACGAGCAGACTCAACTCCCAAATCAGCCGACTGGCGAGACCCCCGTCAATAACGCGGAGCAGGATCAGCCTGAAACCGGTAATGGCGCCGTCCACGACGAGTACAGCGACCGTCTGGAGCGGCTCGGCGGCGAACCCGCGCCGGTGATCACGCCGGAGGAGTTCGCGCGCCTGCAGCGTGCCGGACAGGTTCACATTGACGCGCGCGGGCGCGTGCGCACCACCCGCCGCAGCGACGCCGAAGCCGGGTCTCGCTGCGCAAGCGGCGCGCCTGGTACACAGAGCATACCCGGTATGCCTGACGCGCCTGCAACGGCGGAAGCGCTGATCGACTCGATCAAACAGGCGGGCTTGCTTGACGCCTCGCTCGAAGCCGCGTTTCGCGCCGTCCCACGCGCCGCGTTTTTGCCCAACTTACCGCCCGATCAGGTCTACAAAGACGAAGCCGTGCCGATCAAGGTTGACGAGGACGGCACGGTTTTAAGCTCGTCCAGCCAGCCGTCGATGATGGCGATCATGCTGCGCCAGCTTGACCTGAAGCCGGGGCAGAACGTCCTCGAAATCGGCGCGGGCACGGGCTACAACGCCGCGCTGATGCAGTATCTCGTCGGCGACGAGGGCAAGGTCACGTCCATCGAGATCGACGCGCAGGTGGCGGAGCAGGCGCGAACGAACTTGCAGCGCGCCGCCATGAGCGAGGTGCTGGTGGTCGAGGGCGACGGCGCGGTTGGCTACGCGCCGCGCGCCAGCTACGACCGCATCATCGTCACGGCGGGCATCTGGGACGTGCCCGAAGCCTGGATACGCCAGATGAAGCCGAAAAGCATTCTGGTCGCGCCCATCTGGATGGACGGCTTCGAGCTGAGCGCCGCCCTGACGTTGCAACCCGATGGCACGCTCAACAGCCGCGATAACCGCCTGTGTTGGTTCATCCGGTTGCGCGGGCAGGCATCGGGACCGGAAAGCGCCGTGCGCGTCGCCACCAGCGGGCTGTACGTCTATTCGAGCACGCATATCGACAGCGCCGCGCTGCAAATGCTGCTCTCCGACGACGCGAGGAGACCTATCTCGGCGTCCCGCTCGATACCTGGGAATACTGGCGCGGCTTCCTGCCGTACTTCGTCCTCAACGTGCCCGACACTTTCACGCTGGCGCGCTACCACGTCGACCGCGACACCGCGCCTTACGGGATTACCGCCAGCGGCTTCGCGCTGATCGCGCCGGGGAGCGCCTGCTTCGTCCCGGTCGGGGCGCAGGGGGCGGCGCGCAGCTTCGGCAGCGCCGACGCGCTGCTGGCGGTGCAGGAGACGATTTCCGCCTGGGAGCGCGATGGTAAGCCGCGTCAGGAACGCCTGCGGATGCGCCTCGTCCCGAAGGGGCGGTCGCTCGACGGCGTGCGGGGGAAGGTCTATGCTCGACGTGATCACGATCTCATCGCCTGGCTAGAGCGAGGAGGAACGAATGCCTGAAGGACGGGTACTCGTCATCGGTTCGGCGGGTGTCGACGTGAAAGCCATCGCGCCGGAGCCGCTCCTCTGGGATACGTCGAATCTGGGCGACGTGCGCACGAGTGTCGGCGGGGTCGCGCGCAACATCGCCGAGAATCTCGCCCAACTGGAAGTTGATACCGGGCTGCTGACCGCCGTCGGCAGGGATTCGTTCGGCAGGCAGGTCATCCGCCATTCCAAGGAACGCGGCGTCGATTGCAGCCACGTCCGCGCAATCCGCAGCAGGCGCACCAGCAGCCGCGTCTCGATCATGAAAGAGGATGGCGAGCCGTTGGTGACCATCAGCGACTTCGACATCGTGAGCCGGGTCGACCCGAATTATCTGTGGAAGCACGAGCCGCTGTTCGAGCAGGCTGACCTGATCGTGATCGACGCGACGCTGAGCCTCGAAGCACTAGAAACCGTGTTCGAGCTGGCGGATCGCTACAACGGCCGCGTCTGCGCCGACCCGACCATGCCGTCGCTGGCGGTGCGGCTGATCCCCTATCTTTCCAGCCTGTACATGATCGCGCCCAACGCCGCCGAAACCACCGCGCTCTGCGGTCTGCCCGACCCGGCGCGCACGCGCGAGACGGCAATCGAGGCGGCGCGCCATCTGGTGTCGATGGGCGTCGGGATCGCCGTCGTCACGCTCGGCGAGCAGGGCGTTGCCTACGCCGACGGCAGCGGCGGCGGCTTCATCCGTGCCGTGCGCACGCAGGTGGTCGATGCAACCGGCGCGGGCGATGCCTTCAGCGCGGCGGTGATCTTCGGTCTGCTCAACGAAGTGACCGTCGACGAGGCGATGCGGCTGGGCATGACGGCGGCGGCGCTGACCCTGCAAAGCCCCGAAACAGTGCTGCCCGGCTTGAGCCAGGAGTTGCTCTACGACAAACTTGTAGTTTAATAGAGTGCTGAGTACTGAACCTGAAGGATTGAGGTTCGAGGACTGAGGACTGAGTTCCATCTCTGCTGGAAATAAACCTGGATGCACGAGATTCACTCAGTCCTCATCACTTAGTCCTCAGTCCTATTCTTGCAGCCCACGCGAGGGTCGTCGTGTGATCGAAGTCGAAGCGCTCGCGCGCACGTTCAAACCGCCGTTGAAGTGGGCGGGCGGCAAACGCTGGCTCGTACCTCATGTCCGTCCAATCTGGGAGCAGTATCAGGAGCGTCGCTACGTCGAGCCGTTCTGCGGCGGGCTGGCGCTGCCGCTGGCGTACACGCCGGAGCGGGCGCTGCTCAACGACACCAACCGCCACCTGATCACCTTCTACCGCTGGGTGCAGCAGGGTCTTGCCGTCGAAATCGAGATGCGCAACGACCGCGATCTGTACTATCACCACCGGCGCTGCTTCAACGAGCAGGTGACCAACGGCGGCGCCGACAGCCGCGCTGCCGCCGAGCGCTTCTACTACCTCAACCGCACCTGCTACAACGGCTTGTGCCGATTCAACCGTAAGGGCGAGTTCAACGTCCCATTTGGCAGCTATTCGCGCATTAATTATGCAAGGGACTTTTACGAGTATCAGGCGATGCTGGCGCGCTGGACGTTCCGCGCCGGGGATTTCGAATCGCTCGACCTCGACCGCGACGATTTCGTCTACGCCGACCCGCCCTACGACGTGCAGTTCGTCAGTTATTCGCAGCAGGGCTTCGGATGGGACGACCAGGTTCGGCTGGCGGAATGGTTAGCAAAGCATAAGGGTCCGGTGGTTTTGTCGAACCAGGCGACCGATAGAGTGGTACAATTATACGAACGGCTCAAGTTCAGCTTAATATATTTGAACGCCCCGCGCAGGATTAGCTGCAACGGGGATCGGACTCCGGCGAGAGAGGTGTTGGCGCTCAGAGGCATCGACTAGATATATGCAGCCGTATCAATTCCCACAGAAGCGGGTCGAATCCTACGATCTGGTCGAGTGGGTGAGGCAGTGGTTCGAGCAGCGCTCGGACGTGCTCGAAGTGCGGGATTTTCAGGACGATCCCTTCTTCTTCCACAAGGGCGACCTGATGATCGTGCGCCGCGACGGTGGCGTGCAGTTTGTCGAAGTGAAATGCGAAAGCTCCTACACCCGTACCGCAACCCCTAACCTGGCAATTGAGCGTTATTCCAGTATCGAACGGCAGTCTCCCGGCGGTCCCTGGTCAACGGACGCCGATTTTTTCGCCCACATTTATGCCGATGGGCTGCTGGTGATCGTCAACCGGCGGCGGCTGGTCACGTGGCTGGAAAGCGAACTGGCGCGTGACCCGAAGGTATTCGCGTATCGGGAAATCCCCAACGAGGGCTGGACGACCGGGACGTATCTTGTCCCGCGCGAGCGTGTCCGCGAAGCGCTGGGGACATGGTATCGAGAATTCGATACGAGATAAGGCGCAGGCTTATGGTGAAGGTCGCCGTCATCCTATTGGTCGTCGTGATCGTCGGGGTGTTCCCCGCCTTCGCGCAGCAGGATCAGCAGCAGGTTCCGCTGCCCGTGCTCGCTCAGGATTTGCTCAGCCGGGCGGATCAGTCGCTCGGCAATCAGGAATTCGAGAACGCCCTGCGCGATCTCAGCCTGTTTATCCTGTTCAACCCGACCTTCAGCCCGGCGTATTACGAGCGGGCGCAGGCATACGTGGGCTTGCAGGATTTCGACCGTGCGCTGCGCGACGTGAATCAGGCGCTGGCGACCGAGAACGACCTGTGGTCGACCGAGTACAATGCCTCGCTCTACGCCCTGCGCGGCGAGATCGACCAGCGCCAGCAGCGCACCGACGACGCGCTCAAGGATTACAGCCAGTCGATCACGATTCAGCCGTCGGTGCAGGCGCTGGCGAGCCGGGGGCTGCTGTATTTCAGCAGCAACGATCTGGACTCCGCCCTCGACGATTTCAACGGCGCGGTCGGTCTGGATTCGTCCAACCCGGTGCTGTACGTCTACCGGGGGATGATCAACGCCCAGAAGAAGGACGTTCAGGCGAGCGGCGCGGATTATCTCCAGTTCTTCAATCTGATTCAGGCAAGCCCGGTGCAGCAGCCGGAAATTCAGTCCGGGCAGATGGTCAGCCTCAACGTCGATCAGGGGGTGATGTTCGTGCTGCCGTTCACGGCGAAAGCCGGGCAGTATGCCAGCGCGCTGGCGGTCGGTCGCAGCGGCAACGTCGACCCGCTCATGGTGCTGATCGACGCGCAGGGCAATCCGCTGGCGGGTGACGACGACGGCGGCGGCAGCACTAATGCACTGATCCTGAACTACGTCATCCCGGCGGACGGCGAGTACAACCTGCTGGTCGGGCACTCGCTCGGCGGCTATACCGGGCAGGTCGCGCTGCAAATCCAGATTTCCGACACGCCAGCGCAGTAAAAAAGTGCTGAGCGATGAGTGCTGAGTCAAAACTTCTTCAAAATACAACCACGCCAGATATGTTGGGTGCAAGCGCGGGTTGAAACCTGCCTTCCTGCGGGAAGAACGCTCGTGTAGGGGCGCAACATGTTGCACCCATTTTTCTGTGGTTGTACTTAGCTCCGTTTGTGCCGATCTTTTGAAGTTCTTCACTCAGCACTCGGCATCAGCCAGTACTTGTTCGGTACTTTCCGCCGCCCAGCGCATCAGCGTGTAGAATGCCGCGATTCGCTGCACGCCCAGCGCGCCTGAATGTCTCGTCCACTGCCGAGACGGGCGCGCGCCCTCGTTCCCCGAAAAATAATGGTTGACGGCTGACCGCAGCGCCACGTCCGCCGCGCCGACGTAGGCGTAATGCCCCTGCGCGCGGATCAGCGTCCACGACGCCGTCCAGTGACCGACGCCTTTCAGCTCAACCAGCGCGCGGTAAGCAACCTCGGTCGGCTGGTCGCGCAGCGTACCAGCGACTCCGCCGCCCGCGCCACGTCGATCAGGCGCTGCATCCGCCCGAACGTGATCTTGAGCGGCGTCAGATCGGCACTGCCGCCGCCGCGATCCGCTCCGGTCGCGGAAAGGCGTAGTACGTCTCGCCGCCGTAGTCGATGCTGTCGCCGCCCCACGCCATCAGCCAGCGCTCGGCGTTCTGCGCCATCCGCAGCGCGATCTGCTGCTCGATCATCGTCAGCGCCAGCGCCTCGAACAACAGATCAGCTTGCAGGCTGTGCAACCCGTACAGCATCTCGACGGTCTGCGCCAGCACCGGGTCGTGCCGGGCATATTCGTAAAACGGGTTGATGTCGGCGTCGACGTTGGCGACGCGCCGGACTTTCGCCCACAGCGCCGCCTCGTCCACGTCGCCGCGCGCCGCCAGCAGCCGCGCTTCGATTTCCGGCTTCGTGACCGTCCCGATGCTGCCAATTTCCACCAGCGCCAGCGCGCCGCCACACGCAGCACGCGCCGGTACGCGCCGTCGACCACTCTGCCCATCACGAACAGGTGGCGCGCGGCTTCGATGGTGCGGGCGAAGTCGTAGGGTGGGGTCGGTTGAAAACGCATGGCTCAGCGGCGGGCGCGCATCTCTTGAAGGATCAGACTGTCATAAATGAACTGGTTGACCGGGGTTGTGACGGACGCCTCGCGCCCCAGCCGCACGACCGCACCGGTCTGCGCTTCCAGTTCGGACGGCAACCCGTTGATCACGTCGCGCTGCATCGAGGTCGTGGCTTCGGGCGGGAAGGTCTGCACGAACTTCAGCGTGCGCTCGATTACGTCGTCGGATAGATTGATCCTGCGGGCGCGGGCGACGCTGACGATCTCGTCCATCACCTGCCGGAGCATCTGCCGCGTCCGGTCGCAGTCGCGGATCGCGCCGATGGGCGAGCGCGTGACCGCGCCGACGCCGCTCAGCGACGTGACCAGCAGGAATTTCTCCCACAGCGCCGCCTCGATATCGTCCGACAGCTCGGCGTAGACGCCCGCTTGCCGGTCAGCGCGACATGCAGCCGTTCCATCTGCGGCGTGCGCTCGCCGTCGATCTGCCCGAAGATGATCGCCGGGGTTACGCCGACGTGCCGCACCCTGCCCGGCGCGTCCATCTCGAAGAAGCCGCGCACCAGCCCGCCGACCGTCTGTGCCGCGCCGACGGATTCCGCCACCACGCCCGGCGCTTCGACGCCGTTTTGCAGCGTGAGGAAGCGCGTATCGCCGTTATCGAGCGCCGCCAGCTTCGGCGCGATTTCGGCGACCTGCCACGCTTTCACAGCGATCAGGACGAAATCCGCCGCGCCCGCCGCCGCGATCTCGTCGGTCGCCGTGACCGGGCGCAGCACGGTTTCTTCATCGCCGAGGCACAGCGTCAGACCGTTTTCGCGCAAGGCGCGAAGCTGCGCGCCGCGCGCCACGAACACGACTTCGTGACCGGCTTGCATCAGCCGCGCGCCGAAATAGCTGCCGACCGCGCCGCTGCCCACCATGACGAACTTCATCCGGCGAACCCCTTCTGTCTGAGCGTCCCTGAATTTATTCCAGAGGCTGTCCGCAAATTTGACATAGGATACCTCACGCTGGCAGCAGTGCGGTCGTCTTTCCCCCCTCCACGACATGGGTGATTGTGCGAAATTGGTCGGCGATTGTTCTCGTCGGGGCGAGGCATGCCTCGCCCTGCAACACAATCCAATTGCTTGCTGCCCACGCAGCTTTGTTTTCGCAGGCGTCGCCCTTCTCCACATCGTGGAGAAGGGATGGAGGGTGAGGTCGTTTTTACAGGGGTTTTCTGGTGGGGATGCCCGGCTTGCGCGGATAGTCGCGCGGTGTCGCCGCGACTTTCTCGACGATCACCAGATGATGCGGCTCGTCGATGCCGGGCAGGTGGAACGCCTCGACGCCCTTGATCCGCCCGCCGAGGACGTTCAGCGCGTGGCTCAGATCGTGCGCTTCGGTCTGGGCGGTGTGCCCCTTCATGGCGATGCACACGCCCCCACTTTCGCAAACGGCAGCAGGTATTCAAGCAGGCTCGGCAACCGCGCCGCCCGTGCCAGCACCACGTCGAACGCGCCGCGCAGCGCCGGATCATGCCCGGCATCTTCAGCGCGCGCATTGACCGTGCTGACGTTCTCCAGCCTGAACAGGTCGATCAGGTGTTGCAGGAAGGCGACCTTCTTGCCGGTCGCCTCCAGAAGCGTCAGGTGAATGCCGGGGTTGGTGATCTTGAGCGGCAAGCCGGGGAAGCCCGCGCCCGTGCCCACGTCGATCACGCACGCGCCGGGCGGCAGGGCAGCGGCTTTCAGCACCGTCAGCGAGTCGAGGAAGTGGCGCACGCGCACGCTGTCGGGGTCGGTGATGGCGGTCAGGTTGACCTGCTCGTTCCAGACCGCCAGCTCGTTCGCATAGAGGTCGAACAGCGCTTCCTGTTCCGGCGACAGCGTCAGGTCGAGGCCGCGCCGCTTCGTCCGCCAGCGTCGCCATCAATCATCGGGCGTGATGTCATGCGTCGGGTAATTGGTCGGGATGTACATGCCCGTGTGAACGATGGTCGTGCCATCCGGGTTGGGCAGCACGTCGAAATTGCAGATGCCGGTATCGCGCGTGTTGGCTGTCCCCGGACCATAATCACTGTACCCATCATTGACCGGGTTCGCCCACGTCAGCAAGAAGCCGACTTCGTAATGCCCCGGCGCCAGATGCCCGACGCTGGCGGTGTAGAACACCCAGTAGTTGCCGCTGCGCCGCTCCGGTTCGGTGCGGGTCGTCATCGGCAGGGCGGCGGTGTTCAGCTTGACGCTGTAGATCGCGTTGGCGAGGTGCTCGTCCATCTGCTCCTGCGTCTTGGTGTACCACGACCAGAAGATCGTCACGTTGTCGCTGTCGTAGATGATGCCCGGCTCCGCCAGCGGGTACGGGTCGCACTGGGCGAAGATCAAGCCCGGCGTCTCCGACCGGAAGCGGTCGCTCAGCCGCGCGCCGATCACCACGTCCGGCTCGGCGCTCAGGTTGGGGTTGAGGACGCCGCCGCCGGGCGCGAGGATGCTCGCGCCGATGCCCGGCGTGCCTGTCGAACCGCCGCTGCTGCCGCTGCCGGTATCGGTGCTGGTCACCAGTTCGTTGCTGGGGTTGCCGCAGCCGTCCTGCGTATCCACCAGCGTGTAGGAGAAGTCGATCCGGGTCGGGTCGCTTTCGCGGGCGATGTCGACTTTGGCGCTCGCCTGCCCGCCCGCCGCGACCGTCAAGCCGCTGTTGTAGGTGATCTTGTCGCTGACGGCGTACTCGCCCGCCACCGGAACCTGCCGGAGACCTGTCAGCGCCGTGCCGGAGCCGGACGCGCCGGAGAAAATCTGATAGTAGACGTCGTAGCCGATTAACGAAGTCCCGGTGAAATCAAGGATCGCGGAATCCGCGCAGACGAACAGCGTTCCTTGCGAAGCGTTGGACGGTCCAACGGTGGTGGGCGCGGGCGTCGACGTGGCGGTCTGTGCGGTGCTGCGTCCCGCCCCGGAGATTATCGCTGCAAGCAGCAGGGTTGCCAGAGCTAGTTTTTTCACGGAAGCGTTCCTTTGTTCAAGCACACCTTGCAAGGATATAATAGCCTAAAACCCGTAAATGCACAGCCAATGGAACTGACGCTTCCCATACGGCTCAGTGAGGAAAATCAGCGTGAGCAAACCGATTATCGCCGTACTTCAAGGGGATCAGACCGGGCAGGAGCTGCTCGACGAGGGACTGCGCGTGCTCGACCCGGCGGTGACCCGCTTCGACGCGGAATTCAAGTCATTCGACCTGTCGCTGCAAAACCGCCGCGATACCCGGAATCAGATTGTTTTCGACGCTGCCGAGTGCATCAAGCAGACCGGCTTCGGCATCAAAGCCGCGACCATCACGCCCGGCAACCCCGACGACGTGGGCAGCCCGAACGCGCTGCTGCGCGAGGCGATCAACGGGCAGGTGATCCTGCGCACCGGGCGGCGCATCCCGGCGGTGCGCCCGCTGGCGGGTGTCTATTCGCCGATTTCGGTGGTGCGCATGGCGGTCGAGGATGCCTACGGCGCGACGGAGTGGCGCGAAGGCAGCGGGCTGGACGAGATCGCCTACAGCACGCGCAAGCTCTCGCGGCGCACCTGCCGCGCCGTCGCCGAATTCACCTTCCGCTATGCCCGGCGCAACGGTGCGAAAGTCTTTGGCGGTCCCAAGTACACCGTCAGCGCGGTCTACGAAGGCATCTTCAAAGAGGAGCTGGACGCTGCGGCGGCGCGCTATCCTGACGTGCGCTACGACCCGCAGTTGATCGACGCGACTTACGCCCTGCTGCTCGAAACGACCGGCGAGGCGCTGGTCATCCCGGCGCTCAACCGCGATGGCGACAGCCTGAGCGATCTGGTGCTGAAGATGTTCGGCAGCATCGCCGGGGCGGAGTCGGTCATCCTGTCGATGGACGAGAATTTTGAGATCAAGACGGTGCTGACCGAAGCGCCGCACGGAACCGCGCCGAGCCTCGAAGGTAAGAATATCGCTAACCCGATGGCGATGATCCTGGCGGGGGCGGCGCTGCTCCGCTACATGCGCAGCGACACCGCGACGCGCGCCAGCCGCGCCATTTACGAGGCGGTGCTGGAAGCGGTCAACGACGGCGTGCGCACGCCCGATCTGGGCGGGCAGGCGGCGACGACTGAATTCACCGACGAAGTGATCCGGCGTGTCCGGGGCAAGCTCGACGTGTGGGACGCGCTGGGGCAGTAGGCACTTGACTCTGACGCAGGGGCAGGTCTCGGCTTGCGCAGCACGCTGACCTGCCCTTATGGATCGCCGTCACGCGAATTCCTGTACAATCACCGAGGATAGATTGCAGAAAATCGCATCTGGGAAAACAGGTTTGAATAACCAACTGGAAACCGACGTACAGGAATTGTGGGCGCTGCTGTTCCGGCTGGTGCTCGACGGCGAAAAGCTGCTGGCGGCGCATCTTGCCGCGCACGGCTTGACGCCGCCCCAGTTCTACGTCCTCAAGACGCTGTCCGAGCAGGGCGGCCACTGTCCAATCGGGCAGATCGCGCGGCTGCACGGCTTGACCAACGCCACCATGACCGGGCTGGTCAAGCGGCTGGAAGCGTTCGAGCCGTCGCTGGTCGTGCGCGAGACCAATCACCTCGACCGCCGCTCGGTCGACGTGGTGATGACCGAGGCGGGCGCGGATCGCTTCCTCGCCGTGCAGACCGACCTTATGCAGCAGCTTCGCGTCGTCCTCAGCCTGGTCGGTGAGCAGGATCGCGCGGCGATCCTCGACGACCTGCGCCGCTACATGGTGCTGATCACCTCGATCTTCCCGGTCGAAGCCAATTCGGAATAACCCCGATCCATATGGGCTTATTGCAGGGGCACGATATATCATGCCCTTGCCAGTGCTGATCACCTCGGCAGGCTCTCCACAATTCCTGTTACAATAGGGGCTAGTGTCGTTTGACCGGGTAACTCAGCGATGGCAGAGCATTTCGTCCAGGCGCACATTCGGCGTCTGCCGCTGTTCGAGCAGTTGTCGCCGCCGCAGATCGGCGTCCTCGCCGGGATCGTCCATGTCCTGCGCTTCGAGCCGGGGCAGCTCGTCTTTCAGGAAGGGCAGCCGAACGAGGGCATGGTCGTGTTCGTGAGCGGGCGCGGCATCCTCACCCGGCGCGCGCCTAACGGCGTCGAGGAAAGCGTCGGCGCGGTGGAAGCCGGGCAGTACGTAGACGAGGTCGCGCTCTACTCGTCGGGCGTCGAAGAAACGTCGCTGCGCGTGGTCGAATCGGCGGTCGTGCTGGTAATCCCGCGCGCGACTTTCGTCCAGCTTCTCGCCACCTACCCGGAAATCCGCGCCAACCTGCGCGTCAAGACGCAGGGCATCGAGGCGCGCGAGACGGCGGTCAAGCTGTTCAAGGGGCAGCGCGCCGACGAGACCGTGCTTCAGGTCTGGCGGCGCCACTGGTGGGCGGTGGCGCGGCACGGCTGGGTTGCCGTCGTCGTCATGATCGCGCTGTTCGTGGTTGCGCTGCTGATCGCCGAGAGCGCGCCGATTCTGGCGCTGGGGGCGGCGGGCTTCGCCGTCGTGATCCCCGGCGTCATCGTCGCTTACCTGTACTACGACTGGCAGGATGACAGCGTTGTGCTGAGCGACCAGCGCATCGTGCGCATCTGGCATCACCTGCTCAGCTTCGAAACCACCATCAGCGAAATCCCGCTCGACCAGGTGCTGGAAATCAACATGTCGATCCCGCCGGGCGACCCGTTCGCGCGGCTGTTCGGCTACGGGCACGTCACCGTCAAGACGGCGGGCGAGGGCATCAACCTGTTTCTGGACATGATGCCGAACCCGATGAGCATTCAGACGATGATCTTCGCCCAGCGCGACCGCTTCCGCGAGCGCATCGAGCAGCGCCAGCGCGACTCCGTCCGCAGCGACCTCGCCAGCGCGCTTGGCATCCCCGGCTCGGATCAGCCGCCGCTCAACCAGCCGCTGTCGCCGCCGCGCCGGAGCGACCGCGAAGCCGTCACGGGGCTGCCGTTCATCCGCACCAAGTTCCTTGCCGCCAACGGCGATCTGGTCTATCGCAAGCACTCGTCGGTATGGCTGGCGCACATCTTCTTGCCGTCGCTGCTGATCCTGGCGGCGTTCGCGCTGCTGCTGTACGGTCTGGTCGCGGCGTCGGGTCCGCTCAGCGGCGGGGTCGGGCTGGGCATGGGCATGTTCGCGCTGATCATCGGCTTGATCTGGCTGTACGCCGCCGACTGGGACTGGCGTAACGACCTGTTCATCATCGGCAGCGAAACGATCACGCTGATCCGCCAGCGCCCGCTCTGGCTGCAAAACGAGGTCGAGCGCATCCGTATCGCCCAGATCGACAACGTGAAATCGGAGATGCGCGGCTTGATCAACAGCCTGCTCAACCGGGGCAACGTGCGCATCTCGCTGATCGGCTCCGACCTGAAGGACGCGAAGGTCATGGACTCGATCTACGACCCGCAGGAAGTACAGGCGGAGATTTCGCGCCGCCACGCATCGATCAAGACCGAGCGCCAGCAGAGCGACATCGACCAGCAGCGGCAGGTGATCAAGGAATACCTGCAAAGCTATCATGAAATCCAGCAGACCCAGCAGATGACCCAGGTCGCGCCGCCGACCATGCCGACGCAGCCGTCGCCGTACACCGCGCCGACTATCCGGCAGGACGCGCCGACCGAGACTCCGCCGCCCATCCGCGACGGCAACCGCCCGCCGCGCGTGCCCCGCCGCCGCTCGGAATAAAAGGATATGGTTCTCTGACCTCACCCCGACCTCGTGAACTCGGTCGTGCCCTCTCCACAACGTGGAGAGGGCGGGAGCGAAGCAAACCGAAGGTTTGCCGTGAAGCGGGTGAGGTAAAGACATACTCCTGATTTTCCTCACGCCCTCTAAGACCGCACCCTACGACATGCGCCCGCTCTGCGCTATAATAAGCGCCAGACATTCGAACAGATCATCCCAAGAAGAGACATGGCAATCCGCAAGATTATCCAGCCGGACAACCCGATTCTGCGCAAGAAAGCGATGCGCGTGACCAGCTTCGACGATAAATTCCAGAAGCTGATCGACGATATGGTCGAGACGATGATGGACGCGCCGGGCACGGGCTTAGCCGCGCCGCAGGTCGCGGTCAGCCAGCGCGTGTTCGTCGCCCGCCTGCCGGACGATGAGAAAAGCAAAGAGGAATACGGCGACCAGGCGGGCGTGCTGTACGTGATCGCCAACCCGGAGATCATCAAGCGCAGCCACATGATGGTCAGCGGCGTCGAAGCCTGCCTGTCGATCCCCGGCTATGCTGGAGAAGTGGATCGCCACGAGAGCATCATCGTGCGTGGTCTGGATCGCTACGGCAAGCCGATCCGCGTCAAAGCCAAGGACTGGCAGGCGCGCGTGTTCCAGCACGAGATCGACCACCTTGACGGGCGGCTGTACATCGACATCGCCAGCGATGTCTGGCGTATCGAAGCCGAAGAGAACGAAGTCGAGCCGGAGTAGGGCGTTCGCCTGAACGCCCGGTTGCCTTACGCCCCGATCCCCCACAGGTAGACCGGACCGCCCGCGTCGAAGAACATCAGCAGGCGGCTGTCGTCCGTCCAGGCGACATCGAGAATCCGCTCCGTGCCGACTTGCAGCGCCGCTTGATTCAGCGTGTCCCCCGTCACCTGCACCAGATTCCACAGCGAGACTTTGCCGTTGAGCACCGCCGTCAGCAGCAGATTGCCGTCCGGCGAAAATGCCGCCGCCAGCCGGTCGCCCTGCGTGTCGGGCAGGGCGGCGACCAGCGCGTGCGTGACCGGATTCCACAGGCTCAGCCCCGCGCTTTGATTCCCCGCGAGCAGGAAGCGACCGTCGGGCGAATACGTCAGAATCTGGCTCGCGCCGCCCGCCCCGGTCTGGAGGATTTCGCGCTGGCTGGTGTCGAGCAGATACCACAGCCGCGCGTCGCGGTCGGTTCCGATGCCAAGCTGGGTGGCGTCGGGCGAGAACGCCAGCCGCAGCACGTTCGGCGGCGACTCTTCCAGCGCGTACACGTCCCGCAGCGTCGGATCGCGCCAGCGCCACAGGCGGACGAGTCCGTCGCGTCCCGCCGTCGCCAGTTCGTCGCCGTCCGGCGAGAACGCCAGCGCCGTGACGCCGCCGGTGTGCGCCTCGATGGTGACCAGCGACTGGCGCTCGTAAGTATCCCACACCTTGACCGAGCCATCTGTGCCGCCGAGCGCCAGCCAGCCCATATCCGGGAAGTAGGCGGCGCTATTGGCGTAATTTGGGTTGCCCTCGAAGCTGGTCTTGACCGCCCCGGTGTTGGCGTCGTGGACGACCGTCTGCCCGTTGGGGGCGACGGCGTAGATTTCGGTCTTGTCCGGTGAGTAAAAAGCGCGGGTCGTGTCACTGCGCGACGTGCGGAACAGCAGGCTGCCGTCGAGCAGATTCCAGGCGAGCATCTGCTCGTTGTTCAGCCCGACCAGCCGCGTCGCGTCCGGCGAAATCGTGTAGCTGAAGATCGTGCTCGGCGTATCGGGCTGGTCGAGCCGCCCCAGGTACTGCACGTTGGCGATATTGTTGAGCGTGATCGGCTGCTGCGCCTCGTGGAACTGCGTCGGCGCGGCGAGGGTCGGCGGATTGCGTGACGAGTTGTTGACGGACTGCGGCGCGCACGCCGCCAGCGCCAGAAAGCACACCAGAAACAGACGAGCCACGCTACTCCCCTTGCGGAAGCGCCCCGGCGAAAAGGTTCAGGTTGCCGAGCGAAATGCCAAAGTTGCTGATCTGCTGCAAGCCGCACTCGCCTTCGAACGGCTCGACCTGCCCGTTCCCATTGAGGTCGACGCCGTTGATGATCGCGTCGGCGAGCCGGGTCGACTCCGTGAGCTGAGTCTGGACGGACGCGAGATCGTCGGTCTGTAGGAACTGCGTTTCCAGCCCCACGACCTGATCCATCCAGTTGCGCACGTTGACGATGCACACCCGCACCAGCTCGATCTGACTCTGCACGGCGCTGTCGGCGGTCGGCGCGCTGGCGATGGCGTCGAGCCTGGCTTGAATCCGGTCGGTGAAGTACGGGATGCCGTAGCCGCGACCGGGGTTCTCGCCGCGCCCGTTGCCGTTGTAGTCGACCTGCGTCCCCTGCAGGATGTTGATCGTGTGTTCGGCGTGCGTGTGCATACTGCCCGCCGAGGTCGAGGATGCCGCCAGCCCGGAATGCTGCGCGGCGATCTTGGCTTCCGCCAGCGCTCCGGCGAGCAGGCTGGAATTCTCGGTCGGCTCCTCGGTGCCCGCCGCCGCGTCCACGAACGGGATGTCCGACGCGATGCCGGGGATGCCGTCCGGCGACGCGATCGGGATTTCGCGCAACGCCACGCTCATTACTTCGCCGGGCACGCTGCCGCTGTAGACGACTTTGCCGCTCGGCGTGTCGCCGTCGCCGCTTTCCTCGGTGATCAGGATGGCGTTGTACAGCGCCGGGAGCATCGGGTCGCCGTGAAAGCTCAACTGCCCGTTGCCGAGCGGGTCGAGCCGCAGATCGCCACCTTCAGCCACATGTCCCGGTTGACGTTGCGCAGCCAGGCGGCGTAGGTCTGCCCCTGCTGCGGCGCGATCAGGTTATGCACCGCCAGATTGAGCGTGTCGCCGGGGAAGTCCCCGGTCAGATAGCTGACCGTGCCCAGCGACGGCACGGCGGTTGGCAGAGAGAGGGGGGTGGGCTGCGCCGCGACCGCTGTCGCCGCTGTTGTCGGAGCGGCGGTGGGCGGCTCGACGACGACCGGGCGATTGCTGTTGTTCAGCACCAGCACCGCCAGCGCGACCGCCAGCAGCGCGAAGATGGCGAAGCCGCCCAGCAGCACCAGCGGATTCCAGGCTGTCGTCGTGATCACGGTCGTCACGGGCGGCGGTGGCGTCTGCTGCGGCGTCGGCGAGTAAGTGATCAGCGGCACGGTTTCCGACCCGGTCGGCGGGAGCGTCTTTGTCACCGAAAACGCCGGGCTGCCGCTGAGCACCTGGTTGAATTCCTCGAAAAATTCTCTGGCGCTGGCGTAGCGGTTCTGCGGCTTCTTGTCCAGCGCGCGGCGCATCACGGCGTCGAGGTCGGGCGGGACTTTGGCGTTGAACTCACGGAGCGGCGGCACGGGCGTCGATATGTGCTCGAACACGAGCTGCATCGGCGTCTCGGCGGAGAACGGTTGCTTGCCCGTGAGCATCTCGAAGATGACGATGCCGAGCGAGTAAATGTCGCTGCGGTTGTCGAGCGGCAATCCCTGACCCTGCTCCGGCGACATGTAGGCGGGCGTGCCGACCAGGCCGCCCGTTCCCGTCAGGTTGGCGCTTTCCACATCCTCCATCAGTTTGACGATGCCGAAGTCGGCGAGCAGGGCGTGTCCTTCCCGGTCGAGCAGGATGTTGTCGGGCTTGATGTCGCGGTGGATCACGTTCTGGCGGTGGGCGTAGTCCAGCGCGCCGCTGATCTGCTGGAACAGCCGCTGGATTTCCGACGACGGCAGCGCGCCCTGACGGATGCGGTCGCTGAGCGAGCCGCCATCGGCATACGCCATCACCAGATACAGGATGCCCTCGTCGTCGCCGTAATCGTACAGCGGCAGGATGTGCGGGTGCTGCAGGCGGGCGATGGTGCGCGCTTCGAGCCGGAAGCGTTCGACGAACTGGGTGTTCAGCCCCGGATGCGGCGGCAGCACCTTGACGGCGACGAAGCGATCCACCTCGCGCTGGTAGCCCTTGTAGACGGTCGCCATGCCGCCCTGCCCAAGCAGCTCGGTGATTTCGTATTTCCCCAGTTTTTGACCGACCAGTGATGCAGACACGAGCTTACCCTCTCAATGACCAGGTGGTGTTTCGTGATGGTTTAGTGGCTCGTTGTTCATGTTTGGCTGCTGTATTATGCTGAATGAGCGAACAACTGGCAGCTAAGCTTTGGAAACGCTCCGCCTTATTCGAGGGCGTAGGCTTGTTCCAACTCATCCCGCAGGCTGAGGTAGCTCTGATAGCGCGTGCGGCTGATCGTGCCCGCTTCGACGGCTGCGGACACGGCGCAGCCCGGCTCGGTGCGGTGCGTGCAGTCGGTGAAGCGACACTGCGGCACGAGCGGGGCGATCTCCCGGAAATAGCCGTCCACTTCCTCCGGCTCAACATCCCAGATCGTGATCGAGCGGATGCCCGGCGTGTCCGCCAGATAACCGCCAGCATCCAGCTTCACGAGTTCGCTGTCGCGGGTGGTGTGCGTCCCTTCGCCTCGGCTCTCGCTCACCTGCTTCACTGCGCGCCCCAGCCCCGGTTGAAGCGAATTGAGCAGGCTGGTCTTGCCCACGCCGGAAGGTCCGGTGAATACCGAAATGCGATCCTTGAGCTGGGCACGCACCTCGTCGATGCCGGAGCCAAAGAGCGCGCTCGTATACAGCACCGTGTACCCCATGTTCGATAGGTCGCAAATTTCGTCTCGATTGCCTCGTGGTCGGCGAGGTCGATCTTGTTGACGACGATCACCATGCGCTCGATGTCGGACTTTTCGCCGATGACCAGGAAGCGGTCGAGCAGGTTGAAATTCGGTTCGGGCATGGCGGCGGCAAAGACGAACAGCGCCTGATCCGCATTGGCGATGATCACCTGCTCGCGCTCGGAAGCTCCCGCTCCGCGATTGCCCACCGTGCGCACGGCGCGCGAGATCACGCTCGTGCGCGGCGAGACGGTCTCGATAGTCCCGCTGCCGTCGTCGACCGGGTTGATGGTCACGTGATCGCCGATAGCGGCGACGTCCGAGGACTGCGCCGCTTCGAGCAGCCGCCCGCGCAGCCGACAGACGTACACCTGCCCGTCCTCAGCCTCCACCCGGAAAAACCCGCTCTGCTCCTTGACGATAAGCCCTTCCAACGCGCCTCCGCTGCTATTGTCTGATGCCTTCATTATTACACATAATTACACAAAAAGCGCCTGAAGAGGCGTTCGCCCCCCGCAGGGGGTATCGCTGACGGACGTGCCGCTTTTTGTCTGCTGAATGACACTCATCTTTATCATAATCGACATTCGGCATGATCGGAGATTTAAGGTACATGAGTGTGGTATGATTTTGTCGAGCGGATACGGAATTGTGAGGCAAGGGTAGTGGATACGAATGTAGAAGCACCGGCGGCTGAACCAGCGCCGTATGTTCCCCCTCCTGAATCACCTGCGGTCGTCGTCATCTCCCGTGCGACCTTCAATTACGCGATCATCGCGGTCGTCTTTCTGGTCATCGGCGCGGTCGTCGGCATGGTGGCGTATGATCGGGTCTCCGAGCAGAATCGCGTTTCGACCGACGAGCTGATCAACCGGGCGGTGGCGACGGCGGTCGCTGCGCTGCCGAGCGAGACCGTCGCTGATGCCGATCCGAACGCGCGTCAGGTGGTCTCCACCGAAAACCGACCGTCGCTCGGTCCGGCGGATGCGCCGGTGGTGATGGTCGAGTTTGGCGACTTCCACTGCGGCTACTGCAAGCGTTTCCACGACGAGACGATCACACCGCTGCTGGAGAACTATGGCGACCGCGTGCGCTTCGTGTTCCGTGACTATCCGATTCTGGGAGCGGCGTCGGTGCAGGCAGCGCTGGCGGCAAACTGCGCCTTCGATCAGAACGCCTTCTGGGATTTCCACGATCGGTTGTACGCCGATCCGTCGGAACTGACGCGCGACAAATTCCTCGAATACGCGCAGGCGCTCGACCTGAACATGGATCAATTCACCACCTGCTACGACAATTCCGAGCATCAGGACGTCGTTGTCAAGGATTACACCGACGCGCAGGCGCTGGGCGTCAGCGGCACGCCGACCTTCTTCATCAACGGCAAGGTGTTCGTCGGCGCGCAGCCGTATGAATCGTTTGCCGCAGTCATCGATGCCGAGTTGGCGTTGAGCGAGACTCCCGCTGATCAAGCCTCGTGACGGATGCCGGCTATGAGCGGCGACCAACCCGCCAGTCTGAGCAGCCGTCTGCGGAGGATCGCCCACGACTTCCGGCGGGAGCTGGCGGTCTACCGCCTCGTGCTGGCGGACCCGCGCACCCCGCTCCCGGCGAAGCTGCTGCTGGGCGCGGCGGTCGGCTATCTGCTGCTGCCGTTCGACCTCATCCCGGATTTCATCCCGATTCTGGGGCAGCTTGACGACGTACTGATCGTGCCGGGGCTGGTGCTGCTGGCGCTGCGGCTGATACCGGAGGAGATAATTACCGACTGCCGGGAGAAAGTTCAGTGAGGTATGGGAGCGCTGGGATTCGAACCCAGAGTCAGCCGATTATGAGTCGGATGCTTTGACCGTTAAGCTACGCTCCCGGTTGACTGTATTCTATTGAGTCGCGGGAGTGAGATCAATCCTCACATACAGAAACGGCGCGATTGGTTCATTGCGACCATCGCGCCGCCTTATTTCTCTCTGAGCGGGTAACCGGATTCGAACCGGTGCTGAGACCTTGGAAGGGTCGCGTGCTACCGCTACACCATACCCGCGCGGTTGAGCCATTATAGCCCATACCCATTGGATTTCTAGTCGGGGTAGCCGGATTTGAACCGGCGACCTCTCGCTCCCAAAGCGAGCGCGATACCAGGCTTCGCCATACCCCGCAATGCAATCGCATTATATCAGCGTGCGATGATCCCGTAAACCACTACTTTCCGTCGCGGAAAATCTTCAGCCACGCCTCGACTTCATCCGGCGACACGTACACGTCGCTGGCTTCCCCGGCATCATCGCCCCGGCGCGAGGCGTTTTTGCCCGTCGGCGGCGGGCGCAGCAGCGGCGCGAACTCGGCGCTGGTCAGCACGGTCATGCGCCGGGCGCGGGCGGCGTTGATCACGGCGTGATCGTTCGAGACGACCACCCACTGACCGGGGTCACGGGCGCGCTGGATGCGGGCTTTCATCACGTCGTCGGCGCTGCTGTGGCTGGAGGCGAAAATCACCTCGACCTGACTCGTCGAGAACGGCGACCAGCCGCCGGGCAGCCCGCTGTCGAAGATCACGACGATGCGCTTCTTCTTGCGCGCCGCGAAGCCGTTCAGCTTCTGCACCAGCTTGGCTTCGTCGTTGGGGTCGGTCAGCGAGATGTCGGGAAGCTGCCCGATCAGGTTATGCCCGTCGATCAAGTACATGGTGACTACCTCAAATCCTGACCACCATTGTAGTGGTCAACCAGCGGCGCGGCGAGTATGGAATTCATTTGTCTACGCTTCTGAGTGGGCGAGGGCATTACACTAGGGACATATTCACCGTCGCATTCGGGGATGCCATGCCCACGAAATCGAGCCTGCTCGCCCGTGCGCTGATCATTTTCATCGCGCTCTTTGCCCTGCTCATCGCCTACTACTGGGTGCATAAGCCGTTTGACGCGGCGGTGTTCGCGCGCGTCGGCGGGGCGCTGCTCGACCTGCTGACGGTGGCGGCGTTGATCGTCATGGTGGGCGGCATCGGGCGGGCGGCGCTGCGGCGCTTCGACCTGAGCATCGTCTCCCACGCCGAGCGTGTGGCGCTCGAAGGCGGCATCGGTGCGGGGATCGTCGCGCTGGCGGCGCTGATCGCCGGACTGGTTGGACTCTTCCGCCCGCCGCTGCTGTGGGCGCTGCTGATCGTGATCGGAATCCTCCTGCGCAGATCGCTGGTCGCATGGCTCGTCGACCTGCGCGACCTGCTGCGCGCGGCGCTGCGCGTCGAGTCGGCGTGGGACGGCATGATCAGCCTGTACTGCGTGCTGATGCTGGCGCTGGCGCTGGTGAACGCGCTCGCGCCGCCCGCCCACTGGGACTCGCTGACCTATCACCTCGTCGCGCCGCAGCGCTACCTGCACGCGGGCGCGATCTCGGCACAGCCGGACAACTTCTACCTCGGGTTTGTCGCAGAACGTCGAGATGCTCTACGGGCTGACGATGGGCTTGTTCGGTCGCCCCACCACCGCCGCGCCGGTGCATTTCGCCCTCGGCGCGCTGGCGCTGCTGGCGACGGCGGGCGTCACGAAGCGATTTGCCGGGCGTGCCGCCGGGCGGCTGGCGGTGCTGCTGCTGCTGAGCGCTTACAACCTGTGGGCGCTGTTCGGCTGGGCATACGTCGATCTCGGCGCGCTGCTGTACGGCGCGCTGGCGCTGGTCGCCGCGACGGCGTGGCGCGAGACCAAAACGCGCGGCTGGCTCGTGCTGATCGGGGCGATCATCGGGCTGGCGATGGGCGTCAAGTACACGACCGTCGCCTCGGCGCGGCGCTCGCCCTGTTCGTGCTGATCCACGAGCCGCGCCGTGCCGTCCAGAACGGTGTGATTATCGGGCTGGCAGCGCTGGCGGCGTTCGCGCCCTGGGGGTGAAAGGGCTGCTGCTCTACCACAACCCGATCTACCCGTTCGTGTTCAACGGCTTGAGCTGGAACGCCGAGCGCTCGGCAGCCTTCAACTTCGCCGCCTACAACCTGATCGCGCGCGGCGACGGCTGGCAACTTCCGCTGCTGCCCATCACGGCGACGATTTTCGGGCAGGACGGCGTCGACGGCTTCGGCTTCACGCTCGGTCCCTGGCTGCTGACGGCGTTCCTGCTGCCGCTGGTGTGGGCGTTCCTCGACGACCGCGCGCGACGCTTCGCCCGTGACCTGCTGATGCTGATCGTGCCGCTGCTGGTTTACTGGGCTGTGATGGCGGCGCTGACTTCGGTCGGCATCCAGACGCGCCTGATGGTCATGGCGCTGCCCGCCTTCGCCGCCGCCGGAGCGGTCGGGCTGCACGGGCTGGCGCAGGTCCCGAAAAAGCCAGTCGACATCCATTTCATCGTCCGAGTGGTGCTGGCGGTCACGCTGGCGCTGACGCTGCTCGACGCCGTGCGCGCGACGACGCGCCAGCAGGTCATACCTTATCTGCTGGGGCAGGTGGACATGGGCGTTATATGTACGCCAACAGCGGCGCGTATTACGACGCGCTCCAGCACCTGCCGCCGGACGGGCAGGTTCGGCTGATGTGGGAGCCGCGCGGCTTCTACTGCCCGCCAAGCACCACCTGCATCGCCGACCTGCTGTTCGACAACTGGAAGCTGCCGATGCTGAACGACGGCTTGACGCCCGATCAGGTATTCAGCGCTACCGCGAGCAGGGCGACGATTACCTGATGGTGTTCAGCAGTCTGTACGACCAGTACCTCGAATTCTCGACCTATCCCGACCTCGACCGCGCCTTCCCCGCCGCGCTGGAGCGCTGGATGAAGCCCGTATGGACGGACGGCATCCGCTACACGCTGTACGGATGGAAATGATGGAGCGTAAATTCCAGTATGAGCTTCTGGATAACTAGAAGTGAATGTCGTTCTCAAGCGACTTGTCGCCTGCAAGCCGAAGTAGAAACTCCCAGTTTGCCTGGCACGTCAGTTCCTGCGTGTTAGGGCTATAGTCTGGAAGCACCGGTTCTTGTAGCACCCAATGCAAAGATAAGATCGGGCATAGGGCGATTAGAAAGCCAATTAAGACTTTTCGCATCCCGCAATGTATCCCAACACGCCTATCGTCACGAGCCAGATGAATTCGGCAGGAGTAGAGGCTCGTTTGCTTATCGCGCTGCCCCACGCGACGGGAAACATCGCGGCGAACATGAGCCACCAACCGATAGCAATTACCCAAAGGCTTTTACTGAGCCAGAAACGGAGCCGCCTACCGTTTCCGCAAAGATAGCCAACCAGACCAACGCTGATCACGCTGGGCAAATACAGGAGAAAAGATGAAAGGATTACGCCGATAACGATTGCCCCCGTCCTTGAAAATGTCTCGAGCAAGTCAAATGTCGGCTGTGTCGCTTTCAGACGAACGGTGTTTCCGGGAGCGAGAACGACCACTAGCGTCCCGCAAAGCATCCCGGCGAGTGCTGTCATCGTGACGAGATTCCGATGACGCAACACAAGCACGGCAAGTACCAGGACAAAAACTATCGAATACGACTCGTGGAATCCGGCGAGTGCGAATGCAGCAAGAAACGAAAAAACGGCAGAAACAGAATAACGGGTCCGACGTAAAGAATATCGCCGGGTGTCCAATAGATGACCTCCCAGATGTTTGGCGAGCTGTAGACAAATGCACACGTAAATGCAAGCGACATCAGTAGCGGATAACGGACAATTCGTCGCAGTAACGTATGTAGAGCAATAACCAAACCGAGCAGGATAAAAGAGGGCACGATCTCGGCTGCTTCTTCCCCAATGGTCAGATAGATGCCGCTCAGAACCGCGATCCCGGTGTATCGCCCAATCCAGATTGTGTAGTAACGAGTGGTGTTACCGAGAACACCAAAGTGGTAAGCATCCACGCCGAGACAATAATCGTCTCGACGAAATTGATCGCGATCACCGACGAGGGCATAGCCAACGAGCGCTGCGATGAAAAGGATAATGAGTGCATTGGCAATGATTCTCACAATGCTCCTTGCCTGGTTTGTCAATTCTGGGAAGCCGTAATGAAGATGGTCTTTTCACGAATGGTTAGTCTGAAGTAATAGACTTAACTTCGGTTCTATTATTACCCCGACAGCACTCCAAGTTTAGTGTCTAAAATATTAGGAAAACGTGAAGATCGAAACTTATGAGATTGAGAATTAAGAGATATGGAGACCGGGAAGGTACCTATTCCAGTATCGCCCTTTTGCCCGCGATCTGTCTTTGTGATAAACTTCGCAGCCATTCGCGGGCTGTACCGGAAACGAGGCGCTTATGGGGCGGCGAGGATCGGTTCTGACGTTGGTGGTCATCAACGTGATCGTCACGCTGGTGGTCGTCTTCGCGGCGGTCTCCTTCATCAATTCGCAGAATGCCAATCAACCCGCCAACCAGGTCGTGATTACCGTGCCGGTGCTGATCACGGCGACCTCTAACGGGAATGCCACCGAAGAAGTGCGCATTGTCACGGCGACACCGCTGCCGGGCACGCCGGGAGTCGTCGCCCTGCCCACCGGGCTGATCGAGTCGGTGGACGCGACGGCGGCAGCTCTGGCGCCCACCATTGATCCGTCGCTCATCAGCCAGGATGTCGCGCTGCAAGGCACGGCGACCGCGCTCCCGCCGAACTGCATCCTGCATACGGTCGTCGAGGGCGACACGCCCTTCGGCATCGCCGAGCAGTACGACACCGACGGTACGCGCCTGATGGAAGTCAACGGGCTGACCGACGAAACCGCCGCGCTCCTGCAAATTGGCGATGTGCTGATCGTGCCGCTGGAAGGCTGCCCGCTCGCCGCGGCGACGCCGCGGTCGGTTGAATCCGCTGCCGAAGTGCCGACCGAAACCGAGACGCCTTCAGGCAGCCCGACCGAAATCCCTGCATCGCCGACACCCACCGCGACTCCGTCGCAGATTCCGACCGCGACACTCCCGCCGACTGCGACCAATGCGCAGGTCGAGATCGTGCGCGTGCTCAGCTCCGGCGACATCAACGCCGAGGGGGTCGACATTCGTAATAACGGCGCGGTGGTCGACCTGACCGGCTGGAAGCTGAGCAGCAGTTCCGGTGAGACTTACACCTTCCCGCAGCAGCGGCTGTTCACGGGCAGTGTGCTGACCGTCTACACCCGCGTCGGCACAGACACGCCGACCGCCAAGTTCTGGGGACTCGACACCGCGCTCTGGACGCCCGGCGCGACGCTCACGCTCACCGACGGCGGCGGGCGCGTGCAGTCGACCTTCATCGTTCAGTGAGGACGCTATGTCGCTGATTGACGAGCAGATTAAGGACGCCATCCGTCAGGGGCATTTCGCCGATTTGCCCGGCGCGGGCAAGCCGCTCAAGCTGGACGACGACGCGCACACCCCGGATCATCTGCGGGTGGCGCACAAACTCATGCGCGACAACGACCTCGTGCCCGACTGGATCGCGCAGGGGCGCGAACTCGACGCCGCCCGCGAAAAGCTGCTGGAGGACGTGCGGCGCACGGCGCGTGCCAAGCCGGGTTCGGGGGCGCTGGCGGCGCTCTACGCGGCGGGGAAGCAGTACAACCGTCAGGCGCTGAGCTATAACCTGAAGGTGCCGAACGGGGTAGCTCACAAGCGCCACGTCGATGTGGACGTGGAACTGGCGAAGGTGCGATAATTACGGCGGGCGACCACTAGCGGTCGCCCGTTCTATTTAACACTTTTACCTCACCTCTGCCCCCTCTCCACAGCGTGGAGAGGGGAAGTTGAGCGTCGCTAACCGAAGGTTAGCCGCGAAACGGGGTGAGGTCAGGATTAATTACCCCAGTGCCTGCGGGGCAGGGGTCAGGCGTGCGCCGGGCAGAACGGGCGTGTACGTATCCCCCGCCGCCTCGTAGCGGTAAATCCCCGGCTCGCCGACGGCGTCGTCCGCCTTCTGAAGCATATAGACGAGCGTACCATCCGGCAGCAGGTCGAAGTATAGCCCGACATCGGTGTGCGGCAGCGTCAGCGATGCGCCGTCGGCGTATCGGTACGCCAGCCCGCTGTCCTCGTTATCCCCGTAGCTGTGAACCAGAAATCCCTGATCGTTGTACAGGATCAGCCCGACGTAGCGCGCCGCCAGCGTTACCACCGGAGCGCCCGCTCGCAAATCCCATACGGCGTAGCGATTTTCCGCGACGCTGGTCAGGACGTAGCGCGCATCCGGCGAGACGAGCTGCGACGCTGGCATGAAGATCAGCGTCGGGTCGTACAGACCGACCAGCAGCGGCTCGGCATCCGCCTTGAGCAGCCAGAATTTCCGGTCGCCATCCAGCGCCAGCAGCGCCCCCGGCTCCGGCTCGGCGAGCGGCGTGTAGACATCGTCGGCGGGCAGCGGGAGCGAATATTGAGTATCACCCTGGACGACACTCAGGGCGCAGGTATCGCCGCAGCGGAACGGGTTGCCGATCAGGGCGTCGTTCAGGAACGACCAGCTGATCGGCTGCTCGCGCGTCCCGGCATCGACCTGTGTCTGTTTGCCATCGACCGACAGCAGGTTGTAAATCGGCGTATTGTCATCGTCACGGGTCTGGTAAAGCCAGCGGTCGCCGTGCGCGTCGGCAGAGATCAGCGGCAGCGGGTTGTCGGTGTTGAAGTCAACGATAGTGCGCTCCGCTCCGCTGGCAAGCGTCCGCTCGATCAGCGACCAGTGATCGCCGTCGACGCTCATGTAGCGCAGCAGGCTTCCATCCGCCGAGATACGCGCGATGGCAGGCAGCTTCCCGGTCAGCAGCACCGCCTGCCCGGTCGATGCGTCGACCAGCAGCGTCGGCGTCGGCAGCACCGTCGTGTTCTGGCGCAGCACGACGAAAGGCTTGGCGAATGCCAGCGGCTGGCGGAAATCGCCATCGCTCTCCGGCGTGGCGATGCGATCCGCACCGTCGGGTGTGACGCGGTACAGGCTGGTCGCCTCGCCTTCCGGCGCGATGGCGAGCAGCACCGTCTCGGCGTCGACGCGCAAGCCGTACTGCCAGTCGCCCTTGACCGATGTCGGGCGCACTGTGCCGTCCATCGTGAACGCCACGATGTCACCGCTGTCGATCATCTGCGCGAAATACCAGGTTTCGGCAGGCTGTCCGAGGAATACCAAAGCCAATACAGTGAGGATCGCGGCGCGAATCATCGGTCGTTCTCCTTAATCAGCGATGTAAGAGTATGGGGCAAAAAAAGGCAATCGATCTCGATTGCCCGGAGCGTTGTCTACTGGACGACTTCGTCTTTCGGCTGTTCTTTTTCGGCTTCTTTCTTCTTCCCGCCTTCGTCCAAGCCCTTGCGGAAGTTGGCGACTGCGCTGCCCAGCTCGCCGCCGATCCTCGAAACACGACCTACCCCGAAGAGGAGCAGCACGATCACCAGGATAATGATCAACTCTGTTGGACCGAGATTCATGACATTCCCTTTATCTATCCACTCTCGCCCATATCATCGCCATTATAACATAGATTGGATTGCTAGGGTCGCACGGAAGTGCTAGACTCTTCAGCCGGAGGATCGAGACTTTGCCAGAGCAAGCGTTATACCTGAAATGGCGCCCCATGTCGTTCGACGACATGGTGGGTCAGGAGCATATCACGCGGACGCTGCGCAACTCGTTGAAGTCGGGGCGCGTGCGCCACGCCTACCTGTTCAGCGGACCGCGCGGCACGGGCAAGACGACCTCGGCGCGCCTGCTGGCGAAAGCCATCAACTGCCTGCACGACGACGTGGAGCGCCGCCCGTGTAACGAATGTGCCAACTGCGTCGCCGTCAACGAGGGACGCTTCCTCGACCTGATCGAGATCGACGCCGCGACTCATACGGGCGTGGATGACGTGCGCGACCTGCGCGAGAAGATCGCTTTCTCGCCGGGCGAGGGGCGCTATAAAGTCTACATCATCGACGAAGTTCACCGCTTCAGCGGCAGCGCCTTCGACGCGCTGCTCAAGACGCTCGAAGAGCCGCCGGAGCACGCCATCTTCGTGCTGGCGACCACCGAAATCGACAAAGTGCCGCAGACCATCAAGAGCCGCTGTTTGCAGTTCGAGTTCCGGCGCTTCACCGTCCACGAGACGGCGGATCGGCTGGAGCGGATCACCAAGACTGAAGGGCTGAAAGCCGAGCGCCCTGCGCTGGAGATGATCGCCCGCTACGGCACGGGCAGTATGCGCGACAGCATCAGCCTGCTTGACCAGATCGTGACCGATCCGAAGGAGAAGATCACCTTAAAGCTGGTCGAGCGTGTGCTGGGAACCGCCAGCAGCGAGTCGGTCAGGCAGTTGGTCGCGGCGATCATCGATGGCGACGCCGCCG
>JAXLWE010000028.1:0-66879 GCA_046328655.1 Anaerolineae bacterium | reverse complement strand
GATGCCTTCGACGCGCTGCATGGTTTGCAGATGTTCCTGCCAGTGGAACAGGAAATACTGCTGAAACGCCCGCTCGATGGTCAGATAGCTGCCGGTGGGCGGGTGGTAGATTTCGCGGGTGAAGCGGTCGAGCGGCAGCGTCATGATCAGGTCGGCGATGCGATCCTCGTTGCGCCGGACGCTGCGCAGCGTGGTCGAGACGACGCGACCGCGAAAGACGAGCGCCGTGAAGTCGTTGAAGGTGTTCAGCGTGCCAAGCGTAATGCGCGGGCGAATGCCGATTAACGCCAGCTTGATGCCCGTCAGCGCGACGTTGTCGATGGTGTTCAGGTGAGCCAGCAGCGCCGCCAGCGACCAGCCGTGATAGCGCGGCTCGTACCAGCGATCCGGCGGGATGCTCTCCGCCGTCTGAAGAACCGACTGACGCACGCGCCGGATGTCGGCGACCAGCTCGTGGCGGTCGGCTTCCGTGTCCAGAAAACGAAATTCGCGGCTGAACCCGGACTCCATTGCGGTTTTTCCTCATCTGTAAGCTGATCTTCATCTTACGATCTTTCATGGCGCTCCGTCAACCAAAACGGGCGATATTCCAATCCGCCTATCTTTTGCGCCGCTGCCTTCAGTTAGTACAATTAACCCCATTGGGAGACAAGATACTGATGGCTGACAGCCTCTTTGATAATCGTTATCGATATGATTACATTTATCCACGCGGGCGCTCCGGCGAGACGCTGCGCGCGGTTGACACGCAGGACAACGACCGTCCGGTTGTGATCAAGCGCCCGGCTCCGCAGGACGCGCCGCCGATCCGCGCCGGGCAGGAAGTAAGCATCCTCAACGAGCGCAAGGCGCTGAGTCGGCTCGCCGGTCACACCGTGCTGACGGCGCTGGTGGGCGGCGGGCAGTTCTCGGTCAGCGGGATGATGCACCAGTACATCGCCATGGAGCGCGCCGAGGGCAGCACGGTCGCCCAGATCGTCAGCGAAATGGCGCAGCGCGGCGAGCGAATGCCCGAACTGGAAATGCTGGTGATCGTCGACTACCTGCTCGACCTGCTCGCCAAGGCGCACGCGGCGGACATCGTCTACAACGACGTGGACGCCAAGCATCTGTTCTGGGATCGGGACGGCTACCGCCTGAAGGTGATCGACTGGGGCAACGCCGTCTTTCTGGAAGGCGACGAGGTCACGGCACAGGGCATCAGCCGCCAGACCGACGTTTTCCAGATCGGCGAACTGCTGTACTTCATCCTGACGGGCGGCGGGCGGCTCGACAACCCGCGCGACGCAGGCGAGGATTTCCGCGCCAACTTCGGGCACGATGCCGAGCGCGTCTCGCCGCGGCTGCAGACGATTATCAGCCGGGCGGCGCACCCCAACCCGCGCCTGCGCTACAGCTCGATTGTCGAGCTGCGCAAAGAGCTGAGCGAGTACCGCACGCCGCTTGAGCGAGAGCGCAACGCCGTGATCGGGCGCGTGGTGGATCGGCTGCGGCGCGACCTGAGCCGCGATGAACTCAACGGCTTGCAGAAGGCGCTCGAACCGGCGCTGGCGATGGACCCCGGCTATCCGCCGTCCAAGCAGGCGTATTCCGAAATCGTGAACCGCCAGAACGATCTGGAAGTGTCCGCCGACCTCGACGCGGCGCGCATCTACATGGAGAGCGGCAACTGGTCGCGCGCCGTGACGGTGTTCGACGAGCTGCGCGCCCGCGCGCGCGGCGACAAAGCCTCGCTGATCGGGCTGATGCTCGACTGGGCGCGGATTCTGGTCGACGCGAGCAGCGAGCCGTCGGCGACGGTATATGACGCTATCGTGCTGATGTTCGAGGGTAAGACCGATCAGGCGGCGCAGCGGCTGATGACCGAGAACGTCAACGACGACGACGCCCGCTCGCTGCAATACCTGCTGGCGGAGCGGATCACGGCGCACATCCCCGACGTGCTGCTGCTGCGCCCGAACCTGCTGCGGCTGGAAGTCGCGCTCATGCACCTGGACGCCGAGGGCGTCGCCGTCGGCGAGCCGCGCGCGTTTCTGGTGGACATCTACAAGGCGCTGGACGACCTCGCCCGCTCGAATACCGCCAGCCTGATCACGCTGCGCGACGGCTACCGGGCGGTGGTCGACCAGATGACGGCGCTGCACACCTTTCTGGGGACGGTGCGGGCGCAGCATCAATTATCGAACCGCAAGCTGCCGCTGTCGGCGCTGGAGCGGGCGACCAACGCGGCGATGGCGCTCGCCGACAACATGCACGTGATCGGCAAGCAGGCGACCAGCAGCCCGCGCGACGCGACCAGCGCGCTGGAGCACAGCCGGGCGATTGACCCGTTCAGCCGGGCGTGGGACGCGATCCAGCGCCTGCTCAACAACCTGTACGAAGTGCTGGGCGCGTACCAGACCTACGTGCCCGCCGCCGACGGCTCCGATCTGGAAGGCTGGCTGAAGGCGGCGCAGAGCGACCTTGAGCCGTTCGTGGAGCGGCTGTTCGACGAGATGCTGGTCGGCATGGTGCTCGGCTTGAAGATCGCCGGGGATTCGTGGGCGACCTACGCCGAGATGGCAATTCACGGCAACCGGGTCGGCGCGGTCACGGCGCTGTCGCAGGCGACCGACGCCGTCAGCACGATCAGCCCGATGCTGGCGGGCTGGCTGAACCAGCTACGCACCATCGTCAACAACGCTTCGTACATCGAGCGGCACGCCCTGTTCGGCATCCTCGGTCGTGCGCTGGCGGACGGCTGGGAGCATTTCGACCGGGGGCGGCTGGGCGACGCCGAGCGGCTGGGCGTGCAGGCATACGAGATCGCCCACAACGATTCGGAACGCACCGCCGCGCGCCGCCTGCGCGATCTGGCGGAGCAGTCGCGCGACTGGGTCGAGCGCAACGGCATCAACGACGTGAAGCGCACGCAGAACGCGCTGGTCAAGATCGAGCTGCTGTACACGCCGGACGAAATCGGCGCGCGCGACAATTTCGCCGCGCAGATGCCGAGCAAGGACACGTTCCTCAAGGCGATGAACAAGGGGTTGATCGACCAGTTCGTGCGCGAAAGCTCGTCGGCGGTGCGCATCCTGTTCTTCAATTACGTCCTGCTGGGCGCGCTCGACGCCCACGAAAACCGGCTGGACGACGCGATCTTCTGGCGCGACGCTGCTGCCAAAACGCTCGGCGACCTGGGCGCGAAGCACCCGACGACGCGCACGCTCGAAGAATACACGCAGCGCCGACGCGACTTGAAAGCCGCCGCCGACCTGCTCAACAACATCAGCGGCTCGCACGCGCTGCCGACGCTGGAAAGCTCGCGGCGGGCGCTGGAAGAAAACCCGCAGGCGCGCGTGCTCGCCCCTGCCCTGTTCAGCCTGCGCGAGCTGGAAGCCGCCACCCGCGACTGGTCAGATGGCGAATTCCGCGCCGCTGGCATCAAAATCGAGAACGCCTCCCGCGCCGTCGACGAGGTCGAAGCCAGCGCGGGGATCACGCTGACGCAGTACCGCTCGTGGCTGCGCGAACTGATGGACGCCGCCACCGACCTGCACGCCAACTCGCGGCGCATGAGCCAGGTGGTCGACAGCAAGCCGACCGACCCGCCGGAGACGGTGCGCCACCTTCAGCGCACGCAGGTCGACGTGACCACCCGGCTGCTCGGCGAGGCTTACGCCGGGAACATGCGCCAGTGGCTCAACACCTACGAGCAGTTCCTCACCATCTACAGCGACCAGAACCTGCGGCGCAGCGCCAAGCTGACCCGCTTCAACGATCTGTTCCGCGCCATGTTCATCGACCGCCACCCGGCGTACCCGCTCTACCGCCACTGGTACAACCTGGTCGAGCAGGCGCCGGAATTCCCCGCCCCGCCGACCAGCGAGCCGACGCCGCATCTCACCGAGGTCGAGGAGGAGGACGAGGACAGCGACGAGCTTCGACCGTTCGTGCGCGTCGAATCGAGCGATCCACCCGACGACGACGAGGACGACATCGGCGAGCGCCCGCGCCGACGCGGCAGCCGCGCCCTGCTGCTGTTGCTGCTTGGGGTCGTTGCGCTGGTGGCGATTGCCGCCGTGATCGTCAGCCGGGGCGGTATTGGCGGCTTAACCAGCCTGTTCGGAGCGACGCCAACAGTCGAGCCGACTTCGCTGATGGTCGCCGCCGCCACAACCGACGAAGCGACAACCGACGCGCCGCCGGACGCTTCGCCGACGATCCCGCCGACCAGCATCCCGGTCGAGGCGACGATGCCGGGTCTGGGCGACATCACCGCCACGATGACGCGAACGCCTTCGCCAACGCCGCCGCCGAGCGACACGCCGGAGCCGACGCAGACGCCGACCGTCACACCTTCGGATACGCCACCGCCGACCGACACGCCACTGCCGTCGCTGACGCCATCACCGACGCTGCCGCCGGGGGGCTTGCATGGCGATCAAGACCTGTTCCGCGCCGTCAACGCCATGACCGCGCCCAACTGGACGACGGACGAGTTCTTCTACGACGACGAGGGCAACTTCTGGCGGCTCGGCATTGGCGCGGCTGTGCCCGGCGACTCGACAATCGAGATTCCCATCCCGCAGCCGATGCTGGAAGCGATCTACGGCAGCGACGCCGCCGACCGCATCGTCAGCGTCGAGACCGAGATGACGCTCATTACGTTCAACCCGCCGCTGCTGGTCGACAATCAGGTGTTCTTCGGCATGATGCTCAAGCCGATCAACAACCCGGCGAGCGCGGTCGGCGCGCAGATCGAAATCCCCGAAACGGGCGTGCTGAACATCGGGCAGCGCATCGGCGACACGGTGACGATCACCATGCAGCGCTCGGTCAGCGCACAGACCGCCCGCATCCGGCTGGTGCGCGACCTGAGCGGCAATCTGATCGTCGTGTACGTGAACGACGAACAGGTCGGGTCGCCGCTCAATTTCTCCGGGCAGAACAACCCGGTCATCCCGGTGCTGTACGTCCACGCGGGCGGCGTCATCGTCCACGTCGACCACTGGCGGGTCACGCTGCGATAAGTTGGGAGTATAGGGTGCAGCAAATATGAAAAACGTTTAGGGTTCATCAAGGAGTGTTGATGTATAATTAAGGCAATAATCGTCCTGATGGAGTAGTTCAGTATGCTGGTAGCTCCTTATGAGGAGGACGTGCGCGTGGCGGTTACGTCCTGCATTCTGGTCGCCGAAGCCGATCCAACCCTTCGCAGCCGGCTTCAAGTCCACCTTCAAGACGAACATGAGATCATCTTCGCCGAATACGGCGCGGATGTTCCAACGCTGCTGAGACGGCAGCAGGTCGACCTCGTGCTGCTCGACGTGACGCTGCCGGGGATCGACAGCTTCGACGTGCTGCGCGAGATTCGGGAACGGTCGGTCAACCTGCCGGTGATCCTGATCGCCCCGCTGGGCGACAGCGCGATTGCCGTGCGCGGCTTGCAGCTTGGCGCGAACGACTACGTGACCACGCCGCTCGACGCCGAAGTCGTGCGCACGCGCGTCAACACCCAGCTTGCCCTGCGCGCCGCCGAGGACGCGCACAAACAGACGCTCAATCAGTTGAAATTCACACAGGAGATGCAGGAGAACTTCTCGCGCATCGTCTCGCACGACCTCAAGGGACCGCTGACCAACATCCGCATGGCGCAGTTCGTGCTGCGCGACATCCTGCACAACAACACGGAGGCGAGCGGCATCCTCGACAACATGGACATCACCCTGAACGGGATGATCGACATGATCCGCGTGTTCCTCGACGCGATGGATTCGCAGCAGCTAGAGCCGCAGGTGAAGCCGGTACACGCCCACGACCTGATCGTTCAGGTCGTCGAGCAGTACCGCTTCGCCGCCGAGCGCAAGCAGATTCGGCTGGAAATTCGCAACAGCGACCACCTGCTCACGGCTGACCACAAGCTGCTGCGGCAGATGCTCGCCAATCTGGTGAGCAACGCGGTCAAGTTCAGCCCGCCGGGCACGCGCGTCAGCATCTGGACGGAGACGCACGACGACCGGGTGCGCATCTGCGTCAACGATCAGGGACCGGGGATTCTGCCGGAAGATCAGGAGCGGCTGTTCCTGATGTTCAGCAAGCTGAGCGCCCGACCGACCGGCGGCGAGACCAGCACCGGCTTGGGGTTGTGGATCGTCAAGCAGTTGACCGAGCTTCAGGGTGGTCAGGTCGGGGTCGACCAGCCGGAAGAAGGCGGCTCGCGCTTCTGGGTTGAGCTGCCGGGCGCGTAAATGCGAAAGCCGTCGGCTTCGTCGCGGACGAGCACCGGCGCCGGGTAGCGCACCAGGATGCCGACCGACCACAGATCGCCAATCGCGCCGCCCGCGTTGAGCACAGCGGCGATCCCGCAGTAATACGCCACCCACTGCGGCACGAACGCCATCAACACCATCGTCAGCAGCGTAATGCCGACCAGCGGCGCGAGCGCAACCGCCAGATATTCGTTGCGCCGGAACAGGGCGTTGTCGGACGTGGCGTACAGCACACCTTTGGAGAGCTTCGCGCCGTAGCGGACGCGCTGCCCGAAGAAGGCAATCGTCACGCCGTGCAGCAGCTCGTGCAGCGGCAGCACGATCACGATGGCGGCGATCAGCCCCAGCCACCAGGGAATCTGGTTCGACGGCTCCAGCGCCCGCCCCCACGAAACCGCCCACCACCACACCGCCATCAGCCCGATCATCGGAGAATGACCGGGATCACCGACAGCAGATTGAGCCAGAGCAGCAGGCGATCTTCGGTCAGGCGGACGTGGCGGACTTCCAGATAGCCGGGCGGCAGTTCGTGTATGGGATCGGCAGGCATCAGCGCATCATTTTCCGCAAAGTAATTACCGGATGGTAGGGGCACGGCATGAGGTGTCCAAAAGTCCACCTCCGGTGAGCTTGCCCCTCCAGATCGGGAGGTGCGAACGCTGCGCCTCCCGAATAACGCTCCGGCGTGCGTTCAACGGGAAAGAAAGCGACCGTAAATCGCGGAATGGGGGCAAAAGGGCGCGAAATTCACGCTGGCGAATAGTTTTTACACCCTCATCCGTGCCCGGAGGCAGCGCTCGCCCCTTCATTCTACATGCAACCGATTATTCGGGGCTTGACGCTTCAGGAACAGCGCCGAGCGCGTGACTTCGACCACGACGACGCCGTCCTGATTGCGCCCGTAGTGGGTGAGCGTGACGATACCGCAGTTCGGGCGCGACTTGCTCGCGGCGCGAGACGACGGTCGTCTCGACGTAGATCGTGTCGCCGTGAAAGACCGGATGCGGATGCCGGATGTTCTCGTAGCCGAGGTTGGCGATGATCGTGCCGTCGGTCAGGTCGGTGACGGTGATGCCGACGACCAGACTGAGCGTCAGCAGCCCGTTGACGACGCGCCGCCCGAACTCGGTCTTAGAGGCGAAATCCTCGTTGATGTGGAGCGGCTGCGGGTTCATCGTCAGGCTGGAAACAATACGTTGTCGGTTTCGGTGATGGTGCGCCCCAGCGAGTGGCGGAAAGTCGCGCCGGGTTCGAGGTCTTCATAGTATTTGCCGGGCATTTCACAAGCCCTTCCCTGCTTTACAGCAGAGCCGCCCGGCGTGAGGGGGGACACACCGGGCGACTTGTAGAGGGAAGGGCTTGTGATGGGTTCTCGCTTGTATACCCTAGCCCATGAACCTGGTACTAACAATACACCACCAGTCGATTCAAGTATTCCCAGATCGACCAGGTTCAATTGACATCAGGGTATGTCCGGCGTCTGAAGTGCGAATTAAACTTACATGAGCGCCGAATGAGAACCTGAATCCTTCCGCTACGAGCCGGGTGTGGCGACCACGCCGATGGGCGCAACTCCGCCATCGGACGGGATGACAATATTCGGATCGGTGGTCGGCGTCGCGTTGGCGCAGGCGCTCTGCGCGGCGGCAAATTTGCCATTGGCGACGCCGCCGGAGCGCATATTCATGGCATTCTGATACTGCCCGACCGCCGAGCAGGTATCGCCCTGCGCGAAGTAGGCGTCACCGCGCGTGACGTAGAGGTCGTAGAGCATGTTCTGCGCCTCGTCGTAGTAACGCCCCGGTCCCAGGTTGAGCAGCTCCTGAAGCGCGCTGGCGGCGCGCGGGCTGCCCGTGCCGACCGCCGACCGCGCCGTCAGGTAAAGCTCGGCTGCCATGTTCTCGTATTCCAGCCCGTCCGCCAGCGGTCCGAATTCCGCGCGCGGGTGACGACCGCGTTGGCTTCGGCGGGCTTAGCGGCGTTGTACAACTGGCGGGCATAGCTGTTGAGCGCCTGCGACATCAGCCGCCGCACGTTCGCCGTCTCGAAATTCGGGTCGGCGGCGAGGATCACGTCCAGCAGACTGCTGGCTTCTTCCCACTGGCTGGACGCAACCGCCGCTTCCGCCTGATCCAGAATGGACCGGCGAGGTCGTAGCCGCCGGACGTTTCCGCCGGGAGGACGAGCGCCTCGGTCTCCTCCGGCTGAGCGGTGGCTTCCGGGGTCGGCGTGAACTCCGGCGTCGCCGTCGGCAGCGAGGATTGATACAGGGCGGTCGCCGTCATCGAAAAGTCAGCGATGCCGGGGACGCCGGGCGTCTGCGTCGCCAGCCAGCGCAGGCGCACGTCGAGCATGGCGAGATTGCCGCTGGCGATCTCCGCCGGAATCCGCTCAAGCTGCTCGCTGATGGCGGCTTGCTGCGTGACGGTGGCGTTGGTACTGGCTTCGCGCTGTCCCGCCGTCCAGCCCGCCGCCGCCGACAGCGCCACAATCAGCACGGCGACGAACAGCAGCAGCCCGCCGATCACGGCGGTGAGCAGGCAGCTCCCGCCGCGCGCGGGGGTGTCGTCTTCCGGGTTAATGGTGGGTTTGAGATTGACCGGATCGTCCTTGAAGGGCGAACCGGGCTGTGTATCATCCAGAGAATAACTCATGCGCCCTCACTCGTTCGCGTGAGGGGCGATTATAGCTGAACTCACCGGGGCTGTATAGCGACGGATCCCCTACGGCGCGTTCGAGGCGCTCAGCTTGAGGGGCATCGGCTTGAGGAGCGTCTCGCTGGGCACGTAGAATAGGACGAATTCCTTGTGCGCCGGGACGTTGAAGCGGCTGTACATCGCCGGGCTGATGCCGGGATAGGTGCGGTACAGCAGGCGCATGACACCGTCCAGCGTCGGATCGACGTAGAAGGCGTAGTTGACGCCAGTCGGCAGGTCGTTCAGGTATTTGGGGCTGATGGTGTCCGGCGAGACCGCCAGCAGCGGGTAATAGCGCATTGGGTCGCCGTCCTGACTGAGAAAGCCGAGCCAGTTGCGCGTCACGGTCTGGTCGGATGTCGGCATCCCGATCAGGAAAATCTGAGTATTGCCGGGCAGGTCGACGGCGCGGTTGGCGGCGTCGAGTCCGTCGCGGTAGGGCTTCTCGTCGCGCACCTGCACGTTGAAGTAGGCGAGGTGCGGTCCGAAGAAGTAGCCGACCTGCAAGACCGCGATCACGCCGACGACGACCGCCGGAATCGCCCAGCGGACGCGCGACTCGCGGCGCACGACGCCCTGAGAATCGGGGCGCGGATCGGGCAGGACGAAGGCGAACAGGTAGCGGACTCCCGCCGCCAGCGCCACCGCCAGCGCCGGAACGACGACGTAGTAACGCGCCGAAACCAGCGTGTCGCGCAGCAGCCCGTTGCCCACCCCGGTCGCCACGATCCACAGCGCGATCAGGAAGGCGGGCGATGGATAGCGCCATACCAGATAGAAACAGCCGAACAGGAAGAACGGCAGCAGATAGTCGAGAATCAGCGCCTGCTGCCCACCATAGTACACGCTCAGGTCGCGGTGCGCGCCGAACATCATGAAGGCGGTCAGCGTGTGCTGTACCTGATTGAGCACGTCGTCGAATGTCACGCCATCATCAGCAAGCTGGTGCCAGTACGACGACCCCAAGCCGGAATCGTCGAAGCGCCCGAAGAACGGCTTGTCATTGCCGATCAGCGTATAGTAAATCGGCGCGCCGACGAGCACTGCCGTCACCAGAAAGATGACGAAGCCGCGAACTTTTCCGCGCATTTTCCCGCGCAGCGCCAGCAGGATGATGAAGCCAAGCACGAGCGGCGGGAACAGCAGCCGCCCGCCCTCGTAAAAATACTGCGTCATGCCGAGCGAGACGCCCGCCATCGACCATTCTATCGGCTTATTGTTGCGCAGCGCCCGCGCGATGAACATCAGCGACATCGTGCCGAACAGCGGGTCGGCGATCAGGGTCATCGCCACGCGGCTGAACATGATGTGGGGCGGGAAGGTCGCCAGAATCAGCGCGCTGAGCAGCGCCGTCTTGCGGTCGAACAGTTCGCGCGCCAGAAAATAGACCGACAGCACCGTCAGCACGCCAGCGATGGCGCTGACGAAGCGGAAGCCGTCGAAAGTGTGACCGAGGAAGTGGACTGCCATCGTCTGCCAGTAGGGGAAAACCCAGGTGTAGGGCGACTGCCCGCTCATCGGCGTGAGGATTTGCAGATTGGGGCGCGACTCGACGGCGAGGATGGCGTCCGACCAGTGCAGCTCGTCGATCAGATATGGCAGCGCCGTGCCCAAGTTCCAGAGGCGGACGAACAGCGCTACACCCAGAATCCCGGACAGCGGCAGGACGGTCGACCAACGGATTTGGAGGTCGCGCAGGCGCGGCAGCAGCGGCGGCGCACCGCCGAAGCCGTAGCCGACCAGCAAAATACCGCCCATCAGCAGGACGTACTGCACCTGACTCGGCACTTCCGCCAGCGACGGCATGTGCAGAAGCTGACCGTTGATCTCGGTCACGACAGCGATCATGACCACGCCGACCCCAGCGAACACCCACCAGAAGCGGCGCAGCCTGCCGAGCGGCACGTCCAGCGGAGCGCCGAGCGCGGGCAGCCGCCGCGACAGCCGCACCGCCGCGCCGATCACCAGCCCGCCAGCGATCGCCTTGAGACCGCCATCCAGCAGCAAAGTCTGCTCATTCAGCGTGCGCAGGTCAAAGGCGGCGGCGACCATCAGCGCGAAGCCGAGCAGCGCCAGCAGGACGGGGAAGCCGTTGCGAAAGGCGCTCAGGCGGGCGGGGATCAAGCGAAAGTGGCTCTGTTCGGTCGTCTCCGGCACTTCCGATTTGGGGAGCGGGACAGCAACCACCTCGACTGGAGCAGATGCGGCGGGTTTCGCCGGAGCAGTCGTACTTATGCTCGGAGCGGAGTCCAGCGGGCGGATCAGTCGAAACACGCCCAACAGGATCGATCCCACGACGAGGGCGATGAGCAGATACAGGGAATAGGGCGCGGGGAGCATGAAGACCAGCACACTGCATATGACGAAGCCGACGACGTACAGCCACAGGACGGTTGATGACGGGCGCGCTCCGGGCTGATTCTCCGGCGTATGGGTGCTGCTATCCATATCCTCTCCCTGACTTCTATTTCGTATTGTACATGCGGTCACGAACGGGATTCAATGCAGATGACAGGAAAGCCTGACAACTCTTTCGCAACGCACCGCGATTATTCTTCGTAGTATAGGTTTGGATGCACGTTTTATGGATTGAAGGAGAGGTACATGAAGAAGCTCATTTTAATCGCCGTCGTGTTAATCCTGGCGCTGGGCGCGCTGGTACTGCCCGCCGCCGCTCAGGATGACCTCACCTCGCTGGCAGGCTATTTCCCCGGCGACGCTCCGGTATTCGCCGCATTCCGTACCGACGACGCCACCCTTGAGGCGCTGGATAACCTCGCCGCCCAATTCGGAACGCTCTCGCCCGGCGGGTGGACGCCCGGCTCGCTGGCGGAGATGCTCGACAACGCCGCGAGCGAAATTCAGCCCGGCGGCACGTTTGCGACCGTTTTCCGCTCGTGGCTGGGCGACACCGCCGCCATCGGCATGTACGAGCTACGCGAACAGTCGATGAACCAGCCCGTCCCGCCGCTCACTATCGCCATTCGCATCACCGATCAGGACAAGGCGGAAACGCTGTTCGACGCGCTGCCGAACGCCGAGCGCTATACGCTCGAAGAGGGCGACGGCTACACACTGTATTCGCCAGATGGCAGATCGCCCAGCGATCCCTATTTCCTGTTCCGCAGCGACGTGGTGCTGATCACGGGTGACGAGGCGCTGGTCGAAGCGGGCGGCGTGCTGAGCGCCTCGCTGAGCGACAACGCCGATTTCACGGCGGCGGTGGGGCTGCTGCCCGCCGACAGCTATTCGGTCATGGGATACGCGGATACGCCCGGCGTCCTCGACCTTGCCATGCAGTCGGGCATGTCGCGGAGCCGTGACGCCGCCGCCATGAGCGCCGTCACGTCGATGCTGGGGGCGGTCAAGCCGCAGGCATTCGGCGTTACCCTGCTCGACAACCGCGCGCTGACGCTCGACATCGTGTCGCCGCTCGACGCCGAAGCCGCCAGCCCGTTCATGCTCACGTCGGCAAACACGCCGGTCGATCCGTCGTTCGCGCAGCACATCCCGGCGAGCACGCCGATTGCGATCTTCGGAACCGACCTGTACGACAATCTCCAGAGGGCGCTGGATAACCTGCGCGCCTTCGCGGACGCGGATTCCGACAGCGGCGACATGAATGAGCAGGTGCAGACGGCGCTGCTGGGCATGAACTTTTTGGTGCGCGGGCTGACCGGGATGGAACTCGAACAGGCGCTCGGCTGGATGAACGGCAACTTCGCGCTGGCGTTCGGCTTCTCGCCGTCGTTCTCGGACATCCGCGATCTCATGGCAGCGCCGACCAGCAATCCGTTCGACTTCAGCTTCATCGTCGAAGCGACCGATGCCGACGCGGCACAGGCATTGTTTGACGGGCTGGCGAAATCGCTGGATACATTCCAGACCGACGAGTTCGCCGTGAGCCAGGAAACGCTCGACGACGGCACGGACGCGCTCAGCCTGACGTTCACCAGCGAGGATGTCGACTTCCCGATTGAGCTGCAGGTGGCGACCGGCAACGGCGTGTTCGTCATCGGCACGCCGCACATGGTGAGCGCCGCACTCAACCCGTCGGATGCCGCGCTCGACACCGAAGCGAGCTTCGTCGACGCCAGCCGCTTCATGCTGGACGATTCGAATGCCGTCCTGTTCGTGAGCGGCGGCAATCTGCAACCGCTGGCGCGCGCGATGACGGCGTCGGGCAACCCGCTCAGCCTGCGCCAGAACGGTAAGCAGGTTCAGCAGGTGCTCGACCTGCTCAGCAGCGCCTCGATCAGCACGGCAGCCCTGCCGGACACCGCCGGGTCGCTGACCCGCATCGTGTGGGCGCTGCCGGAGTAAGTCACATTGTATCTATGGGGGCGAGACGTGCCTCGCCCCTAAGGTTAGTCAGGGCGCACAGACGTGCGCCCCTACCCCCTCGTTCCCCAATCAAGGACACCGCAGGGGCACGATATATCATGCCCCCGCACGTATTCCCCCAATATCTAAAATGAAGGGCGTCGGAAATGCCATTATAATGTGGGCTGAGCCGCAGCATCGTTCGGGATACCGTCGTGTACGAACCCATCCGCAGCGCCCGCAGATACACCATCGTCCGTTTGGTTGCGGCGCACTTCGTCCTGACGCTCGTCGTCAATCTGGTCTTTTTCGCCGGGAACACCTTCCGCCCGCTGGCATCGGCGACCGGCGGCTTGCTGACGGGGTCGCTGCTGGTCAATCTGGTGTTCATCGGCGTGCTGGTCGGCGTGATCATGATCGGGTTTGGCAGGCTGCGGCTGTACGATCTGGGCATCATCCTGCGGAACGTCCGGGTCGGGCTGGCGTATACGCTGGGCATCTGGGGCGCGGCGCAGGCGATCCACCTGATCGCCGGGCTGGTCACATACGGCAGCATCTCGCTCAACCGGGACTGGTCGAACCCCGGCTTCATGCTCGGCATGGTGCTGGCGCAGATTTTGGGCAACGCGCTGTTCGAGGAGATCGCCTACCGGGGCTTCCTGTTCCCGCAGCTATACCTGCGCCTCGCCGGGCTGCGCGATAAACCCTGGCGGCGGCTGCTCACGGCGCTGATCGTCTCGCAGGGGTTGTTCGCGCTGTCGCACATCCCCAACCGGATTTACCTGGGCATGTCGCCGGGCGACATCGCGCTCAACGTGCTGCTGCTGCTCGTGCTGGGCGTCCTGTATACGCTGATCTACGTGCGCACCGACAACCTGTTCATCGTGGTCGGCATCCACGCGCTCGGCAACACGCCGACCACTCTGTTTCAAACCGCGCCGTCACTTCAAGGCGATGGCGCATCGATTCTGATTTATACTCTGGTCATCGCCGCGTTGTTGGGCGCGCCCCTGCTGCGGGCGTACCGGGAACGAGCGCGGCTGCGACTGGCAGTGTGAAACGAGGCACGATATGGCGAAGCGCCCGTCATCCGATAACGTCGACCCGTTCGATCTTAACGACGACGCCGACCTCGATAATCTCGATGTCGACATCAACGATCTGCGAATCGAGGACAGCGGCGACCTTGATGCCGAGCTGCTGGAGGCGGTCGAAGCACCGGCGACCCGCCCACCGCTGACGATCATGGACGTACTGAGCGGCACGATTAAGGTCGTGCTGATCGCGCTGCTGGTGATCGTGATCTTCCTCGCCATCGGCTTCGGGGCGATCTTCGGCGGGCAGCAGCTTGGTCTCGTGCCGACGCGCCCGAACGCCACCCTATCGATTGCCTCGCTGTCGAACCTGCTGCCATCACAGGTCGCGCCGCTGGCGGGCGCGACGCAGAGCGCGGCGACCTCCGTGCCCGCCCTGCCGACGCTGACGCCCGACCTCGCGTGCGCGGGCGCGACCACCTGGTGGAACAGCCAGCAGATCAGCGACAACTACACCTATTTCTCGGTGCAGGCGCTCACCGATGCCAGCGACCCCGCCCGCGTCGCCGCCGTGCTGGAGCAGATGCGCATCCGGCGCGACTTCGTGGCGAATTTCCCCGCCGACCCGTGCGTGAGCAGCGCCCGCGACACCATGCTGCGCGCGATGGACGCGACGATTGAAGCCGCCCGTGCCGAAGGTGCGGGCGATCAGGCGGCAATCCGCCAGAAGCGGGAAGCACAGGAGCAGGCGTTCGCGGTGCTGACCGCCGCGCTGTGGGCGGTCAACGTCGACCTCGACAGCGACTCTGCCCCGGCGCAGGGCGTCGCCCGTAATACCGGCGCAAGCTGCGGCGCGCAGTCGTGGTACGACTCGATCAAGTCGCACGCGGACACGTTCCAGACGACGGCGGATCAGATCGACCTGACGATCATGCCGGAAAGCGCCGTGCGCCCGTTGATCAACACGATGGAAGCGGAACGCGACGCGATTGCCGCGCTCGCCCCGCCGATCTGCGCCAGCCACGCGCAAACGCTGCTGATGGGCGCGCTCAACGGCTACCTGCAAACGCTGGAGGGGCAGATTGCCGAGCGCAGCGCCAGCGGCGACTACAGCGCCTATACGCGCCAGTTCAACCTGTATCTGGCGTGGCTGAGCTGGCTGGGCGTGAGCTAACCTGATTTGTATGTTTCATCGGTGATTCTGGGCGCAGCGTGCTGCGCCCCTACAAAAGAAAATCCGCGTCCCAACCTATCGGTGAAGCTGAACCTGGCGCGCCGCGCCGTCTCCAATCTTCGATTTTCGATCCCTGACTGCACACAGCGTAGGCTAATTCTATCTGTTTTCTAACCCGTGCGTCGGTCTGGCGTCATCTCACCAGCCAGTAATATATTCTGCAACCCCTCATAATGATTCCATAGCGTTGATCACCAAATGGGGGGAGACCATCATGTTCAAACGCATATTGGGGGTACTGGCTGTCGTCCTCGTCATGGCGGCGCTCATCCCTGCCGCGCAGGCGCAGGGCTATTGTTACGGCGCGCTGCCGACTCGGCTGGTAATCGCTGGTCAGGGGCGCGTGACGCCCGGTCTGCCGAATATCCTGCGCAGCCAGCCGTATCGCGGCTACGACAGCATCGTCCTGGGCGAGATCCCGGCGGGCGGCGTGTTCACCGTCATCGGCGGACCGAGCTGTTTCGACAGCATGTACTGGTGGCAGGTCAACTACAACGGCTTGATGGGCTGGACGCCGGAAGGCTCGCCGTATGGCGTCTACTGGACGGAGCCGGTCACGAGCGGAAGCGGCTGTATGTCCGTCCCCTCGCGGCTGGCGGTTGGAGTCTACGGGCGGGTGACGCCCGGTCTGCCCAACGTGCTGCGCACACAGCCGCAGCAAGGCGGAAGCAGCGCCTTCATCACCAACATCTACGCCGGGAGCACGTTCTACATCATCGGCGGTCCGGTGTGCAATAACGGCATCACGTGGTGGCAGGTCAACTACAATGGCTTGACGGGCTGGACGGGTGAAGGTCAGGGCAGCCAGTACTGGACAGAGCCGTATGGTCCGGTCGGGACGCCGATCCCGGTCTGTGACGCCTCGTACATGTTCGTGAACTTCACGGGCAGGGTGACGCCCGGTCTGCCCAACCGCCTGCGCGCTCAGCCGAGCCTGGGCGGGGCGGTGGTGGCGACCATGAGCGCTGGCGATACCTTCATCGTGACCGGCGGTCCAAACTGCGTCAACGGCATGACGTGGTGGCAGGTCAGCTATCGCGGCATCACCGGCTGGACGGCGCAGTCGTCGCAGTCGCAGAGCGGGCAGTACTGGATCGAGCCGGTGGTCTGCTCCGGGTTCATGCCCTCGCGGCTGAGCGCTGGCGGAAACGCCCGCGTGACGCCGGGGCTGCCCAACCGTCTGCGCGCCGCCGCTTCGACCGGCAGCACGGTGCTGACGTTCATCCCGGCGGGCGCGACGGCGAGCGTGCTGAGCGGACCGATCTGCTCGGAGAACGCCGCCTGGTGGCGCGTGAGCTACGGCGGCATCGTCGGCTGGACGATGGAAGGTCAGGGCGGTCAGTACTGGCTCGAACGGACGAATTGACCTCTACCCATTCGCCGCCAGATATGCCATGATGTTGTGTACAAGGGCGAGGTGTCGTGAGCCGCTGGCTCACCCCCTTGCCCTTCACGTTAACTGGCATCGGGAGCGAGTGATGAAAAGTCGGCTGTTCATTTTCGCGCTGATCGCCGCGCTGCTGGCGTTCGGCAGCGCGCAGGCGCAGGCAAGCGAATTCCCGCTGATTCTGTGGATTCGCGGCGATCTGTACCGGGTCGATGCGGAAGGCGCGCCGCTGAGCATGATCACCAGCAACGGCACGATCTCCGGTCCGGCGCTGTCGCCGGACGGCGGGCGCATCGCCTACAAGACAGCGGATCAGGTCGGCTTGGACGCGCTCAACCGCGTGCAGTCGGAAGGCGTGATCGCCGATTTCGACCTGCCGGGCGACATCTCGATCCTCGACATCGCGTCGGGCGAAGCGACGAAGATCGCCGGGCAGCCCGCCGACGCCTCGCTGCTGGTCGAAGGCACACCTGACAGGGCGACGGTGCGCTCGACACCGGTCTGGTCGCCGGACGGCGCGCGCCTCGCCTGGACGGAATTCGCGCTGCCCGACGGCAAGCCGGGGATCGTCGTCTACGACGTGGCTGCCGGGACGACCACCACTATCGCGGCGGACATCCCCGCGCCGCTGGTGCAGGGCGCTGCCCCGCCGCTGCGCTGGGGGAGCGCCGGGTTCGCGGTCAACGCCTCGACCGACGACGCCAGCGAGCAGGATTTCCTGATCTATGCCGACGACGGCACGCTGCTGTCCAGCCCGCGCCTCGCCCCGGTCGAAAACGATCCGGCGGTCGATTTCATGTGGGTGGAAAGCGCGAGCGGCGCGAAACTGGGCGTGATCTACCAGTCGTCCGGCTGGATTCTGATCGACCCGGCGAGCGGCGTGGCGCAGGCTGCCCCAGAGCTTCCCCGCCTGACGACCGCGCAGCCCGATTCGCGGGCGCTGCGCTTCGGCGTCGACAGCGAGCGCGGCTTCTTCTGGGAGATCGTCGGCGAGACGACCGCCGCGCCGGGCGCGCCGTCGCAGGTCACGCTGTCGCCGTCCGGTCGGGAAGTCGCCTTCACGGGCTACCCGTCGTTCGGCGCGGTGACGATCTGGCGCGACGGCGAAACTACGCCGATCCCCGGCACGGGCAGCAACCTCGACCAGCTTCAGGTCGGGGCACTCCTGTGGGGCTACACTATCTGGCAGATAGGATAAGCGACCATGAGCGATCCCGACCCACAGCGTAAAGAAGTATTCGAGCGCGGCGCGGCATACGAGCCATACGTCGGGCGCTGGAGCCGTCGGGTCGCTCCCGAATTTCTGGCGTGGCTGAACGTGCCGCCGGGCAAGCGCTGGCTGGATGTCGGCAGCGGCACAGGCGCGCTCAGCCAGACGATCCTGCGGACGCGCGATCCGCTGTCGGTCACGGGCGTCGACCGCTCGGACGGCTTCGTCGCCTACGCCCGCGAGCAGGTGCAGGACGAGCGCGTCGAGTTCCGTGTCGGCGACGCGCAGGAGCTGCCGGTCGAGACGGCAGCCTTCGACGCCGCCGTGTCCGGGCTGGTTCTGAATTTCGTCCCGCAGCCGCAGCGCGCCGTCGACGAAATGGCGCGCGCCGTGAAGCCGGGTGGCACGGCTGCCCTGTACGTGTGGGATTACGCCGACCGGATGCAGTTCATGCGCTATTTCTGGGACGCGGCAGCCGAAGTCGACCCGAAGGCGGCTGAGCTGGACGTGGGGAGCCGCTTCTGGCTGTGCAACCCGGACGGACTGACCGGACTGTTTCAGGCGGCGCGCCTGAACGATATTCAGGTGCGGGCGATTGACATCCCGACGGTGTTTCAGAATTTCGACGATTTCTGGACGCCATTTCTGGGCGGTCAGGGTTCAGCGCCGACCTACGTCGCGTCGCTGAGCGACGAGCTGCGCGCCGACCTGCGCGACCTGCTCAAATTCCGGCTGCCGACCGCTTCCGATGGCTCGATCCCGCTGGTGGCGCGGGCGTGGGCGATACGCGGAACGCGCGCGTGAGCGGATCACCGCACGCTTGATCAACGCTTCCCCTACGCTAATGTCGCTCGTCATGGAACTCGTTATAATATGAAATTATATGAATGGTGCAGTGAGGAGGGTGTGCAGTATGTGGCGCAAAGCCTCAATCCTAACGTTGCTTCTGCTGATGATTTCGGTCGCGGTCGTCCAGCCAGCGCTGGCGCAGAACCCGGTCTGGCGCGCAGACTATTTCAACAATTCGACCCTGACTGGATCACCCGCTTTCACGCGCAGCGATAACAATATCGCCTTCAACTGGGGAACCGGCTCCCCCGGTTCTGGAGTAGGCAACGACAATTTCTCGGTGCGCTGGGCGACGGACGTTTCGCTGAGCGCCGGGACGTATCGCTTCTACGCGCAGGCGGACGACAACATCCGCATCATCTTCAACTTCGTGAACTGGGCGCCGGTGATCGATACCTTCGCCAGCGGGCAGGTCAACCAGTTAGTGACGGGAGACGTGAACGTGCCGACCTCAGGCACCTATCACATTCAGGTCGACTACCGCGAGCTGACCGATCAGGCGCTCGCCTTCGTCTCGTTCGCAAATCTGGCGACCAACCCGGTCGGTCCGGGATTCCCTGCGCCTGTGAACCCTTTCCCCGTGCCGACCGGCTCGTGGACGGCGCAGTACTTCGCTAATACCGGCTTGGTGGGCGACCCGGCAGCCATCCTGACCGAAGCCAGTCCGTCGCACCAGTGGGGCAGCGGCGCGCCGTTCGCGTCCATCCCGGCGGACAATTTCTCGGCGCGCTGGACGAGCAGCCAGAATCTGGCGGGCGGAACGTACAACATTTCCGTGCGGGCTGACGACGGCGTGCGCGTCTACGTCAACGGCAATCTCCTGATCAACGAATGGCACGGCGCGTCGTTCCAGACCTACACCGTCGCCACCACCCTCCCGGCGGGCGGGAATTACTTCGTGGTCGAATTCTACGAGGCAACCGGCGACGCTTATCTCGACTTCGTGATCGCTCAGGTCGGCGGCGGCGTGCAGCCAACACAACCCTCTCCCACAGGTGCGACGATCACGGTCACGGCGTACCGGCTCAACGTGCGCGCCCTGCCCGATCCGGTTAACGGACAGGTGCTGCTGAAGATCAACCGTCTGGAGACGTACCCGATCATCGGGCGCAACGCCGAGAGCACGTGGTATCAGATCAACGTCAACGGGACAGTGGGCTGGGTCGCGGCGGGCTACGTCAACGTGAACAACGGCGGCAACATCCCGGTGGTGGGCGCGCAGCAGCCGGGGCAGTCGCAGGGCGCGACCGGCAACCAGGTGATCGCCACGCCGTTCAACGTCGTCATCCGCAGCGGTCCCGGCACGGCATTCCAGCGTATCGGGCTGCTGCCAAACACGGGCATCGCACCGGGCATCGGGCGCACCGGCGACAATAGCTGGTGGCAGATCAATCTGAACGGGCTGGTCGGCTGGGTGTCGTCGCAGTACGCGCACATCAGCTCGACCGCCAATATCAGCGCCATCCCCATCACCGGATGAGAAGATCGTAAGCGGAGTGTAAAATCTCTGTAAACTGAGGGACACGGCTAAATCTACAGCCGTGTTCTTTTTTTCCCCGTGTGCGACAAGTCGTTATCTCCGCGTTATAATGCCCCCGTTTGTATGGGTGAAGGATGGCAGCTTCCTGCAAGCGTGCAGCTCGTCCGGAGTCCTGCCCCGGACAGAGGAGAGTTCGTTATGATCGAAGTCGAAAACCTTGTCAAGAAATACGGTGAGGTGACCGCCGTCAAGGGCATCTCCTTCACCGCCAAGTCCGGCGAGGTCACGGGCTTCCTGGGACCGAACGGCGCCGGCAAAACCACGACCATGCGAATGCTGGTCGGGTTCACGCCGCCGACGGACGGGCGCGCGGTCGTCGCCGGGTACGACGTGTTCGACCACAGCATCGACGTGCGCCGCCGCGTCGGCTATCTGCCGGAAAACGTGCCGCTCTACCGCGACATGTCGGCGCGCGGCTACCTGATGTTCGTCGGCGAGATTCGCGGCATCAAGAACCGCCGCCAGCGCGCCGACGAAGCGCTGGAGCGCGTCGGGCTGATCGAGCGCGCTGACAGCCACATCCGCACGCTCTCGAAGGGCATGAAGCAGCGCGTCGGGCTGGCGAGCGCCCTGCTCCACAACCCGCCCGTGCTGATCCTCGACGAGCCGACCATCGGTCTCGACCCGCTGCAAGTGCTGGAACTGCGCACGCTGGTCGCCGAACTGGGGCACGATCACACCGTGTTGTTCAGCACGCACATCCTGTCCGAAGCCGAACAGGTCTGCAACAAGGTCGTGATCATCAATGAGGGGCAGATCATCGCTCAGGGGTCGCCGTCGGAGCTGCGCAGCGAGCTGGAACGCGGCGGTCGCGTGCTGGTGCGCGTCGACGCCCCGCCATCGGACGCGCTGGCGGCGATCCAGGCTGTCCCCGGCGTGCGCTACGCCGAAATCGGCGCGGATGGCATCATCGCCACGCCGACCGACGCCAGCGCCGACCCGCGCCCGCAGATCGCCCGCGCGGTCATCGAGCGCGGCTGGAGCCTGATGGAACTGCGCCCGCTCGCCGTCAATCTGGAGGAAATCTTCCTCGAAGTCACGCGCCATCAGGCAGCGGGGATGATCGAGGAGATGCCTGAAACCGAAGAAGAGGAAATCGTATCATGACCGACACACCGATTGGACTCCAGCAGCCGCTGGTCGAGCAAGGCAGGTCGATGCCCTGGTTCGCGGTCTTTAAGCGCGAGGTCGGGCTGTACTTCCGCTCGCCCATCGCCTACGGCATCGCCTTTGCGATCTTTTTCTTCCTCGGCGTGCTTTTCAACGGATACATCGCTCAGGCGGTCAGCGCCAACGCCAGCGGGCAGGCGCAAATCCCCGCCGACGCGACCTACGCGCCCGGCTTGATCACCTTCCTGATGTTCCTGATCGCGCCGCTGCTGACGATGCGCCTGCTCGCCGAAGAATCGCGCGAGGGCACGCTCGAAGTACTGATGACGCTGCCGATGAACGAATCGCAGTTCATCATCGGCAAATTTCTGGCGGCGTGGCTGTACTACATCGTCCTGCTGCTCCTGTCGCTGCTGTATCTCCTGATCATGGCGAGCGTCGGCACGCCGGATATCGGCGTGGCGGTCGGCGCGTATCTGGGCGCGGCGCTGTACGGCGGCGCGGTGCTGGCGATCAGCATGATCTGGTCTGCCATCACCGAGGATCAGATCGTGGCGGCGTTCCTGGGCGCGGCGACCGTGCTGGTGCTGTACCTCGCCGAGATCGCCGCCGTGTGGATCGCCGGGCAGAGCACCGACAGCACGGCTGCGGATTTCGTCCGCGAGCTGGGCTTGCAGGCGCACTATAACTCGACCATGCTCAACGGGATCATCCGCGCCGAGGACATCCTGTATTTCATCTTCATGATCGTCGGCGCGCTATTCATCACCGTGCGCATCGTCGAGACGCGCCGCTGGAGGTCGTAATGGCACAGCAAACTCCCAACCAAAACCCCCCGCAGGAGCCATTCATTCCGCCGCGCTACCTGCTGGTTATCGCCGCGCTCGGCTTCATCGCCGCGCTGGTCGTCAAGCTGACGCAGCCGGAATTCTCGGTGGTCGGCTACGGCGGCGTCGGCATCGGCATTCTGGCGCTGCTGATGTGGGCGCTGCTCGCACCGCAGGAAGCCCGCTCGGTCATCGCAGGGCGCACGGCGCGCTTCGGCGGCACGAGCCTGATCGTGACGCTCGTCCTGCTGGTCGCGCTGATCGGCATCTACGTGGTCGTGCGCAACGCCAAGCTGAGCGTCGACCTGACGCAGACCGACACCTATTCGCTGACCGCCGAATCGCGTCAGGCGATTGCCGCTCTCGGCGCCGAGCCGGGCACGCCGAAGGTCAACATCATCGCCTTCTTCGGTCCGTCGCAGGCGGGCACGCGCGACCAGGCGACGCTGCTGTTCGACGATTACAAGGCGACCAGCAACGGCAAGATCGATTACCAGTTCGTCGACCCGGAGCAGTTCCCGCAGCAGGCGTCGCTGTACAAGGTGACGCGCGGCGGGCAGATCGCCGTCGTCAAGATCGGCGACGACGGGCAGCCGGATACCGAGAACGCGCGGCTGGTCAACAGCGTCAGCCAGCAAGACCTGACCAATGCCGTCCTGCGCGTGTCGGCGTCGGGCGTGTTCAACGCCTACTTCCTGCAGGTGCAGGACGGCGAAGCGGCGCAGATGTCGACGCTCAAGCAGTTCCTGACGCAAGCCTACGACTGGAACGTGCAGGACGTGACCCTGCTGCAACTGACCAGCCCGGACAGCCAGTACAAGCTGAACGACCCGAACGCTACCGGGCAGGTGCTGGTGATCCCCGGCGGCAGCGGCGCGCTTGCCGACAGTGAGCTTCAGGTGATCGAGGATTACCTCAACGGCGGCGGCAGCGTCGTGATCTTCGCCGGGACGCTGTTCAACACCGATCAAACTTCGCTGGCGACGGCGGACAATCTGTCCACCTACCTGTTCGACAACTTCGGGCTGAAGTTCGACAAGGACGTGGTGATCGATCAGGTGCAAGCCTACCAGTCGCCGCTGAACCCCGGCGCGACCGACCTTGACCGCAGCAGCTTCATCACGACCAACAGCATCCCGTCCGGGCAGGGCGCGCTGGTATTTGAAGTGCCCAACAGCATCACCGTCGCCGATACGCCGCCCGCCAACGTCACGGTCACCACGCTGGCGCGCTCAAGCGACGGCGCGTATGCCAAGACCGACCTTCAGGCGGTGATCGACGGCAATATCGACAAGACCGATGGCGACGCCGCCGGTCCGCTGGTGCTCGCCGCCGCCGCCGAAAACTCGCAGACGCACGGGCGCGTCATCCTGCTGGGCAGCACGTCGGTCGGCAGCGACACCTACGCCCTGTTCCAGCAGTTCGACAACTTCACGGTGGCGTTCAACAGCATGGTCTGGGCAACGCACTTCGACGACTTTGCGACTCAGGTCACGGTCGTGCAGCAGCAGCGCCCGCAGGACGCGCCGATCATCGCCAGCGAGCAGGATCTTCGGAACATCAACTTCATCACGATTGTTCTGCTGCCCTTTGGCGTGCTGGCTATCGGTGTGCTGGTCTGGTGGAACAACCGCGAACGCGCGCGCTAAGGAGAGGCATCCATGCGACTTAATCGAGGAACACTGGTGATGATCGCCCTGCTGGTGGTGGTCATCGCCGCCGTGCTCGTCATCAACAACCAGCAAACAACCGCGCCTACTCCAACCGCGACACTTCAGGAAGCGACGGGTTCGCTGCTGCCCAACGTGGCGGGCGAGTCGGTCGTGAGCTACGAAGTGCGCGACAACGCCAGCGGCACGTTCATCGCCCTGACCAAAGACGCCGGCGGCGCGTGGCACATCGACGCCACCAACGCCCTCAGCGAGCGCGACCCGGAGCAGTCGCTCATCAACTCGACGGTGGGACAGCTCACCAACATCAAGTACAACAACATCTTTCAGAACAGCGAGCTGGCGACGTTCGGTCTCGATCACCCGGCGTACACGATCCTGGTGACGACCAGCGACGGGCAGCTCTACACCATCTACATCGGCTCGAAAAGCCCGACGAGTTCACGCTATTACACGGTCGTCCAGCAGTCGACCGCCCCTGAAGCAACCGAGTTGCCGGGCGCTGAAGCGACACCTGAAGCAACCGCAAGCGTAGCGTCCAAGCGCATCGTCCGGCTCGCTCAGGCGGCGACGCCCGAAGCAACGGCTGAAATGACGGCGGAAGCAACCATCGAAGCGGCTGCCGAGATGACACCGGAAGCCACTGCCGAAGCGACCGTCGAGGCGACGCCCGAAGCGACAGCCGACGTGATCCAGAACCCCGGCGTCACGCTGGAAGGCGAACAGACCATCTATTTGATCCCGCAGACGGTGATCGACACACTCAAGGGCTGGCTGACCACGCCGCCTTACGCGCCGCTGCCGACCGCCGTGCCAACCAACGAGGGCGGCTCGCTGCTGCCGATCCCGGAGATCGTGGCGTCGGCTGTGCCGGGCGAAGCCACCGCCGAAGCGACAACCGCGCCGTAGATACATCCTCCGTAGGGGCGCACGGCTGTGCGCCCCTACATATCGTCCTCTACCCCGTAATGCCCCCGACATCCACCTGCGGCGGCGTAATCGCCCGCTCGACCACGATCTCGCTGGCGCTGGCGTCCGCGCTGACCGTGACCGGCACTTCGATGCGCACGTCGTCGATGAAGCACAGCGTCTCGCGCTCGGCTTCGCAGTAGTAGGTCGTCAGGTAGCCGTGCAGCGTGTCGCTGCCCGCGTCGAGCGTCACCGGCACGCGGAACTCCGCCGCGTCGAAGGGCTGGGCGCGCTCGGCTTCGGGGATGCCGATGGCTTCGCCTTCGTTGTTCCACTCGCTGCGCGACGGCGCTTCGGGGTTGATCTTGTAGCCGTCCGGCAGGACGATGCGCACCAGAATCGCCCCCTCACCCGGCGCGACCGTCTGTTCCGACAGCGCGATCGTCTCGCCGCTGGCGAGGTTGCCGCCCGCGACAGTGGTCGTGTCGCCGATTTGCAGGCGCTCCGGGTTGGGGAACGTCACCGTGCTGACCTGCGCCGTCGCCAGATCGATCACACGGATGGCGTGGTTGTTGGTATCGGCGACGAACAGCCGATTCCCCGCCGCCGAAAGACCGCCCGGCTCGTCGAATTCGGCTTCCTGCCCGACGCCGTCGCGGAAGCCGCCGCTCTCGCCCGCCCCGGCGAGCGTGGTGATGGCGTCGGTCAGCGGGTCGAGCAGCTTGATGCGGCTGTTGTAGGTGTCGGCGACGTAGATGCGTCCGTCATCCGTGCCGGTGACGCCGAGCGGGTGCTGAAGCCGCGACGTGCCCGCCGCGCCGTCCACGTCGCCGAAGTCGAACAGGTTGTTATCGGGCGTCCCGGCGAGGGTTTGCAGCGTGTGGGTGGAGGTGTCGGCGTCGCGGATTGTGCTCGACTCGCTGTCGGCGAAGTACAGCACGCCATCGCGGTAGTACAAGCCGCTCGGCTGCGCCAGCGCCGACATCTCGAACGCGGCATTGACCAGCCCCTCGCTGCCGTCGCCGATCAGCGGCTCGACCATGTCGCTATCGGTGTGCAGTCCCCAGATTTGGTGCGTCCCCGCCATAGCGATGTAGAGCAAATCGCCGTCGCCGAAGGCTAAATCCCAGGGACTGCTCAGATCGGTTTGCAGCGCCGGGGTCGGCAGACCGGGCAGCGCGCGCCCGAATAGCTGGCGTCCCGTCCCGGCGACGGTTGTGACCGTCCGCTCGGTCAGGTTGGCGGCACGCACGGCGTGGTTTTCCATATCGGCGACGTAAAGCGTGTCGCCGCGCAGCGCCATGCCCTGCGGCGTGTCGAAGCTTGCTGCCTCGAACACGCCGTCGTCGAAGCCAGTCGCGCTGCTGCCGATCACGTCGAGGATTTCATAGCTGTCGAGGTCGGCGACGACGATGCGGTTGTGGTTGCTGTCGGCGATGAACAGGCGACCGCCCGCTTCATCCGCCAGCACCTTGCCGGGGAACGCCAGCAGACCGGGCGGCTGCCCTGCGCCTTCCAGCGCCAGCTCCAGCGGGTCGTGGTTGATTTCGCCGGTGCTGTCGAAGTAATCGACCATGCCGGAGATCAGCCGGTCGAACGCCTCGAACGGGATTTCGCCGGGCTGCCGCGCCAGAATGTTGCCGCGCGGGTCGATCACGTAGAAAGTGGGCCAGGCGTTGACGCCGTAGGTCTGCCAGACGACGAAATCACTGTCGTTGATGACCGGATGCTCCAAGCCGTAGCGCTGGACGATCTGGCGGATGTTCTGGGTGCTGCCCTCGTTGGCGAACTTGGCAGAGTGGATGCTGATCACGACCAGCGCGTCACCGTAGGCGGCTTCCAGCCGCTGCAGCGTCGGGATCATGTGGATGCAGTTGATGCAGCCATACGTCCAGAAGTCGAGGATGACGATTTTGCCACGCAGGGCTTCAATCGTGAGCGGCGCGGGGACGTTCAGCCAGTCCACTCCCGTCGGAAATTCGGGTGCGGGAACCCGTCCGGCATATTGGCTATCCACGTCTCCGCCTTCCTGTGCCGCGCCGTCCTGCGCCTGCACAACCAGCGGAACCAGCGCCAGCACCAGTAGCAACAACAGCTTGCGTATCATCGACTCGACTCCCCAAGAGCGTAACGTGATTTTCTTATTTGCGCGACTATTCTTAGCTGCGACGATCAGCGCGGCACGTTATCACGATACCGCCGTATCCTTACAAAACGTTAAACGCCAGCGTGAGGATACCCGGTTTGTCGTCGGAGGGAAATTCGAGGGGAAAAGCGGCGGGGCGCGGTTCACGAGGATCGCACCCCGCTGGATGGACTACACGGCGACGCGCGCGCCCCCGTTGCGCTCGATCTGGCGGAAAACGCCGTCGAGGTGGGCGTTCAGGTCATGCAGGGCGGCTTTCGCGCGCAGGCGCTCGCGCTGCACGACGCGCTCATCTTCGATGACACGACGCAGGTTGACGGCGAAGCGCATGTACAGCTTGAGGATATGCGCGTCAATGGACGTATCGCGGCTCCACTCGTAGTACTGGGCGAGGCTGCGCCATCCGCTGAAGAAGTCGTCAAACGCCTGATCTTCGATCCAGCGCGCGTCCTGCGTATCGACGGTGCGCGCGAAGGCGTAAAGACGCTCTTCGATCTGTCTGCGCTGCAATCCTGGGTTAGACATATACAATAAGCTCCACAACATCCAACGAGATGCTCCAAACGAGTCGGGGCAACGCCGGGAATTATAACAGGATTCCGACACCCGACAACGAAAACCTGATTCAAACCTTTGTGCCGAATTGCACAGACGAGGGAGGCGCACGGCGGGCGATTTCAGGCTACAATCATTCCGACAGCCAGTCAGGAGGAAACTGATGCTCAGCCCCAGGATGCAGGACGCCCTGAACGCGCAGATCAACGCCGAGCTGCACGCTTTTTACACCTATCTCTCGATGTCCGCCTATTTTGAATCGCAGGGGTATCCCGGCTTCGCGGCGTGGATGCGCCACCATTCCGACGAGGAAATGGTGCACGCCATGAAGATTTACGACTACATCATCGACCGGCGCAGCGTCGTCAAGCTGCAAGCCATCGCCGCACCGCGCATCGAGTGGAGCGCGGCGCTCGACGTGCTGAAGGACGCGCTGGCGCACGAGCAGCACGTCACCAAGCTGATCAACGATCTGGTGGCGCTGGCGCGTGAGGAGCGCGACTACGCGACCGACAGCTTTTTGCAGTGGTTCGTGGACGAGCAGGTCGAAGAAGAACAGATCGTCGACGCCATCATTCAGGATTTGGAGCATATCGGCGATTTCGGACCCGGCTTGTACATGCTCGACCGCGAACTCGGTGAGCCAGGCGGTGAATCGGAACCTGAGGACGGCGACACGACCTAGCAAGTGACCAATCCCGGCGAGTTTGTAGGGGCAGACCTGTGTGTCTGCCCTAGCACTCGGCGCGAATGATGCGATCCAGCCCGGCGTAGTCGAGGATTAATTCGGCGCGCTGCGGGCGAAGCGTTTCTCGCACCAGCGCCAGCGCCGCCGCGCCCTGCCCCGCGCCGATCTCCAGCAGGACGAGCGCGCCGGGGTTGATCGCGCCGGGAATCTGCGCCAGCAGGCGGCGGATCAGGTCGAGACCGTCCGCGCCGCCGTCAAGGGCGAGGCGCGGCTCGTGGCGGCTGACGGCGAGCGATGCCAGTTCGTCGCTGGCGATATACGGCAGGTTCGCCATGATCAGGTCGAGGCGGATGCTGTGCTCGATCAGCGGGGCGAGCAGGTCGCCTTCGTAGAAAGTGACGCCGACGCTAGAACGCTCGGCGTTTTTTCGCGCGACCGCCAGCGCCGCCGGGCTGATGTCGGTGGCGTAGACCCGCGCCTGCGGGCGGTTCGCCGCCAGCGTCACGGCGAGCGCGCCGCTGCCCGTGCCCACGTCGGCGGCGGCAATCGCCCGATCCCCTGCCCATGCCAGCGCCTGTTCGAGCAGCAACTCGGTCTCCGGGCGCGGGATCAGCACATCGGGCGTGACGAGGAAATCGCGGTCGTAAAACGCGCGCCGACCGAGCAGATAGGCGACCGGCTCGCCGTCGGCGCAGCGCGCGACCAGCCCGACGAAGCGCTCCGCCTGCTCCGGTGTCAGCGGCGCTTCGGGGTGCGCCAGCAGATAGGCGCGATCCACGCCGAGGACTTCGCCCAGCAGCACGTGAGCGTCGAGCGGGTCGATTCGCTGGCGGGCGGCAAGCAACGTATCATAAATAGTCGGGTTATGTTCTACAGGCAATTCTCGCATCACCATCCATCTGAAAGGGGGACAGTCCGAACGAAGTGCCGTAAATATTGACCGCTTATTCGAATAAAAAGGAGCATGTCAATGGACGGTGTCAGTATTATCGCCTGGATCATCATCGGTGCAATCGCGGGTTGGCTGGCAAGTATCGTGATGAAAACCAATGCTCAACAGGGACTGCTGATGGACATCATCGTCGGCATCATCGGCGGGTTCATCGGCGGCTGGCTGTTGGGAGCGTTGGGAGTCGGCGGAGGTGTTACCGGGATCAATATCGGCAGCATCCTGACAGCCTTCATTGGAGCCGTCGTCCTGCTGGCACTTCTCCGCGTCATACGCCGAAGCACTTAGTCTTGCTGCCCGGTTTGTCAGGGGCGAGAAGCTCAGACTTCTCGCCCTTTTTATTTGCGCTCGTCCAGCATCATCATGAATTCGTCGGGGGTGTGCGTGAAGCCGAGGCGCTCGTAATACGCCACGCTGCCCGGCGAGTGCCACAGGTTGAGCGATTCGAAGCGCTGCGCCGTCCCCCACTCGATCACGCGCTGCATCAGCGCCGAGCCGATGCCCTGATTGCGATACTCCGGCAGCGTGTAGACGTTGAATATCCAGCCGAATTTCTGCTCCGGCTTGCCGGGGCTGGGAACCGGGTCGATGATTTGCACGAACAGGTTGGCGACGATCTGATCGTCCACCTCCGCGACCCACAACGCCCAGCGCCCGCTCGCCAGCCCGTCGCTCACGAAGCGGGTGAAGCGCGCCTCGAACGCCGCGTAATCCGCGTTCGGGTCGCTCCATCCGGTTTCCGCGCCGAACGCCCAGCGCAGCCGCGCCAGAGCGGGCGCATCCGCCAGCGACGCCGGGCGGACGTTCATCAGGCGACCGCCTCGCCGCCGGACAGCTTATCCGCCTGGTCGCGCGTGATCAACTCGTCAATGAACATGTCGAGGTCGCCGTTCAGAACGGCTTGCAGGTTGTAGCTGGTCAGGTTGATGCGGTGGTCGGTCACGCGGTTCTGCGGGTAGTTGTAGGTGCGGATTTTCTCGGCGCGCTCGCCCGTGCCGACCTGCGAGCGGCGCTCGCTTTCCTGCTCGCTGCGCTGGCGCTCCGCCTCGATCTCGTACAGCCGGGCGACCAAAATCTGCTTGGCGCGCAGGCGGTTCTGAAGCTGGCTGCGCTCGTCCTGCACCGCGACGACGATCCCGGTCGGGATGTGGGTCATGCGCACCGCCGAGTCGGTCGTGTTGACCGACTGCCCACCCGCGCCGCCGCTGCGGTACACGTCGACGCGCACGTCGTTCATATCCAGCTCTACCTCGACTTCATCCATCTCGGCGAGGACGGCGACCGTCACCGTGCTGGTGTGGACGCGCCCCTGGCTTTCGGTCTCCGGCACGCGCTGGACGCGATGCACGCCGCTCTCGAACTTCAGGCGGCTGAATGCCCCATGCCCGCGCACCTCCAGCTTGATCTCCTTGAAGCCGCCGATGCCGGTCTCGTTCTGGTCGATGACCTCGATCTTCCAGCGACGCCCCTCGGAATAATAGCTGTACATGCGGAACAGATCAGCCGCGAACAGCCCGGCTTCGTCGCCGCCCGCCCCGGCGCGGATTTCCATGATGACGTTCTTGTCGTCGCGCGGGTCTTTGGGCAGCAACATGATCTTCAGGCGGTCTTCCAATTCGGCGATGCTGCCCTCCAGCCGCGCGATCTCGTCCTGCGCCATCAGGCGCATGTCGGCGTCGCTCTCGTCGTCGAGCATCGCCCGCGCGCCGTCCAGCTCGTCGCGCTCGCGCTGATACTGGCGATACGCCTCGACGATCTCGGTCAAGCCGGAGCGTTCCTTGCTGTATTCGGCGACTTTCTCGTAATCGCTGATCACTTCCGGATCGCTGAGCAGCCGCTCCAGTTCCCCGTAACGCGCCTCGGTCGCCGCGAGTTTATCGAACATGATGACTGGCTTTCTGTGTGCTTTTAATCGTCGTTGATTATACGCAGATATAGGGAGTGCGTGTAGGGACGAGTGCAAATCGACGCGAGGATACGGCTACCTCACCCCCCCTCTCCACCTTGTGGAGAGAGTCAGCAAACCGGGTGAGTCAGGTTTCAAAATCGACGCCTCTGGCTTCCCTATGGATTGACCGCCGCCACGCCCAGCGAGATCAGCGCGGCGAAGACGCCCGCCCACAGCAGCCCGCCAAGCGACATCAGCACGAACAGGCGGCGCGGCGGCGCGTTGAGCGACATGCCGATGATCGCGCCAATCTGCGCGCCGGTCGTCACCGGGGCGAGCAGAGCCAGCCCGATCAAGCCGTAGCGATTCCAGATGCGCATGATGGCGCTGTCGGGACTGCCCGCTGATTTGCCGCCGAAGCGCCGCAGAATCCGGTCGCGCAGCGGCTGCCCGACCAGCACGATCAGCCCGACGCCGCAGGCGTAGCTGACCGCCGCCGTGACGACGACCGCGATCACATGCACGCCGAGCGCGAGTCCTGCCGGGATCGACGCCCACAGCGACAGAAACGCGATGCCGAACACGCTCACCAGCGCCGCAACCGTCACCGAGTACCCTCACAAACCAAATCTTCACCCCAAACAAACATTTTGTGTTTGACTCGTTAAGCGATCACCACTACAAATAATATCGGGCAAAATATAGCTTAGGAGTTGGAACGATGATTTCCCAAACCGATCTTCAGGGACGAATGCGCCTGCTCCGTTACGGATTGGTCGTGCTCGTCGTCGTGACGTTCCTCGTCTCCCTGCTCGCGCCATACGCGGCAGTCCGCCCCTATGCCGATGCTGCCGGACAGACGGTGCAGATCACCGATTTTCTTGGGACAGCGCTGCTTTACACCGTCATCGTCGCCGTGCTCTCGGTGATCGTCTACCTCGTCTATCAGAACGTTTTGCAGCGCACCGCCCAGTCGCAGTGAGCGGTTGACCCTCTCTCGACAGACAAAGGCGGGCGCCCGCCACACCAGCCGAGCGCCCGCCCCTACCGAATTTCCTGATCCAACTGCTAATTATTCCACTCGCCGCCCGCCCAGCGATTCTTGCCCCGGCGCTCGCGCGGGTCACGATCCAGCGGGTGCGACGACCCGCCGGTCAGCGCACGGCGCGCCTTCTGCACGTCGCTTTCGTGCTTGAGCAGCACCGTCAGCGTGTTTTCGAGCGTGGATTTGTCGAGGCTGTCGGCGTTGAGCATGACCAGCGCCCGCGCCCAGTCAATCGTCTCGGAGACGCTGGGGTTCTTCTTCAAGTCCATCGTGCGCAGGCTCTGCACGACCTCGACCGCCTGCTGCGCCAGCTTCTGGCTCAACTGCGGCACGCGCAGCCGGACGATGTTCATCTCGGTCTCGACATTCGGATAATCGATGAACAGATAAAGACAGCGGCGCTTGAGCGCCTCGGAAAGCTCGCGGGTGTTGTTGCTGGTGAGCAGCACCAGCGGCTGGTGGATCGCGCTGATCGTGCCGAGTTCGGGCACGGACACCTGAAAATCGCTCAGGACTTCCAGCAGGAAGGCTTCAAATTCGGCGTCGGCGCGGTCGATCTCGTCGATCAGCAGCACGACCGGCTCTTTGGACGTGATCGCCTGAAGCAGCGGGCGCGCCAACAGGAAGCGATCCGAGAAGAACACGTCCTCCTCGTTCGCCAGCCGGTCGGCAGCGGCGCTGAGCGTCTCGGCGTCGGCGAGAAGCTGGCTCAGCTTGTCGCGCAGAAGCTGGGTGTAGAGCATCTGCTTGGCGTATTCCCACTCGTAGAGCGCCTTGCTCTCGTCCAGTCCCTCGTAGCATTGCAGCCGGATCAACGGGCGCTTGCTGATCTTCGCCCAGGCTTTGGCGAGTTCGGTCTTGCCCACCCCCGCCGGACCTTCCGCCAGGACGGGTTTGCCCAGCCGTTCAGCCAGGAACATGACGGTCGAGATTTCGTCGGTCGCAATGTACTGCTGATCGCGCAGCGCCGCCTTGACCTGGCTCATGTCATTTTGCATCTCGTTTTGTCCTGTAGACTAGCCGATCACAATAAAGGATAATCCAGCGAGATCGGCGTCGGCTGGCACAGCCGACAGCCTATCTCTACCAGCTATTGTATACCTTGTGCGCGATCTTGAACTCACCCCTTCGATTAGGGTGAGGCATGAGGAAAGGCGGCGTTTGAGCGAGCGGGCTTACTCGGCGTGATCGCCAAGCTGCTCGTCGGTCATGCCGAAGCGCCGCTTGCGCTGCCCGTAGGCGGCGATGGCGCGTTTGAGTTCGGCTTCGTCGAAATCGGGCCAGTAGGTCGGCGTCGCGTAGTATTCCGAGTAGGCGCCCTGCCAGATCAGGAAATTGCTGACGCGCAATTCGCCGCTGGTGCGGATGATCAGGTCGGGATCGGGCAGGTCGCTGGTGTACAGGTAGCTGCTAATCACCTGCTCGGTGACCTGCTCGGCGGGGATGCCGTCGGCGATGATGCGGCGCACCGCCTGGACGATCTCGTCGCGCCCGCCGTAGTTGAAGGCGATGTTGAGGATCAGGCGGGTGTTGTCGCGTGTCATATCCATCGCGTGGTGGATTTTCCGCTGGAGCGTCGGGCTGATCCCCTCAAGCTGACCGATATGCCGAAGCTGGACACCCTCCTCGTGGAGTTCATTCAGCTCGCGGTCGATGACGGTCTCCAGAATGCGCAGCAGCATCCGCACTTCGGCGCGCGGGCGCGACCAGTTCTCGGTGGAGAAAGCGTAGATGGTCAGGACTTCGATGCCATTTTCGACGGCAGAGCGCAGGATGCGGCGCAGGTTCTCCGTGCCCTGCCGGTGACCTTCGGTGCGCGGCAGCCCGCGCGCCTTCGCCCAGCGCCCGTTGCCATCCATGATGATGGCGACATGCTTCGGGATACGCCCCGGCGCGCTCTCCTTGAGTTTTTCGCCCACGACCGCTACCATACGCTAGACCTCTAGAATTTCCTTCTCTTTGTTCTTGCCCATCTCGTCGATGTCGGCGATGTACTTGTCCGTCAGCTTCTGAATCTCTTCCTGCCCCCACTCCATCTCGTCTTCCGAGATCATCTTCTCTTTCTCGAAATCCTTGAGATCGTCGTTCCCGGAGCGGCGGATATTGCGGATGGCGACGCGGGCTTCTTCCATGCGCTTGTGCAGGAACTTGACCAGTTCCTGACGGCGCTCGCGCGTCAGCGGCGGCATGTTCAGGCGGATCACGTCGCCGTCGACCGCCGGGTTGATGTTCAGATCGGCTTGCTGAATCGCCTTTTCAATCGCTTTGACCGCCGTCTTTTCGTAGGGGCGGATCAGGATTTGCAGCGGTTCGGGCGTGGAGATCGTGGCAAGCTGGCGCAGTTCGGTCGGCTGACCATAGTAGTCGACGTGCAGGCGATCCACCAGCGCGGTGCTGGCGCGCCCGCTGCGGATGCCGAGCAAATCCTGCTCGAAAACGGTCAGCGTGGACTTCATCTTCTGCCGCGTCTCATTGATAATGTCGTTAGTTACGTCATCTGCCATAGTTATTTTCAGCGCGTATCGAACATCCTAGAGCGCGCTCCTCCCTGTTCAGAATAATAAAGTGCTGAGTACTGAGTGCTGTGTGCGAATACAATTCCCTATCAGGCGGAAACTCATGAAGGGTTGTTTTTTACTCAGTCCTCAGTCCTCAGCACTCAGCCCTTTAATCATACACGAAAGCTGGCGATTTCCTCAATTTTCAGGCGCACCGCTTGCAGGCGTGCGCCCAGCCCTGCCAGCCGCGCGCCTGCCACGCCGCGTACAGCGCCACCGCGCCAACCGTCGCCACGTTAAGGCTGGCGACCGAGCCGCGCATGGGCAGCGCCAGCAGCAGGTCGCAGGTATCGCGCACGAGGCGGCGCAGCCCTTCGCCCTCGCTGCCCAGCACCAGCCCGATTGACATGTTCAGGTCGGTCTTGTCGATGGGCGCGACGTTCTGCCCGATGTCGAGACCAACCATCCACACATCCTGCGACTTGAGGTCGCGCATCGACTGGACGAGGTTGGTCACCTGAACGACATTCAGGTGTTCGACCGCGCCCGACGAAGCGTTGACCACCGCCGGGGTCACGGCGACGCCGCGCCGCTCCTGAATGACGATGCCGTGTATGCCGACGGCATCGGCGACACGGATCAGTGAGCCGACGTTCTGCGGGTCTTTGAGCAGGTCGAGGATCAGGATGAAGGGTTTTTCGTCGCGCTTCTTGCTCACGGCGAGCACGTCTTCCAGATCGGCATAGGGATAGCCGCCGACGCGCATCGCCATGTTCTGGTGATTCGCGCCCTGCGCCAGATCGTCGATGATGCGCCGGGGCACGCGCCGCACGGGGATGCCGCGCTCGGCGGCGGCGGCGAGGATTTCCGCCACCACGCCTTTGGTTTCGACTGTTTCGGTCACCAGAAGCTGTTCGATGTTGCGCCGCCCGGCGCGCAGCGCTTCCATCACCGCCCAGTGACCATAGATGAATTCGACTGCCATTTACGTCGTCTTCCAGATCGTGCCGTCGGCGCGGTCTTCGAGGATCACGCCGATCTTCGCCAATTCGTCACGGATTCGGTCGCTCTCCGCCCAGTTCTTGCTGGCGCGCGCCTGCGCCCGCATGGAAATGAGCAGGTCGATCAGCGCGGCTTCGCGGGCACCGTCGCTGCTTCCAGTGTCGTCGTTCTCCGGGAAAATACCAAGCACCTGAGTGCCCAGCGTGATGTACAGGTTGTTGATCTCGGCGAGCACGCCCAGCCCGACCGCCTGCCCGCTGTTCAGCAGCGCATTCACGTCGCGGGTGAAGTCCTGCAGCGCGGCGAGCGCCTGCGGGGCGTTGAAATCGTCATCCATCGCGGCATTGAACGCGGCTCTGGTCTCGTTCACCCGCGCGATGATGGCGCTGCTGTCGCCGCTGCCATCCGGGGCGGTATTCATCGCACGGCGCAGCAGACGGACGGCGTTATACAGCCGCTCCCAGCCGCGCGCCGCCGATTCCATCGAGCCTTCGTCGTAGACGATGGGGTTGCTGTAGTGGGCGCTCTCCATGAACATGCGCACGACTTCCGGGCGGAAGCGCGTGAGCACGTCGGTGATGGTGACGAAGTTGCCCAGACTTTTCGACATCTTGACCGGGTTGCCGCCTTCGTCGGGAACCAGCAGGCTGCCGACCAGCAGCCAGTAGCGGGCGAACTCGGCGTCGTTGGCGCACTCGCTCTGGGCGATCTCGCTCTCGTTGTGCGGGAAGATGTTGTCGATGCCGCCGCCGTGAATGTCGAAGGTCGTGCCGAGGTACTTCTTCGACATCGCCGAGCACTCGATGTGCCAGCCGGGGAAGCCTTCGCCCCAGGGGCTGTCCCAGCGCAGGATGTGTTCCGGCTCGGCGACCTTCCACAGCGCGAAGTCCTCAGGATTGCGCTTTTCACCGCGCACGGCTTCGCGCGAACCGGCTTCCTGCTGCTCAAGGCGGCGGTTGGAGAGCTTGCCGTAGTCCGGGTCTTTGCTCACGTCGAAATAGACGCTGCCGTTGACTTCGTAGGCGACGCCCTTCTGGAGCAGCGTCTCGATCATCTGAATCTGTTCGGGGATATGCCCGCTGGCGCGCGGGGCGATGTCCGGGCGCGTCACGCCGAGCCGATCCATCGCATCCTGATAGGCGCGGGCGTAATGCTCGGCAATCGCCATCGGCTTGGACTGCGTCTGCGCGGCTTTGCGCAGGATGCGATCCTCGCCGGAGTCGAGCAGATGCCCCACGTCGGTGATGTTCTGCACGTAGAGGACGTTGTAGCCGCTGTAGCGCAGGTAGCGCACGATCACGTCGAACGAGACGTAGGTCTTGGCGTGCCCGATGTGCGACTCGTCGTAGACCGTCGGACCGCAGACGTACATCCCGACCTGTCCTTCGACCAGCGGCACGAAATCCTGTTTTTCACGCCCAAGAACGTTAAAAATCCGCAGCGGCATGGAATCGTCTTTCCTTGTTAGCTTCCGTCGGTGACAATGTCGTTCATTTTAGCGCAGAAGCCGATGTGGGCATAGGTGAGGTCTCGCGCATGGCGCGCTGCGCCTCCGCCTGCCGCAGCACAATCGCCGCGTGCAGCGACACCCAGCGGCTGATGTCCTGTGTGTCGCCCGGTATCCGCCACGTGCGCGAGCCGTAAGGGTTGCTCCCGCGCCAGTGACCGTTCATCTGCCGCTGCCGCATCAGCCACGCCAGCGCTGGCTGCGCACCGGGATGCCCCAGCGCCCCCAGCTCGCCCAGCGTCCGCAGCATCAGCAGGATGTCAACCTGATAGAACAGCGGGAAATTCAGCCCCGACCACAGCTTGTGGACTGTGCCCGGCGTCGGGTAATTGCCCGGCGGGTTCTGGTATTCGGGCGACAGCAGGAAGCCAAGTGCCCGGTTGATGGCGTCGGTGACCGCTTCGGAGTGCTGCGGCAGCGCCGCCAGCCCCCACAGCGAACGCACCGCGCCCCAGGCGCACGGCAGGTAGGCGTTGATCTGGCAGTGGCAGCCGCCGGTTGTGAGATTGCGGACGAGGTAATCGACGATGCGCGGCACGCGAGGGTCGTCGGCGCGGTTGCAGTGGGCGATGTAGCGCAGGACGTTGCCCCAGAAGCACGTCAGCCCGTACTGATCGGGGCTGGGCACGGAAGCGTCGAAGCGATCTTCGAGCATGTAATTGCGCTCGGTGACGGTCAGCATGAAGTCGATGGCGCGGTGCAGGCGCGGGTCGTCCGGGTCGGCGGCAAGCTCCGCCAGCAGGATCATGCTCCAGTGTGTGCCGACGTATTTGGGTCCGTAGTAGCCGGGGTCGCCCTGCCAGTTCCCGGTCGGGGTCTGCCGCTCCAGAATGGTCGGGATGGGTCCGGTGATGCGCATTTCGGAGCGCGCGTCCTGCACGTAGGGGCTGCGTTCGTCGTGGTCGAGCAGATGGCGCAGGGTGAGGTAACGGATGGAAGGGGTTGGGCTGGCGAGCAGCCACTGGGTTAAATCACGCATCAGGAACGCCCTTTCCTTAATTTCGATGAAGCAATAATTGGGCTACATTATAGCGCCCTTGTGAATTTCTTCACCGTATCTACGAATTCTCCTGCACCCATTCGAGATGCCGCGCCCAGACCTTCTCCCACAGCGGCGCGACATCCGGCAGACGCAGGTCGAACTGCCTGTTCAAAAGCTGTTCATAAGCCGCGCCGTTATCGACAACCTGATCGTTCATGCCCTGCGCCGTGATCGTGCGCAGCACCGCGCCGCGCAGCGTCACGACGCTTTCGGGCGTGAAGCGGTGGCAGACGACCGTGCGCACGAACCCCGATTCGGGCAGGGTTTGCAGCTCGTGGCAGCGCCGGGCGAAATACGGCAGCATGCGCGGCTGGAGCGTGAATACGAAGCCCGGTCCGCCGTAGGGGTGATTCTGGAAGAACCAGCGGTCGCCGTCGCGCAGCAAATGGTAGGTGAGGAAGCCCTGCGTGTACGCCCCGGCTTCCAGCGGGATCGGTTCGAGCAAGCCGTTGCCGAAGCCCACGTCGACCAGATAGGGACGATCCAGATGCACGAGCAGGACAAGATGATCGCCTTCCGAGCCGTCGCCCTCGATCTGCGTGCGGACGGCGCTGGACAGCAGCGTCACGTCGAAGCCGAGCGCGCGCAGCGCCCGTGCGAGCAAGCCGTTCATCTCGTAGCACCAGCCGCCGCGCCGCCGCGTCACCAGCTTGTCGTAGATCGCGCCCTCGTCCAGCGACAGATAGCCGCCGAGATGGATGTCGAGGTTCTCGTAGGGAATCGCCAGCAGGTGGGCGCGATGCACCCCGCTGAGCGTTTCGAGCGTCGGCTCCAGACTGCCGTGATAGCCGATGCGTTCCAGATAGGCGTGAATGTCCATCGCGTCGCTTTGCGCCCGTCCATTTACCCGATTGCTCCATTTAACCATCCCCGACCGCCGCCGTCTACGTGCCAATATCCCGCATGTGCTGCGCCCAAAACCGATTTAGAATGAATCAGGCTGCAACCAGGTGCGCGTGAAAACGTCGCTCTCGTATGACCGAGTTTCACAGCGTGGGGGCATGGGGAAAATGGCTCAGGAAGCGTACATCTGCCTGACAGACGACCAGTACTGGGCAATCGCCACCGGCGACGGCGTCGACGAAGCAGTCGTCATTCTGGCGGTCGGACGACCGTTCAATGAAGGCGCGGACATCCGCGCGGCGCTGGTGGAGCTGGAAGCGTGGGCGCACGACAACGGCTACGCGCTGACGACGCCGGAATATTCGGTGAGCGAATGGGCGCTGGAAGATTTGATCGAGCCGGAAGTATTCGACGAGGTGTTCGGCGAAGGCGCGGACGCCCAGGATGAGCCGTGAGCCGCAGCGAGTGGCGGAACGTCCTGCTGCTGGCGCTGGTCGTCGTCGGCCTCACGACCGCGCCTTACGTGCTGGCGTGGTCGAAGCAGGATGACGCCTGGCGCTTCACTGGCTTCCTGTTCGGCGTCGAGGACGGTAACTCGTACTTGGGCAAGATGCGGCTGGGCGCGCGCGGCGAGTGGAATTTCTCGCTGTTCTACACCCCGGAAGCCCACGATGGCGCGCCGCTGGTGTTCCTGCCCTACATCCTGCCCGGACAGATCGTCGGGCGCTTCATCTCCGATACCGATCCGGCGCTGACCCCAACGCTGATCCTCACCTTTCACCTCATGCGCATCGCCTTCGACGCACTGCTGATCGTCGTGATCTACCGCTTCTGCTCGGCATTTCTGAGCGAGCCGCGCGACCGCCTGATAGCGACGATTCTGGCGACGGCCTGGCGGCTTGGGCTGGTTGCAATCGCTGGCGGGGCAGAACGCGCTGCCCGCCGATTTCATCCCCGAAGGCTTCGGCTTCCTGATCGTGTTCCGGCTTGCCGCATCTGGCGCTGGCACGGGCGGCGCTGCTGGGCGGCTTGCTGGCGGTGATGAAAACGGTCGAAGGGCACCGCCGTACGCCCCTACGAGCAGACACACAGTTTTGCCCTACAATCTGCAACGGTCGCAGAACGGGCACGACATGTCGTGCCCCTACAATTTCCAATGGGCGAGGCAGAAGGCGCAGGGTGCTGCGCCCCTACGACGGCGTTTCGATATTGCCCGTCAAACTGGCGCTGGCTGATCGTCGCGGGCGGGTGCTGGCTGGTCATCCGGGCTGAGCGTGCCGTTCTACTTCGTGATCTATGCATCCTCGGCGCGTGGGGGGCCTGGCGGCGTGGGTGCCGGCGCTTCCCGGTCGCGCTGTTCGGGCGCTGTGTCGTCGCCGCCGGGATCACGCTGCCCTGTTCGCCTTCTACACGCCAGCCTTCGTTCAATCCGGCGTTCGCGGCGTGGTCGGCGCAAAATCTGCTGGCGTCGCCGCCGCCGCTGCAATATGTGTTAGCGTATCTGCCGCTCGGTCTGCTGGCGACGTTCGGTATTCGCCGGATATGGCGCCAGCCGGATTCGCGCGGCGTTGTTGATCGGCTGGGTGCTGATCGTGCCGGTACTGGTCTACCTGCCGATCAACGTGCAGCGCCGGATGGGCAGGCGATGATCGTCCCGCTGGCGATTCTGGCGGCGAAGCGGGGCTGCACGCGCTGGCGGAGCGCGGCGTCCCCGGCATTGGTATGCGCGGCGCGGCGTTCGCGGCGACGCTGCTGACCAGCGCTCTACTGCTGCTCGGCGGTGCGCTGGCAGCGTTGACTCGGCGACGCCGTTGTTCTCAATGGCGATCACCCGCGTTCGGCCCCAGCTCAACGCCCACTCACAGCCCGGCGAAATCGTGCTGAGTGCAGTCCGAGACCGGCAACGTGCCTCCCCGCGTGGACGCATCTGCACACCTACATGGGGCACGGTCCAGAGACGATCAACTGGCAGTTCAATCCAACCGGCTGGAATACTTCTATTCGGACGTGATGACGGCGAGCGAGCGCGATACCTTCTTCGCCAACCCGTGCGCGCTGACCTTCCCGTGCGCCGGGGCAATCCGCTACGTCATGTTCGGTCCGCTGGAGCGCGCGCTCGCGCCGGACGGCGACCCGGCGTGGGCGGCTGGACTCACAAAAATCTACGACTTAGGGGCTTACGCCATCTACGCAACGGGCAGATAAAGGCGGATTCTCCCTTTCCATCACGGGCACGACATGTCGTGCCCCTACAATACATGACACACGGGGATAAGCGCCATAAAAATCCCGCCGGATGGTGGGGTTTTCAATGATCCTTACGATTTTGTACCCGACGCTATTTTAGCGCTCCGTCCGGCAGGATGCGGTGAACGCCCGCCGTCGCGTTGACGACCTGGGTGATGTGCATATCGACACCATGCTGGCGAGCGCCATCGCCTGCTGCCGACCCAAGCCGTACTGCTCGCCGATCAGGTCGAGCATCCCGTCGAGCGCCTGCGGCTACGCTTCGTTGAGGTCTTGGTTGAACCCGAAGGTGATCCAGCCCGCCGGGGTGTAAGCGCGGGGCATGGTCAAATGCAGGTCGGGGCGCAGGTGGAATTCGAGTTCGGCACATTCCATCGGGCATTCAAGCGCCGGACCGGCAACTTCACATCTTGCCGCGCGTGCCCGTCGCCCGTTGAAAACAGCGCGCCCTCGACGGCAATCGGCAGATGAAGCGTGCTGCCTTCGACCAGCTCCTTGCAGTCGATGTTGCCGCCACAGAAACGCGGTGGGCGGGTCGGATGGTCGCCAGCCTCGTCCGGCGGCATCCCCATCAAACCGAGGGAAGGGCGCATCTGGACAGACTGACCGCGGCATTCCGCGCGACTTTGTGCCGGGTCGAGCGTCCAGACCTGCTCAAACCGGGGCACCTGATCGATTCGAGCCGCGTGTTGATGCTGACGGCCCTGCCGCCCGTCCAGCCCCACGACCCGGTAATCGGTCGTTTTGACGCGGATACAGCGTCATGCCCGGCTGCGCGCCCCTCAATGTACACCGGTCCGCAGAGCGCGTGTCCGCTCCGCGCTCGGCAGGCGCAGACGGCTCGAACAGCGGAGGATAGGTGAGCAGTGGCGCGCCGTCGTACTGATGCCAGTTGCCTCAAGGGTCTGAAACTGCACCGTGTCGCCAGACTGGATTTTCAGCACGGGCGGCAGATTGCGCGAAAAATACCCGTGCAGCGTCTCCCGAACCGGCTTGATCTGGTAGACAGCCACGATCAGCTTTTCCCTTCCACTGGCTTGGCGAAGATGATGCGCCCGGTCTCGCGGTTGATGAGCTTGGTAACCTCGACGTAGATCGTGCGATCCATCGATTCCTTGCCGCCCTCGATGATCACCATCGTTCCGTCCTCCAGATAGCCGACGCCCTGCCCCGGCTCCTTGCCGTCCTGAATGATGCGGATAGCGAAGGTCTCGCCAGGGATGTACGCCGAGCGCACGGCGTTCGCCAGCGCGTTGATGTTGAGGACGGTCGCGCCCTGCGCCGCGGCGACCTGATTCATCGGGTAGTCAATCGTGACGACCGGCGAATTCATGCGCAGCGCCAGCGCGACGAGCTTGTCGTCGACTTCGGCGATATCTTCCAAATCTTCCTCGATAATCTTGAAGGCGATGCCCGGCTCGCGCTGCAGCTCGTTGAGCTTGGTCAGCCCGCGCCGCCCGCGATTGCGCCGCTGCGCGTCCGACGAATCCGCCACACGGTGCAGTTCCGAGATGACGAAGCGCGGTACGATCAGCGTCCCGCCGATGAAGCCTGTCCGGGCGATGTCGACGATCCGCCCGTCGATCAGCACGCTGGTGTCGAGGATCAACTGGCGCTCCGCGCCCGCGCCGAGCAGACTGCGCCTGGGTCCCACGCCGAGCCATTCGCTCAGGAACAGCCACACCTCACGCGAGCGCACGTTGAAAATGGTCGTCAGCAGATAGGTGGCGAGCAGCAGCACGAGCAGCGGGATGACCGTCCCTAATGGCTCGTCCAGCAGCGACAGCGGGTACGCCGCCAGCAGCGCGACCAGCAGCCCCAGCATCAGCCCGAACAGCGTCGTGAACATGACTTCGACCGGCATTTCCTTGACCAACCGGCTCAACGCCCGAAGCGGACGCACCGTGATCCAGGGAGTCATGATCAAGCCGAACAGGATGCCGACCAGCGAGAAAATGAAGGAGACGCCGAGTTCCGGCAAGCCGAGCGCCGCCGCTGCACCGACGCCCAGCCGCGCGCCCGCCAGAGCAAAAATGACCATGCCGATCATGCGGGAAACAAATTCTATATACATGAAAACTCCCAACTGCCACGCTAGACCATCGAGGCGCGCGAATGAAAGGGACGAGCATCGATAGTCGGGGATGTTAATTTGATCGTAGCATCTGCGAACAACGCCGTCAACGCGAGTTGCCGGGCGCATTCCCGGCGCGTTGCCCGCCCGTTCCGCGTGCGGAATCGCGGGGTGGTCTCCTGACAATTCGGCGGCGAGCGATTACACTTGTAGGCGATGCGCCGCCTGGCTCTGTCCATCTCTCCGGCAGCGGCGCGTTTCTCCGAGGAGCATTCGCTTTGCCGCATCCATTTGTTCGCAACCGCGCCACCTGGCTGGCGTATATCGCGCTGGCGCTGTACGGCTACTTTCTGAACATCTTCGGTCCGATTACGCCGTTTCTGAAGAACGAGCTGGAGCTGTCGTATACCGTCAGCAGTCTGCATTTTTCGGCGTTCGCGCTGGGCATCATCGGCGCGGGGCTGATTGGCAACCGGGTGATCCAGCGGGTCGGGCGCTGGAATGCGCTGTGGATCAGCGCGTTCGGCATGAGCGCCTGCGCCCTGCTGCTGATCGCCGGGCGCGACGCCAGCCTGACGATTGGCGCCTCGTTCCTGATGGGGCTGGTCGGCTCGCTGATTCTGGCGGTCGTGCCGTCTGCCCTGTCCGACCAGCACGGCGATATGCGGGCGGTGGCGCTCTCTGAAGCCAACGTCTTCTCGTCGCTGTTCAGCGCCAGTGCGCCGGTGCTGGTCGGCTGGTTCGCCCTGTCTGCGCTTGGATGGCGAATGGCGCTGGTCGTGGCTGTGCTGGCAGTCGTCGTGATACGCGTTGGTTTTAACCGGGTCAGCTTGCCCCCTATGGCTGCGCCCAAAACCGCCGATCAGCACGAACCGCCGCTGTCGATCCTGTACTGGCTGTACTGGACAGCGCTGGTCGCAGCCGTGTCGGTCGAATTCTGCCTGATCTTCTGGAGCGCCGATTATCTCGAAACCAGCCTGGGGATGCCGACCGCAGAAGCTGCTCAGGCGGTCAGCGTATTTCTGGGGAGCATGATCGTGGGCGGCTGGCGGGCAGCCGTCTGGATCGGCATCCCAGCGCGCACCGCGTCGTACCGCCTCGCTAATCATCGATACCGTCGGCTTCCTGCTGTACTGGACTGCCTCCACGCCGCTCGTAGGGATGATCGGGCTGGGCATTGCCGGGTTGCGGGAACGCCAGCCTGTATCCGCTCATTCTCGCGTTCAGCATCGAGACCTCGCGGGCGGCACCGTCGCCAGCGCATTGGCGTCACTGGCTTCGGGCACGGCGATCCTCGCGCTGCCGCTGATCGGACGCCTCGCCGACGCGGTGGGGATTCGCCCGGCGTATGCCGTCGTGATCGTGCTGCCTGGTGGCAGCGTTTGCGATCACGCAGGGCGCAGCGCGGCTGGCGCGGCGCAGCACAATCGTTGAAATAAAATAGAGGCGTTCAGTTGAACGCTAAAGAATGCCGGATATTCGTGCAGCTTACGGGTAATTGCGGTTGAAGCATCCGCGCATACGGGATCGCTTCGCGCAGGTGCGGCAAGCCGCAAATCCACGTCACCGTGCGCTCCAAGCCGATGCCGAACCCGGCGTGCGGCACGCTGCCGAAGCGCCGCAGGTCGAGATACCAAGCATACGCCTCGCGCGGGATCGCCATTAGCGAGCGCTCGTCGAGCGGCGCCGCGTCGTAGATGCGCTCGCTGCCGCCCGTGATCTCGCCGTAGCCTTCCGGCGCGAGCAGGTCGACGCTGCGGCACGCTGAAGTCTGCCGGGAACCGGCTGCATGTAGAAGGCTTTGACCGCCGTCGGGTAGTGGTAGACGAACACCGGGCGGTCGAACATCTCGGCGATGGCAGTTTCGTGCGGGCTGCCGAAATCATCGCCCCAGGTGATCTTGAGCAGCTCTTTCTGTTCGGGGTCGTCGGTCTCGGCGTACTTCTTCTGCAAGTGCTCGACCGCATCGTCGTAGCTGATGCGCGCGAACGGCATCTGGATCGCTTCCAGCTTGCTCAGGTCGCGCTCGATGATCGCCAGCTCCGGGCGATGCTTGTCCATCACCCGCCCGACCACCGACGTGATCATCTTTTCTTCGAGCGTCATCATGTCTTCCAGCGAGAGGAACGCCGCTTCCGGCTCCATCATCCAGAATTCCATCAGGTGGCGGCGCGTCTTGGATTTTTCGGCGCGGAAGGTCGGACCGAAGCAGTAGACCTTGCCGAACGCCATCATGTTGGCTTCGTTGTAGAGCTGCCCGGTCTGCGCCAGATACGCTGGCTCGCCGAAATAGTCGATGCCGAACAGCGTGGTCGTGTTCTCACCCGCCGCCGGGGTGATCAGCGGTGTATCGACCAGCAGATAGCCGTTGTCGTCCATGAAGTCGCGCAGCGCCCGGATGATCGTCGCGCGAATGCGCAGGATCGCCCACTGGCGGCTGGAGCGCACCCACAGGTGGCGGTTGTCGAGCAGGAACTCGACGCCATGCTCCTTCGGCGAGATCGGATAGTCGTCTGCCATCTGCACCAGCGACAGCGACTTGATGCCGACCTCGTAGCCGCCGGGGATGCCGGGTGCGCGCGCGTCGGCGCGGACTTCGCCGGTGATGACCACCGACGATTCCTGCGACAGCTTCCCGGCGATCTCGAACTCGCCCGGCGACATATCCTTCTGGAACGCGACACACTGGATGACGCCCGTGCCGTCGCGCAGTTGGATGAACTGAAGCCGACCTTTGTCGGTGCGGTTGTAGATCCACCCGCGCACGGTGACTTCCTGCCCCACGTACTGCGCGATCTCGTCGATGGTGATAATGGTTGCCACGTTATTTACCCTAGCGTTACAGCGCTGCCGTTATTGGGCGGGATTATAGCACAATGACCGAGCGCAGGGATTCCAAAAGCCGTATACTATCGACTATTCACACAGGCGAAAGGCGCGGCGCAGATGGGTCGTCTACTTCTGGTTCTCGGCATTATCTTTGTGATCGTCGGACTCGGCAGTATGGTAGTGGGCGTCACCGGGGTCGGCTCGAACTTCCTGACCTCGATCACCAATGCGGTCACCCCCACTGCCGAAGAATTATGCAAGCCCGGTGAACGGCTCGAACAGGAAGAAGGCGCCTCCGAGTACACGGCGCTGGAAGGCTACCGTCACACCGTCCGCTATTTCTGCGTCAATGATGCGAACGAGCGCCGTGAGGTCACCGGGGATTTCGTGCAGGGGATGTTGAGTCAGGCGTTCGGCAGTATCCCGACGATGTTCATCCCGGCGATTGGCGGCTGCATCCTGACGGTCGGCATCTTCCTGGCGGTGATCGGCTTGCTGATTTCGGCGCGGCAGCGCGACGGCTCGCCACGCGTGTTGACGCAGTCCTACGCCTTCGATTTTCCGCAGCAGAGCGGCACACTCCCGTCGCGCGTCCGACACCACGCCCGCCCCAGAGCGGCGATCTGTCGGCAAAGCTGCGCCAGCTTGACGAAGCGCGCCAGTGGCGCCGCTGACCGAGGACGAATACCAGCGGATGCGCCGGAAATCCTCGATTCGATGCGTTGGCAATATCGTCGCCGTTTCCTGAGAATTTCCGATCCCGGACAGTCGCCCTCATATCCTGCGCTATAATGTGGATCGAAATGATTCGGGAGCGCGGAATGCGAGCGATCACGACAAGCCGGTCAGGAGTCGGCGAATGAGCGCCATCAGGCGGCGCGTGCTGCGAGCGTTGACCGCCGTCGAAAACCGCTTCCGACGCCGCCCACTTCCGGTGGCAGCAGCGGCGCGGCTTGGGCGTGCTGAAAATTATGCCGTTCGTCGGCTACAGCACGCCCAACGCGCTGATCCTCAAGGGGCGCGTGCTGCGTGACAAGCACATCAGCCCGCCGATGGCGAGCGCCAGCCTGCTCACGAACCTTGTCGATACTTACAAGCGCTTCCAGAGCGACGAAATTCCCGGCGCGACCATCCGCGCGCGCTTTGGCGATCACGTCGAGACGGCGACGACCAACGACGAAAGGCTTTCGAATTCCACCTGCCGCCGGGCGTGCTGCCGCCGAGCGACGACCACATCTACCTGATCGATCTGGAGATCGTCGATTACCCCGGCAAGGCGCTCAACAGTCGAACCTGCCGAATTCAGGGCGCAGGGGACGGTGATCATGCCGCCGGACGGCGTGAATTCGGCGTCATCAGCGACATTGACGACACAGTGCTGCGCTCGGACGTGACCGACATCCTCAGCCTGATGCGCAACACCTTTCTGGAGAACGCGCACACGCGGCTGCCGTTCGAGGGCGTCGCCGAACTGTATCAGGCGCTGCGGCGCGGCGGGTCGAGGCGAACTTCAACCCAATCTTCTACGTCTCCAGCAGCACGTGGGATCTGTACGACGTGCTGCACGACTTCCTGATCGTCCGCGGATTCCGCTCGGCGCGCTGTTCCTGTCTGAATATAACCTCGACGAAGAGACGTTCCTCATCCAGAACCGACGCAAGCACAAGATCGCCGCCAATATCGAGACGATTATGAAGGCGTATCCCGATCTGCCGTTCGTGCTGATGGGCGACAGCGGCGAGAAAGACCCGCTGATCTACGCGACATCGCCCGCCAGTATCCGCAGCGCATCCGGGCGATCTACATCCCGCACCGCCTCGCGCCGCCGCGACGCCCGCGTTCAGGCGATTGTGCGCGGGCGGTCGCGCTCGGCGTGCCGATCCGGCTGGTGCAGGATTCTACGCCGCCGCCAGCATGCCCGTCGAAATCGGCTTGATCCACCCCGACGCGCTGCCTGCTATCCGCCAGCAGCGTGACGAGGATCGGCAGGCGCTCAACCTACCACCGTCCGGGCAGTAAGCGCTATACTGCGATCAGGAGAGACGAAGGACTGAGTATGAAAATCTCACGATTGGCGGCGGTGTTAGCGCTGGCGTGCGGGCTGGCGCTCGGCGCGCAGGCGCAGGAGGAGCAGGATACCGGCATCCTCGCGCCCTACGTCCACTGGCTGAAGGACGCGGCATCCGACCTGACGAAAGCGATCCAAGCCGCTGCCCTCCCCGCCTGCGCCGACCTCGACAGCGACAACCTGCGCATCGACGGAGCCGGAGCCGTGAGCGACGGCGCGCTCTACTGCCGCGAGATCGCCCACGACGGCGAATACCGGATCAACCCCGGCGCGATTGGCAATCAGGGCGTGATCGCGCGCGGCGTGCGTCAGGCTTACGACGTATTCGGCTTGACCGTCGAGGGCGTCGCCGTCGACCGCTTCGATCAGGCGATCACAGTCTGCCTGCGCGGGCGCGGCGATCTGATCTTCCTGCCAGCGTTCGCGTCGCCGCGTCCGGCGCAGACGCCGCAGTCGTACTCCGGCGGCGGCTACACCTGCGCGCGGGTCGGCTCGCCCGGCATCGTGGCGCTGGTCGCCGGGTGATCCGCGCTCAGGCGATGATCGACACCATGTGCAGTACCGGCTCCGCCAGCGCCTTGTCGCCCTCGATGATCGCCTCGCGCCGCGCCTGATCGCTGCTGATGCCTTTGGTGAACAACCGCCATGCCGCCTCGACCGGCAGCGTCACCGTGCAGGTCGGCGGCAGATCGGTCACGGCGAGCAGCTCCCAGCGGTCGTCCCAGCGCATCAGCGACCAGCTCCCACCGCCATCGCCGATCAGCCACAGCGTGACCACGCTGCCATCGAGCGCCTCGACGCCGCGATAAGCGCGCGGCAGCGCCCGCGCGAACATGTCCAGCACGGCGTGAACGATGTCGGCGTCCTTCAGGCTGTCGACGCCGACCGCGTCGCAGATGTGCTGGTGATGCATCCAGCGCTCGGTCAATTCGCGCCCGATCTGCATCCACATCGGCGCGGGGTCATCGCTCGCCCAGCTAATCACCGGACCGGGTGCGAACGGGTCGAGCGAATCGACGAAGCTGAGCAGCCAGCGCCCGATGATCGGCGCGAGCGCGACCAACAGGCGCGTGCTCATGCGCCGCGTCGCTCGTATCCACACCTCGTTGCGCATGTCGATCCACTTGACCAGATCATCCCAGTCGTCAATGGCGCGGTTCGGGCGCTCGCCGAAATGGTCGCGCCCGCTGGACAGCCAGCCGATGTCGTCCGACAGCATGTGCAGCGCCACGTCCTTGACCGTCCAGCCTTCACAGGCGGTCGGCAGCAGCCACTGCTCCGGCGTCAGTCCGCGCAGCAGGTCGAAATGGGCTTCGTAGACGCGCGCGAACAGCGGCGCGGCGAGGATGGGTTGAACTGGGACGTTCGCCATATCAGATGTCCGCCAGAATATCGTGAACTGCGCGACGAAATGCGTGGATGCCGTCGCTGTCGCGCCCGACGTAGACGCGGTTGGTCAGCACGGCGACCACCAGCGCCCGGTCGGGATCGATCCACAGCGACGTTCCGGTGTAGCCGGTATGCCCGTAGGCGCTGGGGCTAAATTTCTCCCCGGCGGACGAGCCGTGCGGCAGCCGCAGCATCCAGCCCCAGCCGCGCCGCTCGCCGTCACTTGCCGCCTGCTCGCTCACCGCCTGATCCATCAGGTCGGCGGCGACGCGAAGCTGCGGGCTGCGCTCCAGCCACGCCTGACCGAGCGCCGCCACGTCCACCGCCGTCGAGAACAGTCCGGCGTGCCCCGCCACCCCGCCGACGGCGCTGGCGTTCTCGTCGTGGACTTCGCCCCATACCCGGCGCTTGCGCCAGCCCTGATCGTCCTCGGTGGGCGCGATGCTCATCGGATCGACGCCGTTGCGCACCGGGTTGAAGCCCTGCGAGTTCAGCTTGAGCCGCTCGGAGATGCCTTCGCAGATCACCATGTCGAGACCGAGGTGCGCGCGCGGCGGGACGACGTTTCCGGCATACCACAGCCGCGCAATCGCCTCGCCGAGCAGCACGAAGCCCAGATCGCTGTAGCGGACGCCTTCGCCGCCTGAAGCGTCGAACGGGTGCGCGCAGATGGCTTTCAGCGACCGCGACCAGCGCTCGCCGCGTGAAACCGGGTCGGGCTGGTCGGGCGGGGGCGGCGCGGGCTGGGCTTCGGCGTGGTAGATCGCGCCCCAGGGTGGCAAGCCCGCCGTATGCGTGAGCAGGCGGAAGGTGATGCGCTCCGGCGCAGCCATCGCGCTGCCGAATTCCGGGAGCGACGAGACGAGCGGGTCGTCGAGCCGGACGCTGCCCCGGCTGACCAGCGTCAGAAAGGCGGTCGTCGTGAACGGCTTGGTCAGCGAGGCGAGGTCGAAGCGTGTCGCCGGAGTGACCACGCCGCGCCCGCTCACCGGGTCGATCTTCCCGGCGGCGATGGCGAGCGCCAGCCTGCCCTCGTGGTAGGCGGCGATGCCGACCGCCGGGAACACACCGCCCAGACTCGCGGCGATCACGCCGAGCAGCCGCTCGTTGGATTAAAGCAGGCAGCAGATTGAAGTCGGTCTGGATGTCCATGCGCACCATTATGCCGCAGATCGCGCGGCGGCAGAAACAGACGAGCTGGCTATTGCCGTGCCGCCGGACGGGGATTATCCTTAGCCCCGAAAATTCCGAACCGGGAGCGAACGAATGTCGATTTCGAAACAGGTCGAATGGGCGCAGAAACTGCAAGCCATCGCCCAGACCGGGCTGAACTACAACCCGCCGCCGTTCGACCGCGAGCGCTACGAGCAGGTCAGGGAGATCGCCGCCGAGATGCTGAACGCCGACGGCAGCCCCAGCCCGGACGCGATCCGCGCGCTGTTCGACGCGCAGACCGGGCACGCCACGCCCAAGATCGACGTGCGCGGCGTGGTGTTTCAGGATGACAAAATCCTGCTGGTGCAGGAGAAGCTCGATAATTTCCGCTGGACGCTGCCCGGCGGCTGGGCGGACGTGGGCGAATCGGCGGGCGAGGCGGTTGCGCGCGAAATCTTCGAGGAATCGGGCTACGCGACACGCGCCGCCGCTGCTGGCGCTGCTCGACCGCAACAAGCACGATCACCCGCCCTATCCGTTCCACGCCTACAAAGCCTTCTTCCGCTGCAAACTGACCGACCCGGAGCGCCATGTCGACCCGGCGCTGACTAGCGCCAGCTTCGGCGAAACCGGCGAGGTCGGCTGGTTCGCGGATGACGCCCTGCCGGAGCTTTCGGTCGGGCGCGTGACGCAGGCGCAGATCGCGCGCTTCTTCGAGCATCTACGCCAGCCCGACCTGCCGACGGATTTCGACTGATGGCGATCCACATCACCAACGCAGCGATAGATGAAGCGCCGCTGGTCTACGACATCATGCAGCGGGCGTTCGCCGAATATCTCGGCGTCCTGGACCCGCCGTCGGGCGTTCACAGCGAATCGCTGGACGACGTGATCGTCGCGCTCGACCAGGGCGGCGCGATCCTCGCCTGGATCGGCAGCGAGGCGGTCGGCTCGGCGCGTTACGCCTTCCGCGAGGACTCGTGCTACATCGGGCGCGTCTCGGTGCTGCCGCAGTATCGCGGGCAGGGCATCGCCTCGGCGATGATGGAATACATCGAGGGGATCGCCCGCGCGCACGGCAGCAGCTATCTGGAAATCGGCGTGCGCATGGTGCTGGAAAGCAACATCAACCTGTACAAACGCCTCGGCTACACCATCACCGAGATGTTCGAGCATCCCAAAGGCGGCGGTATGGTCGGCACGATGGTTAAGCCGCTGTGAAAACCCTGATCGTCGGCGACATTCACGGCTGCTGGGACGAATTTCAGGCGCTGCTCGACCTCGCGGCGCTCGGTTCGGACGACCGCATCATCAGCCTGGGAGATCTGGTGGATCGCGGACCGCAGTCGCCGCGCGTGCTGCGCTTCTTCCGCGACACGCCCAACACCAGCGCCATCATGGGCAACCACGAGCGCAAGCACGTGCGCGCCGAGCGCGGCGAAACCAACCTTGCCCAGTCGCAAAGCATCACCATCCTTCAGTTCGGCGAGGACTACACAGCGGCGCTCGACTATATGCGCGCCCTGCCCGTCTTCCTCGAACTGCCCGAAGCCGACCTCGTTCACGGCTTCTTCGAGCCGGGCGTGCCGCTCGCCGCACAGCGCGACACGGTGATCGTCGGCGCGACCAGCGGCGAAACCTATCTGACCGAGCGGCTCGACCGCCCCTGGTACACGCTCTACGACGGCGACAAGCCGTTGATCGTCGGGCATCGCAATTACCTCGGCTTATCGCGCCCGCTGCTGTACCCGCCCGAATCGCCGCGCGTGTACGCGCTCGACACAAGCTGCGTCTACGGCGGCGCGCTCACCGGTTTGATCCTGCCCGATTTCCGCCTGATCAGCGTGCCCAGCCGCGCCAACTACTGGGAAGACCTGCGGCGCGAATACGACTGGCTCGACGACGCCTGATCACCTCCACGAACTTGCGTCTTCTGCTATAATGCGAATCGTTAGATTCGTCCACACCAGTTGATTCTGTGAGATATGGGACTATGAACGAACTGTTCCGCAGGTTCGCGCACAAAACCGCCGGGATCGTCGGCTCGCCCTGGAGCTTCATCGTCGCCCTGAGCATCATCGCCATCTGGGCGCTCACCGGACCGATTTTCCACTTTTCCGATACCTGGCAGCTCGTCATCAACACCGGCACGACCATCGTCACCTTCCTGATGGTTTTCCTGATTCAGAACACCCAGAACCGCGACGCCAAGGCGATCCACCTCAAGCTGGACGAACTGATCCGTTCGGCAGAGAAGGCGCGCAACAATATGGTCGACCTGGAAGATATGTCCGACGAAGAACTGGCGCAGCTTGAGGAGGAGTTTCGCCGCTTCCGCGAACGAAGCGATACCGCCGTCCCGCCGCCCACCTGAGCGGTCGCAGCACCGGTTGATTGGCACGGGAATCGGCGCTATGCTTCCCGCCAGTTGGGGAGGATGACCATGCCGATTGCCATTCAGGAAGATATGCTCACAGGCGACCGCCTGATCGAAAAGTTCGAGACCGCCCGCGCGCTCGGCGTCGATGGGATCGAGTTCTGGGGCGCCGGGCTGACCGAGAACGTGCCGGAGATCGTCGCGGCGATGCAGGCAACCGGGCTGCGCGCCGCGCCCGTCAATCAGGGCGGCAGCCTGGGCAGGCTGCTTGACCCGCTGCCCGCCGAGCGCGAGCGGGCGCTGGCGAACCTTCGCCAGTCGATCATGAACGCCTGCGACATTGGCGCGCCGGGCGTGATCGTCGTGCCGCATTTCGGCGCGCCCATCCTGCCCGATCTCGCTCCCTGGATGACGGCGGCGGAGATGGAAATCGAGCTGATGTACACCCACCTGCGCACGCTCGAAGACTACGCCGAGGCAATGGGTGTCGACCTGTACATTGAGCCGATCAACCGCTACGAGACGCATCTGCTCAACCGTCTGGAGCAGGCGGCGGCATTAACGCGGCGCATGAATCACCCGCGCGTCAAAATCGTCGCCGACCTGTTCCACATGGCGCTGGAAGAAGCCGACCTCCCCGCCGCCATCCGCGCGCACGCCGACTGCATCGGGCACGTGCATCTGGCGGACAACAACCGCCGTCTGCCCGGTGAAGGCAGCACCGATTTCGCCGCTGCTGCCGCCGCGCTCGGCGAGATCGGCTACGGCGGCTGGGCGTCGTTCGAATGCGGCAGACCGACCCGCAACAACCCCGCCGACTACCGCAGCGGCTTGCCCGCCAGCATCGCCCACGTGCGCGACGCCGGGTTCGTATAATGACGACGTTGTAGGGGCACGACATGTCGTGCCCCTATGGAGTGCCTCTATTCTCCGCTCACGGTGAAGTCGAACACCCACGCGCCGGAGATGCGCGTTTGCAGAGCGTCCGCTCCCGTCGCTCCGAAGCCGACCAGCTCAGGTATGCGAAGCTGCCAGTCGCCCGCGCGCTCGCCGAACGCCGCGTTGTAGATCAGCGAGTGACAGTTCGTGCCTTCGAGCGGCTGGTCGCCCGGCGCAACCGGCGGATTTTCGGTCAGCAGGTCGCTGCCATTGATCGACAGGAACGCGATCAGCGCCCAGCCGCCCTCTTTGTCGACGGGCGGGTCGAAGCAGACTTCGATGCGCGTCTGCGACGGCGCGATGATCACCCGCTTCAGCGTGATCGGCACATCCTGATCGGTGACGGTCTGGTCGAGGTCGATGATCCGGCTCTGCCGGGTGCTGACGCTGAAGTCGAAGGTGAACGGACCGTAGGGACCCTCGAACGGCGAATTGCCCAGTTCGCGCGACTGAATGACGGGCGTCGAGCCGGGCGCGGGCGTGGGTTGAGCAGTCGCGCGGGTATCCTGCGTGATAATCTCGACACTCAGTTCCAGATGCAGGTTCAGCGTTTCGGGCAGCGCCTCGACTTTGGACGTGTCGAACGAGGACACCTGCGCCGCCTCGCCGCCTTCGCCGGTGTAGCCCATGCCCCCGGCAGACGGGAACTCGTTGCCGTCGGCGTCGGTCAGGCGCGGCAGCATCGGATAGTAATCCTGCGCCGGGCTGTCGAGCGGACCTTCGCCATCGACAATGTAGCCGATGCTGATCCGGTTCTCGTCGGCGTAGACCCACTGCAAATTGACGGTCAAGCCGTCGACCGTCTGGCTGAGATTGAGCGGCGTGCCCAGCTCGGCGTCATTGATCGCCTTCAGCCCGGCGTCGTTGTTGATCACCCGCTGCAGCAGCGCGTCGACCGCGTAGACGACCGTGACGATCACCAACGCCGCCAGCAGCGCCAGCGCGATCTTCGTCGTCAGCCGCGTGTGCTTCATCCTCCACATCAAACGTCCCTCCTGAGCAACAACCCGCGTCCGCAGACGCCCATTCAGCGATTCGGCAAATTCGGCGCGCGGCGCAGGCGCGGCGGCGGCGACCGCCCGGCAGAACCGCGCCAGATCGTCGTCCAAGCCGTGATCGTCCGCGCCGTCCAGCAGGCGCTCAACCTGCGCCGCCAGTTCAAAATCGTCACGTCCGGTCAGCATCATTCGTTTCCTCAACCTCCAGCGCCTGATAGCGCCGGTACAAATCTTTCAGCCCACGACTGAGGTGCGATGCGACGGTATGCTCGTCCAGACCCAGCACCTGCGCGATCTCGTGATTGCGCAGCCCGGCAAAGAACCGGAGAACCAGCACTTCCTGACGGCGAATGGGCAGCGACCTGACCAACTGCCGGATCAGCGCGGCGTTCTCCGCCCGCGCGAACTCGACATCCGGCAGCGGGTCGTCAGCAGGAGCGTCCTCCAGCGCGTCGAATGGGACGGCGGGCAGCCCGCGCCGACGGTAGTAGTCGGCGAGCGTGTGGCGGGCAATCGTGAACAGCCAGGTTGTGAGCGCTTCCGGCGCGTGTAGCTGGTCGATGTGCCTGACCGCCTTCAGGAATATCTCGGAGACCAAATCCTCGGCTTCCGCCGCTTCGTCGACGCGCGCGGCGACGTAGCCGTACACTCGCGGCAGGTAGGCGGCGTAGATCGCCTGGAAGCGTTGGACAGGGTCGGATGTATAGGATTCTGAACGTTTCACGCCCACTCGTTACCGAATCTCCGCCGGATTCCCATATTAGAATAGACGTAGACCACCACCGGACTACTGCATGGACGATACACCCGCGCGGGACAAACGGCGAAAGGCAGCACGTGGCGTCACTCTCCCAAACCCTGAGCGACAACCCGATCCTGCGGGCGGAACTCAGCCACCAGCAGCGCGGGCTGGCGAGCCAGAAATGGCGGCGCTGGTCGGTGCTGTTCAGCCTGGGACTGGGCGTGGCGCTGCTCTCCAGCCTCAGCCTGATGATCGCCCTGCCTCAGCTTTCGCTGCTGCTGCGCGTCCCCGTCCGCGATCTGGAAGAAATGCTGCGCGGGTGGTTCGGCACGCTCACGGTCATGATCGGCGGGCTGATCATGATTCATCACCTGTCGTTCGCGGTCTCGGCGCTTCAGCTTGCCTCGACCTCCATCGCCCGTGAGAAGCAGGGACGCACCTGGGAAAGCCTGCTGCTGACCGGCGTCGACGCGCGCCGGATCGTGTATGGCAAGTGGTGGGCGACGATGCGGACGCTCTGGCAGGCATACCGCCCGCTGCTGGTGCTGCGCTTCATGCTGGCGTTGTGGGTTGGCACGCTCGGTGCGACGGCGCAGGTCACGCCGTTCTTCACCCCTCCGCCGATGGTCTACATCGTGCTGATCGCGGTGGTCACGGCGATATTTCCGCTGTCCTACGCCGCCTTCGCCGGGACGCTGGGGATTCTGGCGTCGCTGGTGGTGCGCAGCGAAACGACGGCTTACCGCGTCGGGACGGCGCTGCATTTCGGCGCAATTGTCGTGTCGCTGAGCATGGTCATGCTGTCGTTCGCGCTGCCCTTCGGCGACGTTGACCCGACGATTGTCTCGCTCATCCCCGCCCTGTTCGTCACGCCGCTGGACGGCGGGATGCTGGCGATCATCGGCATCAACGCTGGCAGCGGATCGGCATCCCTCTTCTACCTGATCGGCTTGTTCGCGTGCATGGCGCTCTACGCCGCCCTGACGTGGGCATCGCTGCGCGGCGCGCAGGCACTGACCGTGCGCCAGCGGGCGCTGCCGCCTGTGTAGTGCTGAGCTAAACCTTCGGTTTAGCGCGCGATGAGTGCCGAGTGCTGAGAAAGTACACTGTCTGCCAAGTCTGAGGTATTGTTCTTGACTCAGCACTCAGCACTTGGTACTCAGCACTCCATTCCTGAAAGGACTCACCCATGAAATACACCGCCGAGACGATGCTCATCCGGTCGCAGGACAGCGGCGGCACGGGGATTTTCGCGCAGGTGTCAGCGGCGCAGGCGGGCTGGCAGTATCTCAACATGGCAGCGCGGCGTCTGAACGCGGGCGAGGCGTGGCGCGCCAGCACCGGTGGATTCGAATACGCCCACGTGATCCTCGGCGGCGTCTGCACGATCCGCACCAGCCAGGGCGATTTCGAGCGCGTCGGCAGGCGGCGCGACGTGTTCAGCGGGATGCCCTACGCCCTCTATCTGTCGCGGGGCGTCGATTTCGAGATCGAGGCGCTGACCGACGGCTTCGAAGTGGCGTCGTGCTGGGTCGCCAGCGAGGAAGATCATCCGGCGCGGCTGGTCACCCCGCACGACAGCCAGATCGAGCTGCGCGGCGGTGCGAATGCCTCGCGCCAGATCAACAGCATCATCCCGCCCGGCTTCGACTGCCAGCGGATCGTGTGCGTGGAGGTGTACACGCCCGGCGGCAACTGGTCGAGCTACCCGCCGCACAAACACGACGTGCATCGTGTCGATGCGCAGGGCAATCTGCTGGAAGCCGATCTTGAGGAAATCTACTTCTACAAGCTCGACCGACCGGAAGGCTATGCCTACCAGCGCGTCTATACCGACAGCCGGGGCATCGACGCGGTGATGATGGCGCAGAACCACGACTGCGTGCTGGTGCCGGAAGGCTATCACCCGGTCGTCAGCGCGCACGGCTACACGACCTACTACCTCAACTTTCTGGCGGGTTCGGCGCAGTCGCTCGCCAACAGCGACGACCCGGCGTATGCCTGGGTCAAGGCGGAATGGCACGGCGTCGACCCCCGTCTTCCGCTCGTCAGCCATACGATGGAGCAGTGAGGCGCATCTGAAGGCTTTTTACAGGTTTTTTAAGTTTCTTCGTTTGACAAACGCCGGGAATCACCCGTACACTGATGAAGGCGACTGCTCTCCTTTCGTCGTCATCTTCACCGAATAATTCAGGAGCATATCAAGCGATGAAGAAGCTGAGTATCGTTCTACTGTTACTGGCGCTGGTGCTTACCGTCGTGCCTGCTGCATTCGCTCAGGATACCCTCGGAGCTAGCGCAGAAGACTTCGCGGCGTGGACAAGCGCGAATGAAGCCACCTTCTCCGCCAGCACGCTGAGCTTCGACTTCACCCTGACGCTCGGCATCACCGGCGTGGACAGTGAGGGCGGCGATATGACGGCGAACCTGACCGGCAGCGGCGCGGTTATCAATGACGAATCCAACCCCGGCGTCCTGCTGGATGTTACGGGAACGGCAGCTCAGGGGAGCGACTCGACCCCGGTGAATGTCGGGCTGCGCGTTGTCGATGGCAACATCTACCTCAGCGAAGACGGCAAATCCTGGCAGTATTCCAGCCTGGCAGACTTCTCCTCGCAACTGGGCGGTCTGCTGTCCGGTTCGGGCGTTCCGGTCGATCCGTCGACCCTGTCTGGCGACCTGTCGAGCATGGAAAGCATGGGCGGCATGTCCGACATGATGGCGGGCTTCGAGAATATGCAGCCGTCGGATTTCCTCACCCTGACGCGCGACGGCGACGCCTACACCCTTGATCTGGACATCTCCAAGCTGCTGGCTTCCCCGGCGCTGGCTCCGATGCTCGCCGGTGCGATGGGCGGCGGGTCTTCCACCCAGATGACCGACGCGCAGCAGAAGCAGATGGCGCAGATGATGGCGGCGATGTTCTCGACGGCGACCTTCCAGCTTACGCAGAAGGTCGACTCCAGCAGCGAGATGGTCACCAGCACCGCGCTGGACATCAGCATCCCGCTGGACATTGTCGCGCCGGGCGCGGGGATTACGGTCAACTTCGCCCTGAACCTGAGCGGCTTCGGCGATCCGGTCGAGATTGTCGCCCCGGAGGGCGCAACGCCGATGTCGTCGTAAACGGACGGTAGTGGTAATATCCGCTCACAGTCTCCAATACGAAGAGGCTGGCTGAAATGTCAGCCTCTTTTCTTTCGCAGGTGAAAATGATGAAAACGCGCGTTATTGCCCTCTTATTTGTGCTTCTCGTCCTTGTCCCATCGGTGCTGGCGCAAAGTGGCGGCGATGAAAACCCCGCCGGGCAAACATCGGGCACTGGCGCCGCCGAAATCCCGATTCACAAGGATACGCCGGTCACCGTCCATCTGGTCGGCGCGCAGCCGGTCGTGCTGAGCTATAAGACCGGCGGCGGCGAAAGCGTCACCATCACGGCGCGCAGTCTGGAAGCCGAAGGCGTACTCGACCCGATCCTGACCGTCATCGACCCGACCGGCGCGAGCATCGCCGAAAACGACGACCACCGCACCAGCCGCACCGACCTCGCCGCGCGCGATTCGCTGATCGCCGACCTCAACCTGAGCGATTCCGGGCGCTACACCATTCAGGTGTCGTCGTTCGACGCCGGGGTCGAGGGCGATGTCGAAATCCTCGTGACCAGCGGCGGCGCTGCCTCGCCGGATGTGCCGCCCGCCGCCGATCAGGTGATCAGCGACCGCGTGCCGGATAACGACGCCTATCGCTACGATATTCAGGCGAGCGCGGGTGAAGCCCTGACGATCACCGTGCGGGCGACCGACAACCAGCTCGACCCGAAAGTCTCGCTGGTCGACGGCGGCGGAACCGAGATCGCCAGCAACGACGACCACACCCAGAACGATTCGTCGCTGGGTCCCTACGATTCGCAGATCGTCGATTTCGCCATCCCCGCCGACGGCACGTACACGATTGTGATCACGGGCTTCGCCGGGATCGGCGGCACGTTCGAGCTGACGATTGACCGGGGCGCGGAAGCGGCGAGGTCGTCAACGTGACGCCCCACCGCCGAACAACCCGACGCCCGTGCCGCAGTCGAGTCAGGAAGTGGTGGAAGGCACGGTCAACTCGAACGACGTGTACACCTATCCGTTCTCGGCGCAGGCGGGCGACGTGTTCACCATCACGGCGGTGGCGACTTCGGGCGACCTCGACCCGCGCATCGCAGTGTACTATGACAACAACTACGTCGCCGACAACGACGACTACGGCACGACCGACCCGAATATGCAGAGCACCGACGCCCGTATCTACAACCTGATCGCCACCGACGGCGGTCAGTACGAGATCGACGTGCGCGGCTACCGCGAAACCTCCGGCGATTTCCGCATGACGATTGAGCGCGTAGCGACCGGCGCACCGACCGGGCTGCCGACCGAACAGGTCGAGCTTGGCACGATCAGGTCCGGCGAAACCTACGATCTCGATTTTGAAGCGCAGGCGGGCGACTGGGTGACGATCTCGGTGCGCGGGCTGACGCACAACTTCGACGCTTATCTGGCGCTGCTCAATTCCGACGGCACGGTGCTGCTCGACAACGACGACAACGGGTCGGCGTTCCTGGGCGAGCTGGGCTTCCTGGACGCGCAGATTACCAACTATCACATCACCGAAAGCGGGACGTACACGGTCGAGGTGACGGGGGTCGGCGGCGTCGGCGGCTCGTTCGGCGTGACGATCTCGACGCTGCGGTAAAAAAATAGCGCTGAGTCGCTGAGTTTTCCTCAGCGACTTGCCGACACTCGTAATGCTGACTTTTACAAACACCCTCTCAGCACTTCTCTTATTCTTCCCCGAACAGCCGCAGCAGCTTGAGCGCGACCTGTAGATTGGTGCGCACCGCCGGGTCGTTCAGCTTGGCGTCGCAGATTTCCTCGATGCGCGTCAGGCGGTAGTTGAGCGTGCTGCGGTGGATGCACAGCAGTTCCGCCGTCTGCACGCCGTTGCCCCCGGCATCGAGATAGACTTCCAGCGTGTGAAACAGATCGGTCTGCTGCTCCTCGGCGAGCCGCCGCAGCGCTGGCGCGTAGGGGTTCGCGTCGAGCGCGCCCGCTCCGGCGCGATACAGCGTATGCAAATAGCCGAGCCGCTCAAAATAGATGGTGCTGTCCTCGTCGCCCAGCCGCTGCGCGATGATCAGCGCGTCCCGGCACTGGGCGTGCGCCGCCGCTACGCCTTTGCTGTCGCGCTGCACGCCGCTGACGCTGATCCGGGCGCTCCCGGCTTGCGCATGGACGGCTTCGGTCAGCGCGGCGAGGTCGTGCGACGCCTGCGCCAGCACCAGCACCTCGCCCGCGAACTGCCCGACGATCACGCGCCAGTTCGAGGACAGACGGTTGACGCGGCGGTAAAGCTGAAGCAGCTTCTGCGAGCCGCGCTCCTGCCCCTGCTCGATCATCAGCATCACGAACGGCTCGTCCAGGTTGATGCCGTAGCGCAGCGCCTGATCCGCCAGCACCGCCTGTTTGCCGCTCTCGCCCTCGATCAACTGCGCCAGCAGCCCGCCCTTGAGCGAGGCTTCGGCGCTTTGCAGCGCTTCCTGATGCAGCAGCATCAGCGCGGCGATGGTCGCGCCGCTTTCAATCGCCAGCTCGTCCAGTTCAGAGATCGGGCGGTCGTCGGCGATGATCCACACGTAGCCGTAAATGTTGCTGTGGACGACTATCGGCGCGAGGATGCGCTCCATCTCCAAGCCCACGTCCGCCATCTGCGGGATGTGCACCGGGCGGAGCGTGCGCCGGATTTGCCCCAGAATGCCGCGTTCTTCGAGCGCATTGACCAGACGCGGATCGGTGCGCCCTTCGCTGAGGGTGTAGCGCCGCGCTTCGTCCACGTCGGCGATGTTGTGACTCGCCAGCGCTTCGAAGCGCTCGTTCTCGATGCTGATCGACTGCCCGACCAGATCCGCCAGCGTTTCGGCGAGCCGCTTCAGGTCGCCGCCGTCCAGCACCAGTTGAGTCAGCACGCGGTGGATCGTCAGGGCGCGTTCGAGCAGGGTCATGTTCTCCTGCGAGATGCGCTCGTTGGTAGCGCGGGCGATGTCGACGAAGCGCGCCTGAAACGGGATTTCGATCAGCGGGAAGTGGTTGCGCTCGGCGGCTTCGCGCAGGTTGACCGGCGCTTCGGTGATGTAGCGCCCGACCGCCAGCGCCAGCGCCGCGACGCCTTTATCTGCCATCGCCTGAATGTACTGCTCCTGCTCGGCGGGGTCGTCCGGCATGTTGATCATGGTGGTGAGCACCAGCTCGCCGCCGTTCAGCCAGTTGGGGGCATCGGGGACGCCCGCCACGTGAACCCAGCCCACCTGACGGTTCAGCCCGTCGTTCCCGGCGACCACCTTTGCGCCCTTCAGTTCGTTCAGTTGGAGTGCTTCCGCGACCGTCAGCATATCATTTCCTCACTTCGCGGTTGATTATACTCGCGCTTCCGACAAAGTGAGATAGGCGGCGAATCAAACGGGGCGATCCACATGGATCGCCCCGAAACCCATGCCGCGTTACTGCCCCGCTGCCCTAGAACTGCGACTCCAATTCGAACGCGCCCACATCACAGCTACCCATGCCCGACCCGGTGTTGTCCTGCGGGCGGAACACGCCGCGCTGGTCGACATCAATCGAGCCGCCGCCGGTCGTGGTGCAGTCTCCGCCGTCCACCGCCGGGCTGGCGGGGTCGAGCGAGTTGGTCTGGGTCGAGCCGCCGTAAAAGCCGAGTCCGTTGACGCCAAGCTGCCCCGCCGTGACGAAGCCGCCGCACGACGTATCGTCCGCCAGATTCGTCCCCTGTCCCGCAACCGAGCCGGAGCAAGCCGCCCCGCTGCCGCCGACGATGACGTTGCGCGCGCTGGCAGACCCACCAGCGACCTGGAGCGCCGCCCCACCGCCGAAGTTCTCGAAGATCGTCGTGAAATTGAGCGTGGACGTGCCGCCCGCGTTGTAAATGCCGGAACCGGCTAGCTCGCTGCCGTTGCTGGAAATGGTGCTGTTGAGCGTGGTCAGCGTCCCGGTGTTGTAGATGCCGCCGCCCGCGTTGGTGCCGAAGTTGTAGGCGATAGTACTGGCGTTGATGTTCGCCGTCCCGGTGGTGTAAATGCCGCCGCCATTCTGGGCATTGTTGCCGCCCTCGCCATTCGAGCCGATGCTGGAATTGGTGACCGTCAGCGAGCCGCCATTGTAGATCGCGCCGCCGTTATCGGCAGAGTTGTTGTCCATCGTCACGAAGTTGAGCGCGAGCGTCCCGGCATTGTAGATCGCGCCGCCGCTCCCGCCGGTGGCGCTGCCACCCTGAATGTTCAGGCTGTTGAGGGTCAGGCTGCCGCCCGCGCTGATGTGGAAATAGCGCGCCAGCACGTCCAGATTGTAAATGAACGACCCCGCGCCGTTGATGGTGATGGCGCTGGTGATCGACGGGAGCGCGTTCGCGCCGTCGGTATTGTTGTCAACTGCCGAGAAGCCATAGCTGCCCTCGCCCGCCAGCGTGATCGTGTCCAGCCCAGGGTGGCAGATTTCGTCATTGGCGGCGTTGATCGCGGCGATCAGCGTCGGCACATCGCCCGCCGGGTCGGGGATCGGGTCACACTGCGGCGTATCGGTCGGCGTCGGCGTGAAGGTATAAGTTGGCGTGAAGGTCGCCTGCACCGTGTCGGTCGGCGACGGGACAATCGACGGCGTCCACGTTGGCTGACCGGGCGCGGGTGGCGGCGGCAGCGTGTTGGTCGGCGTGAAGGTGGGCGTAAACGTCGCCGTCGGCAGGATGATGCCGCCGGACGAGATCGGCGTATCCGACGGAGTCGGCGTGATCGTCGGCAGCGCCAGCGGCAGCTCGATGGGATAGTTAAGCGTAACGCCTTCCAGATCGCGGAAGCGCTCCAAATCCTCGACCGTCACCGGACGCGGCGGCGCCCAGGGGCAGGCGCTGAACACGGTCTGGTCGTTGGACTGTCCGTCCGCGCCGAGGTTCTCCGGCTCGTTCAGGCAGATGAAGGTCGTCTCGCCTGTGTTCAATTCGATTTCGTCGGGCGTCCCGGCGTTGAGCAGCACGTGACCGTCAAGGACGACGATCTGCATCAGCCGCGAGATCGCGCCGACTTCGCCGTACTGACTGATCAGGTATTGAAGGGTTTCGGCGTCGACCGGCAGCAGGTAGAACACAACCGTCGAGCCGAGGCGCACGTCCGCGCCGTTGACGTTGATGTCGACCGTCAGACTTTCCGGTCCCTGGACGACGAGCGCGTTGGGCGCTTCGGTACACTGCGTGCCGGAGATGCCGGTGCGGAAGTAGAACGCCTGCATCGGCGTTTTGGTGTCGGGCCCGATCACGGGCAGCGCGCCCAGGTCGCCGTCGGTGGTCAGCACCTGCCGCGTGATCCAGCCGGGCACGCCGCGATACACGACGCGTACCCACTGCCCGCTGGCGTCAGTCGCGTCGGCGGTGAGCGCTGTCCCCTGCGGGATGCTGCCCACGACCTGCGCGTCCATCTTCGCCTCGTAGTACAGATCAGCGCCGATGGTCAGCGCGACGTTGACGGTCGTGCCAGTCTGGAACGCCTGATCTGGCGTGACGGCGTTCTCGACCTGCGTATCGCCCAGCAGCATGAACACCACGCTCTGACCGGGCAGCGTATCCGGCAGGTTCGCCTGCACGCTCAGCAGGGCGATGCCCCACTTCTCCTGCGCTTCGACCATCGGCGACGTGCTGAGCGATTCGAGTTCGAGCAGGCGGGCGCGGTCGCTCGGCTGCGTGAAGAAGTTGACCGGCTGCGCCACGCTGAAGTTGGCGGTCACGTCGCTGAAGCCGTAGCAGGCGCTGTTGCGATCCATCCCGCCGCAGTTATCCCCGACGGAGTCGATAGCCTGCTGCACCAGACCGGGACACGTGACCAGGTTCTGCGCCGTGATCTGTTGGTAGCCCACGTACATCAGGATGAAAGCGGCGGTCATGACGAGGACAAAACGTGCGCGCATCTGCTTCTCCCGGTGACTTTCCAGCGACGATGTCTATCCAGAAGTATGCCTTTTTATGGGCAATCTTCGCAATCTTCGGTTTGCGGCGGCGCCGCCCGCACGCCTGCCTCGATCTTCTCGCTCACGGCGTCCGCCAGCGCCAGCAGCGCCTGCGTCGCCGGGGATTCCGGCTGCGACAGCGGCGGCTCGCGCCAGTTCTGGCGGATCAGGTGCGGGTGGAACGGGATCGACGCCAGCACCGGCGCGTCGCCGTAAGCCGCCTGATCTTCCGCCGGAGCGGGATACAGCTCGATCAATTCGCCGCACTTCGGGCAGACGACGTGCGTCATGTTCTCGACCACGCCCAGGATCGGCACGTGGTGCGAGCCGAGCAGATTCACCAGCCGACCGTTGTCGAGGTGCGCCAACTGCTCACGCACCGTGATCAGCAGCGCGCCGTCGACCGCGCCGGAGTGCAGGAACGTCGTCAGCGGCTCGCCCGTGCCCGGCGGCATGTCGATCAGCACCACGTCCACGTCGCCCCAGTCGACCCGCCGCAGCAGCATGGCGATGATCAGCCCGGCGGTGTCGTTGCCGGGGCTGATCGCCTGCTGATCGCCGACCAGCAGCGCCAGCGACATCAGCTTGATGCCATAGCGCTCGAACGGCTGAAGCGGGCGCATGTCGAGCGCGTCCGGGCGCGCCTCAATCGGGAACATGCCGTCCGGGTTGCGCCCGATGTCGAGATTCCGCCGCTGGCGGATGCCAAGCAGCGCCGGGATGTTCGGTCCGTACAGGTCGGCGTCGAAAATGCCGACCTTCTTACCGCGCGCCGCCAGCGCAGCGGCGAGGTTGACCGTCATGGTCGATTTACCGACGCCGCCCTTGGCGCTGATCATCATCAGCGCGTAGTGGGCGGTGTGCCGGGTGAAGGGATTCGCGTTCATGTCTGTTTCCTGTTTCCTCATTCTGCCATTCGCACCGGCTCAAGCAGACTCCGGTCGAACTGGTCGATGCCGTCCTCGCCGACGCGCTCCAGTTCGGCACGCACGCGGGCAGCGTCAGCGCGAAGCTGCGCGATGTCGATGCCCTGGCACACGTCCGGCAGCGGAGCGAGCCACTGGATGCTGCGCAGCAGCATTTTGAGCGCGCTGCGCCCGTTGCCGCGCGTGACCTGATAATAGGCAATGCCGACCTGTAGCACGCCCTGATAAAGCTGCCGCACGGGACCCGGCTCCTGCATCCACAGCGCCTCGAAAGCGTCGTGCTGCTCGTGATACTCGCCCGCGTTGAACTTGCGTACCGCGTCGACGGCTTCGGGCGGCAGCGGCTCGCCACACTGACGCTCCAGTTCCGCCAGCAGCGCCGGGTCGAGCACGCGGGCGAGTTCGGTCAGGAGCGTCGGCAGGGCGTCGAGCAAGCCGCCGGGCGCGATCACCATGTTCGCGCCGCCGAGCAGCGCCTCGTCACGCTGGCGCGGGTCGTCGCTGACCAGCACCACCGGAATCCGGCGGGTCGCCGGGCTGATCTTGGGTGTGACTGTCCAGAAGCGCCAGTCGGCGTCGCCGCCGTCCACCAGGATCAGCGCGGCGCGCTCGTCCGCCAGCCGGGTGACGTAGCCCATGCGGTCGTCGTAGCGCACGGCTGTGGCATCGTGCTCGCGCAGGATTCCGGCGATCTCGTCCGCCCAGGCGGGCGACCCGGCGATGGCGATCACGACCATTCAGCCGCCCTTCCAGATATGCATGTGGGTCATATTGAAGCGCTCGAAGCCGAAGCGCGCGTAAAACGGGATCAGGTGGTCGCCGCAGTTGAGCGTGATCTCCTCGACGTGGGCGAGGCGCTCCAGCAGGCGGCGGGTGATCTCCGAGCCGATGCCC
>JAXLWE010000027.1:0-67413 GCA_046328655.1 Anaerolineae bacterium | reverse complement strand
CCGCGTGCTGAAGCGGGGCGGTCGGGTCGTCCTGCTGGATTACCATCCGATGTTCGCGGCGTTCGAGGAAGGCTGGCGGCTCACCTACGACTACATGGGTGGCACGCGGCTCGATTTCGACGGGATTGGCGATTACGTCGCGCTCTCCGGCACAAGCTCCGCGCCGTCCGGCTACGAGGAAGGTGTCGTCGACTTTCAGAATCCACACCCGTCGCACGAATTCTGCTGGGGCGTCGCCGACATCGTCATGGCGCTGGTGGATGCGGGACTGCGGCTAACGGCGCTGCGCGAATACCCGTACTCGAACGGGTTCAAGCGCTTTAGCGACATGCGCGAAATGCCGGACGGTCGCTTCGTCATGCCGGAGGGGATGCCGCAGATTGCGCTGATGCTGGGTGTGGTCGCCGAAAAGCCGCTCGCCTGAGTGCCGGGGGCTTACTTGGCTTGAGTGACGGGGAGGTACTGGTTGACTTCCTGCGTCAGACGCCGGTGCATCTCCGCCTTGGAGATGTGACCGTTTGCCCCGGCGGCAAGGCTGTTGTTGATGAACTCGTCGGTGTCGACCGCCGAGAGCATGACGACCGGGACTTTCCCCGCGCTTGGGTGCTGCCGAATCTGCTCGCACAATTCCAGACCGTTCATACCGGGCATCATGTAGTCCAGCAGGCAGAGGTCGGGGATGGTGTCATCCAGGATTTTGAGCGCATTGTAGGGGGTTGCCGCTTTCAGGACGTGGTAGCCCTGGCGGCGCAGCAGGATTTCGACTAGTACGAGAATCTGCTCATCGTCATCAACGATCATGATGGTGGGCTGCATTGGAGGTCCTCAATGACGAAACTGGGTAGAAGGTACACTTCGCCTTCACCCAGTCACGGTTTTTACGATGATTTCGATTCGTTGTTGCATTGCTTACGCGACGAGCGCAATTTCCTGAGCCAGTTCCTCCAGCGAACCCGCCTGGATGCTGCGCAGCCAGTCCTGGGTTTCAAGGGAAAGTCCGAAGCTCGCCATCACCGAAACGTCGCGCTGATTGACAAGGAGGTCGCACAGGGTGTCGTCGAGAAGGGCAGTGCCCATGAGCCGGTCGATCCGGCGCTTTTCGTCGGCGCTTAGCAGGAAACCACGCCAAATGCTGCCACGAGTGTAGTGAGTGTCGCGTTGTGCTGTGCGGTGGAGTTCTCGCAGAACCATCAGGTTTCTTCCTATGCTCAATTCGCTCTAGAAATGATTACCATTCAGCCGTCGTGTACCAGTAGAAATCAGCCGCCGCCAATCACGTTGCCGCCGTTGCCCATGGGACCGGCAGCCGCTGCACCAGCGCTGGTGAGTGCCAATGCCAGGGTAGCCCCAACGAGGATGAACTTGGCGCGACGCGGATCAGAGTTGAGCCACATAGCGAAATTAATAAAATAGGACTTCATGAGCTTGCTCCTCGGTAAGGGCTATGCTAAATTCAGTTATGCCCTATACTTTAAATAATGGTGTGCAACAAAGTGCTTACCAAAAATGGATATTTTTTATATTTCTCACAAAATTCACAAAAAAAGACCGCTCATTGAGCGGTCTTGAGGGAAGGATAGTACTAAAGTCCTAGGTTAGATACGACTTAACCAGAGCGGTTGTTTCGTGTGATGGCTCGACGCCGAGTTCGCGCGCGAACAGGTCGCGCAGGTCGCGGTAGTGGAGGTAACTCTTACGACGCTCGCCGCGCGCGGCATAGCTGCTGATCAGCGCGCAGTGGATATCCTCGCGGTAGGGGTCGACCTTGAGCGCCTGCTTGTACATCTTGATGGCTTCGCCCAGGTCGTTGCGGGCGCGGGCGCATTCGCCCAGCGCCACCAGACATTCGAGATAATACTCGTTGAGCATCTCGCGGTAGTCGGCGACCCACTCGCCTTCAAGCTGCGGCAGGAACTCGCCCTGATACAGCGTCGCCGCGTGGAACCACAGGTCTTCGGTGCGGGCGTCGCGGTACGAGAGCGGTCGCGCTTTCTGCACCAGCGCTTCGAACTCGTGGGCGTCGCACCAGATGTCGAGGTCGGGGTTGACGCAGTAGTTGTCTTCCTTAAATACGATGATATTCTCGCCGAGCGCCTGGCGCACGCGGTAGAGCGTGGTGTGGAAGTTCGAGCGCACGCGCGCCGGTGTGCTGTCGGGCCAGAAGTCGAGGCTGATGCGCTCGCGGCTCTGTGACCCGCCGAACAGCAGGTAGAAGAACAGCTCGCGGGCGGCGGCGGCGCGCCATTCGGTCGAGAGCACCAGCACGCCGTCGCGCTCGATGATCTCCTTGCCGAGCGTCTGCACGCGCAGGCTGTAGACCGAGTTGGCTTCCACCTTGTCGCGCAGGGTGATGATGTTGGTCGGCTTGAGCTGGGCTTTGCGCAGCCGCCCCACGCCTTGCAGCAGTTCGGCGTAGCGCGCGTTGTTCCGCGAGATCGAGGCTTCCAGCAGCGGCGTGTGCATGACTTCGGCGACGCCCGCGTACATGCTCGCGCCCGCCTGAATCAGCTTGACGCCGTCGCTGATGTGCCGTTCCGCCGACGTTTTGTCGAAGCGGAGCAGGGCGAGGTGCGCGCAGATCATCCGCGCGGTGAAGGTTTCGGTTTTCGCGCCAAGCTGACCGAGTTCGCTCAGCGCGCTGTCGAGTTCCTTCGATGCCGTGACGACTTCGCCCATGTGCGCCCGCGACGCCCACAGCGCGACGCGCGCCCCCAGTTCTTCGTAGGCGAGGTTGTGCGCGTTCGCCAGAATCAGCGCTTCGTTGGCGAGCAGGGCGGCATCGTAGTAGTTGCCTTGCCAGCGACGCAGCACGGCGAGGCTCGTCAGGACGTTGCAGCGCAGGCTCGGCTCGTTGGCGCCGATCAGTTCGAGCGCCAGATTGTAATTGCCGACCGCTTCCTCGAATCCGCCGCGATCCCGCTGCAGGTCGCCCAGGCTCCACAGCAGATAGCTTTCGTGGCGGCGGCTTTGAGCGTGGGCGATGACGCTCAAGCCCTCCTGGAAGGTGCTGTATGCCTGAATGTAGTCACCGCATTGATGATAGTGGAAGCCGAGGTTGTTGAGCGCCTGCGCCAGCGCCTCGGTGCTTTTCAGGTTGCGGCGGATGGCGACGACTTCCTGTAAGCAGGCGGCGGCATCGTCAATCCGCCCGTACTGCCGGTAGGCAATTTCCAGATCGATCAGCAGGTTGGAGAGCGCCAGTTGATCGCCGTTCTGCTTGTACAGCGGGACGGCGGTCTCCAGATGGTTGATCGCCTGCTCGACGCGCCCCAGCTTAAGCAGCGCGATGCCGACTCTCAGCAGCGCTTCGCCGCGTATCTGTAGCTGGTCATATTCGAGCAGCGGCGAAGCGTATTCGACCACTTCGAGGTAGCGACCGCGATTGATGTCGATGCGGGCGCGCTCCAGCAGCACCGACGCCAGACCACGCGCGTCGGCGGTGAGCTGGAAGCTCTTTTCCGCCAGATCAAGCTCGGCTCCGGCGCGCTCGTAATTGTAACGGTCGCTCAGGATCACAGCGCAGATGTACGCTAGATTCGCGTTGGTGATGCCCAGTTGATGCAGGGCGTCATTCCAGCGCAGCAGGGTTTCAAAGCGCCCCTGCACGAAGTACGACTGCGCCACCTGGTCAATGACTGCGTTGGCAGGCTCGGTCATACCGGCGGTGAGGTAATGGTCGAATGCTTCGTCGACCTGATAATTCTGCTCGAACCAGCGTGCCGCCTTGATGTGCAGGTTGGTAAACTGCCCGATGTTCTGGACGGCGAGCCGACGCTGGAGGAAGTCGCGGAACAGGCGGTGATAGACCAGCCCGCCGGACACCCGCGACATGAACAGGTTGCGGGTGAGCGCTTCCGCCATCCATTCGGACGCGCCGGGGATTTCCAGCACCGACGCCGCCAGTTCGGGCGTCAGGCGCGTTAGCGTCGAGGACATCAGCAGGAAATCGCGCAGACCCGGCGGCTGGGCGTTCAGCATCAGGTCGGCGAGGGCGTCGAACAAGCCCTCTGGACCGCTGCCGCCGCTCAGCATCTCCGGCGCGAGGTCGTAAGGCAGCGGCTGAAGCGCCAGCACGATCCCCGCCGCCCAGCCTTCCAGCTTGGCGACCAGGTCTCCGACCTGCTCAGTGGGCAGGTTCAACCCAAAGACCCTGCTGCGCAAGCGCCTGAACTTCGTCGGTCGTGAAGCGCAGCGCTTCCTGACTGATCGCCAGCACTTCGCGCCGCGCGATCAGTTCGGTGAGCGGCAGGTCGGGCAGCGTGCGGCTGATCAGGATGACGTGGCAGTTGGCGGGAACCTGAGTCGCAAACGTCCGCAGCCAGAGTTCAGCGGCGGACGAGCCGGAGAGCACCTGAACTTCGTCCAGGACAAAGACGATGTCGCGCTTGACGGCGCTGCGGAGGTGTTTGGAAACCGATGACGCCAGCTCGGTGACGCTCATCGAGCGGACGTAGTCGACGGATTGAACGCTGTGGACGATTTCGGCGAGCGAACTGACGCACTTGCTGTGCAGGTTCGGAACGTCGCGCTCCGGCTCCTCAATCGTGTGCCAGGAGATCGGGCAGTCGAGCGTCTGGGCGAACTGCGCTGCCAGCGTCGTCTTGCCATAGCCCGGCGGCGCGCACAGGATGGTCAGCTTGTGCTGAAGCACGCCTTCGAGGCGCTGTAAGAGCCGCCGCCGCTCGACTACGGCGGGTAGCTGTGGGATGCGTGCGTCAATGTTGTCAGTGAAACTCATTCAGATTATGCCTTACCAGCGATGTTGCAAAATCTGAAGGGATTTTTCCGCATCTAAACCTTAGTAAAACGTAACATCTCCCGGAGGCGAGATCAAGTAATAATACCGGTACGAAGTTGTATCAGTATTCTAACCAAAAATCGAGAGCTGCGCAAATTTTTGTTACGGTGGCGTTATAGTCGGTAAAGAAAAAGGCGAACCGACCTGTTGATCGATTCGCCGCCTGCTGTGCCCCCAGCAGAAATCGAATCTGCGCCTTTGCCTCCGGAGGGCAACGCTCTATCCGCTGAGCTATGGGGGCGGATAGTTCTCATTGTAACAGCCTCTTTTGAGCGACGCAACCCCCGGCGCACTCTGGCAAACTCTCGAAAAATCTGGTAACGTGCGGCGGTTGGTCACGGATGGAAGATATGGTTCGGACACGTCACATCATGGGTTGTCTCATCGGTCTGGCGCTGCTTGCCAGTGCGTGCAGCGCACTTTCGCCGGACGACCCGGAAGCTACACTTCAGGCGCAGCGCTCCGGCATGATCGCCGAGGCGACCAGCATCGCTCAGGCAGGGCAGGCGCAGTCGACGCAGGTCGCCGGGACGGTGGTCGCCGCGCAGACCTACGTCGCGCTGCTGGAAGGGCGCAACCGCCAGCTCGTGGCGACCATGCAGGTCGCGTTTCCGCCCACGCAGGCGGTCATCAGCAACAGCGGACCGAGCACGCCGGGGCAGATGGCGACGCCCGCGCCGCTCGGCTCGATCAGCGACTCGGGCGGCGCGTCGGATGCGCCGACCGCCATGCCCGACTCGGGCGGCTCGCTCGGCTCGGCGCGCTTCACGCAGGTCGGCACGGCGTCCTCGGTGCGCGACTCCGACGGCTGCGCCGACTCGCTGACGAACACCTTCCCGGCGGACGTGCAGCAGGTTTTCATCACGACCCGCGCGCTGAATATCCAGCGGGGGACGGAGATGCGCGTCGAATGGTACTATCAGGGGCAGATGACCTATTCGGAAAGCTACACCGTGCCTGCCGACGACGACGACTTCTGCCTGTGGTTCTTCCTTGCTCCGAGCGACACAGTGCTGTCGCCCGGCAACTGGTCGGTCAAGCTGTTCGCCAACAACCAGTCGGTCGACCCGCCGCAGGTTGATTTCACCGTCGGCTAGCGAATGACGATTCCATCGCGTGCCGGGGGCTGGTCTGCTGCCGCCACTCGTGTTAAAGTAGGCGGGTCTCGCGCTGACGCTCAGAGGGCTTCTTGAAATATCGTCTGACGATTCTCGCCGCCATTCTATATCTCGTGATGGCGCTGCCGACCAGCGCGCAATCGACCTCCACGATCACACCCACCGTGAGCGCCAGTTTCGTGACCGCGTCGGACATTTACGTGCGCGGCGGTCCCGGCTCGGCTTACCTGCCGGTCGGGCGGTTGGTCGCGGGCGACCGCGTCGTGCCGGTCAACCGCAGCGCCAGCGGCGTATGGGTGATGATCCAGTACAGTCGCGGCTTCGGCTGGATTCGGCGTGACCTCGCCCGCTGGGTCGAGGATATCGACGCCCTGCCGACGCTCGATGAGACCGACCTGACCCCGACCAGCCTGTACACCGAAACGCCTATTGCCGCGCCGACCGGCTATCAGGTCAATGCCGGGGCGGAGGGGGCGTTCGTGCGCTTCGGTCCCGGCGTCAGTTATCCGTTTCTCGGCGCAATTGTCACGGGCGACTACGTCGAGCCGGTCGGGCGCAACGTCGAAGGCGACTGGCTGCTGATCCGGTTTCGGGATGGCTTCGGCTGGATCGCGCGCAATCTGGTCGAAGGCTCGCTCGATCTCACCCGGCTGCCGGTGCTGCTGCCCGATGCGCTGACGCCGTCGGTGACCTTTACCGCCAGCCCTACAGAGCGCTTCACCGCGACTTCGACACCGTCGGTCACGCCGACCGCCTCGCCCACCCTGATCCCGACCAATACGGCGCTTGCGGCGACGACGGCTGTCCCGTCGAACACGGCGTCGCCCAGCCCGCTGCCCTCGCTGACGCCGTCGATGCCGCCGACCAACACGCCCGTGCCGTCCGCGACCTATACGGCTGTACCGACCGATACACCGACGCCCGCGCCCACGCGCACGCCTGTGCCAAGCGCCACGCCGTCGGTCACGCCTTCCGACACCGCCAGCCCAACGGCGAGCAATACTCCGCGCCGACCAGCACGCCAAGCGATGCCGCGACCGTCACACACACCTTCACGCCGACGAATACACTTACGCCGTCGCCGGACCGAGCGAAGCGGCGGCGCAAATCGCGGTCGCCAGCGCGTCCGCGCCGAGCGACGCCGCTGCCGTCGCAAACCCCGACCAGTCCGCCGACTGAGACGCCGCTGCCTTCACTCACGCCAACCAGTCCGCCAGGCGCGGTACGGCACGCCGTCGCCGACGAGCGGCGATGTCCACCGCTGCCCCGACCTCGACCGATACGCCGACCGCGCGGCGGTGGCTGCTCCGGCATGACCAGCATCCTGCCGACGCTCGAACCCGCCGAAACGCCCGCGCCCCCGCCAGGAGAGCCAACTGGAGGTCATCGTCGGGGTGGTGCTGCTGGTGGTGGTCGTCGGCTACGTCGCGCTGTACTGGCGCGCTTGTCCGCCGGGGAGCGCTACATGCCGAGGGCTTCGTGATCGAGCGCCTGGTGTGCCAGCAGGGGCATCTGACCGTCGAGACGCGCCCGGCGCGCGTGCTCGGCATCCACGCCCGCAGGCGATTGTCGACTGCGATACCTGCCGCTCGGTGCTGCGCGAAGTCGGTAGAGGGCGCTGGCGCTATGCCGTCGACCGCGCGGCGAACCCGGTGCTGTATAACCAGCCCAACGGGCGCGTCATCAGCGCGGACATGCTGCGCGCGCTGGAGGAGAGCGCCCCGCGCGAAGCGCCGCCGGTGCGCCCGCCCGCACGTCCGCCAACCTTCGTGGACGACGAGGAGTAGGGCGTGCCGCTGGTCGAATGCGTCCCCAACTTCAGCGAGGGTGCGCCGACGTGATCGATGCCATCGCTGAAAGTCGATCCGGTCTGCGCCGGTCGCGCTGCTCGACGTGAGCAGTGACCCCGATCACAACCGCACCGTGATCACCTTCGCGGGCGAGCCAGAGCGCGTCGCCGATGCCATGCTCGGCGCGGCGCGGGTCGCCGTCGAGCGCATCGATCTCGACCAGCACGCGGGCGTCCACCCGCGCATCGGCGCGGTCGACGTGATCCCGTTCATCCCCTGCGCGACATCTCGCTGACTGAATGCGCCGCGCTCGCCCGCACGTTTGGGCGGCTGGCGACGGCGCTCGACCTCCCGGTCTATCTGTATGAGCAGGCGCTGCACCCCGGTCGTGTCAACCTGGCGGACGTGCGCAATATCGGCTACGAGGCGCTGAAATCGGTCATCGGCACACGCGAGCGCGCCCCGGATTTCGGTCCAGCGCGGCTCACGTCGGCAGGGGCGGTCGCAGTCGGCGCGCGCGGTCCACTGATCGCCTTCAACGCTTACCTCGACACCGACGACGTGACCGTCGCGCAGGCGATTGCGCTGGCGATCTGCGCGTCGGGCGGCGGGCTGCCGTACCTGAAGGCGCTGGGGCTGCTGGTCGGCGCGCGGGCACAGGTTTCGATGAACGGACATCGACTATCGCCAAACGTCGCTGTTCGACATCGCGGCAGCGCTGCGCACCGAAGCCGCGAAACACGGTGCAAGCCGTCACCCACACCGAGCTGATCGGCTGATCCTGCAGTCGGCGCTGATCGACTATGCCCTGAGCGGGCTGCAACTGCCGCCGTCCGCGCGCGAGCAGGTGCTAGAACGCCGTCTCGGCGATGCTACCGGCGACTACCGCGAGGTGGCGTTCGAGTGAGACGTGCCGGGCTTTGTTGATCCTGCTGGTCGTCGCCTGCCAGCCCAGCCCGACGCTGACCTGTTCCAGCAGCCGCGCCGATCACCGAGATCGTCCGCTTGCAGCAGCGGATCGTCACGCCGCCGCCGACCAACACGCCGCGAGCGCTGTTCGCCTCACCCGCGCCGAGCGCGACGCTCGCCGCGCTGCTGCCGAGCGCAAGCCTGACCATTGCGCCGCCGACCAACACGCCGCTGCCGTCCTTCAGCTATCTGCTGCTGGGGCGACCTCGATCCTCGATGTGGGCAACGCCAGCGTCTCGCGCATCTATCCTTACGCCGGCGGAACCAATGCCGGGCGCTTACAGGTGCATCACGGCGTCGATCTGGTCAATCCGATTGCACGCTGGTGCACGCGGCGGGCGATGGCATCGTCATCTACGCGGGCAACGACCTGGACCACGCGCTTCGCGCCCATCAACGACTACTACGGCACCTGGTCATCATCCAGCACAATTCTCTGTCGCCCGAAGGCTTCGCCCGTGTACACGCTTTACGGGCACATGGCGAACGTCACGGCGCGCGAAGGGCAGGTCGTCCGCGAGGGCGACGTGGTCGGTATCGTCGGCGCGACCGGATCGCGCTCGGTCCGCACCCGCATCTGGAAATCCGCGTCGGCGATCCCGTTCACTTCGACGATACGCGCAACCCGGAATTGTGGGTGCGCCTGCATCCGAATTGGTGTGCTTGCCGGGCGCGTGGTCGATCAAACGGGCGCAGTCCAGTACGGCGTGATGCTGATCGTCCGCTCCAGCCTGATGGAGCGCCAGACCTACACCTACGGCGACGAATGGTCAACCCTGACGCCGTGCTGCACGAGAATTTCACCATTGGTGACCTGCCCGCCGGGATTACAGCGTCTCGGCGGTGGCGGGCGGGCGCGTGCGCTTCACCCGGCAGGTCACGCTCGTGCCCAACCAGCTCACCTGGCTGGACGTGCAGCTTTCCCCATGAAAACAGAAGGGCGGCACGTAGTACCTGCGGTTGGCCGAGTGCGCCCATAGGCATCACCAGAATCTGGTAGCGTTTCCGCCTTGCTGCTGCCGGGGGGATCAAATCCCCGGCTACGACCGGCGCCTGCCAGCGGATCGGATGCGAGTGGCGAAGTTGCGTAGCCGACTTCAGTCGGCTTGAATGGCTAGCCCGATGCTTTGAGCGTCGGGCGAAGCTTCACCTTGCGCTGCGGAAGCTACCCCGCGTACACCCGGAAAATCAAGCCGATCTGCGTGTCGCTCAGCGCGGTCACTTGCATCCAGCCGCGATGCCCGTCGGCGGTGATAATGCCGATCACCGTGCCGACGCTCATTTCGGTGCGAGCAATCGAGTCGCGGGTCATCGCGCCGGGGTTGATCATCTGATAGTTGACCGTATTGGGGTCAACCGCGCCCAGCAAACCCAGATGCGCGCCGAAGATCGCCTTCAAGCCGAGCGTGCCGCCGTCGGAGTTCCAGTTCACGTCGCCCTGTACACGGTTGCCTTCCAGATCGAGCGTGTCGCCCAGGTTGAGCGTTATCGTGCCCTGATTCAGCACGCCGATGTCGACCGTGTAGGTGACGTTATAGGTGTTGTTCTGCTCGCCGACGCCGCCCTCGTTCACCTGATTATTGGCGTCGATTTGCAGCGACGTGGTGTACGTCCCGGTTCCGCTCAGGATGCCCGACAGCGTCAGCGTCGTGCTCTGGCTCGGTCCGAGACTCGCAACCTGCCCGACCAGATACTGGTTGTTAGGCGGGAACGTCCCGGCGACGCTGAATGCTCCTGCCGGAGCGTTGCCGATATTGCCGACGGTGATCGTGACCGTGAAGTTCTGGTTCGGCACGACGGGATTCGGCGCAATCGACGCCGAGACGATGATCAGGTCGATGTTCGGCTCAGGCGAGGGTGTCGCCGTGATAGCGGGCGCGGGCGTCGGCGGTGCGGGCAGGATCGGCACGCTGCGCAGGTCGCCGGTGATGTCGAGTTGACTCGCCAGCAGCCAGCCTTGCTGCCCCCGGAAATTGATCACTACCCAGGTGTAGTTGATGTCTGTGCCGACGATTGCCGCTTCCTCGCCCTGCATCAACTGTCCGAGGATGGCGTACTCCTCGCCGGGTCCCGCGTACACGTTCTGGAACGGTTGCGTAACCGTCAACGCCACTTCTTCGACGGCAGGCGTCGGTGTGGGCGTAAGCTGGACTATCGGGATGCTGGTGACCGGCAGCCGCTCGCTGCCCTGATAATGCGCCAGCACTTCCGGCGCGCCCAGTTCGGTGCGGCGGACGATCACGACGTTGTTGCTCATCTCCCCTTCACCCAGGTCTTCGGCATTGAGGACGCCCTGAACGCCGGTCGTCTCGGCTGCGTTGGCGAGGTTATCGCGCAGGCTTCCGGGCAGCGTCAGCGCGTCGGCGATCAGCCGGGTAGCGTCGTAGCTGGCGGCTTCGACCGCGCCGGGAAGCTCGCCGTACAGGTGGATGTAGTCGTCGAGGAAATTCCGGCTCATGGGATCGGGTGCGCCGAACGACCAGGTCATCGCCGCCAGCACGCCGCTCAACTCGTCAAATGGTACGGACGACCGGAAAACCGGGTCGAACGCCTGATTATAGGCGAATGCACCTGTCCAGCCCGCCGAGCGCAGGCTGGCGTAGAGCGCCGCCGTCCCTTCGGGCGCGCCAAACGCGACGATCACGGCAGGGTTCGCATCGACCAGGTCGCCGACCACGCTGGTCAGGTTGCTGATATCGGCGAGCGTGACGGTTGGGTTGGGCGTGACGCCGAGCGTCGCCGCCGAAGTCGTGAAATCGACCACACCAGCGGTGCTGGCGATGTCAAGCTGGACGGTGGCGACCGATGTCAGTTGGAATTCGCCGATCAGGTAGTTGGCGAGCGCCTGTTCCAGCAGCGCTTCCTGAGCGCGCGACCGGAACAGCAGCTCGGAAGCATCAGACGTGATGATTGTGTCGTCCATCGCCGGGACAATGACCGGCACGTTCAGACTCTGGAGCTTCGGCAGCCCGTTGATCACTTCATCGCTGGTCTGGGGACCGAGGACGGCGACCACGTTGGATGTCTGAATCTGCTGCACCGCCTCGTCGAGCGTGAAGCCGAGGTTCGACGGCGCGATCACCAGATCGAGCGTTCGTGTCACGCCGTCCGCGCCGACCACGCCGCCGCTGGCATTGATTTCCTGCACGGCGAGCCGCGCACCGTTGCTGATCGGACCCTGCTCGCTGTCGAGGACGCCGATGCGGATGACCGGCAAATCCTGCGCGCTGACCGCGTGAATTGACAGCAGCAGCACGCCGACGACCATGACCAGAAGCCATATGATTGATCTGTGTCTACGTTCCATGTTGTACCTCGTCGCATCTCGTGAGCATCATTACAATGTTTATTATACGCTATATCTGAAAATACTATAGGTCAAATCTTGATTTTCGATCCCGTGTGCATATACTCGGCATCCGTCGGTCTCACTTTTCGGTGAATCCGTAGCGTGCGGCGGACAGAGTTCGCGCAGGCTTTGTCTGTGTTGTTCGCCGCCGTCTCATGCAATTGACCGCCAGAGCGTGCCGCCAGCGGTACGCATTTCGCTGCGACAAACATCGAGCACATCGTGCATCAATGAGGGATTGGTATGTCTGAACCTGTATATCTGACCGCTGAAGGAGCCGAAGAACTCCAGCGCGAGCTGGACACGTTGATCAACGTGCGCCGCCCCGACCTTGCGTACAAGCTGAAGGAAGCCGTCGCTCAGGGGGATTTGAAAGAGAACGCCGATTATCATGACGCGAAAGAGCAGCAGGCGTTCGTCGAAGGACGGATCAAGTATCTCGAAAACGTCCTGCATTCGGCGGTGATCATCTCCAACGACGGCACGTCGGACGCGGTTGTCGTCGGCTCGCAGGTGACGATTGTCGAAGATGGCACCGACGACGAGGAAATCTACTCGATTGTCGGCGCTGCCGAAGCCAACCCCGACGAGGGCAAAATCTCCCACCTCAGCCCGATAGGATCGGCGCTGCTGGGCGCGAAGAAGGGTGACAAAGTCCGCGTCCAGACTCCCGGCGGCACGATCATCTTCCGCGTCAAGAAAATCAAGTAGCACCACGCGCATCCTCACAAAACGACAGGGGCAGGATACTGGCTTGCATACCAAGTATCCTGCCCCTGATTGCGATTCACACGGTTCGTCTGCCCGCTAGGTGATCGGCGTAAAGTCGCCCGTCCCCCCGAACGGATCGTCGTCGGGGGCAGGGTTCTGGACTGGCGGTGGTGGAGTCGCCGGGCGGAACGACGGCGAGCTGCTCAGCGTGCCCGGTGCGGGCTGCGGCGGAACAGCGGCGGGCGGCATCGTCTGCGGCGCCTGGAAATTCGGCGTCTGGCGGGGCGGGGCAGCGGCAGGCTGCGTCGGCAGTGGCGCGGCGACCTGCGGTGTCACGATGGTCTGCTGCGCGATGGGCACCGGCGCGTCCTCGGCGCCCTTGCGCCATGCCGCCAGCTCAAGCGTCATCTTCTCGAAATAGCTGTTGGGCGGCAACGGACCCGTGCCGTACTGCATATCAACGATGCGGGCTTGCAGGCGCAGCGTGTTGGTTTCCATGAGAACGGTCGCGCCCGGCTGTGCCAGTATGAGGTCGCCCTTCGCTTCGAGCTTCGAGCGCAGCGACGGATCGTTGTAGGCGTACTCCGAGACGAATACTTTGGTGACGGTGCGGACGAAATCGTCCTTGTCGAACAGCCAGACTTCAATCGCGGCGGCTTTCGCCGGGTCGCCCGTGCCGATGGTTTCGGAGATCAGCGCGCCGCACTCGCCCAGGAAGCGCTCCTGCTCGTCTTCAATCGTGTAAGACTCGTCATACGTCCCGAAGCCGGGCGTGTAGTTCGACATGCGCTGCATCAGCGGCGGACCGAAGTTGCTGGTGGCAACAAAGTCGGTCTTTTTTGTCTCCATCAGCTTGGCGGTTTCGACGCGCGCCTTGCGCTCCTGCGCCACCTGCGGGCTGGTTTTTTCACCGCGCGCCCGCCGCACGAGCGGCTCGACCAGATTCGGGTAGATGAACATGCCGAACAGCACGGTGACGATTGTGCCGACGAGGACGATCACCAGCGGGGCGACGATATACGGCAGAATGTTGGCGACCAGGCTCGGCTGCGGCGCGACGACGGCGTTCGGCTCCGCCTGTTCAGCGAAAGGACGAATGGCGGACAGCTTGGCGACGTTGGCTTCTTCGCCGGGCGTGGCGATCAGCCGGTCGACAATGCCAAGCGGGTCATCGACGCTGCGCAGCAGTCTGGTGGTGATTTCGCTGATGTCGGTGTTGGTGGTCGCGGCATAGCGATCTGCCAGCAGCTTGACCCACTCATCCTGCCAGCTCTGTTCGAGCGTGCGCGGGTCCGCGTTGTAATAAATCGTCGGTGAAATCGCATACGCCCACAGCAGCCCAAGCAGCACCCCCAGAATCAGCACCAGGAGCGTTTTGCTCCGGGGCATATAGGGCTTGAGCAGAACGACATAGATGCCGTTGTAACTGTCTTTGAGAAATTTCACCATCAGGCATCGACCTTTCATCCGCCGCCGACTGATTACGATTGTAGCGGAAATCGCTTTTGAGCGAAAATCATAGCATTAGGCTAGCGTCAAACGTTTGAAATTGCAAACACGTCACTAGGGAAAAACGAAGTTACAACATCTCGTAAAGGTTGTCGTTGACGAATAGCACAGCAATGCGTGCTCCAGGTACCGCTCGCTCGAAGGCTTTGTACACAAATTGAAACGGCGCCAATCTGTACGCCACTGTTGCCGTGAGTGTACGTCCATCTGGGGTGGGAAATCGAATCCAGAACACAATCTCGAAGTTTTTGCCCCCCTCGCCGTCATCGACTTCTCTAATGGCGCAGTCGTCTAGCCGCCCCTCAATGACGCGCCCTTCCTTTCTCAGGCGCGACAAACGTCGATATCTCATCAAGGCTGCCAGAGTGACGACACCGCCGATTCCTAGACCAATCAGGGTGATGTTTGGCGATTGATATGTGATGCTGAGCGGTGCAGAAATGGTTGGCAAACTGGGGACAAAGACCACCTCGATAGGTGTTCCCTCCGGGAGGAGTTCGTACATTTCTGATCCTACGACCTCATCGTTGGTGTAGAATTCACCTTGTTCTGCAACGCTGAAGTGATAAGACAGGTATAGCGTATCGCTGCAACCCGAGTCATCGCAGGATTGCTCGGAATGGCGAGAAGTCACGATGCCTGACGCTGGGAGACCGAAAAGTCGGAGATAGATGTTTCGCCATTCCTTCCAGACTCCTGTTACTGCGACCAAAAACAACGCTACCATGAGGATGGCAACTGCACTTCGCAACAGCGAGCCCCGGTCAATTTTGGGACGCGCCCTGAACTGACTGGTGTCTCCTGCGAGAACCGTTGCATGTTCCGGTCTACGGAGAAAGAACTTTGAATCGCCCGATGACAAGGATGTAGATGGCATATAGGACGCCGATCCGGTCATGGTATACCTTATCTACAAATAAATTTGCACTAATAACAATAATGCTATTATATATCACGGCAAAGTACCCGCAATCAAGTTATACAAACAAAATCACTATCCAGTTGGGTTAGGAGTCAAAAAGGGCGATCCAGCAGACCGCCCCACAAAACATAGATGAAGCTAGGCTGGCTCAGCGCTGGCAGCCGCTGGCAGCTTGTCGATTTCGTAAGTGTGCTTGCACACGGTACACTGCGCCTTGTTGCGGCTCTGCTCGACCAGCAGCCCGCCGCAGTTGGGGCAGGGCTGGGGCAGCGGCTTCTTCCAGCTTGTGAATTCACATTCCGGATAGCGCGAGCAGCCGTAGAACACGCGCCCGCGCTTGGTGCGCCGCTCGATGATCTCGCCGCCGTGCTCCGCGCCGCACACCGGGCACGACACGCCCAGCTTTTCGACCAGCGGCTCGGTGTGGCGGCAGTTCGGGTAATCCGAGCAGCCGATGAACTTGCCGAAGCGCCCGTAGCGGATCACCAGCGGCTTGCCGCACACCGGGCACGCCCGCCCGATTTCCTCGACGTGGTTGACGCGCGAGATCTCCGTGCGCGCCGCCTTCAACTGGCGCTCGAACGGCGCGTAGAAGTCGTGCAGCATTGGACGCCATTCCAGCTTGCTTTCGGCGATGTCGTCCAGCTCGTCTTCCATCTTCGCCGTGAACTGGTAATCCATGATCTCCGGGAAGTGCGCGACCAGCAGGTCGTTGACGATCTTGCCCGTCTCGGTCGGGATCAACCGCTTATCTTCGCGCGCCACGTACTCCCGATCCTGAATGACGGCGACCGTCGGCGCGTAGGTGCTGGGGCGACCGATGCCGAATTCTTCCAGCGTGCGCACCAGACTGGCTTCGGTGTAGCGCGGCGGCGGCTGGGTGAAATGCTGCTCCGGCAGCAAGCCGAGCAGGTCGAGGATTTCGCCGATGCTCATGTCCGGCAGGATGCGCCCCTCGTCCTCGTCGTCGGCGACATCTTCGTCGTGGCTGTCCTCGTACAGCGCCAGAAAGCCGCTGAACTTGATTGTGCTGCCGCTGACGCGGAAGTGATACGGCTTGTGCGCTGCCGTCGGTCCGGCGTTGATGTCCACGCGCAGCGTGTTGTAGACGGCATTCTCCATCTGGCTGGCGACGAACCGCTGCCAGATCAGGTTGTACAGGCGGTACTGGTCGTGCGACAGCGACTTCTTGATCGCGTCCGGCTCGCGCATCACGCTCGTCGGGCGGATCGCCTCGTGCGCTTCCTGCGCGCCTTTGGTCTTGGTGCGGTAGATCGGCGCGCGCTTGGGCACGTAATTCTTGCCGAATCGCTTCTCGATGTAGTCGCGGGCATCCTTGTGCGCCTGCGGCGAGACCGACAGGCTGTCGGTACGCATGTACGTGATCAGACCGACCGAGCCTTCCACTCCCGCGTCAATGCCTTCGTACAACTGCTGCGCGACCGCCATCGTGCGCTTGGCGGTGAAGCCGAGCCGCCGCGACGCTTCCTGCTGGAGCGTGCTGGTCGTGAATGGGGCGGACGGCTTGCGGACGCGCTCGCCGCGCTTGATGTCGGCGACGCTGTAGCTGCTCGTTTGCAGCACCTTCAGGTGCGGATCGACTTCTTCCTTGCTGCCGAAATGCGCGTCCTTGCCGCCGATCTTCACCAGCCGCGCCAGAAATGGCTTGTTCTCGGATTTGCCGTTGTGGTTCTGCTTGCTCAGCCGGGCGTCGACCGTCCAGTATTCCTCCGGCACGAACGCCTCGATCTCGCGCTCGCGGTCGACGATCAGCCGCACGGCGATGCTCTGCACGCGCCCGGCGGACAGCCCGCGCCGCACCTTCTGCCACAGCAGTTCGCTGACGTTGTAGCCGACCAGCCGGTCGAGGATGCGCCGCGCCTGCTGCGCGTTAACCAGACTCATGTCGATCTCGCGCGGGTGGCGGAAGGCTTCCTCAATCGCGGGCTGGGTGATCTCGTGAAAGACGACGCGCCGCACGTGGGCGTTCGGCTGGGTGTCGAGGTCGGTTGCCGCCAGCAGATGCCAGGCTATCGCTTCGCCTTCGCGGTCGGGGTCGGTCGCCAGATAGACTTCCTTCGCCCGTTCGACCGCGATCTTGAGATCCTTGACGGTCTCGCGCTTGTCGTTCATGACGCGGTAGGTCGGCTCGAAGTCGTTCGCCACGTCCACCGCAAGCTGCGACTTGAGCAGGTCGCGGACGTGCCCCTTCGATGCTTTCACCGTGTAGCCGCTGCCGAGAAACTGCCCGACGCTGCGCGCCTTCGCGGGCGATTCCACGATCACCAGCTTGCCAATCGAGCGCGGGAGCGGCTTCTTCTCGCCCGCCGCTGATTTGCCACGCCCGGCAGCGCGCCGTGACGCCGGTTTCTTTGACGCGCGCTTACCCGTCGTCTTGGTTTTCTTGCTGGACGCGGCTTTACGCGCGGGCTTCGCCGTGATCTCCGGCTTGGGCAGCGTCGCGTGGGCTTCGGTTGCGCCCATGCGGAACAGCGTCGTTCCGCAAACCGGGCACGTTCCCTTCGTGCCCGGCGTCCCGTTCGACGTGTAAGTCGCCTGCGGGTTGGCGATTTCTCGCTTGGTCTTGCATTTCACGCAGTATGCTTCAAGAGCCATGCGGGTTTCAGGTTCCTCTATAGATATGTCTCGTCGTTCGTCGCGCGCAGCATGTCCACGACTTTCTTGACATCCTGCGTCCGGTCTTTCCTGCAAATCATCAAAACATCCTGGGTATCGACGATCACCAGGTCTTCGATCCCGATGGTGACGGTCAATTTGTCACTGTAAACCAGTGTGTTCTTTGTGTCAATGACGAGCCGATTCGGGGCGCTGCCTTTGAAGCCGTTGCCAGCCGCGTCCAGGTCGAGCACGTCGAACAGCGCATCCCAGCTTCCCACGTCGCTCCAGCCGATGTCGACCGGGATGACGGCGATGCGCCCGGTTTTCTCCATCACGCCCGTGTCGATCTGCACCGACGGTATCTGCGCCCAGATTTCAGCGAGCTTTGACTCGAAATTCGGCGTGCCGATAGTCGGTTGCAGTGCCCGCATCGCCACATAAATCTCCGGCTGGTAGCGCTCGAACTCGCTCAGCGCGCGGCTCGCCCGCCAGATGAACATGCCGGAATTCCAGCTATAGTCGCCCGACCGGATGAAGCGGATCGCCGTCTGAGTGTCCGGCTTTTCAGTGAAGCCGAGCGCGTGATAACACGGGAAGCCGTCGATCTCACGCAGCATGTCGCCGCGCTGAATGTAGCCGAACCCGGTCGCGGGCAGCGATGGCGAAATCCCCAGCGTGACGATGTAGTCCTCCTGCGCCAGCGTGTACGCCGTTTCCAGGACGCGGCGGAATTTCCCCTTGTCGGCGATGTGGTGATCCGCCGTGAGCAGGACAATCGTCGCCTGCGGGTCGCGCGCCGCGATCACCGCCGCTGCCAGCGCCGCCGCCGGTCCGGTATTCTTGCCATACGGCTCGACAATGAAATTCTCCGCCGGAATCAGCGGGGTCTCGTCGCGCATGGCGTCCACGAATTTGGGTCCCGTCACAATGTAAATATGATCAGGCGGGAACAGGGGAGCCAGCCGCTCGACGGCGACCCGGAACATCGAATCGCTTTCCACCAGCGCCAGAAGCTGCTTGGGCAGGTCGGCGCGGCTGACGGGCCACAGGCGCGTGCCGCCGCCACCCGCCAGGATGACTGCATAGTAGTGTTCCATGTTCTGCGACCTCTACTCCTGAAGGCGCGGGCGGCGGTAATTTCCCCGCCCGTCGTCCTCGACATATCCCTGCAATTCCAGCAAAGTCAACGTGCTCAACACCTCGGCAGCGGGCATCCCGCTCTGCCGTACCAGTTCGTCTATCGGCAGTGGCTCGGCGCTCAGGTAACGCACCAGCGCCGCTTCTTTCGCGCCCGACGGCGCGATCTGCCGGGTGATGACCCGCGCTTCCACATTCCGTTGGACGATGTTCAGCTCGTCCAGAATATCCTCGACCGTGATCACCAGCTTGGCGCCATCCTGAATCAGCCGGTTCGACCCGCCGTGCGCCGCGCCAAAGATGCTGCCCGGCACGGCGAATACCTCGCGCCCCTGATCCGCCGCCGTCATCGCCGTGATCAGCGCGCCGCTTTTTCTGCGGCGCTTCGGCGTCAGCACGCCTAACGACATCCCGCTGATGATGCGGTTGCGGCGCGGGAAATGGCGCGCTTCCGGCTTGCTGCCGACCGGAAATTCGCTGATGACCGCACCCTGCATGGCGATCTGACGCGCCAGCTCGCCGTGATCTGACGGATACACCCGGTCGATTCCAGCCCAGCACCGCGATAGTTCGTCCACCCGCGTCCAGCGCCGCCCGGTGCGCCGCTGCGTCGATGCCGTGCGCCAGCCCGCTGACAATCGTCACGCCCTGCCGGGCAAGCTCGCGGGCGAAGAACGCCGCCGCGTCGCGTCCGTAAGGCGTGGCTTTGCGCGTCCCGACTATCGCCAGCGCCAGCCCATCCTGCTCGGTGATCTCGCCCCGACAGTACAGCGTCAGCGGCGGGTCGGGCAGGTGCTTGAGCAGGGCGGGGTAATCGGCGTCCTCCGGCGTCAGCAGGCTTGCGTTCGCCCGCCTGATCCTGTCCATCTCGGCGTCAAGGTCGAGCCGCGCCCGCGCTGTCAGCAGATTTGCCGTCGTCTCCGCGTCGAGACCGGCTTCGCGCAGCCGACTCTCGCTCGTCCCCACGCCGCCTGCAGCGTGCCGAACGCCCGCGCCAGCACGAGCAGCCGTTTAGGTCCGATGCCCGGTACGAGACTGAAGCCCAGCCAGTATTTGCGTTCGTCCACTGCGATGACCGGGAGATGTACGGATACTCAAACGAGCATATAGTCAGCCGGGAATGCTGTCAAGATGGCACCGCGCCGGAGAGTTGAGGCAGACCCGTGTGTCTGCCCGCGTTTACGGGTATCGTCGGGTGTTTCGTCGCCTGATGTTGGCAGCAGTCCTTCCGGAAGCGACACGACCATCACGCCCGCCTGCACGTCGGTTTTGACGATGGTTTCGCCCGTGACCGGAATCAGAATTTCGCCGTAGCGTGGGCTGTCGACGATGTACACGTCGTTCGCGCCCGTCTCCAGCACCTCGACCAGCGTGCCGAGCGTCTCGCCCGCGCTCGTCTCCACCCGCAGCCCGATCAACTGGTACAGGTAGAATTCGTCGGCTTCCAGCGGGATGGCGTGGGCGATGTCGATCAGCACGAACAGCCCGCGCAGCCGCTCCGCGCGTCAGTCGGGAATTTCGCGCAGCTTGAGCAGACCGTACTCGGCATTACGCCGCATCCCCTGAACGTGATATGGCACGACTTTCGTCGATTCGGGCGAATCGGCGAGATACACGGTTTCCAGTTGGGCGATGCGTTCGGGGTAGTCGGTCAGCAGGCGAATCCGCAGCTCCCCACGTATTCCGTGAGGGCGCAGCACTTCGCCGAGCAGCAGATATGCCGGGTTCAACTTAGCTGATCTTCAAGATGATCCGCTTGTTCTTGGGATTATCCGCCGCACGCAGCAGCGTGCGCAGGGCATTGGCGACGCGCCCGCTCTTGCCGATAATGCGTCCCGTATCCGGCTGGGCGACTCTCAGCTCCAGGATGATTGACGATCCGGCATCCTTGCGTCTTACCTTGACCTGCGTCGGGTCATCCACGAGGCTCTTGGCGACATACTCAATCAATTGTTCCATGAGTTCTGGTTCCTCGTATGCAGTATGTCCGCAGGGGCACGGCAGCGCCATGCCCCTGCGAGGTGATCAATAAGCCAGCGCCGAAATTATTCCGACTTCGGCTTGAACTTGCCCTGTCCGGCTTCCGGGGCAGGGTAGCTCGTCCGGGGGCTGACCGGCGCGGCGGCGGCGCGGGCGGCTTCGGCTTCGGCGACCAGCGCCTCCATCGATTCACCCTTCTTCAGCCGCGCGTAGCGGTCGAGCGTCCCGGTGCGCTTGAGCAGCGGCACGACGGCGTCGCTCGGCTGCGCGCCGACGCTCAGCCAGTAGAGGACGCGCGCCTCGTCGACGATGTCGGTCGACGGCTGCGTGCGCGGGTTGTGATAACCGACGGACTCGATGATGCCGCCGTTGCGGGCGGCGTGCTGGTCGGCGATTACCAGGCGGTAGCTCGGCTGCTTCTTGCCGCCGACGCGGCGAAAACGAATACGTACCATTTGTCCTGCACTCCTGTTTCGATACGCTCCCATGCGATTGGTTACGGGGAGCCACTGAGACGAAAACGCTCAGTTGCGGGAAGCGACGGGCTGAGTTGGCGTCGTCGCTTAGCGCGGCAGACGCGGCATTCCGGGCATACGCCCGTTCCGCATCTGGCTCATGAGCTTCTGCATGTCCTGGAACTGCTTCAGGACTTCGTTCACATCGCGTACCTCGACGCCGCTGCCCGCCGCGATGCGCTTGCGGCGGCTGGCGTTGAGGATTTTCGGGTTCTGCCGCTCTTTGCTGGTCATCGAATTGATGATCGCTTCGACGCGGCTGATCCGCTTCTCCATGTCCTTCTGGTCGATCTGGTCACGGAAGCGGCTCATGCCGGGAACCATGTCGAGAAGCTGGGTGATCGGTCCCATCTTCTTGATCTTCTTCAACTGGTCGAGGAAGTCCTGCAGCGTGAACTGGTTTTCCAGCAGCTTGCGCTGCAGCTTCTCGGCTTCGGCTTCGTCGAACTGGGCTTCGGCTTTCTCGATCAGCGACATCACGTCGCCCATGCCCAAAATGCGCTGCGCCAGTCGATCCGGGTGGAACGGCTCGAAGCCGTCGAGCTTCTCGCCCGTCGCCAGGAATTTGATCGGCACGCCCGTGACTGCGCGCATCGAGAGCGCCGCGCCGCCGCGTGCATCACCGTCGACTTTCGTCAGGATCAGCCCGGTGATGCCGAGCCGCTCGTTGAAGCCCTGAGCGATATTGACGGCTTCCTGCCCGGTCATCGAATCCGCGACCAGCAGGATTTCGACCGGCGTCGTGCGCCGCTTGATCTCCGCCAGCTCGTCCATCAACTGCTCGTTGATTTGCAGACGACCCGCCGTGTCGATGATGACGACGGCGGCGTTCTGGTCGCGGGCGGCTTTCAGCCCATGTACGGCGATGTCCGGCGGCTTGACGCTCGTGCCTTCCTCGAAGTACGGCACCTGAATCTGCTTGGCGAGCGTGACCAACTGGTCGACGGCTGCCGGGCGATAGGTGTCCGCTGCGATCATGAACGGCGCGCGACCGTCGCGGCGCAGCTCAAGCGCCAGCTTTGCGGCGGTCGTCGTCTTGCCCGCGCCTTGCAAGCCGACCAGCATGATCACGTGCGGCTTGGAGCTGCCGGAGAAATTCAGCTTCGCGCCTTCGCCGAGCGTTTCCAGCAGTTCTTCGTGGACGATCTTGACGACCTGCTGCCCCGGCTTCAGGCTCTTGGCGACATCCGCGCCGATAGCGCGCTCTTTGACGCGCCGCACGAAATCCTTGACGACCGGCAGCGCAACGTCGGCTTCCAGCAGCGCCATGCGCACTTCGCGCATCGCCTTGTCAACGTCGGCTTCGCTCAGCTTGCCGACGCGCCCTAAGCCGTCGAATACATCTTGCAGTCGGTTGGTGAGTTGCTCAAACATCGCCTGATCCTGCCGAAACAGCAGCGGTCATTGTAGTGGAGCGGGGGAGGTTCGTCAAGGGAAGCGTCGCACCGGCTTCACGCATCCCGGAAGCTCGCGTATCCGGCGATGCCCAGCACCAGGCACATGCCCGACACCATCAGACCCGTCCAGTGGGCGCTCACGAAAGTCGCCAGCCCGGAGCTAAGATGGAGCGCCGCCAGTCCGGCATAGAAAGCGGAGACCGCCAACAGCACAACCAGCAGCCATTGAAAGGCGGAGCTAAACGCCTGCGACAGAAGCAGCTGCTCGCGCTCCTCGAACTGGCGACCCGCGCCGACCAGCCCGCCGACCGCCGCTGCCCCTACCATGAACGCCAGCATTTCCGAATCCGGCATGATGAACTGAATGACCATCCCGAACAGCCCGGCGAACACCAGCAGACCCATCATCAGGCGTGGACGCTGCGCCCCCGACTGTCGATCCTGTGCGGTCATGATCCGTCTCCTTCCAGGTAGAAGATCGCTTCCACGCTGGTTTTGAAAATCTGCGCCATCTGGAGCGCCAGTCGGGTTGAGGGGTTGAATTTCCCCTTTTCGATAGCGAGGATCGTCTGGCGCGTGACGCCCAGCCGGTCAGCGAGTTCCTGCTGGGTCATCTCGCCGTTCAGCCAGCGAAGCTGTTTCACCCGATTCTTCAACTCGACCACGCCGCGCCCCGGTGCATTTCGCCGATCAGAATACGACTCAAATGTAAACTATTATTTACACAGAGTCAAGTATTCTTTACATGACGGGTGATAGGAAAGCTGGAGCGAGGTGTACCTCGCCCCTACAGGGTATATATCCGGTGTTCACCATACTCAGGTATTGTGGATTGCCTGAATTAGGAGCGCTCGCCTTCGGGCGTCAGATCGAAGTAGGCGCGGTTGAAGTAGATCAGCGGCGACTGCGCCTCGTCGCGGTGTCCGGTCGCCACGACTTCGCCGCAGATGATCCAGTGGGTACTGCCGTCGTGGACACTGTGGACGCGGCAGTCGAGCCACGCCAGCGAATCGCGCAGCAGCGGCGCGCCGGTGACGGCGCTCTCGACTGCGACGCCTTCAAAGCGGTCGCCGTGCGACGGCAGCGCGACCCGCCCGGCGAAACGGTCGCTGATCTGCGCCTGCTCGCCGCCGAGGATCGACACACCGAAGATGCGATTTTTGAGGATGCAGTCACTGGTGGTGGTGTCTTTGGCGAGGCAGACCAGGACCAGCGGTGGTTCGAGCGAGAGTGAGTTGAAGGCGCTGACAGTCATGCCTGCGTAGGGGAAGTCGTAGGTCTCGTCCGTCAGCGTAGCGATAACCGTGACCCCGCTGCCCCAGAAGCGCAGCGTGTCGCGCATCGCGTTTCGATCAACTGCCATACCAGTCCCTTGCTTACAGTAAAGATACAAGGTTCAGTATAGCGCGAAACGCGAGCGGCATGGGACTGGTCATTCGATCAGTCCCGAAGTCTCGAAGTCATCCCGTCGGCGCGCCTAGATGATACGCGCGAACACGCTGACGGAGAGCGCCACTATCGCCAGCATGAGTGGGAGCGCCCACCAGCAGCCGGGCGCGCGCCGCCAGCGCCAGTAGGGACGCCGCCAACGCCAGCCGAATCGTCTTGGACCATACCAACGTCGTCGCGGATACATGTTCCCCTCCCCATCACTTCACGTTCACGACTACTATACGGAGAAGGTGTAACCGCCGTTTTGGGGAAATGTAAATTCCGTGCAAATCAGCCCGGCTGATGAGCCGTGAAGAGAAAATCCGCCATCTGCGGCACGAGGTCGGCGAGCGTGTGCAGCCCGTCGGCGAAGCGGGCGTGCTCGCGCCCGACGATCAGCGTCGGCACATCGTTTTCGGTGTGCTTGGTATGGCTGAGGTCTTCCATGTTGCCGTGATCGCTGGTGATGATTATCAGCCCCTCGGTATCGTCCCATGCGGCGAGCGCACCCGCCATGACCGCGTCGAACAACTCCAGCGCGCGCACGCCGTCGGCGACCGTGCCGCGATGCCCGACCACGTCGGTCACCCAATGCGAGAAGAACGAGAAGTCGTAGCGCCGCGACAGCTCGACCATCCTGCGTCCGGCGTCCTCTGGCATGTAGACCGGCGTATCGGTATAGCCGAGGTCGCTGCGCCAGCCTTCGCCCGTCCAGTCGACCGCCAGCGCGTCGCCGCTGTAGATCGCATCCTCGGTGAACAGCGGCAGCCCGGCGGCGATCAGCGCCTGCTGGTAGCTGGAAGGCAGCCGCTTGCCGCTGGCGATGGCGGCGTGGAAGCGCGGCGGGTAGGCTTCGAGCAGGGCGGCTTTCATGCCGCGCGCCGTCACCTGTTTGAAGAAGTTGTCCTCGTCCAGAATCGCGCGGATCGCCGGGTTGGGGCGCGGTCCGTAATGCTCGCCGATCATCTGCGGCACGTTGCGCCCGGTGAGGATCGCCGCCTGCCCGCTGGCGCTCTGCGGTCTGCCGGGGATGCCCATACGCGGATCGGTCGGCATGAAACTGGCGCGGGCGCTCTCCTGCCGCCCGATGCCGCGCAGCCAGCGTTTGCCATTGGTCAGCGCCGTGATCGTCGGCAGGTTCGCGGCGGCGAACGGATTGACGGCGGGATCGTCGTCGCCCAGCCCGATCCCGTCGAGGAAGATCATCAGGATGTGTTTCATCGGTGCCTGTCTCAGTTCATCGTGTGCGCGCAAATGCAGGGGCGTTCAATTGAACGCCCTACAACCATACCCCTGAACATGCTAAAGCGCGCACGACTCTGACGTGCCCGACCTTTAACTTGTTACCTTTAAGCTGTAATCAGAAATGGATTCGTCGCTCGTTCGACGCCAATCGTCGTCGGTCTGCCGTGACCGGGCAGCACCTGCGTCTCGTCCGGCAGCGTCAGCAAATTCTCGCGGATCAGCCGGATCAGCAGGTCGTGGTCGCTGCCGGGCAGATCGGTGCGCCCGATGGTTCCCGCGAACAGCGAGTCGCCGCTGAACAGGACGCCGTGATCGCGCAGGTAGAACGCCAGATGCCCCGGCGCGTGCCCGGCGGTGTAGATCGTCTCCAGCCTGAACGCGCCCAGCTCAATCGTTTCCGTCTCGGTCGTCAGCAGGCGATCCGGCACGGCGGCTTCGGGGAAGGCTGTCCCGGTGAAGCGCACGCCGGTTTCGGGCAGGTTCTTCAGCCACTGCGCCGCTTCGTGGTGGATGTAGAACGGCGCGCCGGTGAGTTCCTTCAGCTTTTTGCTCGCCAGCACGTGATCGAAATGGGCGTGTGTCGCCAGAATCAACTGGATCGTCCAGCCCGCTCCGGCGGCACTCTTGACCAGCAATTCGGCTTCGTCAACCGGGTCGATCAGGATCGCCTGACCCGATTCGTCTCCGAGCAGATAGGCGTTGGTCTCGGCGAGTCCGAGGGTCACATATTTGATTTGCGTATTCATGCAGAAGCCTCTGAAAGTGAGCGGCGGCGCAGCACCATGTCGATCACCGCTCGCAGTTCTTCCATGCGCAGCAGCGCCGCCGTCACCGCGAACGCCAGCGCGCCCGCGCCAACCTCGACGCCCAACTGCACGACCGTCCAGACTATCCCGCGCCCCGCCAGTCCCGCCGCCGTCCAGCCCGCGTTGGCGATCACGACCGCCAGCCCCATGACCAGACTCGCCGCCAGCGTTTTCGCCAGCGTGCGCGCCATCTCGCCCTCGTGGACGCCGTGCCAGCGCCGCCGCAAAATCCACAGCAGGACGAGCACCTCGAAGCCCGTGCCGAGCGAGTTCGCCAGCGCCAGCCCACCGACGTTGCCCTGATCGCCAGAGACGTGGCTCAGAACGAGGTCGAGCGACAGGTTCTTCGACAGCCCGAACATGAGCGTCTGCGTGCTGCTGATCGTTAGCACGCCGCTCAGCAGGATCGACAGGACAAGATTGATGGTCGCGCCGCCCAGCGCCGCCCAGAACGGCGTCAGCGTGTCCTTGTCGGCGTAGAAGCTGCGGGCAATCACCTCCAGCAGCGAATGGACGACCAGACCGAGCGTGAAGAATTGCAGCGTGCCGTACACCAGCGCCGACGCCGAGGTGTCGAACGCGCCGCCTTCCAGCAGGCTGATCAGCGTGCGCCCGATCAGGATCAAGCCGATTGCCGACGGGATGGTGGCGATCAGGATGAAGCGCAGCGCCCCGGACATCGCCGTGCGCTTGCCCTCGGCGTCCTGAACGGCGCTCAGCGACGCCAGCGTCGGGAAGATCACCGTGCCCATCGCCGTGCCGATCAGCGTCTCCGGGATTTGCATCAGCCGCCAGCCCCAGTCGAGCGCGCTGACCGACCCCGCGCCCAGCCGCGAGGCGATGTTGTTCATGACGATGAAGTTGAAGCTGAACACGCCCAGCCCGCCTATGCGCGGAATCATCAGCCGGATGACGTGCCATACGTTCGGGTCGCGCCAGCCGAGTTCGGGATACCACTTGGCGCGGAAGCGGATCAAGCCGGGCACCTGAATCAGGAAATGCAGCGCCGCGCCCAGCACCGCGCCCATAGCGATCCCGCGCACGCCGAACGGCTTGAGCAGGAAGATCACGCCGAACAGGATGCCCACGTCGTACATGATCGGCGCGAGCGCGGGCAGCAGAAAGTGGTTATGGCTTTGCAGAATGCCCATGACGATGCCGCTGACCGAGAAGATCAGCGTGCTGACCAGCAGGATGCGCATCAGCGCGACCGTCTGCGCCTGCACGTCGGGCGCGAACCCCGGCGCGACCACGTGCTCGACCAGCCAGGGCGCGGCGAGGAACGCCACGATGCTCACGACCAGCGTCGCGCTGAAGATCGTGTTGATCACGTGCGAGGCGATGTGCCACGCGCCGTTCTTGTCCCCGCGCGACAGGTAGCCGCTGAACACCGGGATGAAGGCGTATGCCAGCGCGCCGCCGGAGATCAGCGTGAAGATCAGCTCCGGGATGCGGTTGGCGGTGACGAACGAGTCCCAGGCGCTGCCGATGCCGAAGGTGCGGGCGATGATGAAGGTCTGCGCCAGGCTGATGGCTTTCGCCGCCGCGAACGCGACCATGACAATCGCGGTCGAGCGGGCGATCTGGCGGGAAGTCTGGCGAGTCGGTCGTTCCGCGTCCATGCGCGTTGTCCTTACAGGTTGAGGGTGCCGAGCGCGTCGCGCGCCGCCTGATAATTCGGGTTCTGGGCGATGGCGCGCTGGAATGCCGCCGCCGCGTCCTGCCGCTGCCCCTGCGCCGCGAGCACTTTGCCCTGCCAGTAGAACGTCTCCTCGACGTAGTTCCCGGCGGTGCGCAGATTGGTGTTGACCAGCGCCAGCACGTCGTCGTAGCGCCCGGTCTCGAAGTAGGCTTCAAACGGACCGAACTGATACCACAGCATACGGAAGGGCAGTGTGCCCAGCCGCCGCGCCTGATCGTAGGCGGTGGCAGCCTGCTCATACTGACCGAGCCGCGTGTACGACGTGCCCAGGTTGAACCATGCCAGCGCGTTCTGGCGGTCGGCGCGGGCTTCCTGCTGCGCGACTGCCAGTGCGTGCTCGTCGGCTTTGGTCACATCGGCGCGGTCGCCCAGAATCTGCTGGACGACGTTCTCGCGGTCTTTCTCGTAGATCACGATGAAGGCGCGGTTGAAATACTGCCAGTTGGCGTCGAAATCGCTGTAATGCTCGGCGATCCCGGCGTCGCCCGTACCGATGCCCAGCCAGCTATCGTAGATATAGAACACGCTCTGGTTGTCGTCATAGCCGACGACCGTCTGGTAGTGACCGAGCCAGTTCTCACCTTCGAGATAATAGCCGGTCTCGACGATGATCGGGATGTTGGCGGCGATGAAATCCTTGACCAGCTCGATGTCGCCACCCATGCGCGTGATCGCGCTGACCTGCGTCTGCTGGCGCACGAAGCTGACCATCTCCGACGGCGAGACGTTCTTGTCCTCGGTGTTCGGCTTGAGGATACTGGCGGCATATTCCTGCGTCTCGCGCCAGCCGAAATGACTCAGCGCCATCGTGATGTTGGCGGGACCGCAGTCGTTCCAGCCCTGGCGCACGTAGGTGAATCCGTACATGCGGGTCGATGCCGGGCGGGAGAAATTGGTCGTCGCCTGCGGCACGCCGACCGAATCAGCTGCCTGCGTCGGCGGAATCGGCGTAGCCGGAGCCTGTGTCGGCACATCGGTTGGCAGCGAAGTCGGCGTAATCGACGGGATCGGCGTCTGTGTGGGCGCGAGCACGACCACCGGCTCGATGGCGGCGTCGTCGGTCGCTTCCGGCGACGGCGTGACGGTCGGCGGCGCGGCATTCTCGGTGAATTCCGGCAGCGGCAGCGCCAGCAAATCCTCCGGCGAGATGCCACCTTCGCGCGGAGCGAACGGTCGGGACCGTGCCGCCTTCGGGCGTCGGCGGCATGAAGGCGCGCATGAACGGCATTTCGGTCAGCACCTGCTCCTGGTAGCGCGGCGGCAGGATGTTGCGGTAGGCGAACACGCCGCCCACCGCTATCGCCACCACCACCAGAATTGCCAGCAGCGTCGCCCACAGCCACATCAGGCGCGGAAGCTGGCGGCGGAACATGACCGCGCCGCCCACCACCGCGACCAAAACGCCGACGATGGCGATACCCACGAACGGGATCAGCGAGCCGAGCCGCTGCCCCCCGGTGATGTAATTCAGTCCTGCGAGTACTGCGACGATCAGGAGGAAGAAGATCACTGTGACCAGCCACAGCAGGACGCGCGGCGGCGCTTGCAGCGTCCCAGTTGATCGATTCATTTGTCGTATCTCAACTACTCCACTCCGACGTGCGTCAGTCTGCCACAAAACGGTCGAAATTGCACCTGACGGTTGCCCGACGAACGCACGAGCCTCTGAAGCGGCGCATTATAACATACGCTGTTCGCGCGTCCGCTGCGCTGCTACAATTCGGGGAGCAATCACCTCACCCCGGCTCACGCGCGAACCTGCGGCTCGCCCTGTGAGCTTTCCCCTCTTCACAGCGTGGAGAGGGGTGGGTGACCGAAGGTCACACGGGGTGAGGTCAAACGAACTGACTCGAAGAATTGGGCGAGAGAGATGACTTCTGAGTTCTGGCACGTCGAGCTGCACAGCCACACCTGCTGGTCTAAGGACTGCGTCGTGCCTTTCGACGCGATTCAGCGGCTGTGCCAGCGGCGCGGCATCGACCGGATCGCCATCACCGACCACAACACGGCAGACGGCGCGCTGGCGATGCAGCGGCTCGCGCCCGATCTGGTGATCGTCGGCGAGGAAATCATGACCGACCGGGGCGAAATCCTCGGCTACTTCATGCAGGAATCGATCCCCGCCGGGCTGACCCCCGACGAGACCATCCGCCGCCTGCGCGATCAGGGCGCGGTCATCAGCGTGTCGCACCCGTTCGACCGTCTGCGCAAGGGTGCGTGGCACGAAGAAGATTTGCTCAAGATCATCGACAGGGTTGATGCAATCGAGGTGTTCAACGCGCGCTGCATGTTCGCCGAGGACAACGTGAAAGCGCTGGCATTCGCCCAGAAGCACAATCTGACCGGCACGGTCGGCTCGGACGCGCACTCACGCATCGAGTACGGGCGGGCGATGGTGCGGATGCAGCCGTTCGAGGGAGCGTCGGATTTCCTGCTGTCGCTGCGGGCGGCGCAGCATATCAACCGCTACAGCTCGTGGTTCGTCCACCTCAACAGCAAGACCGCCAAATGGTCGAAGAAGCTCGGCTTGCGCCAGCGGCTTTGGGACGGCGGCTGAAAAACGATTGAACCACAGAGACCACAGAGGACGCAGAGAAAAACGTGTCTCTGCGGTCTCTGAGGCTAATTTTCCTGCTTTACGGCTGCGCCAGCGCGACCTGCGCCGCCGCCAGCGCCGTGCCGCCGATGTCCGCCGCCAAGCCGGGGTCGGCGCTGTTTTCCAGCACGACCGCCACCGCCGCCCCGCGATTGCCCGCGTAAGTCGCAAAGCCGACGAACCATGCCAGCGAACTCTCGCCGGAATATGCCAGCGCCGCGTGCCCACCGATGTCGATATTCGGGCGTCCGGCGTTCTGCGCCGCGCCGTTGGCGACCGCCGCGCGCATCCAGTCCTGTAGCTGGCGGGCAGTGTTCGCCGTCGCCAGTGGGATGGTCGGGCGCACCGCCTGCGATGCCGTCCAGTCCGCCGCGTTGGGGTCGCGCGTCCCGATCAGCAGGTACGGCTGCGGCGTGTTGCCATCGTTGACAATCGCCGCTGCCATCATCGCCATGTTGAGCGGGCTGACCGTCAGATTTGCCTGACCGAGCGCCAGCCGGGTCAGCGCGTTTTCGTCCAGCGCGAGTGGCGCGGCGGGCGTCGGCGTCGCGGTCGTCGCTTCCGGCACGAAGCCGGGCAGCGTCGGCTGTTTGTCGAGGCGGAAGGTGTCCACCGTCGCTCGCACCGTCTCCGCGCCGAGGTCGAGCGCCAGCGTCCGAAAGGCGTTCGGGCAGGCGAAGGTGTAGGCATCGCGCAGCGGCAGCGCCATCGACGGCAGCCGGACGGCGCAGCTTAGCTCCAGATTATCCAGCGTGACCGGATCGGTCGCCTGATCGATGGCGTCGCCAATCGGCTGGTTGACCAGAAAGGCGGCTGCCATGAGCGGGGTTTCCAGCGCGCCGCCGGGCTGGTAGCGCCCCTGTAGCACGCGGTTGAAGAACGGATTGCCCGGCGCGACCACCAGCGTATCCCAGTTGGCGTCGAGCGTGTTGGGGTCGTAGGTCGGCAGGCTGAGCATCGCCAGCACCGCCCCGTCGGGCACGCTCAGGACGACAACCGCGCCCTGCTGCCCGTCCATCGCGTCGGCGATGCGCTCCTGCACGTCGAGGTCGAGCGTAAGCTGGGCGTCCGACCCGACCGTCGCCCGGTGCAGCAGGCTGTCGAGCAGGAGGGTGGACGTGTCGCGCGTGACCGAGCTGCCGCTCAGCAGCGAGTCGTAGGCGTTCTCCGCGCCGTCCGCCCCGTAGCGCAGGCTGAAATAGCCGAGCGCGCTGTACATCGCCGGGGAAAGATACTGGCGCGTCACCCTTCCGGAGTCGTTGCGCGTCGATTCGACCAGCGTTCTGCCGTCTCGGTCGAGCAGCGAGCCGCGCAGGATCGACGCTGCTGCTTCGACGCGGCGCGGATTGTCGTCGCGCTTCAGGATTGTGTCCGGTCCGATCACCGCCCAGTACGCCGCCGCCATCGTCACGATGCCGAACAGCGCCAGCAGCCCGATCACCAGGCGATTGACTTCGTGCGTGAACTGCACCGCTAGTTCTCCCCCGACGACAGCCGGAGCAGCAGCCCGACCATGACGAAGTTGACCAGCAGCGAGCTGCCGCCGTAGCTGAAGTAGGGCAGGGTGACACCCGTCAGCGGGATCAGCTTGAGCACGCCGCCCATGATCAGCAGGCTTTGCGCCGCGACCATCACGCTCAGCCCGACCGCCATCAGCGCCTGAAACGGTCGCGCGCGCTGGAGCATGGCGATGCGCAGCCCGCGCACCACGAACACGGCGAAGCAGGCGACGACGGCGATGATGCCGAGCAAGCCCCATTCTTCCGCCAGCGCCGCGAACACGAAATCCGAATGGACGACCGGAATGTAGGTCGGCGATCCCTGCCCAATCCCCTGCCCGAATACGCCGCCCGCCGCGAACGCCAGCAGGCTCTGGACGATCTGGAAGGCGCGCGTGTCGGCTTCCAGCCAGGGGTTCAGCCAGATGTCGACCCGAAGCTGCACCACGTCGAACAGGCGGTAGGCGACCACGCCCGCGACGACGATCAGCAGCCCGCCGACGATCAGCAGGAAAGTGTAGCCGCTGGCGACGTACAGCAGCACCAGAAACACCATGAAAAACAGGATCGCCGTGCCCAGGTCGCGCTGCCAGATCAGGATGACGACCGACAAGCCCCACATCAGCGCGACGGGTCCGATAACGCGCGGCGAGAAGCGATGCCGCTCGATGGATGTCCCCGGATGGATGGTCGTGTCGATGGCGCGCATCGCCGGGTACTGTTCGGCGAGGTAGCTCGCCAGAAACACCACCAGAATCACCTTGAGCGCTTCCGACGGCTGGAAGAACAAGCCGCCCACGCCCAGCCACAGCTCCGGCGCGCCTGCCAGCCCCGACGGATTCGTGCCGAGGATGATGGTGGCGATCAGCAGGGCGAAGCCCAGCACCAGCAGCGTGTAGCGGTAGGCGCGCAGCAGCCGCAGGATGCGCGGCGTATACGCGACCACCAGCAGCGCCGCCACCGAGACCAGCAGCCAGAGCGACTGGCGCTCGGTGAAGTTGGGCGCGAGCCGGTCGATCAGCACCAGCCCCCAGCCGCTCATCAGCAGCGCCAGCGGGAACAGCAGCCGGTCGCGGAGCGGCAAGAAGCGGTCGAGCAGGCGGCTGCCGACCACCGCGCAGACGATCCACACGACCAGCGGCAGCCAGGCGCGCGGCTCGAAGGCGCGCCGTTCCAGCGTGAGCGCCAGCAGGTTGACGAACACGAATCCGCCGCCGAGCACCAGCAGCAGCACCTCCGCCCAGTGGATCGGCGGCGTTTCCACTTCGCGCCCGCGCGGTTGGGGCATGTGCAAGGTCGTGTCCATCAGGCGGCGGGGCAGTCCCTCATCTAATTGGCGAACAGCCGCCCGACAATCGGGCGCAGGCGGTCGATCTGCATGACCGAGCGGTCGGTCATGACGGCGTTGTCGAGCGCGTGGTGGCAGGCGCAGTCGGTGGTCACGTCGAGCATCTCGACGGCGCGGATGAGCGCCCGCTGGGCGATGCGCAGGTTGTGGTGAAATGTCTCCACGACCATCGCCGAATTGACCGGGACTTCGTGCCACACGTCGTAGTCGGTGATGTGCGACATGGTCGTGTAGGCGATTTCGGCTTCACGCGCCAGAAATGCCTCCGGGCAGGTGGTCATGCCGATGATGTCGCAGCCCCACTGCCGGAAAATCCGGCTTTCGCCGCGCGTGCTGAAGCGCGGTCCCTCGACGGTGATATACGTCCCGCCTTCGTGCGCCGTCCCGCCCGCCTCGCGGACGGCTTGCGCCCCGATCCGGCTGAGTTCGTCGCAGAACGGGTCAGCGACTGAGACGTGCGCCACCAGTCCGGTGTCGAAGAACGAGCGCCCGCGATCCGCCTTCGTGTAGTCAACAAGCTGGTCGGGGAACACGATGTGACCCGGCGCGAAATCCTCGCGCAGCGATCCGCAGGCGTTTACGGCGAAGATGAAGCGCACGCCCAGCATCTTCAGGGCGCAGATGTTGGCGCGGTACGGCACGGTGCTGGGCGTGAACACGTGCCCCATGCCGTGACGCGGGACGAAGGCGACCCGCTTGCCGCCCAGCGTGCCGATGCGAATGTCGGCGCTTGGCTTGCCGAACGGCGTGTCGACCGCCTGCGTGACCACGTCCGTGAGTTCCGGCATGTTGTACAGCCCGGAGCCGCCGATCACGCCGATCTGGATAGGTTCTGTCATGGTAGTTCACTGCTCTTTCGCTGCTGTGATGGTTACATCGTGGCGCGGATTCTACCGCCGTCGACCGGGAGCGCCACCCCGTTGATGAATCCCGCCGCCGGGGAGCACAGGAAAACGGCGGCGTTGGCGAATTCCTCCGTCGTGCCGTAGCGACCGAGCGGGATGTCGGCGGCGGCGAGCGCGCGCTCCTCGTCGGCGCTTTTGCCGCTCTTGAGCGCCCGCGCCTGCATGATCGCGTCCTGCCGCGCCGTGTTGATGGTGCCGGGCAGGATGCTGTTGGCGCGAATCCCGTCGGGGGCGAGTTCCTGCGACAGCGTTTTCATCAGCCCGACGACCGCCGGGCGGATCGTATTGGTCAGCGCCATGTTCCTGCTCGGCTGCTTGGCGGACGCCGACACAATCGCCAGAATAGCCGCCCGCCGCGACTCGCGCAGGTGTGGCAGGGCGGCGCGCACCAGATTGACAGCGCTCATCAGCGTAAGCTGTGTCGCCTGATGCCAGTCGACGGAGTCGAAGTCGGTAAATGTCCCGCCGGGCGGTCCACCGGCGTTGGTCACCAGAATATCCAGCCCGCCGAGCATCTCGGCAGCGTTGCGCACGAGCCGCTCGACGGCGGCGGGGTCGCTCACGTCGCCCGCCAGCGTGTAAACCGGGTTGCCGCTCTCCTGATTGATGCGCGCCGCCGTTTCCTGAAGCTCGCTCAGGCTGCGGCTGTTGATCACGACCAGCGCGCCTTCCAGACTGAACTGGCGGGCGGTCGCCGCGCCCAACCCCTGGCTGGCGGCGGTGACGAGCACTTTGGCGCTGCGCAATCCCAAGTCCATGCGGCTACTGCTCCAGTTCGAGGCGGAAACACAGGCTGCCGACGCCGATGATGTCGCCGTCGGTGATGATCACCGGCTGGGTGATCGGCATCCCGTTGATGGTCGTCCCGTTGCGGCTCTGGCGGTCTTCCAGCCACCACTGCCCGCTGCGCAGCGCCACCAGCGCGTGCTCGCCGCTGGCGTAGCTGTCCTCGATGGCGATGGTGTTGGTGGGGGATCGACCGAGACTGGTCAGCGGCAGCAAGGGATACGTCTGACCTGTCGGGGCGTAGTTCTCGCCGATCTCGCGCAGTTCGATCAGCCGACCGTAAGCGCGGCGGCTGGCTTCCACCTGCACGACCGCGCTGCGGTAATCGCGCCACATCACGACGAACAGCAGCGCCAGCACGCCGACCAGCAGCGAGCCGGAGATCAAGCGCAGCAAAAAGAGCGTCAGTTCGGTGCTCATGGCTGCTCCGGCTGCTTAGCTAGTCGGCTGCTCGCCGAAATTGGTCTGTTCGTCAAACGGCGAGGTGTCCTCAAGATAAACCAGTTGGGTCTTGCCGACCCGAATCACGTCGCCCGGCTGAAGGCGGTGCTCGCGGACGACGACATCATTGACGAGCACACCGCCCTGGCTCTGCGTGTCGAACAGGGTATACACGCCGAAGCGCAGCCGAAGCTGGATGTGATGGCGCGAGACATACGGATCGTCGAGGATGACATGGTTTTCGCGGCTGCGCCCGATGTTGATGATCCCGTCCTTCAGGTACACGGTCGTCTCGCCGTTGACGATGATCTGGGGGTTCTGCGGCGCGTGCGACTTGGGCAGCGCAATCGGCTTCATGACCGCCGTCGCCGAGACGTTGCCATTTCGGTAGCGCGCGTCGACCACGATGTCGCTCGGATCAGCGCCTGGCGCGGCGATCAGTTCGATAGCGGGCACGTCGTTCATGCGGTAGCCGACCGCCGACGCCAATTCAACCAGATGCTGACCGAGGATGCGCGCCAGTTCCGGCTGGCGCACCATCAGGTGGTCGCACACGTCCGGGTGCAGGCGAATGGTGTAGTGGTCGGGGACGAACGGGCGCGGGTCGCCGTCGCTGGCGGGCTGCACGCCGCTTTCCATCGCGCGCGCCAGATGCAGGGCGATGTCCTGCGCGCGGATCGTCTTGCTGAAAAGCTGGGCGAAGGCTCCTTCGATCAGTTGTTCCAGCTTGGCTTCTAGGCGTGCAATCGCTTGATCGTTCATGCGGGGCATTATAGCCTGACGCCCAGATCAGGGCAATGAACGCTTGCCCTACGCGACGGGCGCGCGAACGGCGGGGATTTGCATAAATGCGAAGGGGCGCACTTGGCTGCGCCCCTTCGGGATTTCATGTCATAGGTGCTTGTGGTGGCGACTAGATCGTCGGCGTCCAGATCGGCTCGGTCGGAACGTTGTCCGTCCAGACGTCGAATAGCTGAACATTTGTGTCCGCTGACGCGCGCAGGTCTTTCAGGTACTGGGTGAAAGCCGTGCTGAGCGCCTGTTCGTAATCCGAGTCGCTCAACTCGCGGTCTTCGCGGGCGCGTACCTGAATGATGTGGTAGCCGAAATCGGACTTGACGGGTCCAACCAGCGCGCCGATCTCGGCGGTCTTGACCGCGTCGGCGAACTCCGTGACGTAGTTTCCGGCGGGCGCCCAACCCAGGTCGCCACCCGACGACGACGAGCCGTCGGTGGAGATCGCTTTGGCGAGAGCGGCGAACGACTCTCCGGCTTGCAGCGCGGCGAGCGCGTTGTTGGCTTCGTCCTCGCTGGCGACCAGGATGTGCCGCGCCTCGACATACGGCGCGGTGCGCGCAACGTCGGTGATCACGGCGTCACGCACTTTCTCGCGCAGCGCCTGCATACGGAAGTAGTCGCGGATGTCGGCATCGCTGACACCGGTCAGGCTGCGAATGTTGGAGAAGAAATCGGTCGCGCGCCCGGCTGCCTGCGTCGCCTGCTCGGTCGCGTTGGGCGTCGAGGAGGGGGTCGCGGAAGGTAGCGGCGTCACCGTCGGCGTGACGGTTTCCGCGACGGGCGTCGGTGTCAGGGTAGTGACGGCACGGGCGACGGCGTCGCCGAGACCAGCGGAGTCGGGGACTGGTGCTTTCGCGTGGGCGAGGCGGTCGGCTCCAGACCAGCGGTCGCGGCGTCAAAGCCGAAGGACTTGGCAATGTTGGCGTCCACTTCTGCCTCGGAGACGGTGATACCCAGCTCCGCCGCTTTCTGGCGCACGAGTTCGTCTTCGACCATCGTGTTGAGGACGCTGTTGCCAAGCTGGTCGGCGACCTGAAGCTGTGCGTACCAGGTGCCGTACGGCTGCTGGCTGCTGATCAACTGGGCAAGCTGGTCGCTGGTATAGCCGATGCTGCTGTACAGGCTGATGGCGCTATCCAACTGCTGGATGAGCAGCGCGCGCTCGATCTTGGCGCGCGACTTAAATTGGTTTACGCTGATGTTGTGCCCGTTCACCGACGCGACGGTCTGGTTCGGGACGAATAGCTGTTCGTTGAGGATCGCGCCCAGCAGAATGATCAGCGCGATGGACACCGTGATGATCGTGCCGATCAGGATCAGGCGCTGCATTTCGGTTTCGCGCTCGTGTTTGGAGCGGTATTCACGAAGGAGCCTGGGCTGAAGCCTGTTCCGCGATTCAGTTTCAGGTTTTGGTTGGTCGGGCTTCGGCAGCCCGGTGGTGCTGCGCTTCGACATCTTCGCTCCCTGTCAAAAAGAAGATCATCGCCTGTACACAAGCAGGGACATAGCGAAGGCTATGTCCCGCGTGGCAGGCATCAGTTCAAACTTGGCGCTCAGTCCTGAATGATGACGAACGGCAGCAGCGCCAGATGCCGCGCGCGCTTGATTTCACGCGCCAGTTCGCGCTGGCAGCGCGAGCAGTTGCCGGTCTGGCGGCGCGGCTTGATCTTGCCGGTCTCGGTGACGTAACGCTTCAGCGTCTCGACATCCTTGTAGTTGAAGCAGCGACCCTTGGGGCAGTACGTCCCCTGGCGATAGCGCCGCCCAAAGCCGCGCGGACCGCCGCGTCCACGACGATCATCACGCCCGCCGCGTCGCCCTTCGTCTTCGCCTTCACTCTCTTCTTCGTCGTCGAAGCTTGCGCCGCGTCGCTTAATTTCGTCAGCCATAGTCCTCTTTGTCTCCCCTTGCGGTGTTGACACCTAGAAGGCGTAATCGCCATTATCGCCTTCGTCATTTACGAAATCGAAATCAGTATGCTGAGCACGACGGTCGCCGAGCAGGATCATCTCGTTAGCGACCAGTTCGGTGCGAAAGTGCTTTTTGCCACCGTCGTCTTCCCAACCGCGCGTTTGCAGCCGACCTTCCACGTAGACCTGCTGGTTCTTGGTCAGGTGCGCCTTGCAGATTTCGGCAAGGTTGCCCCAGGCGACCACGTTGAACCACTCGGTTTCTTCGCGGCGCTCGCCTTCGGCGGAAACCCACGTTCGGCTGGTAGCGACACTGAAACTCGTCACCGGGCGCCCACTGGGCGTGAAACGCATCTCCGGGTCACGTCCTACATACCCGATTATGATCACTTTGTTCAGACCGCGTCCCATAAGCATTTCCCCGGCAAACCGACGGCGCGCAGGTCTCCGCGCTTACTCGTCGGTGCGGACGAAAAGGTAACGCAAAACGTAGGGCGAAAGGTTCAGGTTTCGCTCGATTTCGCCCAGCGCGCGTGGCTCGATCTTGGCTTCGAACAGCACGTAGAAGCCTTCGCGCTGCTTGTCGATTTCGTAAGCCATCTTGCGCCGACCCCAGCGATCAATGCGGGTCACCTGACCGAGTTCCTCGGCTTCGACCCAGGCGCGCACCTGATCGACCGTGCCGTTGAGCAGTGCCTCGTCGACACCATCAAGGCGCACGATAAACGTGAGTTCATAAGCTCGTTTCATGAGTGTGTTGGTTGTCCCCTTCCCTGGGTTTGCCCTGCCACGACGCGGGCGCGCCTGTGCAGAGCGGAAAGTGCTTACAATTGTGAACTTCTGCGGTCATACTACACGATCCGATCAGCTTTGGCAACGGTGGATTCTGTTGCCGTGTCCGGCGGCGTTCGCTAGTATTTTCACGGATTTATGCAGAGGCAATTGATCATGAAACGGAGACGGATTTCGCCGGTGCTGCTCGCGGGTTTGCTCGCCGTGCTGTGCGGGCTGGCGCTGTACGCGCTGATCTCCGGCGGGAGTCTCCAGCGCGACATTAACCCGACAGATCACTGGTACACGGTTGATTCCATCGCGCGGGGGCGGCTGACGCAGACGGCTGAAAGCCGGGAGACCGATCAGGCGGCGATGGACACGGCGGAAGCGACGGATCAGCCATCAGAGGAGACCGCTACACCCGGCTCGTAGCGGGTGCGTCGGCGCTTTCCTGCGCCGGTTAGCCGAAAATCTCCTTCAGCGCCAGCGTGAAGCCGGGCAGCACGTCGCCGCCATCCAGCACGCCGTCGCTGCCGATGATCTGCACCTTCTGACCGGGGGCATAGACCTCGACCGTCTTGCTTTCGGGATAAACGATCCATACGACCGTCCCGGCGGCAAGATAATTACCGGTCTTGATGCGCAGATCGCGCTGCGTTTCGTAGGTCGATGGGAAGTCGACCTCAACGGCGAGGTCGGGCGGGTTCGGATTGTAGCCGCGCTGCGCCAGTTCGGGCTGCTTCACCTTGGAGATGAAGGCGACATCCGGCGCATAACGCTCGCCAAAGACCTGATAGCCGCCCGCTTCCCCGGTGACGTAGCCAAGATCGTGCTGTTTGACGAAAACCGCGATAGGTACGGTGAAATCGATTGAGATTTTTGATGCATATGGATTCGATGGCACTTCGACGACTTCTCCCCCGATGAATTCGAACAGCCTATCGGCGTTTTCCGGCAGCTCGGTGAAGGCGTCGAAAGCCTCAGCAGTCATCTTTTGAACGATCATCGCGCGTTCCTCTCGATATTCGTTCCTAATTGTACATCTTCCAGCGCCAGCCGTGAACTCGCCAGCGTCAGCGCCACCGTCAGCCAGAACAGCGTGATCGAGGCGTGGAAATCCAGCCGGAAGAAGTACAGGTCAGCCGTACCGTTGAGCATCGCGCCGAGCAGCGCCGCGTGAAAGCCGAGCAAAATCGAGCGAAGCTGCACGTTATCCTGCACGCGCCGCCACGCCCGCAGCCCGTAGGCGAACACACTGACGATCAACGACGCGAAGATTGCCACGCCCACCAGCCCGATCTCGTTCGCCATGATCAGGTACATGCTGGCGGCATCGGTGTAGATGTCGATCTCCGGCGTGCCGGTGAAGCCCACGCCCGTGATCGGGTAGCGCTGGATCAGCCGGAAGGCATCGCCGTATTCGCCGATGCGCATCTGGGTCGAGAGGTCGCTGGCGGTGAAGGCTTCGACGAACCGGAACAGATATGCCTGCGTCTGCGGGATGATCAGCATGACGACGAAGCCCGCCGCCGCCAGCAGCAGGAATTTGCGGTAGCCCCGGAACAAGCCGATGAAAACGATGCATAAGCCGATTGCCAGCAGCGAGGCGCGCGAGTACGTCAGCAGCAGCGCTGCGCCCACAATCCCCAGCGCGATCCACGCCAGCCAGCGCCAGCGCAGCACCGGCTTGCGCGCGAACACCTGCGGCGCGATCATCGCCGCCGTGACCACCAGAAAGCCGCCGAAAGCGTTCGGGTCGACCCATGTGCCGATGGCGCGCTCCGGCATTTCCGGGTTGTCCTCGATGTAGCGGATCACGCCGCCATTCGGGTAGCCGATGCGCGCGAGCCGGATCAGCGTGCGCTCGGCGGTCGCGTCGGGCATGGCGTACAGCACCAGCGCGATCAGCGCCTGCGTCCCCGCCGCCGCCATGATCACCAGCACCAGCCGCCGCAAACTTTTCGGGTCGCGCAGCAGGTCGACCAGCACGAACACCATGCCGATGCTCAGCAGCGTCTCGGCGAACTGGCGGGCGATCGTCGCCGTCGGCGCGGCGTGGCGCAAGCCGAGCACGAAGCTCAGGATCAGCCAGCCCATGTACAGCAGCAGCGGCGCGTGAACCGGCGTCAGGCGAAAAAACTGCCGCCGCCCGGTCATCCACTGGAACAGGTAGACCATCAGGAAGGCGGCGAACGCGCCGTCGAGCAGCGTCGGCGTGAAGCCGATCTTGACCGGGAACGTGCCGAACGGAACCAGCGCCATCACCGCGATGAGCGCGTAGAGCGCGGCGGAAACGTCGGTCAGGATGTACAACCCGGCGAGGATGCCGACGATGATCCCGGCGGCGATCAGCGGCTCGAACGCAGCGATCAGCAGCCCGATCAGCCCGCCGATCACGCCGATGGCGATGCCGACCAGCGCCGCGTATACTCGTCGATCCAGCCGGGCAACCCACATCTGCAAGCCGTTGATTTCCACGTGCCAAAGTCTCCTTAACACAGAGACGCAAATTTTATCTTTGTGCCTTTTATCCTTTGCGCCTTTGCGTTGAATCCGTGCTTTGAATTCTCCGTACTGCCAGCACGACGCCTATCACACCTATCCCTATCCACGCGACCAGGCTGAGCAATGCGCCGACGCGGTAGCTGAGCGGATTGTACACCAGCCGCACCGAATGATCGCCCTGCGGCACGACCAGCGCCGTCAATCCGCCGTAGGCGCGCAGGATGTCGGTTTCCGCGCCGTCGATGGTCGCATACCAGCCGGGGTAATCGGGCAGGGCGACCGACAGGATCGCCGGGCGCGGTGTGTCGACGTGGATGGTGATCGCTTCCGGCGCGAAGGTCAGGACTTCGGCTGGCTTTGCTGCATCGGGCGACATGGCAATGCCCGGATCGCGCGCCAGAATCACCGCCCGCCGCGCGTCGAACGCCGGATCGCGCAGCAGGGCATACGCCGCCTCGTCGTCCGACACGACCGTGTAGCTGTACGCCAGCAGCGCGAACGGACGCGGATCGTCCAGCCGGTGCAGGTTGACCGCGCCGTAGCGGTCTGCGCCCGTCCCGACGATTTCCGACGGGATCGGGAGTTCCTGCCAGTCGGAGAACACGTAGCGCACGGCGAACAGCTCCCACGAGCGCTCGTCTGGCACGTCGCCCTCGATGATGTTGTACGGACCATCCATCCACAGCGGGCTGATGCCGTGAATATCCATCACGTCGTACAGGCTGCCGTAGTTGTCGGTCAGCCCGCGAAAGCCGTCGATGCGGAACGGTGTTTCACTATCGGCAATCGCCTGCGCCACCAGCGGCGGCGCGCTCATGCTGAGCTGGTCGCCCGGCGGCACGTGATCGTAGACCGCCGACGAATCCATGTTGATCGAGAACAGCTCGAAAACCATCAGCGGCACGATTGCCCACAGGTATTGCGGGCGGCTGCGCACCATCGCTATCGAGATAATCAGGTATGCCGCTCCGGTGACGATGATCGCCAGCACGACGGCTCGGATCAGCGCGGCGTAAGTGCCGGGGCTGCCGACCCAGACGACGAACGCCAGCGCGCCGAGTGCCAGCGCCAGATAGAACGCCCGGTTGAGCGACAGCCGCAGGCGCAGCCCGGCGACGTGTTCGCGCATCGAATCCCACTGCGCCAGCCACGCCGCGCCCATCGCCGCCAGAATCGCCAGACTGTTGGCGACCAGATAGGCGGCGCGCTCTTGCCCGCGAAAATAGCGCAAGCCGGGCAGGGCATTGTACAGCGCCGCGAATACCGGGCTGTTGCCGCCGAAACCAGCAGCAGCGCCACCAGCGCCACCACGCCCCAGAACCACGCCCCTGACAGCCTGCGCCATAAAGCCATGACCGCCAGCGCCAGCCCGACGATGCCGACCCACAGTGGCGAATACAGGCTGACCACGCCCGGCAGGAAGAACTGCGCCACGTCCTGAAGCGGGAAGCCATTGCTCTTGGCGTCGAAGCCGAAGCCCGCCCGCGTCGTATGGCTCAGGTACTCGAAGCCCGGCAGTAGCTCGCACCGCCGCCAGCCTGAAGGCGATCACGCTGAACAGCGCCAGTGCCGAGGATGAACATGACGATGTGGTTATCCTGCAGGGCGCAGCGCGCTGCGCCCCTACAACATTGTTTTGGTGTGACGACACCCCCCACACGCGATAGCCGTAATAGGCGACCAGCAGGTAGGTCAGGAAGAAGCTGGTTTGCGGATGCCCTGCCAGCCACGACACGCCGAGGGCGAACCCGGTCATGACCAGCCACGCCCAGCGGATGCGCGCGCTACGTGTCGCTTCCAGAATGCCGAGCGCCGCCAGCGGCAGCCAGATCTCCGGCTTCGAGCAGCGCCAGTTGCAGCGGCGGCAGCCGGACAGATAGCCGCCATACCTGCCGATCACCGCCGCGATCAGCGCGCCGAGGACGCCGCCGGTCAGCCGGGAGGCGTAGCAGCAGCGTATAGGCGAGGACGTGGAACGTCATCTCCAGTTCGAGCGTGTGGTACGTCCAGCCGCCGGAGAGATTGCTTAGGGCGATGGTCAGCAGGCGCGGCGGGTAAAATACTGCCGCCTGCGTGTCGGCGATGAACGGCAGTCCCCCGTTGTTGTAGGGGTTCCACAGCGGGATTTCGCCCGCCGCGAAGCGCTGGTACTGGTATCCGGCGAAGGCGACGAACTGCCCGGAGAAATCGCCCTGCTTCAGCGACGCCTGATCCGCCGCGATGGGCGTAAACAGCCGCCAGAAGAACAGCAGCCACAGCAGGATCAGCGCGGCGATGGCGAGGAGATCAAGTCTATGCGACCGGATTGCGCTCATGCGGATTCATCGTCGGTGGGCAGCAGATCGTCGAGTCGATGAAGCAGGGATGGCAGATTCTTCGTCACGGTATCCCAGATAATGTCGAGATCGACCTCGTAGTAGGCGTGAACGACGCGGTGGCGCGTCCCGATCATGAGCGCCCAGGGAATTTGTGGATGCGTTTCCCGAAATGATTCGGTCAAGTTGCTGGCTGCCTCGCCCATGATCGCAAGCGTGGCGATCAACGCCAGCACCAGCACTTCGTCGTCTTCCAGCGATTCGCGTGTTTTGCCCTCGACCGCTCTTTGCGCTTTTTGCGCGGCATCGCGGATGTGGATCAGGCGAGCGAGGTCGTTCTGCTCACTCCTTTTCATACACAACCTGCGCCGCGTTCAGGACGCGCTCCCGGAACTGGCGGCTGAGCGCGTTGGGAGTCAACAGATCGACTTCGCGCTCGAAAATCGCGCTGAGTTCGATCTGCATCTGCACCAGCTCGAAATAGCCAACACTCGCGTTTGGCTCAAATTCCACGAGGATATCCACGTCACTTTCCGGTGTGAAATCGTCACGCAGGACGGAGCCAAACAGGGACAGCTTGCGGATCGGATGCCGCTGGCAGAAAGCTGCTATCGCATCGTATGGGAGCGTGATTTGCGCTTGAATCATGGTCTTGCTCCGGCAGACTACCTATCCCTATTGTACACGTGGCAAAACGCGCACGCGGCTGAGATAAGTATAGTCGTTCGCCATGCCGCCGTCAGCCGTGACGATCCGTAGGCGCGGGAACGTGCCGTCGTCGGGGTTGTGGTACAGCCCGATTTCGACCTCGTAGATGCCCGGCGGCGCGTCGGGGTTGACTGTCAGCGTATGCCTGTCCTCGACGATCTCGCCCGGCGTCCATGATGACGTGGCTGATCCGCCCGGCGCGCTGTCCGATCCGGCGTAGATCGTGGTCGTCGCCGGGTCGATGACGTGGGCAAAGACGGTGTAATCCTGCAAAACCGGCTGGATCGCGCGCCAGTACAGCGTCAGCTCGAACGACGCGCCCGCCGCTGGCGTGAGATCGCTCATGGCGTAGCCGACCAGCTCGATCTGGTTGTCGAAATTGATGCTGAGCGGATTCGGCACGTTCAGGTCGCTGGCGCGCGGCTGCAATTCGACTGTGCCGACCGGGTAAGTCTCCACGCCGTCCGGCAGCGCCAGCCGCGCGCCCGTCGCCAAATCGTACCAGCCGACCGCGACGGTCAGCGTCTCCGGGGCGTAGGCGCTCGACGGCACGGCGACTGCCACCGGGTTGCGCCACGCATAGCCCGCCGCCAGATCGCCCGTCGCCAGCGTGCCGCCGCCGGGGTACACGTCGCGCTGCCCGACGATCACGCCGTCGGGCGTCGTCAGATGTACGAATAGGCTCCAGTTTTGGCTGAACGGGGCTTCGATCTGCCAGTCGATTTCCAGCATCACGTACTCGTCGGGCTGCACAGTCGGCGTCGAGATGCGCGCGCCGAGCAGGGCGACCGTGCCGCCGTCTGCCGCGCGGAACGTGGCTTGCGCCGTCCCCGATTCCGCCGGAGCGGGCAGGGCATAAGCGGGCGCGATCACGCCGAAGGGCGCGCAGATGGCGACCGCCGCGAAGAACACCACCGCCGCGCCGATCAGCAGCGGGCGGACGCGGCGCGGCAGCCACCACGTCAAGCCGAGCGCGAACAGCACCAGAATTGGCGACAGCGCCCCGAACACCAGCCGCCCCTGCGACGCCCACGTCTCCGCCGTCCAGCGCAGGTACGAGATCGTCGTGATGACGATCCACAGGACAGCGACGAGATGCGGCAGCCACGCAGGGCACGACATATCGTGCCCCGTACCCATAACACGATACACAACGAACAGCGCCGCGCTGATAATGCCGATGCCGCCGATCACGTTGAAAATCAGGTAGACGGCATCTGGCAGCGCCACGTTGACGCCGCCGAAGAAGCCCCAGAACGCCCGCGCGAAGCTGTCGCGCTCCGCTTATAACTGGGCGGCGTTCGCGGAATGCGCGCCGCCCGACGATGGCGAGGAAGGTGTTCAGCCCGGTCGGGTCGCCGTAAAGCTGGAAATTGCGCAGATACCACCACCCGGCGATCAGGATCGTCAGCCCGCCGGAGATCAGCCCGCCGACCACCAGCGGTCGCCAGTCGTGGAAGCGCAAGGAGATGACCAGCAGCGCCAGCGCCACCAGCGGGATCAAGAAGCCGAGATTGAGCTTCGCCAGCAGGCTCGCCCCGGCGACGATGCCGACCAGCGCATACATCCGGTAGCGTGGCGGACGTTCGGCTTTGAGCAGCAGCACGATCAGCAAAAGCAGCAGGTTGCCGAGCAGGTTCGACAGGTTGTCGTTGTTGACCGACCCGCTGATGAACAGGAACATCGGCAGAAAGGCGTTGAGCGCCGCCGCGCCCAGCGCGACTTCCGGGCGCTGCGGGAACAGCTCGCGCCCCAGCCGGAAGGTGACGATCACCGTCCCCAAGCCGAGCAGCACCGAAAAGAATCGGGCGATGTGGACGGCGAGCGTTATCCCGTGCCAGGGGAAGGCTTCCAGGTCAGCATGATGCACGATCATGTTGGCGTTGCCGTCGGGGCGGATCACGCCGATGTCGGCGTGCGGGTTCTGCCGCCGAATCACGTCGAGATCGGACGTGTCGATGGGCGAGGTGATGACGGCGGCGACCAGATAATACAGCGGCGGCTGGCTGCCCTCCTGCCGCCACGCCGTCGTCACCGCCGGGTCTTGCACCGGCAGCGCCAAGCCGTGCGTCGCCAGATACTGAACCATCGGGTAATGCCACAGCTCGTCGGATGCCTCGAACACGGGTGTGACGACGCTGTAGACCGTCGCCAGCACCAGATACGCCGCGAGGATGGCGTAGAGGACACGCTTCACGCCGACGCTCCGGTGACGCGCGCCAAGAATTCGGCGGTCGCCCGTGCGATCTCCGACCAGTCGAATTGATACGCCAGCGCCGCCGCGCCAGCTTGCAGCCGGGCGCGCTCGTCCGGCGATTCGTGCAGATGCCGCAGCGCGTCCGCCAGCGCGGTCGGATCGTCAGGCGGGATGAGGCGCAGATTCTCGCCATCAATGAACGTCCGGATTGATACAGTGGGTTGGGTCGTCACGATTGCACAGCCGTGCTGAAGCGCCGCGATCAGCGTGCCGCGCCGGTACGACGCGCCGTCGCGGAAGGGCAGGGCGACCACGTCGGCGGCGGCGAGGTAGCCGCTGACCGCCGCATCTTCGAGATACCCGGTGTGGTGGATGAACGGCGCGAGTTCCAGCCGCTCGATCAGCGCGTCGATCTCGCTCATGTAGGCGGCGTTGGTCGGGTCGCTGCTTCCGGCGACCGCGCCGACCAGCGCCAGCCGAACCGGTAAATCCCGCAGTTGGGCGACGGCTTCGAGCAGCGTTTCCAGCCCCTTGCTGCGGTTGACCAGCCCGAAATAGGCGATCAGGTAGTCGTCGTCGATTGCCCCCGCCTGCGCCCGCCAGATTTCCTTGATCACGGTGCGCGGCGCGATGTTGCTGCCGATGGGGATCAGCGTCGAGTACAGCCCTGCGAGTCGCGCCGCGTCCTCGTGGTTGGTGGCGATCACGCCACCGGATGCGCGGGCAAGCCGCATCACGATCCAGTCGCGCAGGCTGCCCGCTTTGGGGAACAGGTACAGGTAGCGCAGGTCGTGAAACGTAGTCACGACCGGGATCGGGCGCAGCGCGTCCGGCAGGAAATGGACGAACGGCGACATGTTGTAGGCGGCGGTCTGGTACTGGACGTTCACCACGTCCAGCCGACGCTCGCGCGCCCAGCGCCGCGCCGCCAGCAGGCTGCCCGCGCCCCAGTTCCCGATGCGGGCGCTCAGCTCGACGCGCGGGTCGTCACTGTGCGTCCCCGTCCGGCTGAGGACGAATAGCTCGTGATCCTGTGCCGCCAGCGCGCCCGCCAGAATCCGCGTGAACGCGCCGACGCCGCCCTGCATCGGCGGGTATTCGCCCGTGATCATGCCGATGCGCCTTACGGATGCTTGCATCACGTCACCTTCAAGCCGGAGCGCAAGACCTGCCAGTACTGGCGCACGCGCTCCTGCCGCAGCGCCCGCTTGTGCCCGATCAGCCCCTTTGCCGCTTCGACGGCAAGCTGGACGGCGTAATTGAGCAGCAGGAAGGCGCGCAGCGTTTGCGCCGCCAGCGCGCCGTGATACTTACGGAAGTAGCGCAGCTTGCTCTGCTGGAACAGCACGTGCCGCCGCGCGACGACCTGATCGCTGCTTTTGCCGCCGTGATGGGTGATGTGCGCCTCCGCCAGAAACACGACCCGCCAGCCCGCGTCCTTCGCGCGTTTGCACCAGTCGAGTTCTTCGGAATACATCACGTAGCCCTCGTCCAGCCCGCCGATCTGCGCGTAGACTTCGCGCCGCGCCATCAGCGCCGACCCCTGCACCCAGTCCACGTCGAGCGTCTGGTCGGGCAGCGCGTCATTGACGTAATAGCGGTCGAGGATTCGCTTCGGGGCGAGCGGCTGGAGCCACGTGCTTTCGAAAAACGCCGTCGCCAGCGTCGGGAAGCGCCGCCGCGTCGATTGAAACGAGCCGTCGCTGTTGTGGGTATACGGTCCGACGATACCTACGTCGGCGTGCGCGTCGAGATACCCGACCATCGCCGCCAGCGCGCCGCCCCGCACTTCCGTATCCGGGTTCAGCAGCAGCAGATGGCGCCCCTGCGCCTTCGCCAGCCCCAGATTGTTGCCGCGCGTGTAGCCGACGTTGTCCGCCTGCGCCAGCAGCGTCACCTGCGGGAAGCGCCCGCGCACGATGTCGAGCGTCGCGTCGGTGCTGCCCGAATCCACGACGATCACTTCGGCGCGCAGGTCGCCCGGCTCGGCGTAGATGCTGGTCAGACACGCCGCCAGCAGGTCGGCGACGTTCCAACTGACGATGATGATCGAAAGGTCAATCATAACCGGGCGATTTTACCAACAATTTGCAATTGGGTGAACGCGCATCACACTCTGATTACATTTTTGCCCGATGATGCCGACAAGTTCGACACGATGGAGGTGTAACTGTGAAGAAAACTATCGGACTGGTTATTGTGAGTGTGGTCGCCGTCATGGTGATGGTCGGCGTCGTCAGCGCGCAGGATCAGGGGCAGCAGCCGACGCCGCCCGACCGCCCCGGCTTGGACGGACGCTTTCCCCGGCTGAACGCTGGCGTGCAGCTTCTGGGCGATCTGGCGCAGATCGTCGCCGACGACCTCGGCATCGAGCGCGCTGATCTGGTTGAGCAGCTTCGCGGGCAGACGCTGGCGGACGTGATCGCCGCCAATGGTGGCGATATTGACCAGATCACCGCCGACGTGACTGCGGCGGCCACCGAGCGGGTGAACCAGGCGGTCGCGGACGGCAATCTGACGCAGGAACGCGCCGATCAGATTCTCGCCAATCTTGACGAGACCGTGCAGAGCGCCCTGAATGGCACGCTGCGCGACGACATCGGGCGTCTGGGGCTGGGCAGCCGCCTGCCGCTGGGGCAGCGTCCGTTCCTTCAGAATGACACGCGCCCGCTGATCAACGCGGCGCTCGACGCCACCGGCTTGACCGGGCAGGAGCTGGTTCAGGCGATGCGCGACGGCAAGACCCTCAGCGACGTGATCACCGAGAACGGCGGCAGCCCGGACGCGGTCGTCGCCAGCGCTATCGCTCAGGTGAAAGCGACGCTCGACCCGGCGGTCGCCAACGGTCGGCTGACGCAGGAGCAGGAAGACGCCATGCTCAACGGGCTGGAAGCCTTCTACAACGCCGTCATGGGCGGCGCGTTCCGCCCGGAGGCGAGCGCGGCGGTCAAGCGTAATCTTCAACGCCATAATGGTGTTGTGTAGGGGCGCACGGCCGTGCGCCCCTACGAATGATTCTCGGTGGGCGGCAGACGGAACAACCGCTCGGCGTTGGCAGTGGTCGCCCGCGCCATATCCTCGGTGGGGATCACGTGCAGCCGCGCCAGCCGCTCGACGATCAGCGGAATGTAGGCGGGTTCGTTGCGCTTGCCGCGATGCGGCGTCGGCGTCAGAAATGGCGCGTCGGTCTCGACCAGGATGCGGTCGAGCGGCGCTTGCGTCGCCACCCGGCGCAGATCGTCGGCGTTCTTGAAGGTGATCGGTCCAGTGAAGCCGAGGTAGAACCCGGCAGCCAGCGCCCGGTCAGCGATAGCCTGCGGCGCGGAGAACGAGTGCAGCACGCCGGGGCGCTCGCGCAGGGCGGGCGGCAGATCGCGCGCCCACGTTTCGAGGATGGCGATCACGTCGTCGCTGGCTTCGCGGTTGTGGATGATCACCGGCAGTTCCAGCCGTGCCGCCAGCGCCAACTGCGCCTCCAATGCCTCGAACTGTTTCTCTTTCGGGCTGTCGTCCCAGTGATAATCCAGCCCGATTTCGCCGATGGCGACCACCTTCGGCGCGCCCGCCAGCGTCTCGACCCAGCCGAGATCGCTTTCGCTGAAATTCGCCGTATCGTTCGGGTGGATGCCGACCGCAGCGAAAATACCATCGTGCCGCGCCGCCAGATCGACCGCCGCCCGGCTGGATGCTTCGTCCACGCCGGGGTTGACGATGCGGCGGACGCCCGCCTCCGCTGCGCGCGCGATCACCTGCTCGCGGTCGGCGTCGTAGGCGTCAAAGTTGATATGGCAGTGGGTGTCGATCATCCGGTTGAGTCGATTACAGGTGATGCTCTTCCTTGAGGCGGTCGTAATCCGCCTTGACCATCATCTCGACCAACTGCTCGAACGAGACGGTCGGCTCCCAGCCGAGCGCGGCTTTGGCTTTGCCGGGGTCGCCGATCAGCAGGTCGACTTCGGCGGGGCGCATGTAGCGCTCGTCCTGGATGGTGTAATCGCGCCAGTTCAGGTCGACGCAGGCGAAAGCGGTCTCGCATAGATACTGGACGGTGTGGGTGCGCCCGGTAGCGACCACGTAGTCGTCGGGCGTGTCCTGTTGGAGCATCAGCCACATCGCCCGCACGTAGTCCCCGGCGAAGCCCCAATCGCGCTGGGCGTCCAGGTTGCCGATGCGCATCTCGTTCGCCAGCTTCAGGCTGATCATGGCGGCGTGGCGCGTCACCTTGCGCGTGACGAACTCGTAGCCCCGACGCGGCGACTCGTGATTGAACAGGATGCCGCTGGTCGCGTGCAGGTCGTAGCTTTCGCGGTAGTTGACGGTGATCCAGTGACCGTAGACCTTTGCCACGCCGTAAGGGCTGCGCGGGTAGAACGGGGTCTTTTCGGTCTGCGGGACGGCTTGCACCTTACCGAACATTTCGCTGCTGCTCGCCTGATAGAAGCGGATGTCCGGCTTGACGGCGCGGATCGCGTCCAGCATCCGCGTCACGCCGAGCGCGGTCACGTCGCCGGTCAGGACGGGCTGCGCCCACGACGCCGGGACGAAGCTCTGCGCCGCCAGATTGTAAATCTCGTCCGGCTCGGCTTCGCGCAGGCAGTGGATCAGGCTGGTCAGGTCGGTCAGGTCGGCGGAAATCAGGTTGATCTTGTCCTGAATGTGCTTGATCCGCTCGTAGCTGACGGTCGTCGTCCGGCGGATTAACCCGGAGACCTCGTAGCCTTTTTCCAGCAGCAGTTCCGCCAGATACGAGCCGTCCTGCCCGGTCACACCGGTGATGAGCGCGCGCTTGGTCATGTATGCAGCCTTCCGTAGTTAGGAGTCAATAGCGGGAGTCCCAAGATTGGGACTCCCGCAGCGTCGGATTTTTGAATGTGATTAACCCTGAGGGGTTTCCGTCGGCGTCGGTGTCGACGTGTCGATCACGGGCAGGTTTTCCTTCTCGTAGGGCTGCCCGTTGAACGTCAGCACCACGTACTGGCTGAACACCCAGCCCGGCTGCCCCTGATACGTCACCTGATACCAGAGATCGTCGGTGCTGCGCCCGGTGACGACCATCATCGCCCCGTCGGGCAGCAGCGCCAGCGATTCCGCCTGATCGTTGTTGTGGCGGCGCAGGTGCAGGTTCGCGTCGGGGTTCAGCCCGGTCACTTCGCCCGCGACCACGTCGCGTAAATCCTCGGCGACCGACGATTCCGCCTGCCCGCTGGTGACGACGCTGCCGCGCTGGGCGGTGTCGATGGTCATCAGTTCGCCCAGCAGCGCCAGACGGTCGAAATCGACCGCTTCATTGTTGCGCTGGAACGTGACGAAATTGGTGCTGACCCACCCGGTCACGATTGCTCTGCGGCGCGGTGTAGCGCACGAACACCCAGTCCCGATCCTCGTTCACGCCGAGCAGTTCCATCTGTGTGCCTGCCGGGACGAGCGCCAGCGGATCGCCTTCGACCGACGGCACGCGGCGCAGATGCACGCGCACGCGGATCGACGTTGGTGGCAATCGCCAGCGTGACGATCTGGCGTGGCGACGGCGGCTGGATGGCGGTATCGTGCGCCGCCCCGCCTGATTGCTCGGCACGGTCGGCAGGTCCGCGCAGCGCCTGCGCCCGACCCTGCGAGTCGCGCACGCCAGGTACAGCGCGTTCGCAGGCGGTGATCGTGCCGCCATCCGGGGTGTCGTAGGTGACGTTGAGCCACGTCAGCGCCGGGTCGAGGGTCTTCGCCCTCCTGCAGCAGCGTGACCGGGTCGACGAACGGCGTCGCGTCAGGCGGAGCTGGCGTCGCCGTCGTGCCGACCTGCGGCACAGGTTCGCCCGCGCGCCCGTTCACGTTCAGCACCGCACCCGACGGCGCGAGACCCAGCGAGGCGCATCGCGGTTGGGGTACTGGCGAAGCTGCAAATTCACGCCGGGGTCGAGCAGGACGCGGGCGGTCGGTCCGGTCGTGGTCGGGATCGCGCTCGGCTGCGGGATGATTTCAACGGCGGTTGTCGCCGTCGGCTGCAGGTTTCGGCAGCCGGGACAGCAGGACTTCAGTTGGCGCAGCCGTCGGCTCCTGGACGACGACTTCGGTTGGCGCGGCGGTCGGCTCGACCGCTGCCATCATCTGGTCGCCGGGCGCGCTGCCGGCCCGCTGCGCCAGACTGCGGGCGGCAGCTCGACAACCGCTGCGCCGCTCGTGCCGTCAACGCGACGACGCTGTAATAGACGCCGCCGTAAATCCCACTCGGCAGGTTGAGCGCCTGATCGCTGACCGCGTCGCACGCCTGCTTGCCGAGACCATGATGCCCTGATCGCTCGGATCGAGCAGCGTCCAGATCTGAAGTTGCGCTGGTGATGCTGCCGAGCAGCGCAGCCGCCGTTGGAGTAGGCGGCGGTCACGGTCGCGTCGGTCGTCATGTTCATGACCGTCAGCACCGACGTATTCTCATTCACCGCGTTGACCACGTCGTCGATGATCTGGACGGCGGGTTCTTCCGCATTCCCGGCGATCAGCACGGTCTGGCGACCATCGGCGGCGACTTCCATGATGCCAGTGGCGAGGTCGGTCGACGTTCCAGGCGCGCGCCAGATCGTATGACCCGGTGGGCAGGGCGATGTATCCGGTCGCTTCGCCGAACGCCAGCGACGGCGCGGCGAGCGCGTTATTCAGGTAGATGTCCACTTCCGGTGCGCTGGAGATCACGCGGGCGAAGCGAGCGCTGCCGCCAGCAGGTTCGGCGTGGTCAGCACGCTGAGCGTTAATGCGAATATCACCACGCTTAACAGCGACTTACGTTGTGCGGACGTACCCGCTCAATGAGCTTACGAGCGCGCGGTATTCAACGCGATATCCACAGGCAAACCAGCTGGCACGACCGCCGATCGCCCATCACCAGGAGATCGCGGCGTGTAGAACTGGATTGTATACAGCCAGGATCTGCGGGCGACTCGTCAGCGAGGATGAAGTGTTCTGCCATTCGACGGCATGTGGATGGCGTTAACGCGCCGCCGCCAGCAGCAAAGCGGGTGGAATATCCTGATGATTGGAATACTTCCAGGCGGAAGCGGCGGCTGTGCTCGGCACCATCCGGTCAGCATCGATGTCCTGCTCCCAGAGCGAGGTATCGCCATTGGTCTGGGTGACGGCGATGTGATGCCCGCCGGACGATGCGTTGATATAAGGCGTTGCGCTGCCGTAGGTTAGATTGCTCACGGTCAACTGACCGTCGGTGTAGATGTCGATGCCGGAAGCGCCGGGGATGGCGTGGACGAAGCGGAACACCGCCCTGCCGCCCTGCTGCGCCATCGCGGGGACGGCGACCAGCAGCAGCACCAGAGCGATCAGCAACACTCGTCGTAAATAGGTCATGTGATTCTCCTTCGCTTGTGCGGACGCGAGTTCACGTGCCTTCTTCCCACTGGCTCAGGTATTTCGCTTGCTCCGGCGTCAGCGTATCGATCCTGACGCCCATCGATTCCAGCTTGAGGCGAGCGATCTCCTTGTCGATGTCTTCCGGCACCGTGTAGACGTTCGCCGTCAATCAGTTCGCTGTGCCGCTGACCATGTATTCGGCAGCCAGCGCCTGATTAGCAAAGCTCATGTCCATCACGCTGGCAGGGTGTCCTTCGGCGGCGGCGAGGTTGATCAGCCGTCCTTCGCCCAGCAGATACAGCGACTTGCCATCCACCTTATATTCTTCTACGAACGGACGCACCAGCGTCGGTTCGCCGCTGCTCATCTCGCGCAAGCCGGGGATGTTGATCTCGACGTTGAAATGCCCGGAATTCGCCAGCACCGCGCCATGCTTCATTTTGGCGGTACGCTTGTCCAGCACGTGAATGCTCACCCGTCGCCGAGATGTCGCCAGAGGGCGGCGTCCTCCATCGTCATCACGCGGAAGCCGTCCATCACCGCTTCCAGCGCGCGCAGCGGATCGACTTCGGTGACGATCACGTTCGCGCCCATGCCCTGCGCCCAGCTGGCGATGCCCCGGCTGCGGCCAGCCCGCCACCACCGTTGCGCCCCGCCAGCAGCAGGTTGGTCGCGCGGATGATGCCGTCGAGCAGCGCGTTCATCGCGGGTTATCAAACAGGTGCTTGGTGTTGCTGTCGTTGACGGCGATCACCGAAATTCGAGCGCGCCGTCGGCTGCCATCGCCGCAGGCGGATAGCGCCAGTCGTCGTCTCTTCCGTGCCGCCGACGATTTCGTCGAGCAGCTCGCGGCGGCTCTTTTAATGGATCGTGCTGACGAGGTCGGCGCCGTCGTCCATCGTGATGTGCGGCTTGTGGTCGAGCGCCGCCTTGATGTGATCGTAGTAGGTGTTGTTGTCCTCGCCCTTGATGGCGTAGACCGGGATTTCGTAATGCGAGACCAGCGACGCTGCCACGTCGTCCTGCGTCGAAAGCGGGTTGGACGCGCACAGCACGATGTCCGCTTTTCCGCCCATTTGCAGCGTGTGCATCAAGGTTTACCGTCTCGGTGGTGACGTGCAGGCACGCCGACACGCGGAAACCTTGCAGCGGCACTACTGGCGAAGCGCTCGCGGATCGCGCGCAGGACTGGCATTTCGTGTTCCGCCCACTCCGATCCGGTAGCGACCCCCGGTCACCTGGTCGAGTTTTTAACGTCGTGTTCTACTCATCTGGTCTCCTGAATGGCTGTGCCCGGGAGATGGAATTCCCCAAAAACGTCAGGATTTTAACACAGTTCACGCAATTTGTTATAGGGCGCGCTCTGCGACGGTATCTCAACGACTCTGCGCAGGCGCGCGCCTAAAAATGTCGTTTGCCTCCATAATCGCCAGCAGCCCGGGCCGATCGCCAGCGTCGGCAAACTGCGTGCGGAAGCGGGCGTTCGGCGGCGTGAGTAATAGCTCTGCGTGCCGACCTGTTTCCAGCATACGTTGCCATACGCTTCGCCCATCTCGCCAGCCAGCTTCAAATCCCAGCCGTGCATCAGCCGGTACAAACAGCCCGGCGCGGTAGGCGTCGCCGACCGGTCGGGTCTTTGATCTGGTCGGGGACGAACACCGGGATTTCGATCACGTCGCCGTTGGTGAAGATGCGCGACCCCTGCTTGCCAAAGGTGATGACGACCACTTCAATTTGCTTGCGCAGATCGTTGAGTGACAGCCCGGTTTTCTTGCTGATCATCTCGGCTTCGTAGGCGTTGACCACCAGCAGGTGTGCACCTTCGACCAGCTTGCGCAGCTCCTCGCCGCTCAGCCGGGGGACCTGCTGGCTGGGGTCGGCGACGAAGCGGATTCCCCGCTTCCGACATTCTTCCGCGAGGTTGATCATCGCCTGCGGATCGTTGGGCGAGATCACCACCATGTCCGGGATGCCGTCGTACACGTCGGCAATCGAATAGTCCTTTGCATACGCCATCGCGCCGCTGTAGAACGAGGCGATCTGGTTGTTGTCGAGATCGGTATTTGCGAAAAATGATGCTGTGAACACGTCGTCAATCTGGCGGACGGTGCTGCAATCGACCCCAACCCGCTCCAGCCACAGCCGGTAATCGCCGAAGTCGCGCCCGACCGTGCCCATCACTTTCGGGCGCAAGCCGAACAGCGCCAGCGAGTAGGCGATATTGGCGGCGTTGCCGCCCCAGTGTTTGGACATGTCGTCGACCAGAAAGCTCAGGCTGACCTGATCGAGCTTGTCGCGCATCAGGTGGTCGATGAAGCGCCCCGGAAAGCGCATCAGGTAGTCATAGGCGATTGAACCCGTTACAATGATGTCCATAATGATGCTTCCTGCTGCCGACACAATGACGCGCGGCAGTATACCACATTCTGTCGGCATCGGCGGTAGCGGAGCGCTGATGCGTGCCTCACAGGACGAGCCAGTTATGACCCTGTTCGATCACCGCCGACTGACCAACGCCGTGATGAAACTCGACGTTGACGGGTTTCGGCGCGGTATCTACAGCGATAAGTATTTCGAAAACATCGTCGGCGTGATGAACGGCGCGCGTGCGGCGGGCTATACCTATTCCGGCAGCCACCCGCGCGATCTTGATCGGGATTTGCGCGGGCTGGATGTGAGCGACCTGATCGTCGAGGCGCAGGTGTTCACGCGGCGCGCGCCCTACGCGCTGGTCGCCGGGGTCGACGCGGCGCTGGCGATGATCCGCTACGCGACCGGCTGCTTCGAGGGCGATCAGTTTGTCGAGCGCTGGGGCGCGCTGGAAGTCGAGGCGGTCGAGGATGGGGCGCTGGCGCTGTATCACGGGCATCCTGACGACGTGCGCCCGGTCATCAGGATACGCGGGCGCTATCAGGATTTCGCCGTGCTGGAGACGCCGATTCTCGGCATCCTGACGCGCGCCAGCCGCATCGCCACCAGCGTGTACGAGGTGCTGAAGGTCTCCGGCGGCAAGCCGATCCTGTTCTTCCCGGCGCCGCCGATCTGCCCGACGTGCAGGCAGTCGACGGCTGCTGCCTACTGGCTGGCGGTTCAGCGCTACAATGCCGTCGACGGCGGCAGCACGACGCCCGCCGTCAGCACCGACGCGCAGGGCGCATGGTGGGGCGGGAAGGGCGGCGGGACTGTCCCGCACGCGCTGATCGCCGCGTTTCTGGGCGACACCGCCGAGGCGATGGTCGCCTTTGCCCCGCTTTATCTGCCGGTAACTGTGCCGCGCATCGCGCTGGTCGACTTCAACAACGACTGCGTGGGCGCTTCACTGGCGGCAGCCGCTTTCTGGCAGCACTACCGTGCCGCGTTCGAGTTGGACGACGACGACGGGATGCGTCGCTGGGCGCTCAACGGCGTGCGCCTCGATACCAGCGGCAGCGTCCGCGACGTGTCGCTCACGCCCGACGATCCGTTCGGCGTGAACCCGAAGCTAGTGCGGCTGGTGCGCGCCGCGCTCGATTCGGCGTGGCAAGCGTGGAACGTGCCGGATCATCTGCGCGACGCCGCCCGCGCCTTCTGCCGGAATATCAAGATCGTCGTCACCGGCGGCTTCAACGCCGAGCGCATCGCCGAGTACGAGCGCGAAGGCGTCCCGGTCGACGTGTACGGCGTCGGCTCGTCGCTGCTGCGTAACGACTGGGCGACCAACACCGATTTCACGATGGACGTGGTACGGGTGCGTATCGATGTTGGTCAACGATCGAAGGTCGGGCGTGCGCCGAACACAACGCCGATCTCAAGCCGGTCGATTTGAGCCAATTGCTTAAGCACGAAGCGTAGGGGCGCAGCGCGCTGCGCCCCTGCAAAATTATGGATTGTGTGATGATGACCGACCAACCAGACGACCGACCGATGCGCCCGGATGCCGACCAGGGGCGCGAACCCAGGCTCGTGCCGGGGCGTATGGCGCGCATGTTTTCGATGGCGGCGCTGCTGGAGCGCGTCGAGGATGCCTTCCGCGACGAGACCAGCGAGGCGCTCCTGCGCGAAAGCCAGCACGCCCCAGCAGCGCCTGAAGCTGATTCTGGAGACGACCGATTACGTGCTGGCGGTCAGGTCGATCCGGCTGGATGCCGACGACAAAGCCGAGCTGATCCGCCGCGCCTACAGCCGCCTGTTCGGTTATGGACCGCTTGACGCGCTGTTTCTGGACGAGCGCGTGACCACCATCGCCCTCAACGGCGCGGATCGCGCGGCGGTGCGTTACGGGCACGACGACGACCAACCTGCCGCCGCTGTTCGACGACGACCACCTGCGCGGCGTGATCGAGCGGCTGCTGCTCGACGCTGGCGCAGAACTGCGCGATGATCTCCCCGGCGATTGAAACCGGGTTGACGATTGGCGGGCGTCCGGTCTCGCTGAGCGCCATCCTGCCGTCGATTACTACATCCGGTTTCAACGTCGACATCCGCCTGCACCCGCTGCGCGCCGACGCTGGACGACTTGCAGAGCGAGCGCAGCCATGACCCGCGAGGCGCTCGACCTGCGCGCGCTGCTGGCGTCCGGGCACGGCTTCGTCATCGCCGGGGAAACGGAGACTGGCAAGACGACGCTGCTTAACGCGCTGGCGAATGAGCTTCCGCCCGGCAGGCGCGTCCGTATCGGTCGAGCGCGCGGGTGAGCTTCGCCTGCCGCCGGATGCAACCCGGTTCGCGGTGCGCTGGGCGGTCGGGGACGAGCCGGGCGCGTCGTTCGGCGATCAGATTCTTGCCGGGCTGGCTGCCGAGCCGTCGTTTCTGCTGCTGGACGAGGTGCGCTCTCCGGATGAGCCAGGAAGCCATCGCGCCGCTGCTGAGCATCGAGCCGCCGCGCCGGATCTGGGTGGTGCGGGGAGCGCCCCATCATAAGCGCCTGCAAGAAAGCGCGCTGGGGATGCTGGCACGCCGCGCCGACATCGGGCAGAGCGAGACGCTCGTCCACGCGCTCTACGCCCGGCTGCCGTTCATCGTGACCGTCGCCCGCATCCAGCGACTGCAATTGTTCAGCGTCGCCGAATGGCAGTCGCGCATCGACACCGATTACCCGGATTACGTCATGCTGATGCGCTACGAGGAAGGGCGCGCGCAGATGACCGGCCGCCGCCCGCCCGCTGGCTGGATTGGCAGGTCCGTGATGAATCCCCCGATTTCTACCGACCGGAGCGGGTGGGGCGGCTTTACAGCCCCGACGCGAGCGCCGTCGCCGCCGGGAGCGCGTCGAATATCGCTCCCTCCGCCGACAACTTCAGAACTCTGCTGCTGCTGGTCGACATGCGGGTCGATTTTGTCCACACTGATGGCTCGCTGAGCGTGCCTGGCATGATCCGCCGATGCCCGCCACGCGTGATCGAGTGGATTTTCCGCAATCTACCCGTCGTCACGACGATTGCCGCCTCGCTCGACAGTCACGTGCCGCTGTCGATTTTCTTCCCGACGTGGTGGTCGGGTGCGGACGAACGCGGCACCCGCAGGCGGTACACCGTCATCCGCAGCGACGAGGTGCGCGCCGGAGCGCTGGACGCCGCTTTACCAGCCGGACTGGTCAGCCGAATACTGCGCGAAGCTGGAAGCGCAGGCGAAAAAAGAGTTGATGATCTGGCGAAAACTCACCACGCTGATCGGCACGCCCGGGGCACGCTCACGCCCGCGCTCTACGAGGCGGTCGCCTATCCGCCCGCCGCGCGGCAGGCGCAGCCGATCTTCCTGCAGAAAGGCACGATCCCACAGACCGAGTTCTATTCGATCCTTGAGCCGGAAGTCAAAGTGCCGGATCATCCGGCGGGCAGCCTGAACACGACGTTTTTGAATACGCTCGCCGGGTATGACCGCGTTTACGTCGCCGGGGAAGCAAAAAGCCACTGCGTGCTGGAAACCGTCGCCTCGATCACGCGCGCCTTCGCTGACCAGCCCGCCGTCCTCGACAAGTTCTACCTGCTCGATGACTGCATGTCGTCGGTGGCGCACCCGACCATCGACTTCGAGGCGCTGGCGCAGCAGGCGCTCGCTCGCTTCGCCGAGGCGGGCGTGCATCTGGTGAAGTCGAGTGCATCAATGTGATGAATTTTGTAGGGGCGAGGAATGCCTCGCCTCTACGTGTGTGTACCCATTCGCTACGGGAAGAACCGCCGCGCCTTGCTTTCAAGCTGCGCGTCCTTGCGGAAGCGGTACAGCTTCGCCGGGCGTCCGCCGGTCTCGCGGTAGCGGCTGATCGGCTCGACGATGTTCGCCTCGCGGATTTTCTTGCGGAAGTTCGCCTTATCCAGCTTGTGATCGTTCAGGATGATCATGTAGGCGTCCTGAAGCTCGCGCAAGGTGAATTCTTCGGGCATCAGCTCGAAAGCCGCCGCCGAATACTCGATCTTGTAGCGCAGGCGGGTGAGGGCATAGTTGAGGATGTCGGCGTGGTCGAACGCCAGCGATGGCAGGTGATACAGGCTGTGCCACGCGCTCCTGCCGGACGTGTCCTTGAGGCTGTCCGGCGGCAGCCGATCCTGTGACACGAGCGCGAAGTAGGTCACGCTGATCACGCGCCGCGAGTCGCGGCTGGGGTCGCCGAAGGTGTAAAGCTGCTGGCAGTAAACGTCACCGACGTTGAGGGTTTCGGCAAGCTGGCGAAGCGCCGCGTCGTCCAGCGACTCGTCGTCGCGCACCTGACCGCCGGGTAGCGCCCAGAACCCGGCGAAGGGATTGTGATCGCGCTGCACCAGCAGAGTCTTGAGGTCGCGGTCGCACAGCGTAAAGACCACTGTATCGACCGCGACCCGAAAGCGTGATTCGTCAGGAGTCGTCCGTTGGGTCATGACCCAACTATAAAGGCAACAGGACGCGCCTGCAAGTGACTTATGACGCTTGAACGGCGTCGGTGATCGCTGCCAGCACGTCGTAGGGCGGACCGCCGCTGCTGTAGCTGCGCCCGCTGAAGTTGACGAACTGCGCCGGACCATCGTTGTAGCGCACCATCACCGCGGGCGTGCCGCTGACGCCCGACTGCTGCCCGAAGCTGATGTCTGTCTGCACCTGGCTGGCGGTGTCAGCGCAGGTGAGCAGCTCGCTGTAATTCAGCCCCAGATCGGTCGCAAACGTGCGGGCGACTTCGGTGGTGTAGCGTCCCGTAAGCGCGTAATTGTACATCAGGTTGTAGCCCTTCCAGAAGCTGCCGGTTTTCTGTTCCTCGGCACACTGGAGGTACTGCCCGGTGTAGTACGAGAGCTGCCCGCCCGCCGTCGGGAAGATGCGATATTCAAATTTGGCTTTGCCGGTTGCTACGTAGTTCTGGAGGAATTTGGTGATCGTCGGGTGATATTCCTGGCAGTGTGAGCAGGCGAAATCCGCGAACTCGATCACCGTGATCGGCGCGTCGGGATTGCCCAGCACGAAGCCGCCGTCGGCTGTCCTCGACTGTGGAATACTGGAGACGTCAACTTCGCCGCTCCGGTTGCCAGAGAGCAGGATAGCGATCAGCGCTACCACCACCACCACAATCACGACCACGCCCAGAATGACGATCCCCTGGCGGTTGGCGGGCGAGGACGCTTTCCGTTTCATTGCCGCTGAAGTCATAGTGAACCTTAAACTGTCTAGTCTTCCAGTCGCTGACCGTCATTGTAACGTAAGTAGAGACCATACTCAATGAAAGAATGGTTAGATTTCGCCGGATCGGTCTGATAAGATTGAGACAACACATGCACGACGAGGGACGACCATGCGAGCCGTAGACATCCTTGCCCGAAAACGTGATGGCGAAACGCTGTCCACCGAAGAAATTCGCTGGATCGTAGAAGGCTACACGCGCGGTGACGTGCCCGATTACCAGATGTCCGCCTTCCTGATGGCGGTCTATCTGCGCGGCATGACCCGCCAGGAGACTGTCGACCTCACGCTTGCGATGGCGGATTCGGGTGAGAAGCTGGATTTGTCCGACATCAGCGATTACTGGGTCGACAAGCACTCATCGGGCGGCGTGGGCGACAAAACGTCGCTGGTGGTGCTGCCGCTGGTGGCGTCGTGCGGCGTGCCGGTCGCCAAGATGAGCGGGCGCGGTTTGGGCTTCTCCGGCGGCACGCTCGACAAGCTCGAAGCGATTCGCGGCTATCAGGTCAATCTTTCGGCGGAGCGCTTTCGCCAGCTTGCCCGTGAAAATGGCATCGTGCTGGCGGGGCAGTCGCTCGCGCTCGCGCCCGCCGATGGCAAGATGTATGCCCTGCGCGACGTGACCGCGACCGTCTCCGGCCTGCCGCTGATCGCCAGCAGCATCATGAGCAAGAAGATCGCCGCCGGGGCGAACGGCATCGTCCTCGACGTGAAAGTCGGGCGCGGCGCGTTCATGGCGACGCTCGAAGATGGGCGCAGGCCTGGCGCAGACGATGGTCGACATCGGGCGCGACGCCGGGCGGCGGGTGATTGCCGTGCTGTCGGACATGAATCCAGCCGCTCGGCGAAGTGGTCGGCAACGCGCTCGGAGTCGAAAAGCGATCCTCACACTTGGCGGCGCGGGTCCGGCGATCTGCGCGAACACTCGCTGGCGATTGCCGGGCACATGCTCCGGCTGGCCAGTTGCCCGGCGCAAACTGGACGGACGACGCCGAGACGCGCCGCGGACTGGCGCAGCATCTTGACGACGGCTCGGCGCTGGCGAAATTCCGGCTGCTGGTCGAGACGCAGGGCGGCGACGTGGCGATGGTCGACGATCCGTCGCTGCTGCCGCAGGCGAGCATCGTCGAGACGTTCAGCGCGGCGCAGGCGGGCTATGTATCGCAGACCGCCGCCGACGACATTGCTGGGCAGCCTTCGAGCTGGGGGCGGGGCGCGAGAAGAAGGGCGACCCGATTGATCTGGCAGTTGGGCTGAAAGTTCACGTCAAGGTCGGCGACCAGGAGTTGAGCCGGGGATGCCGTTGTGGCGACGATCTGCATGGCGACGCGGCGAAGTCGCGGCGTGCCGCGCCCGGCTGAGCGCCGCCTTCGCCTACAGCGATACGCCACGTCGAGCCGCTGCCGCTGTTCTACGGGGTAGTCCGCTAAGTCAATGCGATCTTGTAGGGGCGCACAGCCGTGTGCCCCTACGTTTCTCCGTGTTCTCTGCGGTCTCTGTGGTTCAACTACGAACAGCTATTGGCGATGTGCTCCGCCAGCGTCAGCGCGAAGCGGTGGTAGCCGCTGCCGCTGCAATCCGCCTGAAAGTACAGATAGTCCGAAGCAGCCAGGTTCGCCGCCGCGCGGGGATCGCCTCAATGCCGGGGTTAGCAATCGGTCCCGGTGGCAAGCCGAGGTTGAGATAGGTGTTGTACGACGAGTCGGTGCTGGTGTAGTCCGCCTGCGTGATGCGCGTCCACCAGTCGCCCGGCTGACCGAGCGGGTACTGCACGGTCGGGTCGGCGTCCAGCTTCATGCCCAGCTTGAGGCGGTTCCAGTACACCCCCGCGATCTGCGGTGGCCGATCAGATGCGGCTTCGCGCTGGACGATGGACGCCAGCGTGACAATCTCGAAGATCGACATGCTCTGGCGCTCGGCAGCCAGGATGCCCGCGCCGTCGATTTCGGTGCTGAACTCGTCGAGCAGGGTGGTGCGCAGCATCTCCGGCGTTTCCTCCGGCGGCAGGCTGTAGGTGTCCGGGAACAGGAAGCCCTCCAGCGACGCGCCCGCTGGCAGCCCGACCCGCTGCGCAAATGCCGGATCGACCTGCGCGCCCGCGCCGACCGCTCGCAGGAAATCGTCGCCGGAGAAGGCGAACAGCGGGTTGCTCTCGACCGCCTCCGCGACTTCCTCCATGCGCCAGCCCTCGATGATCGAGAACACGATCTCGCTGTGGCTCGAATCGGTCAGCGCGGTGGCGATCTGCCGGATCGACTGGGCGCGGTTCAGGAAATACGTCCCGGCTTCCAGTTCCACGTCGATGTCGTAGGCGCGCACGTAATCCACGAACAGATCGGCGTCGGCGATCAAGCCCGCGCTCAGCAGATTATTGGCGATCAGGCGCGGCGGATCGCCGGAATTGACGACGAAGCGCGTCGGCGTCGTGTCGCTGCCCAACGGCTGGTCGAGCGCCGCCTGCCGCGATTGCAGCGACAAGCGGATCAGCGCCGTCTGCACGTAGTCGACCGGATGCCCGCCGGAGACCAGCAGCAGCACGCCGAACGCCAGCGCGCCGATCAGTCCCAGCGCGATCACCAGCAAAATCAGCAGTTTGAGTGGACGAGCCAAACCGAGTTACTCCAGATGGATCGAAAACGGGTATTTTCGTAGTGGCGTTCAACGAAACGCCCCATAATTCGGCATTATAACGGTATCGCGCCCGACGCTGCCCCTACGCTTCCCCGGCGGGCAGTTCGGCGAGACCGTCGCGCACCGCGTCCAGATAGCTTTGCAGCATGACGCGCGCGGCGAGGTCGTCGACGTGGGCACGCGGCGGTCGCTTGAGGCGGCGCGCCATCTCGTGCGCGTCAACGGTCGTCAGTTGTTCGTCCCACAGTAGAATTGGCAGATTGGTCGCCAGCCGGAAGCGCTCGACCCACGTGCGGACGCGATCCGCCTGCGTGTATTCGACGTCATCCGGCGTGTCGAAGTCCGACGGCAGCCCGACCACGAACGCGCCCGCGTCCTGTTCGGCGGCGATGGCGTTCAGCCGCTCGAAATCCTCGCGCTTGGACTTGCGAGTCACAATCGTCAGTTCGCGCGCGGTCAGTCCGGCGCGGTCGCTGACGGCGACGCCGATGCGCGCCAGCCCGTGATCGACTCCGATCAGCCGGATCATGCGGCGGGGCTTTGCGTGCGAATCGTGATGCGCAGCGGCAGCAGCGGCAGGCGCAGCATCCAGTCCGGCTCGATGCTGATTTCGGGTACTGTCCCTTCGGCGAGATCGACTTCGCTGATCAGATACTGGGCGGCGTCGTCCGGCGTGCGTCCGGCGACGCTCTGCTGAAGCGTCCCGGAATTGATCTGCGCGACGATCTGCCCGCTGCATACCATGCTGAAGCTGACTTCGCCCGGCTGGACGTTGTTGACCGCCCCGCGCTCGTAGATCACCGTCTCCGGGCGGATCGTATGCCCGCGCGGAATCTGCGCCGCCAGCCGCGTGAAGGCGATCTGCTTCGCCTGCGCTTCGTCCACGACCGTCGCTTCCACGACGGCACGCATGGTCAGCGACAGGCTGTCGGCGGCGTCGCCCACCTGATGATCGAACGTCATCCAGTCGCTGCGTTCCTCGGCGATGTGGATCGTTTCGGGGATGATGAACTGCTCGGCTTCGAGGCGCGGCAGCATCTCGGTGTAAGCGCGATCCTGTAGCTGCTGGCGCAGGATGTCGATCAGGCGGTCGTGATCGGTCTGGGTGACGATCTTGACCGAGCGGCTGACCCCGCCGACCGTCGGTAAGACGTTGCGCACCTCGACCTGACCGTTCAGCGCCGCGTCGGCGACCGAGTTGATCAGGTTAGCGCCGACGTTGCCCACGTCGCCGGACGCTTCGTCCAGCGCCTCAATCGGCACTTCGATCTGCAAGCCGCGCCCGGCGTTGAGCGTCGCATCTTCGGTGGTGCGAAAGACGATGGGTGTGCCTGCGCTGGTGCTGACCTGCGTTCCGGCGGGGATGAAGATCGTGCTGGCGGTCTTGTTGATGAACACGACCGTGCCGCTGGCGCGCAGGTCGGTGAGCTGCTGCTCGCCGGTGGCTGGGATGGTAAAGTGATCCTCGATCTGTGTGCGGGCGATGATCGCCGGGATGACGCCTTTGTCCACGTCCAGCCGCCCGGCTTCCGAGTCGACGATGGCGTCGATGGCGGCTTCAGCTTCGATGCGCTGCTGCGCCGGGGTGATGGTGATGGTCGCGCTTGGGATGAGCAGCAGCGCCAGCGACGCCGTCAGCGCGATCAGCAGCATCAGCACCATCAGCCGCCCGACAGATCCCATCAGACTTGGCTTGCGGGCGACGCGCACCCAGCTGGCGACCTTCATCAGTTGTTCGGGGTCGGCTTCGTCCACCGGGCGACCGAAGCGGTCGGTGAACACCCGCGAGCGCGCCCGCTTCCACTTGTGACGCTCGCTCGCGCCAATCGTCTCGAACGTGCTGATGTTGAGTTCTTCCGCCTGCCGCATCACGTCGGGGTCGTGCGTGACCAGCGCCAGCCGGATCGCCAGCCGCATCGCCTCGCGCTGGATCAGCACCAGATCGAGCTTGCGGTTGAGCGCCGTCCCGTTTTCGGGCCAGATCAGCAGCACGTTCTGACCACGCACGAACGCCAGCCGGTCGCGCACGGAGGCGACATCTTCGCCGGGTTCAAGCTGGACGAATTCGGGTCGGGTCGGCATAAGAAATCAAAATGTGTAGGCGCACGACATGTCGTGCCCCGCGAAATTCATCAACGAGAGAGCAGCTTGCGCGCCTCGGCGAGCGCCGCGCCCATTTTGCTGGCGTCCTTGCCGCCCGCCTGAGCCATCGTCGGGCGACCGCCGCCACCGCCGCCGATCACCGCCGCGATTTGCTTGATCAGGTTGCCGGCGTGGACGCCGTTCTTGGTCAGATCGTCGGTCACGGCGACGACTAACTGCGGCTTGCCGTCGCTGACGCTGCCCAGCACCATCACGCCGCTGCTCACGGCGTTGCGGAACCAGTCGGTCATCTCGCGCAGCGTGTCGGGCGGCACGTCGTCCAACTGCGCGATCAGCGCCTGCTTGCCGTTGACCTGCTCCAGCCTGCCGAGCAGATCGTCGAAATTCTGCTTCGCCACCTGCCGCTGAAGCTGCGCCGCCTGCTTGCGGGTCTGCGCCAGCTCGCTTTGCAGCGCCGCCACGCGATCTTCGACCTGCTCCGGCGCGGTGCTCAACTGGGCGGCAAGCTGGTCGAGCAGCGCCTTCTGGTGCTGGATGTACTCGACCGCGCCGTGCCCGGTCAGCGCCTCGATGCGGCGAATCCCGGCGCTGACGCTCCCCTCGCTCACGATCACGAACGGACCGATCTCGGCGGTCTCGCCGACGTGACAGCCGCCGCACAACTCGTAGCTGTAGCGGTCGCCGTTCCGGGCGACGGTGATCGTGCGCACGCGCTCGCCGTACTTTTCGCCGAACAGCGCCATCGCACCTTCGGCGCGCGCCTCGCTCAGCGACTTCTCGACCGCCTTCACGGGATAGTTGCGCAGGATCGCGTCGTTGACTTCGGCTTCGACCGCGTGCAGTTCTTCGGGCGTCACCTTCGCGTCGTGGGCGAAGTCGAAGCGCAGCCGATCCGGGGCGACCAGCGAGCCGCGCTGCTGGACGTGCGT
>JAXLWE010000026.1:0-69525 GCA_046328655.1 Anaerolineae bacterium | reverse complement strand
GAGGGGAGAGCAACCGAAGTTTGCAGACGTGGGGTAGGCAACGGATTGGCGAATATCGATGCTCATATTAACCGAAGATGCGTTTATTGGCTGCGCCGACGAGCCGCCGGGCAAAGTCGGGCTTGACCCGGTGCAGGGCTGGGTGACGATCAACGGGCGTAAGGTGCTGGTCGAAAGCGACCCCGAAGGTCGCCCGATTTCGAACTGCCCGAACATCGGCATCGGCATCAAGCCCTGCACGACCACGCTGCGCGTGGAGCACGGCTATTCCGAGTTCGTGCGCGTGGGCGGGCGGCGCATGTGCCTCGACACCGTGATCGGCAAGACCGACGGCACGCCGCCGGGCGTCGTCACGTACTACGTCCGCAAGCCGGGGCAGGCATTCGTGGAGGGATCGGCGTGAACAACGTGCCGCATTTCCGCGCCTGGCGCTTTCTGTATCCCGGTCTGGACGCGCCGGATGACGGCGCCGGGCTGCGCTTCGCCGCCACCGGCGGGATCGACATGGTGCAGTACAACGAGTCGATCCGGCAGGCGCTGCTGCTGCTGCTGTCGACGCGCCCCGGCGAGCGGGTGATGCGCCCGGACTACGGCTGCGACATCCACCGGCTGGTGTTTCAGCCCAACGACGACACCACCGCCGGGCTGGCGATCTACTACGTGCAGAAGGCGATTGACCGCTGGGAGCCGCGCGTCGAGGTGCTTCAGTTGGACGCCGGGCGCGACCCGGACGCCCCGGAGCGCCTGACCGTGATGCTGCAATACCGGGTGCGCGTCACCCGGCATACGGAACTTTTGTCTTTCTCGATTAATCTCGCGGAGGGCGGCTGATGCCACTTCCACTGCCTAATCTGGACGACCGCGATTTCGAGCAGCTTCTGGCGGAAGCGCGGCTGCGCATTCGCCAGTCGAACACCGCCTGGGATGATCTCTCCGAGAGCGACCCCGGCGTGGTGCTGCTTGAGCTGTTCGCGTACCTGACCGACACCATGATCTACCGGCTCAATCGGCTGCCGAACAAGGTCTACATCGCCTTCCTGCGGCTGCTGGGCGTGTCGCTGCACCCGCCGTCGGCTGCCAGCACGACGCTGCGCTTCAGCCGGGCGCGCGGCTTCGACGCGGCGGTCGAAATCCCGCGCGGCACGCGCGTGACGCTCGAACGGAGCGCCGGGAGCAGCCAGCCGCCCGTGTTCATGACCACCCAGTCGGTGACGCTGCCCGCCGGGACGGATTCGGTCGATGCGCCCGCCATCCACGCCGAGCAGATCGAGGGCGAGCAGGTTGGCACGGCGACCGGGCTGCCGGGCTTCTCGGTCACGGTGCGGCGCGCGCCGATCATTTCCGGCACGGGCGACCCGCTCGACCTGATCGTGGCGGTCGAGGCGGCGGAGGGCGAGCTTGACGAGCGTATCCCGGCGATCAAGTACGACGATGTGACCTACCGCATCTGGCGCGAGGTCGAAAATTTCGCCAACCCCGGCGACGATCAATTCGTCTACGTGGTGGATCGCATGTCCGGGACGATCACGTTCGCCCCAGCGATCAGCACGGTCGATGCCGAGAGCGGCGCGCTCAGCGCTGCGCCCGCCGCGCTGGGCGCAGTGCCGCCCGCCAACCGCGCCATCCGCGTGTGGTATCGGCGCGGCGGCGGCGCGGACGGCAACGTCGCCGCCAGCACCCTGAACGCGCTCAAAGACCCGATTCGCGGCGTGCAGGTGACCAATCCCGCGCCCGCGACCGGCGGGCGGGACGCCGAGACGCTCGAAAACGCGCTGCTGCGCGGTCGAAGGAGCTTCATTCGCTCCAGCGCGCCGTCACCGCCGACGATTTCGAGCTGGTCGCGCTCAAGACGCTGGAAGTGGCGCGCGCCAAAGCCTTCACGCGGGCGTCGGTGTGGCGCTACGCCCAGCGCGGCGCGGTCGAGATGGTGCTGGTGCCGGATATTGCCGGAAAGCGCCTGGCGGGGGGCTTGGCTGCCCAAGCAAACCCTGATGGAATACGCCACCGAAGATGCCCGCCAGCAGGTGCAGCGCGCGCTGGACGAGCGCCGCCCGCTCGGAACCGACTGTCTGGTGACGTGGGCGCACTACAAAACCGTGCGCGTGACCGCCAACATCGTCGTGCGGCGCGAGGAAGACCCCGACGCCGTCAAAAGCCGCGTGCAGGAGCGGCTGTACCGGACGATCAATCCCTGCCGAGCGATAAGTTCAATGCCAAAGGCTGGCAGTTCGGTCAGGCGCTCCGGGTGTCCAACGTCTACGACGTGGCGCTGTCCGAGCCGGGCGTGCGCTGGGCGGAAAACGTCGCGCTGATGGTGGACGAAGTGCCCGCCGTGACGACCGTCGCCGCCGACGCCTTCCAGCCGAATACCTGGTACGTTGGCAGCGAGAATCACGTGTTCCGGTCGCTCAACGACGGCGATGGCTGAAGACGGCGATCTCGTTCGGCGAGGACGAGCAGGTTCGCGAGGTTTGCGCGCATACCGAGATGGCGGGCATGGTAGCCGTGTCGACGCGCATCAGGGGACGACGCGACCTCGCGGGTGTACGTCAGCCGGGACTGTGGCGAAAGCTGGCAGAATGTCGCCAACACCGACTTTCAGATCGAGGACATGACCTGGATGCAGCGCGACAAGATGCCCGTGCTGCTGCTGGCGACCGACAAGGGGCTGTACGAACTCAACAATCCGGGTCCCAACACCAACATCGAGCAGGTGCTGGTCAGCGAACGCAATCAGGCGATGCGCTTCTACGCAGTGGCGACGGCATGACCAACCTGCGCGGCGAGGTCAGCGTGGCGGTGGCGGCGCAGGAGAGCGGCGGCGTCTATCTGTCGTTCCAGAGCGGGCGACCGAACACCTTCGGCGTCATGGAGGGCATGGAAGGGCTGGACGTGCGCGTGCTGGCGGTGCAGTACAAGGGTCCGCGCGCGTGGCTGTGGGCGGGCACGTTCGCTTTCGGCGACGACGTGGGCAAGGGCTGTTTCCGCTGGGAGCTGCGCGGTCCCGAAGACCCGCCGAGCGGCTGGTTCACCTTCGACGCCGACTGGAAAGCCGGAAGCTGCCGGGCGCTGGCGTTCATGGGCGACATCGTGTTCGCGGCGACCCATCGCGGCGGCATCGTCCGGCTGGATTCGACCAAGCAGAATCCCAAATGGGAGACGCCGGACATCAATTCCGGCTTGCCGCTGCGCGATCTGGCGCGCGGGCGCTTCACGACCGTCGACACGCTCGCGGCGAACCCGGCGGGGGCGCTGATGCTGGCGGGCGTCGCTGGAAGCGACGACCAGCCGGAGGGGCAGGGTGTCTACCGGGCGGCGGATCAGGGCGCTAAGTTCGCGCAGTGGAAATTCGAGCGGGCGTCGACCAGCCGCTTCACCGACAAGGTGACGCTGCCGGAAACCTGGCTGTTCGCGTCCGGCGAGCACGAGATCACGGTGGTGAGCGAAGATGAAACGCGCTGACATCGACCTGCTGCTGCCGGAGATATTCCGGCGCACGCTGCCGCCGGTGCGAACCGGCGCCAACCCGCTGGAAGCGTTCCTCGACGTGATGGAACTGCTGCACGCGCCCGACGAGGACGTGCTGGCGTCGCTGGAGACGTATTTCGACCCGTACCGCGCGCCCGACCTGTTCGTCGCCTACCTCGCCGGATGGGTCGATCTGGATCGGCTGTGGATCGAGAACCCGCAGGAGTTCACGGCGAAGACGCTGCCGCCGTTTCCGAGCGGCGTCGGGCGGCTGCGCGAGCTGGTGGCGGCGGCGGCGTTCCTGTCGCGCTGGCGCGGCACGGCGCGCGGGCTGCTGCATTTTCTGGAAACGGCGACGGGAATTTCGGGCTTCAAAATTGACGAGCGCGTGCTGGATGAGGACGGGCAGCCGATCCCATTTCACATCCGCGTGACCGCGCCGAAAGCGGCGGAAGTGTATCGCGTGTTGATCGATAGTATTATCATGAAAGAAAAACCGGCTTACGTGACCTATGAACTCGAAATAGATGCCCAGTGAGGCTCGTTGATGGAACGCATTGTTGACATCCCGGTGCTGGCATTTCTGGCGATTTTCGCGGTCGTCGGCTTCATCATCCGGCTGGTTTTCGGCACGGTCGCCAAGAACGAGGGCGCGGATGCCTTCCTGCCCGCGCTCGAAACCGCCGCCGTGACCTTTCTGGGCGGGTTCATCGCCCGCATGTTCATCAGTATCGTACTGGCGTCGGCGAACGACTCGCCGGAGATGAGCCTGTTCGCCGGGTGGGGCTTCTTCTTCCCCATCGGCGTGATAGACACCATCATCTATCTGATCGTGCAGCACCCGGTGCTGACCAAGCCGGATGTCCTGCTGTGGATCGCGGCTGGCGTCGGCGGGTTTTCGGGGATGATGAGCGGCATCTGGCGCGTTTACGACTGGGACGGTCTGGGCGTGCCGTCGTTCGTCCTCGACAGCACGTGGGGGCTGTCCGGCACGTTCGACGCCTGCCTGCTGCACCTGATCAACTTCGCCTGGGGCGACCACGCCGACGAATCGTTCGACCGGCGGCGCAACAACCACCGCTACAAGAGCGGCTTTCGCATCAAGAGCGTATTCGCCTTCACCCAGGGCGCGGTCATGAGCAACCTCAAGCGCGACTCCGCCGACGATTTATGGCATCACGAGAACACCCACGTCTGGCAGAATCGCGGCTTCGGTCCGCTGTTCACGCTGACTTATGTCGGCTGGATGGTGATCCTGTTCATCCCCAGCCTGATCGTCGCGGGAGTCACGCGCTCGAACCTGGGCGACACGATCATGGCGCTGTGTTACTATAACAATCCCTGGGAAGTGTGGGCGTACAAAGTCGGCGGGTGGCGTAACCCGTTCATGGCGTGGAGCGACCCGGTGGTGATTATCGCGTCGGTGATTTTCTACGGCGCTGTGCTGGCAATCATCGGTTATGTCCTCTCTGGCATTTATTGAATGAGGAGGAGTAATGCCCAGTCCCTTTGACATCACCGCACCATCCAACATCGTCGTCCTCGACAACAACCGCGAGGGTGTGGCGGTCTTTACCGTCAAGAACCTGACGCGCCGCCGTGTCCACGCGACCGGGCGCGTCACCATCGAAGCGCCCAATAGCGACTCGTGGGCGACCTTCCTGCCCCCGGCTGGCGCGACCGCAGACGCCGCCAACGTGCGCGACATCGCCATCGACGGCAGCACGACCTTCGAGATCAAGCGGCCGTCGACAGTCGCGCCCGGCTCGTACAAGCTGAAGCTGACCGTCGCCGACGAGATCAACCCCGACGACAACTTCACCGAAAGCCCGGAGGCGCAGTTCACCGTGCCGGAGCCGGTCAAGCAGGAGACCAAGCTCCCGCCCTGGCTGATCCCGGCGATCATCATCGCCGTGCTGGTGATCGTGGCGATTGTGGTGGGGGTGGTCGTGGCGAGCAATCCGTCGCCGACGGCGACGCCGACACCGAGCGATACGCCGACGCCGACCGCGACCTCCACGACCGTGCCGACCGAAACGCCGACGGCGACTCCCGTTCCCAACCCGTTCCTCGGTAGCTGGATACGGTCGGTAGCTCAGGCGATTGAAGCGCTGGGGATTGCCAACGCCGGAAACAATCTGATGACGATCACCTACAGGGCGCTGCCCGCCCGACCAGGCGATCTGCTTCACGACCAGCCGCGACTTCACCATTTCCGAACGTGCCGTTCACGCCGACGCAACTGGCGGGCGGCGGCAGCGCCCTTCAGATGGTGATCGTGCCGTCCAGCAACGGGCAGCTCACCGTGACGGTGAACACTTCGGGGTCGATCACCATCCAGCAGTTCACCGCCAGCGCATCATCGTCGACCCGATCTTCGACTCGCCGGTGATCATCGTAACGAGCGTGTTCCTGCCGTTCGAGGCGCAGATAATAGCGACGCCGTCATCGCCGTAAAATGTAATTGAATGCGCCGCCGAGTCGACCCAGACTCGGCGGCGCGCGAAGAAGGAGATAGCATGAGTGATTCGACCAAGCTCGTCATCGTGGTGCTGGTGGCAATCGTCGTGCTGTTCGTGCTCGGCATCGGCGTCGGGGCGAGCGGCGGCATCAAGTCGATCAACGTTAACGGCGTCAAGAACGCACTGATCGGCTTATTCCCCAGCCCGGCGATCCCGTTGGACGAGATCACCGCTTCACCCGACGGCTGCCTTCAGCGCGCGCAACGGCGGATTGTCGTGCCGGGCAGCATCGCTGGTGCGTGCGTGCTCACGATAGCGCCATCGGACGCGACCGTGCGCTCGCTCAAGCTGCAAATCGCGCCCGGCGGCTCGGTTAACATCACCATGCAGGCGGAGCCAGTCGAGGGCAAGACGCTGGACATCGATTCGGATTTGCCGCGCGACGAGAATAACGAGATTACGCTGTCGTTCTTCAAGTCGGATGCGCCGACGCCCGTGACCATCAGCCAGTGTTCAAACGGCGGCGGCTGCGTGCGCTGAATATCGTCGAATAGCGGCAGCCGTCACGTCGGCGAGGGGCGCAGCGCCCGCAGCACCGCCGGGATCGCGCCGATCAGCGCCAGAATCCACCAGATGCAGCCGCAGACCGCCATGATGATCGCGCCGATGGCGTCGGTGATGCTGACGAGGATGATCGGCACGAAGCCATGCAGGAAGCTGATCACGATGTTGGCGACCAGCGTCGAGACCACCAGCAGCACCAGCCCCCGGTTCTGCAAAAAGCGCTGCTGAGCCAGCACCAGACAGACCGCGAAGCCGATCTTCGCGCCAGGCAGGATGCTCAGTACGGTAAGCAGCGCTCCCGCGCGCGAAGAAGCCGTAGATCGCCAGATACGCAATCGTGCCGAAGGGGACGGCGAGCAGCAGCGCGATCATGATCAGCAGGGCGATCAGCGCCAGGAAGAAGAAGGCGATGCACGCCAGGATCAGGAAGATCGACAGGATGAGCGTGCCGCAGCCCTGCACGCGCGACTGAACGCCGCTGTCCAGCACCAGCCGCGAGCCGACCAGCGCCACCGTGAACAGCACCAGCCCGTCGAACAGCGCCATGTACGAGATGGCGATGCCGGGATGTCGCCCGATGCGTCCGAGAGGCTTTTCACGTCGCCGGAGTCGACATCGCCAATCACGTCCTGAAGCTCCGGCGGCAGCGCGCCGCTGATCGTGCTCATCAGCGTGCTGGTATCGCCCGGCGGCTGCCCGCGCAGCGCGAAGCCGGAGCCGATCTCGATCAGGACGACGATCAGCATCAGCACCAGCGCGATGACGAACAGGGGTTTGCGCAATTCGTCCATCGTATGTCAGCGGCTCCGCAGGGTTACCTACGAGTGTAAACGAAATGCGTAAACTGGCAAATTCGGGCGCGGGTCGGGGTCAGATCGTCCAGCGGGCATAAACCAATTTGGAAAACCCGTTTCGACCTCACCCCCAACCCCTCGCCACATCGTGGCTGAGGGAGCGACAGTAGATCACAAGAGCAGAGGCTGGCAGTGAGAAACGCCTGCCAGCCTTCCCAAAATAAACTCCACCGACGAACGTAAGTCCCATCCGCTTGCCGCTTGAACAAAGCGGTACGTCCAGCCGTGACAAGGGCAAAGCCGAGTAGGAGCATCCACGTATAGGCAACCACGAGCACGATCCACAGCCGCGCCATCCGGGTCGGGTCAGTCAAGCTATTGGCTTCCACCTGCCAGCCATGCGACTTCAAATCCCGAAATGCTTCTTCAATCCACATGCAGGCGTATTTACCGTCAACTGCGGGTCATTGGTCACCAGCGCCCAGCGTTCATAGGCGTCTTGCCGCCATAAGGCCGGACATGAGCCGGGATGCGTCCCCGTTTCTTGAATACCAGTCCACTGGCACAATACCCTTGTCGAGGTTGCTGCACCTGCTCGAAGAAGGTGACTTCCGTGCCATCCGCGAGGACGAATCTTGCTCTGCTTGGTCACCCGCACCAGAAAGGTCAGCCCTAACGCGCTTATCCCGCGCAACAAGAGCAGGGAGGTGTAATACCCCGATCCCGCTAGCACCCGCACCGACGTACCTTGCGGCAACCCGGCGCGCACCTGTTTGAGCAAGCGAATAATCATGCGCGCTTGACCCTCGGCGGGATAGTCGGCGTGACAGTTGGCGCGATACACGCGCCATGCCAGCAGGATGCAGCGCCCCTCAAATACCATGCCTACCACCATGACGCCGAACTGCCCCTTCAATTTGGTTTCGTCCATGACCCCACCAAGACCGCTTGATGCGCGTTCAATCCGCTGACCACACTGCCCGTCCAGCCTCGAAAGAAGGCTTCAAGCCCCTGCTCTCCGTACGAACCGTTGCAAGCGTCGCCGCTGGCTGTCGCGGTTGCCGGCGATTTTGCGGGCTGACTGCTCGAGCGCGCACGACCCCACCACTAAAGACCACCACATTCTCCCGAAAATGCCGTGTTACTCCCGTCCATGTTTTGCTCGTCTTTCGCACCCACTGATATAGTTGTCGCTGGTTCATCGGCTTCTACTCGTTTGGTTTCGTCACCGTCGAGTGTCGCCGATGAACCGCGCGTTTTTCTACTGTCGCCCCCTCAGCCACATCGTGGGGAGGAGAGCGTGAACCTTCGGTTTGCCTGGCGCAGCGAGACGGTGAAGTTGCAACGCGTTCACTCGTAAACCGCGTCGATAACGACTTCGGGCGGCGCGACAGCTCGTCGTAGATGCGCCAGACGTATTCGCCGACGATGCCGATCATGACCATGATCAGCCCGAGCAGGCAACACACCAGCGCCAGCAGCGCCGTAGTGCCGGGCGCGCCGCTCACGGCGCCACGACCGCGCCGACGAAGCTGATCAGCGCAGCGACCGCGCCAGTCAGCGTCAGGATGCGCAGCGGAGCCATCGAGAAGCCGAGCATCAGATCGACAAAGTAAGCTCAACCTGCGCGCGAACGTCCAGCGCGATACGCCGTAGCGCCGTGCCGGGCGCTCGTATGCATCACCTGCGGCTTGAAGCCCAGCCAGTATGACAGCAGCGACGGATTGACGTATTTACCGCTCCTTTCAGGTAGTAGATCAGGCTGCTGTCGAGCAGGATCATGTCAAAGCCGCCGCGCGCGGTGTGGATCGCCAGCAGCCGCACCGGCCGGTAATACAGGCTGGCGAACAGGCGCGCGCCGAGCGGATCGTGGCGCGACGAGCGCTCGGCGATCACGTACTTCGCGCCCGCCAGCCAGCGATCGCCATCTCGACCACCAGCACGGGCGGGTCCTGCAAATCGGCGGCGAGCCAGATAGAAACAGTGCCCGGTCACATAGCGCAAGCCGACCTTCGACGCCGGGATCGCGCCGAAGTTGCGCGCCAGCCTGATCACTTTGGTTCCAGGGCGGCGCGCCCTCAGCGCCAGCAGGATTTCCAGCGAACTGTCGCCCGAACCGTCGTCCACGAAGATCAATTCCAGGGCGCAGCCGCGCTCGCCCAGCTTTGCCTCGACATCGAGCAGCGCGTCGAACAGCGGCGGCAGCGACTCGGCGTGCGCCGTGGAGCCGGACGACGACCGACTTCGTTTCGTGAGCGCCTCCCGCAGCGCCGCCGGGTTCCAGCGCTCCAGGTCGATCCAGTAGGTATCCTGCACGACCGCGCGCCCGCCGAATCCCTCCTTCTGCGCGATCAGCCCGGCGTTCAGCTTCTGGGTCAGAGGGTCATGCGACGTGCCGAAGTCGAAATAGCGCTTCCCGGCGTAAACCTCGTTGATGAGATAGTCGAACAGCAGGTCGAGCGCGGCGAGTTGGCGCCCGCGCGGGCTGGCGGCGATGTACTGCGCCCGCGCTGCCGTCTCGCTCGCGTAGATCAGCACGCCCGCCAGCATCGCGTCGCCTTCGAAAACTGGCGTACAGTCGGATGTTCGCCGGGAACAGGCGCGCCAGCCGCTCGATCTCGGTGAGCGTATGCGTCGGCTGCGCGTCGTGGCGCTCGCTTTTAGCGTCTCGCTGAGCAACCGCCAGTAGCCCGCCAGATCGTCCGATGGCGCCGACGCGCAAGCCGTTCTGTTGCGCCCGGCGAATGCCGCGCGCCGCCGCTCCTGAAGGGCGAGGCGTTCGCTCAGGTCGATCACGGTCAGGACGCGGCGCTGCTCGGTCTGCGCGCCGCGCACAGATACAGGGCGTAGCGGTCTTCTTCGGCGGGCGCACGGTGATAGATGTACGGGATTGCCTTGTAGCGCACGGCAGCGAATCCCTGTTCGCGGCAGAACGACAGCACCGCGTCGAAAACGCCCAGCATCAGCGGCGTGGTCATGCGCCCGTCAGTGACGAAGCCGCCATAGGTCAGCCCGCCGTGACTGGTGAGCAGTCCGCCCTCGGCATTGGCGGGCAGCAGCGCGACCGGGCGCGCATTGTCGCAAATGACGAGCGAATGATCGGCGAAGCGATCGCGGTGGCAGTCATACCGTCGCGCCGGAACAGAAACGTGCCGTTCCTGCTGCGCGCGAGGAACTCGTCCCACAGCGCCCGGTGCTGTTCGGCGTAGCCGCTCAACTCGCAGGTCATGGCTTGTAGATCAGCAGGTCTTCGCGGCGGTTCGCCAGCGGCAGGTTGCTCGCCAGCGGCAGCCGGTAGGCGTTGAACCCGGCGGCGCGGGCGCGCATGACCAGCGACATGAGCACGGCGTCGTCAGCCTGTCGGGTTCGAGCGTGTTGAACGCGACGACAGGCGGCTCGTCGGTCGTGGTGAGCGGTGGAACTCCGCGCCGCGCTCAGGCTGAAGAAGCGCTTGCGCGTTGAAACGTTGGGAATGTCGCCGAGCAGGGCATGCATCGGAACTTGGCTGACTCGGCGGTCGAAGAAGCGGTAGACGTTCCCTTCGCTGAAGATCACGGGCAGCACGCTGTAGCAGTTGATCACGTCGACGCGCCCGGCGTACTCCTCGAATAGCTGCGGGCATTCGTCGGGGTAGTATGCCCGGAATCTTGGTTATGAACGGCGCGTCGGGCAGCAGGGCGAGCATCTCCGGCGAGTCGATCAGGATCAGCGTATGCTCGTGCTGGCGGCACAAGTCGATCATCAGGCGCGGCGGCTCGCTGCATCCGGGTCCGATTTCAGCACGGTCTGATGCCTGCGCTCCAGATGGGGCAGCTTGCGACGGATGTCGGCGAAGATCTGATCGCGCTCCCCAATCCTTCGCGATACAGATCGGGGAAGCCGATCTTCTCGAACTCGCTCAGCGACAGATCCTGCGCCATGCGCCGGAAGTCAGGGTGTAGCGGAAGTTCTGAAAGCGGCTGTAGTCGGTCATCGGCGCGCTCTTGGATGAATGAAAAAGTTATCTTCGATGGATCACCAGCAGCAGTAGCCGCCGTCGATCACCATGTCGCTGCCCGTCATGAAATCCGAGGCTTCCGACGCCAGGAACACGACCGCGCCCTGCAGGTCGGTCACTTCCGCCATACGTCCCATCGGCGTCATCGCCATCCACTGCGGGATCATGACCCTGCCTTCCTCGGTCGCCGCAAGATCGTCGGTCATGTGCGTGTGGGTGTAGCCGGGGCTGATGCAGTTGACGCGAACGCCCACGCGCGCCGCCCATTCCGCGCCCAGACTGCGGGTCAGGTGGAGGGACTCCGGCTTTGCTGGCGTTGTACGCTGCCTGTTTCTGCGGCACGTTGGCGATCTGCGCTGACATCGACGCGGTGTTGATGATCTTGCCGTAGCCCGCCGCCAGCATGACACGGGCTTCCGCCTGCGCGCACAGGAACACGCCCTTCAGGTTGATGTCGATCATGCGATTCCAGTCGGCTTCGGGCATGGTCATGGCGATCCACTGGGCGATCCCAGCACGTTGTTGACGCCAATCGTCAGCCTGCCCCAATCCACGACCACCTGCACCATCGCCGCCACCTGATCGGCGCGGGTGACATCCGCCTGAAGCGCCAGCGCGTCGATCCCCTTCCGGCGAAGCTCGGCGGCGACCGTCTGCGCCCGCGCCTCGATCAGATCGACGACGGCGACCGCCGCCCCCGCTTCGCCGAGCGCGTGCGCGTATGCCTGCCCAATCCCTGACCGCCGCCGGTCACCAGCGCGACGCGCCCGTCGAGGCGGAAACGATCCAGAACCGGCTTGGCATCGGAAAGGGTGTCGGACATAGTTTCCCCGCGACTCAAATAAGCGGTCAATTTTACGCAGGTTGGCGGGATAGTTGTACCTCAGCCCGGAATTCTATTCGAGATTGGTGTGGCGGCGCGTCCTGGTCGGCGGTCTGGTCGGTCTGGTCGCGCAGGTCGAGCGCGATCAGGTCGAAGAACACGAGCTGCGCCAGCTCGAACACGCTGCCCATCGGCAGGACGCTGCTCGACCCCTCGCCGTCGTCCGCCATCGTCTGCGCGGGCAGCACGATCACGTCGTCGGCGACCTGCGCGGCTTTGCTCTCCGGCTGCGCCGTGATCAGCAGGATACTGGCTCCGGCGGCGCGCGACGTTCATGAGGCGATCCGCGGTCGCCGTCGGGAGTTGCCCGGTCCCGCGCTGACGATCAGCAGGTCGCCCGCGCCGAGCGGGGGAGTCGTCACGTCTCCGACGACGTGGGTATCGAAGCCGAGGTGCATCAGACGCATGGCGAGCGCTTTAATCATCAAGCCCTCGCGCCCGACGCCGTGACAGGCAGTGCGCCGCGCCTGAAGGATGGCACGCTGGTCATCTGGCGCGGCACTTCGTCGTCCAGCCGCTCGAACACCTGGCGCAGCTCGGACAACACCTGCTGACTCACTTGTCGGAAATCCACGAACCCCCTCCTGCTGCTACGCTGCAATCCGTAATGTAGCGCACGCGCCCGGATTTTCAAAAGATCACCCGCGACGGCGAAAGCTGGTATAGTCGTCGGTGATCATGCAGGAAGCGATTCGCGCGCTGGGAGAAAACAGCGCATGTACATCGTCCACGTCGACATTCACGTCAAGCCGGAATTTCTCGACGCCTTCGTCGCGGCATCGGTCGAAAACGCGCGCAACAGCCTTCAGGAGCGGGCATCGCCCGCGCCGACTTCATGCGGCGCGAGGACGACCCAGCGCATTTTATGCTGATTGAAGTCTACCGCACGCCCGCCGACGCCGACCTGCACAAGCAGACGGCGCATTACCAGAAGTGGCGCGAAACCGTCGCCGCGATGATGGCGGAGCCGCGCGTCGGCATCAAATACGCCAGCATCTACCCGGAGGATGACGGCTGGGATTAACCCGCGCCGCATTCCGACCATCCGCATAGCCGAACACCTGCATAACGCGCGCGAACTGCCGCCGTAATTTTTCTGATCCCTATGTGACATATTGCACAAAGATAACCCGTTTACCAGTACGTTTGTTACTCAACGACTGGTTGTCCCCAGTTTAACATTTGTGAATAACATAACAATTCGGTCGAGGAGAGCGCCATGGCGGGCTTGGATGCGGATACCCGCGAAATGATTCTGGATACGCTCCGGCGGTATTCAGATGACAGACTGACGCCGGAGTACCTGCGCGAGCTGGACTACAAGGACGAGTTTCCCCGCGACATCCTCGCCGAACTCTACGACCCCGGCAAGCTCGGCTTAAATCTGGTTTTCATCCCCGAAGAATTTGATGGACTCGGCGGCAGCGCCTATGACATTTATCGCGTCTCGGAACTGATGGCATCCATCGATCTGGGCGTGGCGACCGGCGTGCTGGCGACCTTTCTGGGAACCGACCCGATCACCGTCGGCGCGACGCCGGAGCAGAAAGCCTACTGGATGAGCCGCATCGCCAGCGAGTCGCTGCTGGTCGCTTACGGCGCGACTGAGCCGCAGGCGGGCAGCGATCTGGCGTCGCTTTCGACCAAAGCCACCCCCATCTACGAAGGTGACCAGATCAGCGGCTACAAAATCACCGGGCGCAAGCAGTGGATCAGCAACGGCGGCGTCGCCGACCTGTACACGATTCTGGCGCTGGCGCCGGGTGGTCCATCGTGGTTCATCGTCGAGCGCGGCGCGCCTGGCTTCACGCAGGGCAAGCCGGAGGACAAGCACGGTATCCGCGCCAGCAACACGGCGGCGCTGTTCCTAGAGGACGTGTTCGTCACCCCGGATCGGTTAGTCGGCTGCGTGGAAGGGCAGGGATTGGCGCAGGCACAGGCGGTCTTTGGCTACACCCGGCTGATGGTCGGCGCATTTGGGCTGGGCGCGGGCTGGGAAGCGCTGCGCCGAACGATCCGCTATTCGCAGGAGCGCGTGCAGGCAGGCGAAACGCTCAGTAAGAAGCCCGGCTATACCCACAAGCTGATCGTCCCCAACGCCGCGCGGCTGGAAGCGGCGCGCAGCTACATCGAATGGGTGGCGGAACGGCTCGACGGCGGCGAAGCAGGCTTGGCGACCGAAGGCGCCGTCGCCAAGTATCTGGCGACCGAGGGCGGCAACAAAGCCGCCGAGGACGCGATTCAGGGGCACGGCGGCTACGGCTTCACCAAAGAATACATGGTTGAAAAGATCAAGCGCGACGTGCGCATCACCACGATTTACGAAGGCACATCCGAAATTATGGAGTGGACGATTGCGCGCGACCGCTGGCAGCTTCACCTCAAGACGCGCGGCGCGTATTACACCGACTGGGCGGCGCGGCTGGAAGCGCAGGCGCAGGGCGAGCCGGACAATGGGCTGAAGGAAGCGGCGCTGGCGCTGCGGGCGCTCGCCGTCATTCTGGAGCGCTGCCGTCTCGACCGTCTGACCCGCCACCAGCACATCCTGTTCCGGCTGGGCGAGCTGATCGCCTGCGCGGAAGGCGCGGCGGTCTTTGCCGAGCGCGTCGCCAGCAAGCCGACCGAAGCGATCCCGCTGGATGTTCCGGCTCGGCAGGCGTTGAGCCGCATCTTCGCCCGCGAAGCCGCGCTGAAAGTCGCCGCCGACGGTCTGCGCTGGACGATTGGTGCGGGACAGACTGATCCCAGCCTCGCCGCGTCGCTCAATCTTCCCGCGATCTACCAGGCACAAACCGGCTTGATTGCCGATATGGATACCGCCGCCGCCGCGCTCAGCGCGGCGTTCCCGGTGGGATAGGTCATTTTAGAGGAGACCTGAAGGATGGACGCCGACCGAGCCATCGCCATCGTCGGGCTGGGCGCGATCTTGCCCGACGCCCCGAACGTAACCGCTTTTTGGAACAATATTGTCAATAAGCGTTACAGCATCACCGAAGTGCCGCCGGAACGCTGGTCGATTGCCGATTACTACGACCCGGACTTCAAGGCGCCGGACAAGACTTACAGCAAGATCGGTGGCTGGGTGCGCGGCTTCGAATTCGACTGGAAGCGCTTCCGCATCCCGCCGAAGGTCGCTGCCGCGATGGATCAGGGGCAGCAGTGGGCGGTGACGATTGCCGCCGACGCGCTCGCTGATTACGGTTACCCCGAACGCCCGCTCAATACCGAGCGGACGGCGGTCATCCTCGGCACGGCGATGGGCGGCGAGCTGCATTATCAGACTCATCTGCGCGTGTCGTTCCCTGAATTTGCGCGCGCGCTCGAAGCTGTTCCCGAATATCAGGCGCTCCCCGCCGCGACGCGGGCTGTCATCCGCGACCACTGGCACGGCGTGATCGACGGTACTGTCCCGCCTGTGACCGAAGACTCGATGCCCGGCGAATTGCCCAATATCGTCTCCGGGCGCGTCGCCAACGTGCTCGACCTGCACGGACCCAATTTCATCACCGACGCTGCCTGCGCTGCCAGCTTCGCCGCCGTCAACGCGGCGATTGAGCTGCTGACCCAGCATCAGGTCGATGCCGTGATCACCGGCGGTCGATCGCAACATGGGCGTGTCCAGCTTCGTCAAATTCTGCAAGATCGGCGCGCTGAGCGCGTCCGGCAGCCGACCCTTTGGCGACGGCGCGGACGGCTTCGTCATGGGCGAAGGCTCGGCGGCGTTCCTGCTCAAGCGGCTGGACGATGCCGAGCGCGCGGGCGACAAAATCTACGCGGTGATACGCGGCATCGGCGGCTCCAGCGATGGGCGCGGCAAGGGCATCACCGCGCCGAACCCGGTCGGGCAGCGCTTCGCCATCGAGCGGGCGTGGGAAAATGCCGGGCTTGACCCGGCGACGGCGACGCTGGTCGAGGCGCACGGCACGAGCACGCGCGTCGGCGACGTGGTCGAAGTCGAAAGCCTGAGCGCCATCTTCGGGCGGACGGCAGCAAACAACAGCATCGCGCTCGGCTCGGTCAAGAGCAACATCGGGCATCTGAAAGCCGGGGCAGGGGCGGCGGGCTTGCTCAAGGCGACCCTCGCCGTGCATCACAAAATCCTGCCGCCGACGCTCAATTCCGAGCGCCCGAACCCGAATATTGACTTTGCGAACAGTCCTTTCTACCTGAATCACGAGCCGCGCGAATGGGTCGTGCCGCAGAACGCGCCGCGCCGCTGCGGGGTGAGCGCCTACGGTTTCGGCGGCACGAACTTCCACCTCGTCATCGAGGAGCATGTCCCCGGCTCGCTCACCCGGACGAGCAAATCCTACGCTGGTGTCTCGGTCGATGGCGAGCGCACTCGCTCCAATGGCGACCAGTCATCCGGCGGCAGATCGACTCCGCCACCGTCGGCGCCCATACGCGGGATTCTGGCGCTGGGCGCGTCCACCCCCAAGGAATTGCAGGAGAAGCTCGACGCTGCGCTCCAGCGCGTGCAGTCAGGCTGGACACCCCCGGTCGCCTTCCCGAATCCGGTCGATGTGCGCGCCCCGGAGCGGCTGGTGATCGATTTCGGCGATCACGACGAGCTGCTGGCACGGCTGCAAACCGCCCACAAAGCCGCAGGCTTCGACAACCCGCAGGTCTGGAAAGCGATGCAGGCGCAGGGCATATTCCGGGGCAGCGGCGCGAAGCCGGGCAAGATCGCTTTCCTGTTCCCTGGTCAGGGCAGCCAGTATGCCAACATGGGGCGTGAACTGGCGAAAGTCTCGCTGCTGGTCGCCGAGGTGTTTGCCGAAGCCGACGCCGTGATGACGCCGATCCTCGGCAAGCCGCTGACCTCGTACATTTTCGTCGACGCAGCCGACCCAAGCGCCCTGATGCAGGCGGAATTCGACCTGATGCAGACGGCGATCACCCAGCCTGCGGTGCTGGCGCTCGACATCGCCATCCTGCGCCTGCTCGACGCCTACGGCTTCAAGCCCGACATCGTCATGGGGCACTCGCTCGGCGAATACGCCGCGCTGATCGCTGCCGGAGTCATGTCGTTCCCCGAAGCGCTCGAAGCGTCCGCCGCGCGCGGCAGCGAGATGAGCAAAGTCAGCATGGACGATAACGGTCAGATGGCAGCGGTGATCGCGCCGCTCGACGTGATCGAAGCCACGCTCAAAGAGATCGACGGCTACGTCGTCCCGGCGAACATCAACAGCCGCAAGCAGTGTGTGATCGGTGGCGCGAGTGCTGCCGTGCAGGAAGCCGTCGACCGTTTCGAGGCGAAGGGCTACAAGGTCGTTCAGGTTCCGGTCAGCCACGCCTTCCACACCCGGATCGTCGCCCCGGCAAGCGCGCCGCTGCGCCGCGTGCTGGATCGGCTGCACATCGAGCCGCCGCTCCTGCCGCTGGTCGCCAACGTCACCGGCGACCTGTACCCGACGACCGTCGACGCCATCAAGGACACGTTGCAGCGCCAGATCGCCTCCCCCGTGCAGTGGGTCAAGGGGCTGGAGACGCTCTACGCCAGCGGCGTGCGCACCTTCGTCGAATCCGGTCCCAAGCGCGCGCTCAAGGGCTTCGCCGACGACGTGTTCGCCGACAACCCCGACGTGCTGGCGCTGCTCACCTGCCATCCCAAGCAGGGCGAGCTTCCTTCGTTCAATCAGGCGTTGTGCGGCTTGTACGCCGCCGGGTATGCCAGCGAGGACGCACGTTCGTATATCCCCGCGCCCCGTGAGGAAACCGAAAGACCTGCTCCTCTCGCCATTCACCAGCCAGAAGGATATACCATGCCATCCACTAACGGGTCTTCGCCGCTTTCGTTAGAGGCGCTGGCAGCCCTCGTGCAGACACTCCAGCAGAGCGCCGCGCCGCACCCCTTCGACCGCAACGACCCGCCCGCCGGGTCGATCATCATCACCGGGACGGGTCTCGGATTGCCGGGCGCGGAAAAGCCGGTCATGGACCCGAACAACGCTGCCCGCATCCTGCGCGGCGAGCAGTTCATCGACCTGATCCCGGAGCGCTTCCGCAAGAAGATGCTCGCCAAGCGCGTCACGCGGCTGGTCAAATCGCAGGATGGCAGCGGCAGTTTCGAGACCATCACCGACCCCGGCGAAGTCATCAAGCTGGCGGGACGTCCCGGCTCGTTCGACCTCCACGAAGAATACGGCGTGCCGGAGAAGCTGATCGAAGCGCTCGACGTGACCACCCAACTGGCGATGGCTGCCGGGCTGGACGCGCTGCGCGAGGCGGGCATCCCGCTGGTGCAGACCTACCGCGCCACCTCGACCGGCAAGCACCTGCCGGATCGCTGGCTGCTGCCCGAATCCCTCCGTGACGAGACCGGCGTGATCTTCGCCAGCGCTTTCCCCGGCGGCGACCGCTTCGCTGATGAATTCTCCGCGCTACTATGCTTTCCAGAACCGCCTCGACCAGCTCCAATTGCTGGAAGACCTGCGCCGCAGCACCACCGACCCCGGCACGCTGAGCGAGATCAGCCGCCGCGCCGCCGACCTGCGCGATCTGCTGGAGCGCGAGCCGTATGAATTCGACCGCCGCTTCGTCTTTCGCATTCTGTCGATGGGACACAGCCAGTTCGCCGAATACGTCGGCGCGCGCGGACCGAACACCCACGTCAACGCGGCGTGCGCCAGCACCACCCAGGCGATAGGCATCGCCGAGGACTGGATTCGTGCCGGGCGCTGCCGCCGCGTCATCGTAATCGGCGCGGACGACGTGACCAGCGACCGCCTGATGGAATGGGTTGGCGCGGGCTTTCTGGCGACCGGCGCGGCGGCGACTGACGACCGCGTCGAAGAAGCCGCGCTGCCCTTCGACCGCCGCCGTCACGGGACGATCCTCGGCATGGGCGCGTGCGCGCTGGTGGTCGAAAGCGAAGATGCCGCCCGCGAGCGCGGGATACGCGGGATCGTTGAAGTCCTCAGTAGCGAGACGCGCAACAGCGCCTATCACGGAACCCGCCTGGACGTGGATCACATCGCGCTGGTGATGGAAGACCTGCTCACGGCGGCGGAGCGCCGCTTCGGGCTGCACCGCGCGGCGATGGCTCCGCAGATAGTGTTCATGTCGCACGAGACCTTCACCCCGGCGCGCGGCGGCAGCGCGGCTGCCGAAGTCGTGGCGCTGCGCCAGACTTTCGGCGAGGCGGCGAGCGAGATCATCGTCGCCAACACCAAAGGCTTCACCGGGCATCCGATGGGCGTCGGCGTCGAGGACGTGATCACCGTGAAAATCCTCGAACACGGCATCGTCCCGCCCGTGCCTAATTTCAAGGAAGTCGATCCCGACCTCGGCAAGCTCAACCTGAGCCGGGGCGGTCGCTACCCGGTGCAGTACGTGCTGCATCTGTCGGCGGGCTTCGGCTCGCAGATTTCGATGGTGCTGACGCGGCGTATCCCCGGCGGCTTGAACCGCGTCGACAACGCGCCGCTCTACCAGCACTGGCTGGATGCCGTCAGCGGCTACGACCACGCCGACACCGAAGTCGTCCGGCGCGTCCTTCGTCAAGAGCGGGAGTTTCCGCCAGCGCGTCCCGCGCCGAACGTCTGGCGTTCCGGCGGCACCGACGGTGCGCACCTCAGCCGCAGCCAGCGCCGCGACTTCCGCGCAGCCCGCCGCCTTCGCCCCGGCGATCCGGCTTGCCCGTGCCGCTGCCGAAACGGCAGCCGGAAATCGCCGCCTGCGCCGGAGCCTGTGCGTGTGGTCAAGATCGAGCTGCCCGAACCCGCTCCGGCGGTACAGGCCGCCGCCCGCGCCCGCTCCGGTCGCTGCCCCGGTGATCAAGAAGCGCGCCGACCAAGGAACTCGCTGGTGCAGCGTGTGCTGGCGATTGTCCGCGGCAACCCGGCTATCCATCGACATGCTCGACCTCGATCTCGACATGGAAGCTGACCTCGGCATTGACACGGTCAAGCAGGCGGAGACGTTCGCGGCGATCCGGCAGGCATTCGACATTCCGCGCCGCGACGATTTGAAGCTGCGCGATTATCCGACGCTGGCGAAAGTCATCGGCTTCGTGCGTGACGCGTCCACGGGGATCGCGGCGGAAGCTCGCCGCCCGCTCCGGTGATCGAACCTGCGCCGACCCCTGTCGGGCCGCCTGCGCCCTCCGCCAGTGGCGATAGTATCGTCGAGCGCGTGCTGGCAATCGTCTCGGAGGCGACCGGCTACCCCGTGGAGATGCTGGAACTCGACCTCGACATGGAGGCGGATTTGGGCATCGATACGGTCAAGCAGGCGGAGACGTTTGCGGCGATCCGGCAGGCGTTCGACATTCCGCGCCGCGACGACCTGAAGCTGCGCGACTATCCGACGCTGGCGAAGGTCATCGGCTTCGTGCGCGAGTCGCTGAGCTGACGACTCACCCCTGAGCCGGAGCCGCCGTCTCCGCGCCAGCCCCGACTACTCCCGCATCCTCCGACGACGGCAGCGACCCGGTGACGGCGAAAGTGCTGGCAATCGTCTCGGAAGCGACCGGCTACCCGGTGGAGATGCTGGAACTCGACCTCGACATGGAAGCGGATTTGGGCATCGATACGGTCAAGCAGGCGGAGACGTTCGCGGCGATCCGGCAGGCGTTCGACATTCCGCGCCGCGACGACCTGAAGCTGCGCGATTATCCGACACTGGCGAAGGTCATCGGCTTCGTGCGACTCGCTGCCCAGCGCGCGGCTGTCCCGCCCGCTGTTGCCGTGACCGAACCCGCTCCCGGCAACCGAAACCGCGCCGGACATATTGAGCAGATCACTGGCGGCGGCGGATCGCATCCCGCGCCGCGTGCCCGTGCCGTCGCTGCGCCCGCCGCTGGACTGGTGCAAACCGACTGGCGTCGTGCTCGACGCCAACAACCGCGTGATCGTGGCGCTCGACATGGGTGGCGTCGGTCGCGCGCTGGTCAGCCGCCTGCAAAAGCGCGGCGTGACCGTCCTCGAAGTCGAGGATCGCCCGACAGCGACAAGCTCGAAGCCCAGGTCAAAACGTGGCTGAGCGAAGGCGCAATTCAGGGCGTGTACTGGCTGACCGCGCTCGATGTGTGGAGCCGTCGCGAGGACATGAATCTGGAACTCTGGCGCGAACTCAACCGCCAGCGCGTCAAGAACCTCTCGATCACCATGCGCGCGCTCTACGACGCGGTCAGCGCGGCAGGGGCGTTCCTGGTCACCGGGACACGGCTCGGCGGGCTGCACGGCTACGGCGCTGACGGCGCGACTGCGCCGCTCGGCAGGGCGGTCGTCGCTTTGCCAAAGCCTACAAGCGCGAGCGCACCCCCGTTGTGGTCAAGGCGGTCGACTTCGAGATCAGCCGCGGACGGCGAGACCCGGCGGACGCGCTGATCGCCGAAACGCTGGGCGATCCGGCTGTGGTCGAAATCATCGGCCACGACGGCAATCGCTACGGCATCGCGCTCGAAGAACAGCCCGCCGCCGACGGCGCGCCGGGGCTGACGCTCGACAAAAACACCGTCTTTCTCGTGACCGGGGCGGCGGGGGCATCACCACAGCGCCATCGTCGGCGACCTGCTTGGCAGCCAGCGGCGGCAGCTTCTATCTGCTCGATCTGGTGGCGCTGCCTGACGCAGGGCTGACGAGGCGCCTGTTCCGCAGTGACAAAGAAGCGCTCAAGCAGCAGTTGATCGACGCGGCGAAGGCGGCAGACGAAAAGCCGACGCCCGCCCAGATCGACAAGCAGATCATCGCCATCGAGCGGCAGGAAGCGGCGCTGCGCGCGGTCGAGACGGTGCAGTCGGCGGGCGGCATGGCGTACTATCGCAGCCTCAACCTGCTCGACGGCGCGGCGGTGAGCGCGGTCGTCGAGGAAATTCGCCAGCAGTACGGGCGCATCGACGTGCTGGTGCACGCGGGCGGCATCGAGATCAGCCGCAACCTGAAGGATAAGGACGCGGCGCAGTACAACCTGGTGTACGACATCAAGGCGGACGGCTTCTTCAGCCTGCTGCGCGCGGCGAAGGGGCTGCCCATCGGCGCGACGGTCGCGTTTAGCTCGGTCGCCGGGCGCTTCGGCAATGGCGGTCAGACCGATTACAGCGCCGCCAACGACCTGCTGTGCAAGATCACCAGCAGCCTGCGCCAGTGGCGTCCCGAAACGCGCGGCATCGTCATCGACTGGACGGCATGGGGTGGCATCGGCATGGCGACGCGCGGCTCGATCCCACGAATCATGCGCATGGCAGGCATCGACATGCTGCCGCCCGAATCCGGCATCCCGACGGTGCGACGCGAGCTGGTCGCGGGCGGCTTCCGGGGCGAAATCGTCGTCGGCGAGCGCCTCGGCGTGCTGTTGAAGGAATTCGACGAGCAGGGCGGGCTAGACGCGGAAAAAGCCAGTCGCTGGGCGGCGGAAAAAAGGCTCATCATGATTGGCGCGGTCAAAGCGGCGAAGCTGTACGGCGGGCTGGAAGTCGAGACGACGCTCGACCCCAACGCGCAGCCCTTCCTGTACGACCACCAGATCGAGGGGACTCCTGTGCTGCCGGGTGTGATGGGCACGGAAGCCTTCGCCGAACTCGCCAGCACGTTCGCGCCGGGTTACCGCGTCGCCGAAATCTACGACGAGGAATTCGCCAGCCCGTTCAAATTCTACCGGATGGAGCCACAGACGCTCTACCTGAGCGCGACCGCTCAGCCCGGCGCCAACGGCGATCTGATCGCTGCGGTGGCGCTGCGCTCGCGCCGCGTTTTGGCGGACGATCAGGTGCAGGAGAAAGTCCACTTCACGGCGAGCGTGCGGCTAACCCGCGCCGAGCCGGAGGCGCAGGCGGTCGCGTTTGAGCTGCCGACCGACCTGCCGATTTCGAGCGACGCCATTTACCAGATTTACTTTCACGGCGCAGCCTACAAAGTCCTGCGCGGAGCGGTCGTGAGCGGTGACACCGCCATCGGCTGGCTGGCGGACGACCTGCCGCCCAACAGCGACCCGGCTGACGCCGCCCTGCTCATCCACCCGCGCCTGATCGAGCTGTGCTTCCAGACGGCTGGCGTGTGGGACATCAGAACCAACGGCGTGATGGCGCTGCCGCTAAGTGTTGGCTCGCTCAGGGTCTACGGTGCGCCCGCAGCCGGGCAGCGGCTTTACGCGCGCGTCACGGCGGTGGATGGCGGCTTCGACGCGCAGGTGATTGACGAATCGGGCAGCGTTTACGTGGCGCTGACGAATTACCGCACGGTACGGCTGCCCGGCAGCGTATCGTTGTAGCGGTGTTGGTAGCAGTCTAAGCATCTGCCCCTACACTGATTGTTTTCCCACAGGGGCAGTGCATGATCTGGACACTGGTACAGACTTTCGACGATCTGCCGCGACACTTCGGCTGGCTCAGCGGCGAGGAAATGGCGCGCTGCTCGACGCTCAAGAATGCCAAGCGGCGCGGCGACTGGCTGCTCGGTCGCTGGACGGCGAAACGGCTGGTCGCGGACGTGATCGGCACGCACTCGCTCAGCGACATCGTCGTGCTGAGCGCGCGTCGACGGCGCGCCGGAAGTCTTTCTCTGCGGCGAGCGGCAGTTCAGCCTGTCGATCAGCCACTCGGACGGGCACGCCTTTTGCGCGCTGGCGGACGAAGGACTGCTTGGCGCGGACGTGGAGCAGATCGTCCCGCGCCTTGAATGCTTTGTAAACGATTATTTCACGCCTGCCGAGCAGTCGCTCGTCAGAAATTCGCCGCAAAGCGAGGTGGCGATCACGGCGATCTGGAGCGGCAAGGAAGCCGCACTCAAGGCGCTGCGACTCGGCTTGTCGGTCGATACGCGGGCGGTCACGTGCATGATCCCGCACGGCGAGCCGTGCGACTGGACGCCGTTCGGCGTCGAAGTCGATCTGGCGCGGATCAAGCGCGCCGTCAGCTTATGCGGCTGGTGGCGTTTGCAGGATGGTTTTGTTCTGACCGTCGTCAGCGATGGTCAGCAGTCACCACTCAGGAGCAACTGAATATGAAAGATATGTCGTTCTATGTTGAGGATTTGGAACGGCGCAAGGGCATCGCTGAAGGCACGACGAAGGACGCCGAAGCGCAGCACCGAAAGGGGCGCCTCACTGCCCGCGAGCGTATCGACCTGCTGTTCGATCCCGGCACGTTTTCCGAGATCGACTCGCTGGTCACGCCGCGCTTCGAGTCGTACCTCGGCGGCAAGGAATCGCGCTACGGCGACGGCGTCGTCACCGGCTTCGGCTTGATCAATGGTCGCCGGGCGATGGTCGCGGCGCAGGATGCCGGCGTGATGGGTGGCTCTCTGGGTGAGATGCACGCCAACAAGATCGTCAAGGCGATGCGCATGGCGCTGGAATACGGCTGCCCGTTCATCGCCCTGAACGATTCGGGCGGCGCGCGGATTCAGGAAGGCGTGGACAGTCTGGGCGGCTACGCCCGCATCTTCGACGCCAACTGCGAGGCGTCGGGCGTCATCCCGCAGCTTTCGGTGATCATGGGACCCTGCGCGGGCGGCGCGGTCTATTCGCCCGCCCTGACCGACTTCGTGTTCATGACCGAGAACAGCTACATGTTCATCACCGGACCGGACGTGGTCAAGGCGGTCATGCAGGAAGAAGTCAGCCTCGCGGATTTGGGCGGCGGCGCGATCCACAGCCAGGAGAGCGGCGTCTGCCATTTCCTGACCGGCGACGACCGCGACTGTCTCAACCGCGTGCGCACGCTGCTCAGCTATCTGCCGTCGAACAACCGGGAAGACCCGCCCTACATCCGTCCGGCGGACGACCCGGAGCGGCGCTGCCCGGAGCTGGAACAGATCGTCCCGACCGCGCCGTACAAGCCCTACGACGTGCGCGAGGTGATCGCCAGCGTGGTCGACGACGGGCGCTTCTTCGAAGTGCATCAACTGTGGGCGGAAAACATGGTCGTCGGCTTCGCCCGGCTGAACGGCTGGGTGGTCGGCATCGTCGCCAACCAGCCGCTGGTGCTGGCGGGCTGCATCGACATCCACGCCTCGATCAAGGCGGCGCATTTTATCCGCATCTGCGACGCCTACAACGTGCCGATCATCACGCTTCAGGACGTGCCCGGCTTCCTGCCCGGCAAGGATCAGGAATACGGCGGCATCATCCGCAACGGCGCGCGCATGATCTACGCCTACAGCGAGGCGACCGTTCCCAAGCTGATGATCATCCTGCGCAAGAGCTACGGCGGCGCGTACTGCGTCATGAGCAGCAAGGGGCTGCGCGGCGACCTGCTTTACGCCTGGCCCAACGCCGAGATCGCCGTGATGGGCGCGGAAGGTGCGGTCAACATCCTGTTCCGGGGCGAGCTGAAGGCGGCGGAGAACCCGGCTGAGCGCCGTCAGGAGCTGGTCGAGGATTACGAGCGCAAGTTCAACAATCCTTACGTGGCGGCGTCGCGCGGCTTGATCGACGACGTGATCGCCCCGCGTGATACCCGCCGCGCCCTGATCCGGGGGCTGGAGCTGACGCTCTCCAAGCGCGAGCGCCACGTGTCCCGAAAACACGGCATTTCCCCGGCGTAAATTGTAGGGGCACGACCTGTCGTGCCCCTACCCGAAGGAGATAATCATTTTGTTCAGGAAGATTCTGATCGCCAATCGCGGCGAAATCGCGGTGCGGATCATCCAGACCTGCCGCGAGATGGGGATTGCGACGGTCGCGCTGTATCAGGAAGCCGATCAGTCGTCGCTGCACGTCCGGCTGAGCGACGAGTGCGTGCCGCTCACCAGCGCCGCCGGATTCATGGATCAGGCGGAGATTCTGCGCATCGCCGCCGAGAAGGGCGCGGACGCCATCCATCCCGGCATCGGCTTTCTCGCCGAGAATCCCGAATTCGTCCGCGCCTGCGAAGCGGCGGGGATCGCCTTCATTGGGGCGTCGAGCGCGGTGGTCGAGCGGGTGAGCAACAAGCTGGACGCGCTGGAGCGCGTGCGCGCCGCCGGTCTGCCAACTGTGACGACCTCCGCCGAGTCGTACGGCGCCGCCGATGTCGATGCGGTGCGCGGCGAAGCCGAGCGGCTGGGCTACCCCATCGTACTCAAGTCGTGCAGCGGCGGGCGCGGACCGGGCGCGCGGCTGGTGCATACGCCGGAGCAGCTTGAAACCGCGCTGCGCCGGGTGCGCACCGAGGCGCAGCTTGTGTACGGCGTCGAGCGCTTCTATCTGGAGAAGGCGCTCCTGCCCGCGCATCAGATCGGCGTGCAGGTGATCGCCGACCGATACGGGCATCAGGTGCATCTGGAGGAGCGCGAAGGCTCGCTGCTGCGCAACGGGCAGAAAGTGATCGAGGAATCGCCGTCGCCCTGCCTGAATCCCGACCAGCGGGCGGTGCTGTGGGCGCTGGCGCTCAAAATCGCCACGCTGTTTGGACATGAGAACGTCGGGACAATCGAGTTTCTGGTCGACGACCACCGTCAGCCGTATTTCGCCGAGATCAAGCCGCGCCTGCAGGTCGAGCACCCGCTGACCGAGATGCGCGCCCGCATCGATCTGGTGCGCGAGCAATTCGCCTCGCCGCCGGAGAGCCGCTCGGCTTCGAGCAGGGCGATATTCGCCCCCAGGGCTGCGCCATCCTGTGCCGCGTCAATGCTGAGGATCCGATCAGCCAACTGCCGAGTCCCGGCGCTGCGGTGCGGCTGCCGTTCGGCGCGGAAGTGCGAGTCGATACCTACATCGCCGGATCGCGGGTGGGTTCCGCCCGACTACAACCCACTGTTCGCCAAAGTGACCGTCTGGGCGGCGGAGCGTGAGGCGTGTCTGGCGCGGATGCTGCGCGCGCTTCAGGAGTTCTGGCTGCCGGGCGGGCGCACCAACCTGCCGCTGCTGTGCGAGATGCTGGAAGCGCCCAACGTTCGCGCGGGAGATTACTTCGCCCGCGCCCCGGAACCCACGCCGCTGGATGATGCGTCCTGCGCGATCTGGCGATGGTGGCGGCGGTCCTGTACAGCGGGCGCTACCGGACGATGGTCGACAGCGCCGTGCCGGATCGGGTGATGAGCGGCTGGCATCGGGACAGCCGTCGGCTGCCGGAATAGGAGACACGCGACATGAGCAAATACGCCGTCACCATTGATGGACGCGCTTACGAACTCGATTCCGATCTGCCGCTTCAACGCGGGCAAACGTTTCAGATCAGGCTGGGCGACGAAGTGGTTTCCGCGCGCCTGCCGAGCGACGATCTCGACTGGGTGATCGTCAACGACCGCCCCTACGAAATCTACTCGGACGGCAATCCGCACATTCTGCAGAGCCGCAGCAGTCTGCATACGGTCGAGGTGCGCGACCGGGATACGTCGCAGACGCGCTTGCCGAGCGCCGATGGGCGCATCAAGGCGCCGATCCCGGGCATGATCGCCCGCGTGCTGGTTGCCCCCGGTCAGACGGTCGAAATGGGGCAGCCGGTGCTGATCCTCGAAGCGATGAAAATGGAGAACGAGATCCGCGCGCCGCGCGATGGCAGCGTGGCAGCCGTCCACGTCGATACCGGGCGCATCGTCCCGCGCGGCGAGCTGCTGGCGGAGATCACGTAATTTCGCAGCGGGGTGAGGCGGGTGGGCAGAGTCCTGACACCTCACCCCTCGTTCCCCACGTCGTGGAGAGGGGAAGCTAAGCAAGCGAACGTCGTTTCGCCGCGCTGCGCGGTGAGGTTACCGGAGAAGGTGCTTCCAGTCGAGGAAAATGCGAAGCAGTTCGTCTCTGGCTTCGGGCGTCAGGTCGCCTTCGGACAGCCGCCCGCTGAGCTGTATCGTTTGCTGCATCTGCGCCAGATAATTGGCGCAGCCGTCGCAGCGCGCGATGTGCGCGTCGAACCGCGCCCGGTCGGTGGCGCTCAGCGTGCCTTCCAGATAATCGGTGACGAGTTCGACCAGTTCCTTACAGACTAACGGTTCCATGCTCATGTCAATGCGTTTCGTTCAGGTATGACGCCAGCGCCCGCCGCACTTTGCTGCGCGCGCGGTGCAGCAGGACGCGCTGATTGGTCTCGCTGATGGTGAGAATGTTACAGACTTCCTCCGCGCTGAGCATCTCGACATCCCGCAGCGTGATCACGATGCGCTGGCTTTCGGGCAGCGTGGCGATAGCAGCCTGAATGTGCTGCTGCGTCTCGCGGCTCAGCAGGACATCTTCGGGCATGGCGTCCCAGCTCTGCGGGAATTCGGTGTCATTCCAGCGACCGGGGTAGAGGTCGGATGATGCTTGAAAGCGGTCGGGCGGCACGGCGGGTTCGTACTCGCCCTCTGTCTCCCATTCGACCTGCACGAAACGCCCCTCGCGCTGGGCAATCGTCCTCGCCCGGTTCATCAGGATGCTGAATATCCAGGTCTTGAGGCTGGAGCGCGCGGCGAAGCGCGGCAGCCCCTTCAGCACGCCGATCCAGGTATCCTGCACCGCTTCTTCCGCCAGCACGCGCGTCGGCAGGTAGACCGACGCGACGCGGATCATCGCCGCCTGATACTGCTCGACAAGCTGCTCGAAGGCGCGCTCGTCGCCGCTGCGCAGCGCGTCGAGAAGCTGGTGGTCGTCGTCGAAGTGCATCGGCTTTCCAGCCTTATCCCCATGACGAAGCGGTTACGAGACCGCCAGAGTCTAAAGCGTGACCGGGAAAATACAAGCGTGAAGCGGCGGATTTACGTCTGTGGCTGCTGCGCTTCGCCGCCGGGAGCCGTCGCCGACCAGCGCGCCAGCATCAGCATGGCGACCAGCGCCAGCAGCGCGCCCGCCAGAAACGGTGCGGGTGCGCCGAAGCCGCCCCATCCGCCGACACCCTGCCACAGGATGCCTGCCAGCAGGCTCGCCGGGAACGCCGCCAGCCCGATCACAGCGTTGTAGACGCCATAAGCCGTCCCGCGCTGCTCGGACGGCACGAGGTCGGCGACCAGCGCCCGCGCCGTGCCGTCGAACACGCCGTAGTAGATGCCGTAGATGGCGTAGAGCGCCCAGATTTCCCATGCTTCGGTCGCCAGCGCGAAGCCGAGATAGATCACGCTGTAGACCGTCCAGCCGATCAGGATCAGCCGCCGCCGACCGAGCCGATCCGACAGCGCGCCCGCAGGTCCGGCGATGACCGCGTAGACGACGTTGAACGCGATCAACATACCAAGCGTGGCGACGACACTGACGCCGCGCTCCTGCGCCCGCAGGATCAGGAAGGCGTCCGACGAGTTGCCGAGCGTGAAAATGGCGACGATCACCAGAAACATCCTGAAGGATCGGCTGAACCCGCTCAGGCTGAGGCGCGGCGGCGCGGCGCGCCCGGTCGCCTTCACCTCGCGCACGCCGAACGCCAGAATGATCACCGCCAGCACAGCCGGGATCACGCTGATGACAACCAGCGTCTGGAAGGTCGAGCGCTGCAATTCGACGGCGTTGGTCTGCATGGCAGCGACCACCAGCAGGGCGATGCACAAGCCGAGCGCCGCGCCGAAGGTATCGCCCGCCCGGTGCAGCCCGAACGCCAGCCCGCGATGCCGCGCGTCGATGCTGTCGGCGATCAGCGCGTCGCGCGGCGCGGTGCGGATACCTTTGCCCATCCGGTCGCTGAAGCGCACCGCCAGCACGCCCAGCCAGCTCGACGCCACGTACAGGAACGGCTTGGCGATGGTCGACAACCCGTACCCGGCGACCGTCAGCCATTTGCGCGTGCCCAGCCGATCCGAAATCCAGCCGGAGACGATCTTCAGCAGGCTGGAGGTCGTCTCGGCGATGCCCTCGATCAGCCCGATGATGCTGGTCTGCACGCCGAGCACGTTCGCCAGAAACAGCGGCAGCAGGTTGAAGATCATCTCGCTGAAATGTCGGTCAGGAAGCTGGTGGCGGTCATCACCCAGACGTTGCGCGGCAACGGCCACGGCGCCGACCGGGGCGAATTAGGGTTGCTCAAATCTCACCTGATTTTCTGCGAGGAGGTAACGCAGCGCTCACACATCGTGGACTTCGTAAGTCAACACCGACTCGGCGCGCCCCTTGAGCACGCGCAAGCCGATGCAGGTCGTCGGCACGGCGTCCTGCATTTCCCTGTAGGTCGCCTCCGAGATCAGAATCCTGCCGCCCGTGCCCATGTTTTGCAGGCTTGACGCCAGATTGACGGTATCGCCGACGGCGGTGTAGTTCATCATCTCCGGCGCGCCCACGTTGCCGACGATTGCCATCCCGGTGTGGATGCCAAAAGTTCATGGGCATCCGGTACAACGGCTCGAACTGGCGCGTGAACGACGACAGGTTCTTGCGGATGACCAGCGCGGTCTTGGCGGCGCGCGCGGCGTGATCCGGCTGCGCCAGCGGCGCGTTGTACAGCGCCATCACGCCTTCGCTCATGTACCGGTCGGCGGTTCCGCCGTTGTCGCGGATCGCGCCGACGACCATCGTATGATAGGCGTTGAGGATGTTCAGAAGCTGCTCGGGTCGGTGCGCTCGGCGATGGTCGTGAAGCCTTCCAGCCCGACAACACCGTCACCTGCTGGAGCGTGCCGCCCAGCTGACCTGATGCGGGTCGCGCAGAAGCTGTTCGACCACCGACGGCGCGACGAAGCGGAGCAGGTCGTGCAGAGATCGCTTCCTGCATCGAGCGCAGCTCGTCGGTCTCGATCTTCGAGCGCAGGCGCGTTCGGACGCGCTCCATTAATTCGCGCGGGTTGAACGGCTTGGTCACGTAATCGTCCGCGCCCAGCTTCAGCCCCTGCACCCGGCTGTCGACGTTGTCGAGCGCCGTCAGCAGCAGCACCGGGATCGCCGACGTTTTGCTATCGCTTTTTAACTGCTGCACGACTTCAAAGCCGGACATGCCGGGCATGTTCACGTCGAGGATGATCAGGTCGGGCGGGTGCGCGCGCGCCTGTTCCAGCGCCTCGTAGCCGTTCGCCGCCTGTATGACATCAAGGTTCATGCTCTGGATAATGTCTACGAGAAGCTGCCGCCCGCTCTGGTTGTCGTCAACGACGAGGACGTTCACCGCATCTTCCCCTTCATCCCAGATACTGCCGTAGTTTGGCGGTGAGGTCGCGCATATTGATCGGCTTGGAGACGTAATCGTTGCAGCCCGCTTCGAGCGCCCGCTCGCGGTCGCCCACCATCGCGTGCGCGGTCAGCGCGATGATCGGCGTCTGGGCGAGACCGGGGTCGTTCTTGATGGTGCGGGTCGCCGTCCGTAAACTCGACGCGGCAGCGGCGCAAATCCATCAGGATCAGGTCGGGCTTTCGAGCGCGCCGACTGGATGCCTTCTTCGCCAATAGCCTGCGCCGCCAGCACCTGATAGCCGAGCGAGTTCAGCACGTCGGAGATCAGGATCATGTTATCCGAGTTGTCCTCAACAACCAGAACGCGCCGCATCACCACTCGCTTCGCCTACGCCGATGTCCACCTATTTTATGCTTTTTATATTTGCGCGGCTACTTTTCGGGCACGTGTTCTTAAGAGTCCTGTTGCGGCGCTGAGCGCCGTGACGCGGCGGAGCGAGATAACGCTAACCATCAAGATCACCAGTCCGGGCGCAGGTGCAACCTGGTTGCTAACTGCGCCCCTACAATCGCGCTGGCGATCACGCTGTGGGCGTTTTCCAGGCGACGCGCGCGAAGCGGTAGGGCGTCGTGCGGGGCGCTGCCTGACGCTGGTAGCGCAGCGCGAGGTAAATCGTGCTGCCGCGATCCGGCACGCTTTTCAGCCACAGCGCGCCCTCGTGCAGCTCGGCGAGGCGCTTGGCAATCGTCAAGCCTAGTCCCGTGCCGAAGTATTCCTCGGTGCGCGGGTCGGCAATCTGGTAGAACTCGTCGAAGATGCGCGCCTGATCTTCCGGCGCGATGCCGATGCCCGTGTCGCCCACTTCGACGATCACCCAGTTGCCGTCGCCCAGCCAGCCGGTCACCGGCAGCGCGAACTGCGCCGAATTGCCGTCTGCCACGCTGATGCAGCGGCTGTGGACGATCACCTCGCCTTCCAGCGTGAATTTCATGGCGTTGTCGAGCATCTGCATGATGATCTGGTAGACGCGCGCTTCGTCGCCGTTGACAGGCGGCAGGGCGGGGTCGAGGTCGCGCGAAACTTGCAGCCTCTTTTCGCTGTGGTGCGCTTCGAGCGTATCCGCCACCCGCTCGATCACGTCGTTGACCGAGAAGCTGGCGCGTGTGAGTGTCAGCCGCCCGCCGTCGAGCGCGTTCAGGTCGAGCATGTTGCTGATCATGTCGAGCAGGTTGTCGCCGTTGCGCCGAATCTTGCTCAGGCGGTCGACCTGCTTCTCGTTGAGGTCGCCGTACAGACCGCTCTGCAACAGCTCGGTGTAGCCGGTGATCGAATTGAGCGGCGTGCGCAGCCGGTGACCGAGATTGTCCAGAAATTCGCTGCGGTGCTGCCCGGCGGCTTGAAGCTGCTGCGCCAGCGACTCGTTCTCGGCGCGCAGGCTGGCGGTTTCGCTCACCGCCTGACGCAGATCGCGGTTGGCGAGGCGTAACTCCTCGGTCAGTTGATCGAGCGGGCGCTGCGCCTGGGCGCGCATGACCACCCAGTCCAGCCACGCGACCGCTGCCGCCGCCAGCAGCAGCGCGCCCGAATACAGCCACCCGGCGGCGATCAACGGGCAGGCGCAGGCGGCGACGAACAACAGACCCGCGCCGCGCAGCGCCGCCGCGCCGGAGTGACGCGAGATCAGGATCGACCACAGCGCGACCACCGCGTGCGCCAGCAGCACGGCGAACACCAGACTGCTGACCGCCGGGACGCCGCGCCCTGCCCATATCATCACGACCAGCGCGATCAGGCTGATCGGCAGTAGCCGCGCCAGCAGGCGGCTGATGGTCGTCTCAGCAGGCAGGTAGCGGCTGAGGAAGGCGAAATACGCCAGCGCCGCCGCCGTCATCGTCGTGACGGCGGGCGCGGGCTGATCGGGCAGCAGCGCGCCGACCAAGCCCCACAGCAGGAGCGCGGCGCTCAGAATAGTCAGTTGCGTGGCGGTGGGGCTGCGGCGGGGCTGAACGGCGGCGTTGAACAGCAGCGCGGCGGCGACGCTGACCGCGCCCAGGCTCGACAGCAGTTCAACGGCGAGCGGCAAAGTCCACTCCTGTCACGAGGATCGACTCTGCCCACTAGTCTAGCACAGGAGCTACGGCTTGAGGCGGTGCGGCAGGTTCTTGTCCGGTTGATCCGAATCCATCGGCGGGATTTTCGATGTCGGGCGCGTGCGGTCGTCCGGCAGCCCGAAGTGCCCGACCAGCCCCTCGATCTGCGCCAGCGCGTCGTCCTCAAATTCCAGATAGCCGCAAATGTCGCATTTCCAGGCGGGGACGTTCGGCACGCTCAACAGCATCCCGTTGAACATGGCGCTGTAGGTCGCGGTCGTGGCATTCAGGTTACCGATCTGGCAGCGAGGGCAGGCAACTTGATCAGTCATTCGTATCCCTCCATTGGATGTGCTTACGGCTCCGGAAAACGGTAATGCGTGACGAGTCCCCAGTTTTCAGGGGGCCAGTAACGCACGATAGCTTCCCCGATAATGCGATTCCTGGTGATCACCCCGAACGCGCGCGAATCGCGGCTGTTGTTGCGGTTATCCCCGAAAAACAGATATTCGTTCGCGCCCAAGTCCCACGATTTTTCGCTGCAGTTGGCGCGGCACGGCTCCTGCGCCTTGTACGGCTCATCCAGCGCTGTCCCGTCGACGGTGATCACGCCGTCGTTGAATTCGACGTGCTCGCCCGGTAATCCGATCAGTCTCTTAATGAGCAAAGGCTCGTTCGGTGTGCCGTCGTCGCCCGGCGGGTCGAACACCACGATGTCGCCGCGCTGCGGGTCGCTGAACATGTAATGCAGCCGGCTGACGATCAGGAACTGCCCCGCCCAGAAGTTTGGCTGCATACTCGGTCCCTCGATGAAAAACCGCACCGTCGCCAGGTTCACCAAAGTGTAAACCAGGACGATCAGGACGACGGTTTCCAGCAATTCGCGCATCATGGACGATCTCTGCAACGTCGGACGCGGTTTCGTGTCGATCATCATAATCCTAGCTGTTGTATGCGCGAATGATCCCCCAATCCTGCGGGGGCCAGTAACGAATCAGCGCTTCGCCGATAATCAGCTCGCGTTTCACGGGACCGAACGCGCGCGAATCGCTGCTGTGATTCCGATTATCGCCCATTACGAAAAACTCGTCCGCGCCAAGCTCCCACACGTTGTCCGGGCAGCGGCTCGGCATGCACGGCTCGTTGATGTACGGCTCGTCAAGCTGCACGCCGTTGACGTACACCAGCGTATCGCGGATTTCGACCGTGTCGCCCGGCGTGCCGATCACCCGCTTGATGTAATCTTCCTGCGGGTTGCCGGGGTACTTGAATACGACCACATCCCCGCGCTGCGGCTCGCTGACCAGATAATTCACCCGGCTGACCAGCACGAACTGCCCGGTCTCGAAATTGGGCTGCATACTCGGTCCATCCACGATGAACCGCGCGCTCGCCAGGTTCACCAGCGTGTAGATGACCACGATCAGCAGGATAGTCTCGCCGATTTCGCGGACGCTCTGGAGAGAATTGGTTAACTGGAGGCGCGGGCGCGGGAGCGATTCTGCCTGGGATGGCTGCAAGGCGGATACTCATTTCTGCACGAGTAATTAGCAGAATTATAATCCCCCGCGCGGCGTCGAACAATCGGGATTCGGTTGTTTTAAGAAACTCTAATGGTTTTGTCTAGATACGTTTACGCACTATTTTGGGAAGGGCTACTATAATTTACAATATTGGAAAATGAAAGATCGAGGCGCGCTGTGGAACGCATCTTAATTGTTGACGACGGACGCGAAAATCGGGAATTCATCGCCGAATACGTGCTGGAGCCGAACGGTTATCAGGCGTTGATGGCGAAGGACGGGATGGAAGGGCTGGATATGGCGGAGGAGCATCAGCCTGATCTCATACTCCTCGACTACCAGATGCCGCGCATGAACGGGATCGACGTGCTGCGCATCATGGCGCAGCGCGGGATCAACATCCCGGTCATCCTGATGACGTTCTACGGCTCCGAAGAAATCGCCGTCGAAGTCTACCGGCTTGGCGTGCGCGATTACATCAAGAAGCCGTTCTCGGTCGAGGAAATGCTGCTCGCCATCGAGCGCAGCCTGAGCGACGGTCGCCTGCGCCGCGAAAAAGAAGCCCTTACCGAGCGGCTGATCCAGTCCAACCGCGAGCTTCAGATGCGCCTGCAAGAGCTGAACATCCTCTACAGCGTCGGCAAAAGCGTGACCACGCTCACCGACATGAGCCAGCTTCTGCCGCGCATCGTCGACGCGGCGGTCAAGGTGACGAACGCCGAAGAAGGCTATCTGCACCTGCTGGAAAACGGCTCGCTGATCTGCCGGGCGCTCAAGCGCCACAACACGGCGCGCGCCGCCTCGGTCAACCTGCGTGCCGACGACGATACCGTCGCCATGCACGTCGCCAAGAACGGGCAGCCGGTGATCCTCACGCCGGAGCAGACCGAGCGCTCCGGGCGCGTGCCGCTGTCGGTCGCATCTGCGCCGCTGATCATTCGCGGCGAGGTGATCGGCGTGCTCGGCGTATCGAACGTAAGCACCAGCGCCCGCGTATTCGGCAAGCACGACAGCGCGCTGCTGAGCGCCCTGACCGACTACGCCGCGATTGCCATCGAGAATTCGCGCAACTACGAAGCCATCAAGCATACTATGGCGCAGGGCAACGCCTGACGAAAGCGCGCGGTCAAAACTTATGCCACCAGTCGTCCTGATGATGCTCGACGGCTTGCGTCCTGATGCACTGACGCAGGCGAATACGCCGCGCCTCGATGCGTTTATGCGCGAAGGCGCGTACACGCTGGCGGCGCGCTCGGTCTCACCCTCGATTACGCTGCCGTGCCACACCTCGATCTTCCACAGCATCCCACCGTCGCGGCATGGCATTCTCGATAACGCCTGGCATTCGATGGTGCGCCCGGTCGTCGGGCTGGTCGATGTCGCCAAGACCGCCGGGAAGCGCTGCGCCTTCTTCTACAACTGGGAGCCGCTGCGCGACCTGAACCGCCCGGAAAACCTGCACTTCGCCTTTTACGTCAACACCTGCTACGAGCCGGACGGCGACCGCCCGGTCGTCGAAGCCGCCGTTCGCTACCTGCCGGAATACAGCTTCGACTTCACCTTCATCTACTTCGGGCTGATCGACACCGCCGGGCATTACTACGGCTGGATGACCGACGGCTACATGCACCAGATCGAGATGACCGACGCCTACATCGGCATGATCCTCGACGTGCTTCCGCCGGAGACGACTGTCATCATCCACGCCGATCACGGCGGGCACGAGCGCATACACGGCACGGACATGCCGGAGGATATGATCATCCCCTGGATGATCGGCGGGGCAGGGGTGCGGCGCGGGCACGTGATCCAGCAGCCGGTGACGCTGCTCGACACCGCGCCGACCATCGCCCACCTGCTGGGCATCCAGCGCCCGACCGACTGGGAAGGCTCGGTCGTCGCCGAAGCGTTTGAGAGCTAAACGACGCAGGTTTGAACGTTAGGAGATTATCGAATCACAGTAGGGGCACGATATATCGTGCCCCTGTTTTTATGTAGATGTAACCGCGCCCGCTGCATCATGGGCGCTCGTTTTGTTTGCGTGGGGTCTAGATCGACCGGATCATGCCGCCGTCGATGCGCAGCGTCGCCCCGGTGATGAACTCCGCCACCGGGGAGAGCAGGAACGCCGCCGCCGCGCCCAGTTCTTCGGCTTTGCCGTAGCGCCCCAGCGGGATTTTGGCGATGCTCATCGCCCGCGCATCTTCCACGCTGACGTTCAGGCGCTTGGCGGTCGCGGTGTCGATCTGCTCGACGCGCTCGGTGTCGAGCCGACCGGGGACGAGGTTGTTGACGCGAATCCGGCTGCCCGCCAGCTCGTCCGCCAGCGTCTTGACCAGCCCGACCACGCCGGAGCGCATCACCGTCGAAAGCACGAGGCGCTCAATCGGCTCCTGCACCGACGACGACGTGATCGTGAGGATCGCGCCGCCGTTGGTCATGTAGGGGACGGCGCTGCGGATCATGCGCACGCTGCTCATCAGCGTCAGCTCGAATGCCGCCTGCCACTTGGCGTCGTCGATGTCCATGAACAAGCCCGCTGGCGGTCCGCCGTTATTGACCAGCAGGGCGTCGACCACGCCCCAGCGCGTGACCGTTTCGTCAATCCATGCCTTGATCGATTCGGCTTGCGAGAGATCGCAGGCGATACCGAGCGTTTCCGCGCCGGTTTCGTCGGTCAGCCGCGTTGCCGCCGCCTGAATGTCGAGCGCACTGCGGCTGCACATCGAAACGCGCGCGCCTTCGCGGGCGAGCGCCTGCGCGACGCCGAACCCCAGCCCCTTGCTGGAGGCGGCGACGAGAGCAACTTTGCCTTTCAGTCCTAAGTCCATCATACTGTCCCGGCAGCGACCGAGGTCGTACTGCCATTCTGTAGGCGAGATCGATACGCCGCAGCGTACCGCGAAATCGCGTTCAACAGTATCGAGTCTTGGGTCAAATGTCTAGGGGTTGGATATGCTGCCCTGTGACGTTCTCAGCACCGAATTGACCACGCGGATCAAATCGGACGCCCGGAACGGCTTGACGAGGTAGTCCGACGCGCCCATCTTGGTCGTCGCGGCGAGGATATCCTCGCTGGGAGCGGCGGAGATGAATACCAGCGGTATCTGTTGAGTCGCCGGGTTGTCACGGAGCGCTTTCAGCACGCCGTACCCGTCCAGCCGGGGCATCAAAATGTCGCAGACGATCACGTCGGGGGCGTTCCGCTGCACTTGCAGCAGTCCCTCTCGACCGTCGCCTGCGCTAATGACGTTGAAGCCTTCAAATTCGAGGATTTCCACCGTGTTCTCAAGGATGGAGCGATCATCCTCGATCACCAGAACTGTTGCCAAGGGTTACTCCGCTCTCCGTCGTTCGTGTGCCGGAGAATACAGGTTCAGGTCTGACAAATTTCGCGGCGCGTAAGGGTAACTCTCAATATATCGATAAATCTCGCGCCTTTTAATATAGCTCGTGCTTTTCGATATTCAAAATATCCACGCTAGTCTTAGTTCGATTTGGGCTGATCTAGTACTAAAAGCCTGCTGCCCGCTCTCTGACAGGGTTGATCACGATCTGTGTCCCGCCGAAGCTCAGCCGAGCGATTCCAGCAGGGCGGCAGCGCCGCGCGCCAGCGCTTCGTCGGTCAGCCGATAGCCGAGCGTTTCCGGCTCGTCCAGGCTGCCCGCCAGACTCACGTCGATCTGCTGCGCGCCGTCCGGCGAATTGATGCGCCCGCGCAGCACCAGCTTGACGCCGTCCAACCTGGCAAAAGCCGCGACCGGCAGCGCGCAGCCGCCGCCCAGTCCCGCCAGAAAAGCGCGCTCGGCGGCGACGGCGGCGGCGCTCGCCGGGTGTTGTATCGCCGCGAGCAGGTCGAGCGATGCCTGCTCGTCGCGGCATTGCACGGCAAGCGCGCCCTGTCCGGGGGCGGGCATCATCTCGTCCAGGCTCAGGCGCTGGCTGACCGCGTCCAGCCTGCCGAGCCGTTCCAGCCCGGCACAGGCGACGACGATGGCGTCGTATTCGCCGTCCGGGTCGTGCGCCTTATGGATGCGCGTATCGACATTCCCGCGAATGTCGCGGATGTTCAGCGCCGGGCGCAGGTGTAGGAGCTGCGCCGCGCGCCGCACGCTGCTCGTGCCGACGACCGCGCCTTTCGGCAGCGTCGCCAGCGTGAAACCCTCGCGGCTGACGAGCGCGTCGGCGGGGTCGGCGCGCGGCGGGACCGCGCCGATGACTAAGCCCGACGGCGTCTCGGTCGGCAAATCCTTGAGGCTGTGGACAGCGAAGTCGATCAGCCCGCTGCGCAGGGCTGCTTCCAGTTCCGCCGTGAACACGCCTTTGCCGCCGACCTGCGCCAGCGGCGCGTCGATCACGCGGTCGCCGTGCGTGGTGATGACCTCCACCTCGATCTGGAGATCGGGGTGCGCGTCGTGCAGCAGCGCCGCGACGTGATTGGTCTGCCAGCGCGCCAGCGCCGAGCCGCGCGTGCCAATACGAATCCTGCGCGGGTCACGCATCCGGGGCGAGTCCTCTCATGGGCTGCCGAGTCATGGTGGTTGCGATGCTGTTCTGTCGGCTGATTCCGGTGTACTCAGCCGATCATAGCAGGTTTCGCGTCGATGTCGATGCTGACCGGGACTCAATCGTTGGGGGAAAAGGGGCGCGCCGCGAGATTGCACGGCTTCGCGGCGCGCTGGGGTCTAACCCTGCGAGAGCGTTTCAGGGTTGAGGAACCTGCTATTTTGCTTCGGACTCCTCTTCGGGAATCCGTATTTTCTCGATGGAGTCGACCACGCCGTCGATCACCGAGTTGACCAGTTCGCGGTACGCTTCGACCGTCTCCTTGACGGCGCTCCTGCTGTGCTGCTTGAAGGCTTCCGGCAGCAGGCTTTCAATTGCCAGCCCACTTTCGCGGATCGCTTTGCGCTGGTGTTCGATGAACGTGTCGAAGGCGGGCGGCAGTTGCGGTTTCAGCTCAGCGACGGACGCCACAGGCTTCGGCGCTGCTTCTTCTTTGGGTTCGTGTTTGGTGCGCGGTGCGGACTTCGTGGTCATAATTTTGACGTGGCAATCGCCACGTTTCTCCTTTCAACAAGCTTTCTTTCTACTAGGTTAGGCTGCGTCAGGCAATTCACCAAGTGATGCCTGTCTGTAGAATATGTGATTTCTGTCACAATGCATATATTAGCGCTTAAGAAATGTGCCGCGCGCTCCGTACCAGCTCCTGTGCCGACTGCGTGAACGGCATCAGGCGCAGCATCGAGCCTTTGCGCAGCTTGAGCGCCCCGCGCATGAGCATCTTCAGCGGGTCGGCTTCGCCGTTCAGGACTTTCAGCCAGTTTTCGTACTCGCCTTCGATCACGAACGACGCCCGGTTCATGGCGACTTCGACCGGCAGATTGTGAGCGGCGCGGCAGTCTCCCTTGTGCAGGTCGAGCAGCACGGCGGCGGGCTTCAGCGCGCCATGCTGGGGCGACGCATGGATCACGAACGCGAGCTGCCCGGCTTCCCAGTGGAGCGATGCCTTGCGGTAGTCGGCGCTGGCGTTGATCGCCGTCTGGTAGGCTTGCGCCCATTCTTCGGAGAACAGCTTGATCGGCTCCGGCGTTTCATCCTTGCCGTTGACGTAGCTCGTCGGCTCTGGCGCGGGGGCGTCCGGCTGGCTGGCGGGCGGTGGCGCTGGCTGCTCGACCGGAGGCTCGGCGACGGCTGTCGTCGGTGCGGGCATCTGTACCGCTGGTTCGGTCAGCGCGGTCGAACCGTTCTGGCTCGGCGCGACCAGCACGGGCACGGCGACCGGCTGCGGCTCGGCTTCGCCAGGAGTCTCCGGGGCGGTCGCTTCGACCTTGTTCCCATTGGTTGGCTCGCCTGGCGGCGGGGCAGGTATTTCTGCCTTGATCGGCTCCGGCGTCGGCGCTGTGCTGCCGTTCACGGGCGGCTCAGGTATCGCGCTGGTCGGTGCGGCGGCGGCAGGCTGCGATAGTTGGGCAGCGGGCGCGGTCTCCGACGCTTTAGTTTCCGGCACAGCCGCAGGCGGTGGTTCGGCGGGCTTGGGCGTCTCGATAACGGGCGCAGTGGAAGCGACGGGCTTCGGCTCAGCAGGCGGCGGAGTCGCGGGCGCATCTCCCTCGACCGGGATTTCCGGGACGCCAGCGGCTTTCCGCAGCTCGATGAACGCTTCCTTCAGATAATCGCGCAGGTGCAGCACGTCGGGCATGATCCCCTCGTCCGCAACCAGAGTCATGCTGATGCGCCCGTTGTAGCTGAGGATGACGGTCGCCAGCCCCATCGACGGGTTGATCGGGAAGAAGCCGTAGGAGTGCTGCATCTCGTGCCCCTGCACGTAGACCGGCAGCGGTGGTCCGGCGACGTTGGTGCACCAGCTATGCCCCAGCAGTGAGAACGCGCGCGGGGCGATTTCCCACACCAGCGGCTGCGCGAACGACGGATACAGCGACGGCACGGTCAGCACGATGTCCAGCCCAATCGTCAGCGACGACTGCTTCATGATGTGCGAATACTCTACGATCTTGCGCAGGCGTTCCAGCGGGCTGACGACGTTCAGCGGGATGTCCATCGGCAGCACCGACAGCCGGTTGCCGAAGTCCTGCTTTTCGCTCTCCTGCCGCATACTCACCGGGACGATCACGCGCATGATGTCGCTCTCGGTGTAGGTCGGGTAGTCGCGCACATAGCGGGCGACGCCGCCGCCGAGGATCGCCAGCATCACCTCGTTGACCGAGGCGTGCTGCTTGCTGTGGATTGCCTGCACTTCCGCCAGCGAGAATTCCGCCCACGCCAGCGTCATCCTGCCGGTATTCCTGCCGTTGATCGGCAGCGGCTTGATGCGCGACAGGTTGTCGTTCAGCAGGTTGGCGATGCCGACGAATGTCTGGCGGCGCTTTTCCTTGTCCGCCAGCACCGAACCTAAGCGCGCGGCGTCGCTGCCGATTTTCTTGATCACGCCCCAGCGGTGCGGGATGTCGGCGCGGATCGCCTGGGTGATCAAGTCGGTCGAGGTGGGAAGCCTGGGCGGGGTGTAGACGACTCGCCGTTCTTCCTGCGGCGCGTCCGGCGCCAAGTCCATCAGCATCGTGAACAGCTCGACCGCCGACAGCCCATCGACCATGCAGTGATGGACTTTGAACAGGATGGCGGTGCGGTCGCCTTCCAGCCCGTTCAGCAGGTAGATTTCCCACAGCGGCTTGCTGCGGTCGAGCATCCCGCTGATGATCTGCCCGGCGACCTCGCGCAGTTGTGCTTCGCCGCCCGGTTTTGGGATGTCAAAAGTGAACACATGGCGGCTGACGTGGAAGTCGGGGTCGAACACCCACGATGGCTGTCCGAGATTCAGCGGCGCCTGGATCACGCGCTGCTGGTAGACCGGGGCGCGGTAAATCCGGGATTCGACGGTTTTCAGGAACGCATCAAAGTCTATTCTGCCCTTAAAAATCGTGAGTGCGCCCAGATTCATGGGCGTCTCTGGACGATCCACATAATAGAACGCGGTATCGACCGGACCAAGAATCTCTAAGTGTTTTCTCTTGTTCACGCGGTCATTCCTTCCGCCAGCGGGACACGTTCTATCTTAAATTCTGGCACCATGATGCCTCCCGCCCGTAGAGACGAACATCATCATATTGCCTGTGTATTGACACCTGATGAATTTCTGAGGTTTGGCTGTCCTTTAACACTCCCGCGAATCGGGTATGCGGCGCTAATGTGATGTCATATCCCGACGAGTTTTGAGGAAAATTATGATGATTGCCAATCCCACTACCCCGGCTGAGCTGGACGCCGACGCCGTGCTCGACCCTGCAATTGTGCCGCTCCCGCAGCACGTCGACTTCACGGCGGAGCCGAAAGCGATCTTCCTGACCGGGATCACCGGGTTTGTCGGCGCGTTTCTGACGCGCGAGCTGCTTCGGACGACCCGCGCGCAGGTCTACGCACTGGTGCGCGCCCAAAACCTCGAGCACGGCGCCCAGCGCATCCGCGAAAACCTGGAGCGGTACGATTTATGGCAGGATGCATACGCCGAGCGGCTGATCCCGGTGCTGGGCGACCTTAAGCTGCCGCTGTTCGGCTTGACCGACGCGGCGTTCGCCCATCTCGCCGCCACCATCGACAGCATCTATCACTGCGGCAGCAAGCTCAGCTACGTTGCGCCCTACGAATTTCTGCGCGCGGCGAATGTCGGTGGCACCCAGGAAGCGCTTCGGCTGGCGACAACCACCACATCCAAGCCATTCCATTTCGTTGGCTCGCTGGGTATTCTGGTGGCTTACAATATTCCCGAAGGTGGACAGGAAGAAGACGAACTCGACGCGACCATGTGCCCGGATGTCGGCTACTTCAAGACCAAGTACGTGGCGGAGCGGAGGTGGTGCGCATCGCCGCGAGCGCGGCATCCCGGTGACCATTCACCGCATCAGCTTGATCGTCGGCGACAGCGACACAGGCGTGTCGAACGTCGATGACTTTGTGGCGCGGATGCTGGCGGGCTGCGTTCAGGCGGGCTATGCGCCGGACATCCGCAATTCGATGGACATGACGCCGGTCAATTACGTGGCGGCGGCGATGGTCTACCTGTCGCGCCAGCGAGCATCGGTCGGCAAGGTGTTCCACCTGCTCAACCCCGCGCCGATCCACTGGAGCGACATCTTCGACATGGTGATCGACGAAGGCTACCCGGTGCAGAAGCTGCCGTTCAACGAGTGGGTCGAGGCGGTCGAGGAGAAAGCCAACCCCGAAACCAACGTGCTGTATCCGCTGCTGCCGTTCTTCCGCATCAACTTCCGCCCGGCGGATGTGGGCGTCGCCATTCGCACTACTATCTGCTGGGCACGGCGAGCACGCAGGCGGCGATGAACGGCTCGAAGCTGAGCTGCTCGAAGATCGACCGCGATCTGATTCACACCTTCCTGAGCCAGCTTGTGAAAACGGAGACTGACCAGCCCACTCACGGTATAATGGCGGTGGTTGCCAACTGAGGAGGTATCGCTCACGTGCGCACATTCTCACGGCTGCTGCTGATCCTCGCGGCGCTCGCCATCGTCCTGTTTCGCCTGCGCCGCCGTATTTACGCGCTGGTGTTCCGACTCTCGCCCGTGAACAATCGGGTGACAGTCGAACACGGGTTGCGCGTACCCATGACCGACGCTGTGACGCTGGCTGCCGACCACTACGCGCCGGGGCAGCCCGGCTCGTACCCGACTATCCTGATCCGCTCGCCGTATGGGCGCAGCGAGCGCTTCGGCGGCTTTGGCTTGCTGCTGGCGTTCTTCGCCCAGCGCTTCGCCGAGCATTGGCTATCACGTCGTCGTGCAGGACACGCGCGGGCGCTTTGAATCCGGCGGCACCTTTGACCCCTACCTGTGCGAAAAAGCCGACGGTCAGGCGACGCTGGCATTGGCTGCGCCACCAGCTGGTACAACGGCGTCCTCGGCATGTGGGGACAAAACCCTCTCCGGCATGGTGCGATGGGCGCTCGCCGCTCACGGGCGGACATCAAGGCGCTGGTTCCGACCGTTACCGGCACGAACCTGCACCGCATCCTCTATCCCGACGACAGCACCGACCCGCCAGTCTGGCGATGCGCTGGCTGGGGGTGTTTCAGGGCTTCGACCGCAATATCCGCCAGCGCCCGCACCAGACCATGCTTTCATGCTGGCGCAGTTGGAGCGAAACGTGAAGCCCGCCTACGACCATCTGCCATGATCGAGTGCGATACGGCGGCGCTCGGCGAGGGTGTGCCGTTTTACCGCACCTGGCTGGAACATACCGACCCCGCCGACAGCATGTGGCGCGATACGCTGGAAGATATTCGGCTGGAGGACGTGCAGGCACCTGCTCATCTGATCGGCGGCTGGTACGATTTCTTCCTGCGGTCGATGCTCGAAGATTACGCCCGGCTCAGGGCGGCGGGGCGCGCGCCCTATCTGACGCTCGGCTCGTGGACACACCTCGACCCGCGCGCGCTGGTGGTCGCCGCGCAGGAGGGCATCGACTGGTACGACGCCCAGTTGAAGGGCGACCGGAGTCGCGTGCGCGAAAAGCCGTGCGCCTGTTCGTCATGGGTGCGGACGAGTGGCGCGATTACGACGGTACCCGCCGCGCTCGACCGCCGTCCGCTATTACCTGGACGACCCGCTGTGCCGCAAAGCGCCGACTGACGCCGACCGCCGCGATACCTATGTCTACGACCCGGCGGATCCGACGCCCGCTGTCGGCGGGACGCAGTTCGGGCTGCTCGGCGGTCCGCGCGACAACCGCGATCTCGAAGCTCGCCCCGACGTGCTGGTTTACACCAGCGACGTGCTGCACGAAGATCTGGAAGTGATCGGCGCGGTCAAACTGGAACTCTACGTCCGCTCAAGCTGCGCCCACACCGATTTCTTCGGGCGTGTGCGACGTGCATCCCGGCGGCAAATCGGTCAATATCTGCGACGAGCTGTTTCGCGTCCAGCCGGGCAAGGGCGAGCCGCAGCCCGACGGCAGCCTGCGCATCGAGATCGACCTGTGGGCGACGGCACGCTTCCTGAAAGGACATCGCCTGCGCCGCTGCTGGTGTCGAGCGGCGCGCACCCGCGCTGGAGCCGCAATCTGGGCGCGGGCGAGCCGCTGTCGACCGCCACCACCATGTGCGTCGCCATGCAGACGGTCTACCGCGACAGCGCCATCCGTCGGCGCTGGTGCTGCCGGTGATCTACTCGAAATAGCCCGCAGAGCCGCCGGAGATGCCGCGATGACCGACCTGTTCGCCTACGATCCATCCGCGCCGCTCGCCATCACCGGTGTCGTCCGAATTGCGCGGCGGCGTCACAGTGCGGATATTCGCTACCCCAGCCCGGTCACGGGCAAGCCCATCGGCGCGTACCGGGTCACGCCACCGCCGGGCGACGCGCCGCATCCCGCCATCCTGTACGTCCACTGGTACGAGCCGTCCGCGCCCAATTCCAACCGCACGCAGTTTCTGGACGAAGCCGAGACGATGGCGCGCGAGTACGGCGTCGAGTCGCTGCTGGTCGAAACCATGTGGTCGCAGCCGGACTGGTATCGTGCCGGGCGTTCGCTCGCCAGCGATTACGACGACGCCATCCGTCAGGTAATCGAGCTGCGGCGCGGGCTGGACGTGCTGCTGTCACAGCCGGGCATCGATCCGGCGCGGGTCGCCTATGTCGGGCACGATTTCGGCGCGATGTACGGCGCGCTGCTCTCGGCGCTTGACCGCCGGGCGAAAGCTTTCGTGTTCGTCGCCGGGGCGTCGAATTTCAACAACTGGATGCTGTTCGGCGTCCCGCCCGATCAGCCGGGGCTGGACGACTACAAGGCGCGCATGGAGCCGCTCGCCCCGGCGCGCTTCGTCGCCCGGACTGCCCCCGCCGCGATCCTGTTCCAGTTCGGCAGCGAGGATTTCTACACGCCGGAAGCCGACTACACCGCTTTCTTCAACACCGCCTCCGAGCCGAAGGACGTGCGCGTCTATCCATCCGAGCACGCGATGGACTCCGACGCCATCCGCGCCGACCGGATCGCCTTTCTGGTCAGCCAGCTAGGATTGAAGGCGCGGTCGTGACACCGCGCCACCCTCAGGATTTTCGCGCCTAAAACTGTGTCGCCAGCCAGCCGAGATCGCGGGCGAAGTAGGCGCGCGCCAGCACGCTGTACACCAGACTCGACGCCTGCGGGCGACCCTCCTCCGTTGTGTCTTTCGGCAGCGGCGCGTGCAGCGCCAGCAGCATGACCGAGCGCCCGGTGCTGGCGGCGTACACGGTCGCGTCAATCGACGTGACGCCGCGATCCGCCAGCACTTCGCCGAATGCCCGCCCCATTTGCAGCGATTCGGAATTCTGGAGCTTCGCCGGGAACAGCGCGGCGGCGGCTTCGGCGTCCGTCTCATTGGCGTAGACCAGCGCCACCGTCCCGATCTGCTCGCTGTCGGTGGCGGTATCGCCGAGGACGATCAGGTTGTACTGGGGCACGGGCACGAAATCCTTCGCCAACTGCGCGCGCAGCGCCTTGATTTCGGCGGCTGAGAGCGACAGGTTCGTGAGCGCTTCGGATGCGGTCGAAATCTCGGACGGAGTAATAAAGTAGGCTTGCAGCACCGCGCCGCTCGCGCTGAGTGCTTCGGCGGCGGCGCGATAGTCCGCATTGTCGGCGAGGCTGCCGCTCTCACCGTTAATGCTGCTGGCGGCGAGGTCGAGCGCGCCGATGCTCGGTGAGCTGACGACCAGCCCGTCGCCGACCAGCACCGGCTGGCTGCGACCGAGGCTGCCGCCGAACGGGTTGGCAGGGTTGCGGTCGCGGAGGTTCAGGGTCAGACCATTTTCGCAGCCGTCCGCGCCGCACAGCAGCGTCAGACTGCCCAGTTCGCTTTCGGTGTAGCCGCGTGCCTCGTGCGCGGCGATCACGGCGTTGGTGTCGAAATTGCCTTCGAGAATTGTGACGGTCGCTGGCGGCTGCCCGTACTCGATGCCGCGCTCGACCGTGAACGGGTCGAAGCCGACCGCCTCCGCCATGTCGCCGCCGAGCAGGAAGCTCTGGGTGAAATAGCTCGGTCCGCTCATGATGCCCATCAGCGCCGCCTGCAGGCGACCGCCTGCTTCCGTGCGCGCGGTGGCTTCGTACTGCTGCCACGTGCTGACCGACGGCGCGCCGGGGCGGGCGGCGATGATCGCGCGGTAGTCGACATAAGTCAGAAATTCGCGGGCGGCGGTGGTGTCCGGCACGCGCGCCAGCATCCGCAGGAACGGCGTGTCGTCGCCCTGCGCCGAGCCGGGGATAAGACCGAAGCCCAGCAGGATCAGCAGCAAAACAAAGATTTTGCGCATCGACTATCCTCCAAAATAAGGGTACTGCTATACTACATTACATTGCGAAGCTGCGCGGCGGTGAATCCGACGGAGACGAATCGAATGGTATCCATTTTGCGCTGCCGGGAGCGCCAGACGCTCACCGGGCAGGGGATTGCTGCTGCCGAATCGCGCTCCGTCTATCCGATCAGCCCGCGTTGAGGTAGACTGTGTCCTATCGCCGCTCCTTATACAATAAGCCGACTATGCTGCGAATACTGCCGTTTCTGCTTGCGCTGGCGCTCTGCGTCGGCGTGCCGCCCGCCGCTGCTCAGGATGCGCCCGCCGTCTCGCCGTTCGTGGCGACCGCCTACCGGACGGTCAACGTCTTTACCGGACCGGGCATCACCTATTTGCAGTTGGGGAGCATCCGAGCGGGTATCCCGCTGACGATTGTCGAGCGCAACAGCACCGGGACGTGGGTGCATATCCAGCGGGCGCGCGACGACGGCACGCTGATCGACGACGGCTGGATCATCAGCGGTTATCTCAATTTCGACATCGGGCTGCACTTCGGCGACGTGCCGGTCTCGCCGCTGCCGGACGCCGATGCCAATTCGGATATGTCGCAGCTTCACGATCTGTACGTCGTGCCGGTCATCCCGACCATCAGCGACGCTATGCGCGACGTGTTCCGGCGCGGGCGCGACGAGAACCGCAATTATCCCTACGTGATCACCAAAGTGGGTGACAGCCTGACCGCCGACGAGCTGTACCTCGGACCCATGAGCCGGACAACCAACGTCCTCGGTCCTTACGACTATCTGGGCGACACGGTGCTGTATTTCGGCGCGTCGACGGCGGTCGGCAGCGTGGCGGCGCAGCTTGGCATGACCTCGTACACGGTTTTCGATGCCGGATGGGCGCCGGATGACGTGTGCCAGCCGCGCGAGACGCCGCTCGACTGCGAGTACCGGCGCAAGCGACCGAGCGTCAGCCTGATTATGTTTGGTCCGAACGACCTGCTGCGCATGGACGACCAGCACTTCGACCAGCAGATGCGCCGCATCGTCGAGATCACACTCGATCACGGCATCATCCCGGTGCTGTCGACCTTCAGCTACGATCCGGGCATGGGGCTGTGGCTGCAATCGGTCAACTTCAACCGTCGGCTGGTGGCGATTGCCGCCGATTATCAGGTGCCGCTCATCAACCTGTGGCTGGCGGCGCGCCCGCTGCCGGAATACGGCTTGGAAATCGACCACATCCACATGAAACACTGGGGGTCGTATACGCTCAAGTTCGACAAGGGCGCGGTCGCGTTCTCCGGCGGGGCGCTGCGCAACCTGCTCTCGATCCGCACGCTGGACGAAATCCGCCAGACGGTTATCCTGCCTGAGATGGAAAACTATGACAATTCTCAATCCACGCCTGAAGCCACCGCTGCCTCGTGAGCGGGCGGGCGCGCTGCTGCGCCTCGTCGTCATGCTGGGGTGGCGCTCGCCGCCTGCGTCATCCGGCGGCGGGGACCCGGCGAAAACGGTCGAGCAGTATCTGACGGCGAAGGTCGCCAGCGACGAAACAGCGCTGCGCGGACTGCTATGCAGCGATCTGGAAGTCAACCTGTCGATTGAGGCGTCGTCGTTCACCGGGCTGGACGCCAAGATCGAGGGGATGTCGTGCCAGCGTCAGGGCGATAGCGACATCGTCACCTGCACCGGCAAGATCGTCGCTACCTACGGCACGGAGGATACCGACTTCCCGCTGGCGTCCTACCGCCTGATCGTGCAGGAGGACGGGCAGTGGAAGTGGTGCAGGGGAAAACGATGCGCCGCCTGCTGACCCGCGAGAACCTCTACGCGCTGGCGCTCTGCCTGATCCTCATTCTGGTGATCGTCGTCACCAGCGACAGCGCACCCCAGTGGATTTATCAGGGTTTTTAGCTTCCCATGCCGAACCGTGTCTCAGCATACGAAGATGGGTTTGCCCCTCGCCCCGCTTGCGTGGGAGAGGGGTGGGGCAAAGCGATGCAAATCAACGATTTGCACCTAGTGAGCGCGACCCGTGAGCGTTAGCCGTGACCTTTGACCTCACCACTATCCTGATCTTCGTCGTCGGCGCGCTGCTCTACGCCGCGCTGCTGCCGAAGCGCTGGCGCGGCTGGGCGCTGCTCATCGGCAGCGTGGTGCTCATCTACCGCTTGCAGCCGCCGCTGCCGATCCGCTACAGCGATTTCATCCTGCCGACGACCACGCTGGTGCTGACGGTCGCCTGCTGGTGGTTCACGCGAGATAGAGATGCCGGGCGCGATCCAGCATCGAATACCGTTCGGGACGACCGCGCTACTTTCGGCGTGATCGCCGCGTTGGTGGTCGGCATGTCGCTGATGCGCTTCATCGACGCTGACTACCGCCTGACCGCTTCACGCCCGCCCGATCCGCTGCTGGTGGTGGTGTCGCTGGCGCTGGCGACCGAAGTCGCCCGGCTGTGGCGCGGCGGCACCGGGCAGGATACGGCGCTGGCGAGCTTCGTCGACCTCAACTGGCTGGGCTTCTCCTACGTCGCCTTCCGCCTGATCCACACCCTGCGCGACCGCCAGAGCGGGCTGCTGCCCGCGCTCTCGCTGCGCGAGTACGTCACTTACGTGATCTTCGCGCCCGCCTACACGTCGGGACCCATCGACCGCGCCGAGCGCTTCGTCGAGGATTTCCGCGCGCTGCCGGAGAAGGTCGGGCTGGACGGCGCGCGCTTCACCGACGGCTTCACCCGCATCGCCATCGGCATCTTCAAGAAATTCGTGATCGCCGACACGCTGGCGATGGGCGCGGCGCTCACCCCGGCGAATGCCGCGCAGACCGATACCGCGCTCGGCATGTGGCTGCTACTTTACGGCTACGCGCTGCGGCTGTACTTCGACTTCAGCGGCTACAGCGACGTTGCCATCGGCATCGGCATCCTGTTGGGCATCCGGCTGCCGGAAAACTTCGACCGCCCCTATCTGCGCCAGAATATCACCGTCTTCTGGCAAAGCTGGCACATGACGCTGAGCAACTGGGCGCGCTTCTACATCTTCTCGCCGCTGTCGCGCTGGCTGCTCTCGCGCAAGCCCAAGCCGTCGCCCACGCTGATCGTGCTGGCGACGCAGACGGCGACGATGGTCACCATCGGCTTGTGGCACGGCGTCTCGCTCAATTTCCTGATCTGGGGCATCTGGCACGGCGTCGGGCTGTTCGTGCATAAGAAGTGGACGGATCGCACCCGCAAGTGGTATCGCGGGCTGAACGATAAGCCGTCGCAGAAGCGGGCATGGACTCTGGTCGGCTGGTTTCTGACGTTCCATTACGTCGTGCTGGGCTGGGTGTGGTTCGCGCTGCCGGACGTGAGCCAGTCGCTGCGCGTGTTCGGTGGTCTGTTCGGGGTAGGGCTGTGAGCGTGAGAAATTTGTCCGATTTCATGGACAACGTGAACGGGAGATCCCACGCATATTTGTAGGGCGCAGCGCGCTGCGCTACGCTGCCAATCTGTCATGCCGAGCGTCGCTGGTTCGGGTAAATCATGACCCGGCTGGCGCTTTCTGCTTCGCGTAGTCATCAAGACGGCGGTGCTGTTCGTCGTCTGCAACCTCGTCTTTGCGCTGCTCGATCCGGTCGAGGCGCTCGGTCGCGTGTCGCTGTACAACGTGGTCGTGCCGGGGCGCGAGCGGCTGCCTTACGGCGAAAATCCGTCAGGTCGTACAACCTGAGCCTGTACAGCGTCCCGGCGATGTTCTCGTCGCACGTCATTTCGCGCCCGAAGCCAGCCGACGAATACCGCGTGCTGTTGATGGTGAACTCGTCCACCTGGGGCTGGCTGCTCGAAAACCGCGACGCCTACGCCGCCAATATCAACGCCGCCAGCCTGACGGCTGCCGACGGGCGGCGCGTCGTCACCTACAACCTCGGCTACCCGATCATGTCGCTGACCAAAGACCTGATGCTGCTCGACGATGCCATGCAGTACCAGCCAGATCAGATCGTGTGGCTGGTGACGCTGGCGTCGTTCCCGCGCGACAAGCAGTTGTTCCCGCCGATTGTCCAGAACAACGCCGCCCGCGTCCGCGACCTGATCGCCCGCTACGATTTACAGCTTGACCCCGACGACAGCCGCTTCGTCACGCCGGATTTCTTCGGCAAGACGATCATCGGACAGCGGCGGGCGCTGGCTGGACGCTGCGCCTGCAAACCTACGGCTTGTCGTGGGCGGCGACAAACATCGATCAGGCGATCCCGGCTGATTACACCCTGCGCCGCTCGGATTTCGACGCCGATCTGTCGTGGGAATCGTTCGAGCAGCCGACGACGCTCACCAGCGACGACCTGGCTTTCGACGTGCTGGCGGCGGGCGTCGAGCGGGCGAGCGGCATTCCGATCACGGTCATCAACGAGCCGACCTTCATCAGCGGCGGCGTCAGCAACGACTTGCGCTACAGCGCCTTCTATCCGCGCTGGGCATACGACCAGTACCGCGAGCTGCGCAAACGGCAGGCGGCGGATCACGGCTGGCGCTATGCCGACTGGTGGGATCGCGTCGCGCCGGACGAGTTCACCGACAGCCCCGTGCATCTCACCCCGGCGGGATCGCGCCAGCTAGGGAATGTTATGATTGAGACATCGTCACGTTGATCTGCCGCAAAATTGAATTTGGATGGAGCGCAAACCGCCCCGTGCAGCAAGGAGAAAACATGGACGAAACCACCGTGCGCGAGAACCTGCGCCAGTACATCAAGCGCGAGCTGATCCGCGACGAAAGCTATGACCTGACCGACACCGAGGGCATCATCACCAACGGGTTGATGGACTCGTTCGCGCTGGCGGAGTTCGCCGTCTACGTCGAGGGCGAGTACGGTGTCTACATCCCCGACCCCGACCTGACCGTCGCCAAGATGGACACGCTCGACCAGATGGTGGCGCGCGTCATGCGCGATCTCAAATCCTGATGCAGACAACCGACAGCCATCACAGCGGCGACGCCCTGCGCGATCTGGCGCAGTCCACCGCCGACTTTTACGCGCGCTTCGGCGTGCAGCCCAGGTTGGACGACACCATCCAGAATTTTCAGGAGGAAGTCCGCGAGTTGATCGAGGCGGCGCGCGCCGGGAGCGATCTGGATCACATCGCCGAGGAGAGCGCCGACGTGCTGGTGACCGCCATCGGCGTGTGCTTCGCGCGCGGCGTGGACGTGAACAAGCTGGTCGAGCAGGTGTACGCCGTGATCGCCAAAAACGACGCCAAGACTCACGACACCCACGTCTACCACGACGGCAAAATCCGCCGCCGCAGCACGATCTCCCCCTCTCTACGCAGCGGAGAGGGGGATAGGGGGTGAGGTTGTGCTGACGCTTTCCACCCGCACCCACTACACGACGCTCCTCGACGCCGAGACGCTGCGCCAGCCCGACGACCGCCCGGCGATCATCTACTTGAGCGTCGAGGACGCGCCGATCACGGTCAGCCGAGCCGACTTCGCCCGCTCGATCACGGCGTATGGCGCGGCGCTGCGCGGCATGGGCATCGCCTCGCGCGATCTGGTGATCATCGCCCACACCCAGAACCTCGAAAGCATCTTCGCCTTCTGGGGCGCGCTGCTGATCGGCGCGATCCCGTCGATGTTCCCGACGCTGACCGAGAAGCTCGACCCCGACATCTACATGGCGAACATGACCGAGCTGGTCGCCCGGTCGGGCGTGCGCGCCGTGCTGACCACTGACGACTTCGCGCCCGCGCTTGCGGATCGCGTCGGCTGCGCGGTCTACGGCTCAGATGCGCTGCTGGCGTCGCTCGACGGCGCGGCGGATTTCGCCCCTGCTGCGCCCGACGTTGACGAAGTCGCCTTTTTGCAGCATTCCAGCGGCACGACTGGCTTGCAGAAGGGTGTCGCGCTGGCGCACCGCGCTGTCCTCAATCAGTTGGCGAGCTATTCCGCCGCGCTCGCGCTCAAATCCGACGACGTGATCGTGAGCTGGCTGCCGCTCTACCACGACATGGGGCTGATCGCCGGATTCCTGATGCCGCTGGTGCAGGGGATTCCGCTGGTGCTGATGTCGCCGTTCGAATGGGCGAAAAGCCCGGCGATGCTCTTTCGGGCGATTCACGAGTATCGCGGGACGCTGTGCTGGCTGCCGAACTTCGCCTACAACCACTGCGCCCGCCGCATCCGCCAGCGCGACCTTGAAGGCTTGTCGGCGTCGTCGATACGCCTGTTCGTCAACTGCTCGGAGCCGGTCTACTACGAGAGCCACGAATTATTCGCCGAGCGCTTCGCCGCGCTCGGCGTCACCCGGGAGATGCTGTCGGTCAGCTACGCCATGGCGGAGAACACCTTCGCCGTCACCCAGACGCCGCCCGGCGTGTTGCCGCATCTCGACGTGATCGACCGCGCTGCCCTGCAAACCGACCTGCGCGCCGTGCCTGTCGAGCGCGATCATCCAGCGCCGTGAGTCCAGGTGTCGTGCAGGATGCCGATCCGCGGATCAGCGGCGCGCGTGCTGGATAGCGACGGGTCAAGTGCTGCCAGACGGCGCGTCGGCGAAATTGCCGTGCAGAGCGACAGCATGGCGGCGGCTACTATATGCCGGATTTGCAGCCGTTCCGCGACGGCTGGTATCTCACCGGCGACCGGGGCTACATCGCCGACGGCGAAATCTACATCGTCGGGCGCTCGAAGGATTTGATCATCAACGCCGGGAAAAACGTCTATCCTCAGGACATCGAAGCCATCGTCAACACGGTCGACGGAATTCACGCCGGGCGCGCGGTCGCCTTCGGTGTGCGGATGAGCGCGAAGGGTTGAGCTGATCGCGGTCGTCGCCGAAGTCGAAACCGACGACCCCGACGCCCGTAAGCACATCGTCCAGAGCGTCCGCCAGAGCGGGCTCGCTCAGCGCAGCACAGTGACGTTGAATTACGTTCAGTTGATCGATAGCAAATGGTTGATCAAGACCTCCAGCAGCGAATCGCCCGCGCCGCCAACCGCGACAAGTGGCTGGCGGAACGGACGCAAACAGGATGACGATGTCGTTGTAGGGGCGAGGCATGCCTCGCTAACTAACCTGCTCCTGCTCTGTCTGCTTCTCTCCGTCCCCGTCATCCACGCGCAGGACGAGGCATCGCCCGACGGGCGCGTGCAGTCGAACGTCATCCTGCGGCTGCAGACTGCGCCGTCGCTCGATGGCGCCATCCTCACCGTGCTGGAGCCGAGCACGCCGCTGACGATCACCGGGCTGTCGCTGGATCGCGCCTGGTTGCAGGTTGTAACCCCCGACAACCAGCCCGGCTGGGTATTGCCGAGTACGTCGACGTGCTGATCGACCTCGACGCTGTGTTTTCCGGCGACGGCGGCTACGTGCGTCTGCCCGCCGACGTGATCGCCCACGTCCGGCAAATCTTCGCCGATGGGAAGGCGCGCGGCAATCATGCTGATGTGTTCGCCAAGGTCGGCGACAGCATCACCGTCTCGATCCTCAGCCTCAACCCGATTGGCGACGGTCTCTACGACCTGGGCGAGTACGGCTATCTGCAAGGCGTGATCGACTTCTACGCGAAAGCCGAGACCCGTGACGGCGCGAACTCGTTTACCGAAGCGTCGCTGGCGGCGCGCATCGGCTGGACGACCTACGGCGTCCTCGACCCCGCCGAGAGCGATCCGAGCGTCTGTCTGTCAGTGGCCGCCGCGCGCGATGCTGCGCGTCACCCATGCCGTCGGTCGCCTGATCATGTTCGGCACCAGCGGCGTGGGCATCATCGCGGCAGACAATTATCGGGTCAACCTGCGTCGCATCGTCCGGCTCACCGAAGGTCGATGGGATCATCCGCATCCTCAGCACCATCCCGCCGCGTGACGGCTTCGGCGCGCGCGTGGACGAGTTCAACCAGATCGTGACCGAGATCGCTGCCGAGTACGCCATCCCGATGGTCGATTACGGCGGGGCGATGCTGGCGCTCGGCGATGGCGGGCTGGACCTCGACGGCGTGCATCCGTCTGTGCCGCCCAAAGGCTACGAAGGCGCGGCGGATTTCAGCGCCGACAACCTGTACTATGGCTACGTCGTCCGCAACCTGACTGCGCTGCAAATCCTTGATGCCGTCTGGCGCAGCACCGCGAGCTAGGGCGATGCGGGCGCGCCTGATTCTCCTGATCTTGCTCGTCGCTGCCTGCACGCGCCAGCCGGATGTTCAGGTGCCGACCCTAGCGGTGCTGCCGACCGCCACCATGCCGCCGACAAATTCTCCCGTGCCCGCGTCCGTCACGCCATCGATCACGCCAGTGGAGACCGCGACTCCCGCCCCGCCGACGCCGATTCTGACCCCGACCCACGTTACCCTCGGCGATGTGCACGCGATGGAGCGCCGCCTGCGCGAAACGCCTCTCTTCTCGAACTTCGATTCGCCGCGTGTCCGCGCGATCTTTGGGGCGGGGCAGGGCATGGGCAACCGGGCCGATGTGTTCACGACCGTCGGTGACAGCAACACCACCAACGGCGACTTTTTGCAGCCCATCGGTATGGGCGCGGACGTGTACTGCGACTGGGGCGGCTATGAATACCTGCGTGCGACGGTCGACTTCTTCACGCTGACGCTCAATTCGTTCACGCATCACAGCATCGCATCGCGCGAGGGCTTCAGCAGCGCCGCCGCTCTCGACCCATCCTGGGCGACCGAGGGCGTTTGCGCGGGCGGCGAATCGTCGGTCATGTGCGAGTACCGTGATACGCTGCCGAGCGTCGCCGTGATCATGCTCGGCGGCATCGACATCAACGACCTGGCGACGACGGAATACGCCGCCAATATGCGCGCCATTGTCGAGACCTCAATCCAGCGCGGCGTGATCCCGGTGCTGACGACCTTCGTCGTCCTGCCGGAGCGCGAGGCGGTTTACCCGCGCTCGCTCGAATTCAATATGGCGCTGCTCGATATAGCCGAAGCAGAACAGACGCCGCTGATCAACCTGTGGGCGGCGGCGCAGGCGCTCCCCGATGACGGCATCGGACCCGACCGTACCCACCTGAAGGCGGAAGTTGGGGCTTTCTGCTCGTTCGACGGCGCGCAGGATCGGCTCGGCGGTACGTTGCGCAACCTGCTCACGTTGCAAGCGCTCGACCTGCTGCGGACAAACTTGCTTTCGCGCTGACGAACGCTAACGGTTTCCCGTGGCGTAGCTCTGGAATCGATCGGCAAGCGGCGTGCGGACGCGGAGAAGATTGGCAGGTTCCTTGAAATTGATTGCCCAAAGTCCACCGTCCAATGCGTAGCGCCAGAGCGATCCGCCATCGATGCGGTAGTCCCATTCGATCATGTCGAACAGCGGCCACCAAGTGTAACCGCGAATCGGCAGACCCTCCCCGATTAGCTTGCGCACGATGGCAACCGACTTATCAAACCACTCGACGCGGCTCTCAAGCGAGCCGTTAAAGCCGGTTTCGCTCAAGAGCATCGGCAGCCCGTAGCGCTCCCATGTGCGACGGAATACAGTCTCTAGATGTTCGACGGTCACTCCACGCGTGAAGAATGGCTTCCCATCAGCGTCGAGCGTCCATTCCCCCCCCGAAACCGGATAGTAGTTGACGCCGATCATATCGACCTTGATCGCGTTATCCCGAAACCACTGCAGGTCAGCATCGCTAACCCCATGAGTGCGAAGCCAGGGTATCAGTCGATGCCCGTTGTCCACCTGCCCGGTGAAGAGATCAACTGCCAGATAGACATGCGCGATCTCATCGTTTACCCGATCTTGCAGCTCCAGAACTGAACTGTAATGGTGTTCAATCGGCTCGACTTGCACGATAATGGCATCGGGGTCGGCAGCACGGATCGCCTGCTCGGTCAGACAGATGCCCTTCACCACGGCCATGAGCACCTTGGCATAGCCGTCGTCACCTTCAAGGTGCGGCGGCCATTGGCCGAGCTTGCCGCACCAGAGTGCATTTACCCACGGTTCATTTAGCGGCGTATAGTACCGCACAAGCTCCGCGTAGCGCTTAGCAAACGCACCGGCGTATTCAGCAACTGCCTCAGGATAATGGGCGTTGATGAACGCATTTTCTAGCCAGAGGGGGGTTCCATAATGCATCAGGTCGATGATGGGTGTCACCTTACACTTATTGACGAGGTAGTCTAAAGCCTCGTCGATCCAGCCCCAATCCCACTTGCCGCTGGCGGGATTGACCTTATACCAGGGGATGCCCCAGCGGATATGCTGCACGCCAGCCTGGTTGAGCAGGTCAAAATCCTCCCGCCATCGCTTGTAGTGGTCAGTCAACTGATATTCGTCCATCGCCCGCAAGCCGGGCCGTGCCTGCGGGATGAATGTATCCTCGATACCCACGCCCCAACTGAAATCGGAAAGAATGGATGCCATGATCTATGATGTACTCCTAACCTGATTTACAATATGAAACCGGTAGTGCCGAACGTGTATGGCCGGAGAGCATCTTCGCAATTCGTATTGCCTGCTCTGTCAAAATACTTGACCCCGAGTGCCGAATCGGCAAACTTACTCCTTCAATCCTGTCAACACGATGCCCGCGACGAAGTATTTCTGGGCAAACAGGAAGGCGATGATCAGTGGCGCCGCGGCAATAGTTGCGCCTGCGAGCAGCACCCCATATTCCACATTGTGGTCGCCCATGAACAGCGCTAGGCCGGTGGGCAGGGTACGCATTTGGCTGTTGGTCGTCACAATCAGCGGCCACAGGAAGTCATTCCAGTTGTACATGAAGTGGAAGACAAATAGAGTCGCTAGTGCTGGTCCCGACAGCGGCAGGACAATCTGCCAGTAGATTCGGAACTCGCCCGCGCCGTCAATGCGTGCCGAGTCCTCAAGCTCCTTGGGGATACTCAGAAAGAACTGACGCAGCAGGAAGATGCCGAAAGCGCTGCTCAGGTGCGGCACGATCAAGCCCTGGAAGGTGTTAATCCAGCCCAGATTGAAGAGGTTCAGGAAAAGCGGGATCAGGGTAACCTGCCCGGGCACCATCATCGTCATGAGGACAGCCAGGAAGATGAACTCCCGGCCCCGAAACGTCAGCCGCGAGAGGGCATAGGCACACATCGAGTCGATGAAGAGTGACACAAGGGTGATCGTCGTCGAGTAGATCATCGAGTTACGGATGAGCACCCCGAATGGCAGTTCCAACCAGATCTTCTGGTAGTTTTCAAGGCTCCAATTAAGCGGGAACAGGTGCGGCGGGAACGTGATGATCTCACGCTGTGGCTTGAAAGCTGTCAGAAGCATGATCAGGAAGGGAAGGAGAGTCACGACCGCCATCAGAATTAGCACGAAATAGAGTAGTGTCCTACGGATCCTGGCGCGTGTGTCGCGGGTCGCGGCGACAGGGGAGCGCTGGGCGCATGCTAACCGGAGGCTTCGGCGCGGTCTTTCCTTCAAACATGGCTAAACCGCCTCGCGATAGCGCATCAAGCGGAGCTGTCCGATCGTCACGATAAAGATCAAGACAAACAAAATCATTGCGGCAGCCGATGCATAGCCCATGTCGTAGTTCTCGAAGCCCTGGTGGAACAGGTAGGTGACGATTGTCTCGGTCTTGAACAGCGGACCGCCGCGGGTGAGCACGTAGATCTGGTCGAACGCCTGAAGGGCGGAGATGACCGCGTTGACGATGGCAAAGAGCAGAGCCGGGCGCAGCAATGGCAATGTGATGCGCCAGAAGCGTGCTGCGCTCCCCGCGCCATCCACTTTGGCCGCCTCATAATACGTCTCGGGGATGCTTTGCAATCCGGCCAGCAGGATCACCAGATTGAAACCGAACCAGCGCCATACGCTGACGATAATCACGGCAGGCATTGCCAGCGTGGTGCTGCGCAGCCAGTCGAGCGCCGGCAAGCCGATTTTGCTGGAGTAATACGCTATATAACCGATGTCGGGGTCGAGCAGAAAGCGCCAGACAATCGCCTCGACGGCGAACGAGACAAGCGCGGGAAGGAAGAATGCGGCACGGAAGAAGGTGCGCCCGCGCAATTTCTCATTAAGCGCCAGCGCGAAGGCAAGCGCCAGAAGGATCTGTGCCGGTACGACGCTGACTGTATAGACCAGCGTATTTACGAGCGAGTTCTTGAAGCGCGTGTCGGCAAACAGTTTCTGGTAATTAGTCAATCCAATTAACTTATGGACGTCGTCCGTCAATTGCCAGTCATGCACGCTGATCCAGCCCGCCTGGAAGATCGGCACGACGACAAACAGAGTCAGGATCGTGAGGCTGGGCAGCATGAAGAAGATGGCCGCTCTAGCCTGAGAACTCATATGGAACTGCTTCGACCGTACAAACGCAAGCTTTGTCAAGGCATCGCCCTTTGCAAAAATCCGGTACAAGACGACACTCACGACCGAGATGCCCAAACGTTATCGCCCGCAAGCGCACCTCCTAGAAATTAACTTCTAGCGTCTTCCCTCTCCCTCTCGAAGAGAGAAGAGGGAAGACCGCTAACTGCTTAAAGTTCTTATTTTACTTCGTGCTGAACTCTCGTTTCTTGGCGCCCCCGTTATTGGTCGGCCAGGATCTGGTTCATCTGCTCCGCGGCGGCCTTCAGCGCTTCTTCCGCTGGCTGTTCGCCACGGGCAATCGACAAGATCGTTGGGACGATGATGTCGTCGTTGATCCTCGAGTATTCGACGACACCGGGCAGATAGGCACGGGCATATGGTGCCGAGTCGGCGAACGCCTGGACGTACGGGTTCTTCGTGATATCAGCATTGCCAGCTAGGGCAGGCTTGGTTGGAGGGAAGCCTGTGTGGCTTGACCAGTTTACTTGCGCCCAGTCGCTTTCCCAGAAGCGCATGAACTGGTAGGCGGCATCGTTGCTCTCGATGCGGTTGTTCAACGTCAGGTAGACGCCGCTACCCTGGGTGAAACGACCAGCAGGTCCAGCCGGGATCTGGCAGATGTCAAAGTTGACACCCGCATCATGGAAACCGGTACTTACCCATGGACCGACGATTTCCATCGCGGCTTTGCCAGCCTGGAACAGGTTGTCGGCCTCGACGCCGGTCAAAACTCCGGGATATGCTTATCGCCAATCGGTCAGTCCATTCATGGAATCGCTGCAGAAAATCGTGTTGGAATCGTCGAGCATCGATGTCGTGCCATCCGGGGGAGATGAAGTCACCACCGCCACCCCAGACAATAGCCGGCCACATCGAGACTGCACCATGATCGCCCCAAGCGAAGCCGTACTGCTCCGGCGTCCCGTCATTGTTCGAGTCGATGGTCAACTTGAGAATGTCGGCTTGCCACTCTTCCCAGTCGGCAGGACACTTCTCGGGATCAAGACCCGCGGCTTCGAACAGGTCCTTGTTGCGATACATCAAGGTCGTATAGTAGATGATCGGGCGCCGTAGACGTGACCGTTATAGGTCATCCCCTGCATGACGCCGTCGAGGAAGTCGCTCAGTTGGTCGCCGCCATTCCAGAGATCATCAACGAGGTCAATACCCCAGCGCTGGCGTACTGCGGGATGAGGTTTGGTCAAGTGAGATGATGTCCGGATCTGCGCCTGACTTCATCGAGGGGAGCAGCTTCTGGAAGATCGTGTCCCAAGGCTGGATGTCCATCTGGATTTGGACATTCGGGTGGGTGGCATTGAAAACCGCAACGTTGTTTTCCATCACCGGACGGTCAGAGGCGGTGAAACCGTTCAGTAAGTAAGTGTTACGTTTCCACTGAAGGGTTCTGCCGTAGGGCTTGGCAGCCCAATCGGCTCGAGCGTGGCGGCTGTGTCATGGGCTGCCACGCGGTAGGGGGTGATTGTGCCGAACGCCCCTAACATGAGCGCGACGCCCACAAGCACGGGTACGATGTTCAATTGTTTCAGCTTAATCGGCGATTTCATTTCGGTTTCTCCTAATTTCATTCTCAAGTGGCATTTTGAGTGTGGAAACACGACTGCACTAAATTGAGGCTGAATCACCAGCTCGCTATCATTTTCACCTGCCTTTCTTCAACACACTACCGAAGTAAGTTGAGTTAGTCATGCCCAGGTAAAATGGGAAACCCTGTTAGTGACTACGGAAGAGATCATCTGTTATAGATCTGAGCTTTGAACATCGGAATGAGATCTCACGATGGCTGGCTCCTCTTCTTTTCGTTTGTTAACGCGTTCAACTGCCTGAACTTCGAGCGCATACTCGGACCAACCGCCTCTTCGCTCAATGCCTCCCGAGTCCCGACTTTCTGCGATATGCGCTCCGCTTAATGAACTTTTTCAATCGAGCGTATTGACGAGAACCGTGACCGAGTGCGGCTCAAATGTGGGGAAAGCGAACCCCTTCCTTTCTACTCTCAGGTCGGTCTTGGATACGCCCACCGTGGCGGGCTGATCAGGCGAATTTTCCGACTTGATGTTTGGCCCATTGACAACATACGCGTGAGCTGATCCGGCAAAACAGGCGGAGTCGGCAAGGAAATCGCCGTCTCCATTGCTTTGGTTTCACTGCGATTAACGACGTAGAGCACCACTTGTTTCCGATCTTCGTTGAGTGTGGCAGCAACGTCGAGTGTGCGAATTCCCGTGTGGGCGCCAGTACTGAAGGTATCACCTTTCCAAAAGACGTCGAGCGCAGTTGTTCCACAGGTGCTGCTGTAAAGCTCGAAGGGATAGAAGATCGATTGCAGGAACAATCCGCTGGGATTAGTAAAGATCGGCGCAATAACGTTGACAACCTGTGCGAGGTTCGCCATACGGACAGAGGCAGCATGGCGAATGAATGCGTTTAGTTGAATTGCCACGACCAGTGCGTCTTCGAGGTTGTAGATTTCCTCAAGTGTGTTGGAGAAATCTCCAGCTTCTGACCGTTTCCGGTACCATACGTTCCATTCGTCGACGCCTATGGCAATCGGATGCTGAAGCTTGTGCTGCAACCTCAGCATACGAATCAGACCGTCATAAGCACTCAGGCGTTCCTCGATCAGTTCCGATACAGCCATGTAGGCTTCGAAATTGTTCGTCGGGTTCCCGACATACCAGTGAATGCCGAGATAGTCAATCAGCCTGCCTGCCTGCTCTACCAGTAGTCCTGCACGTGCGACAATGTCACCTGACCAGTCGGATGTCACGGCGGCTGTCAGCTTGATCGTCGGGTCAACCCACTTCATCACTTTAGCAAATTCGAGGTATGCTCGGGCGTATTCTTCGGGTGTCTTTGCTCCGATCTGCCAGTGTCCGTCGACTTCATTGCCGATACCCCAGTACTTCACATTGTGGGGCGCATCGAAGCCGTGCTGACGGCGTAACTTGACGAGCGACGTGTCTTGAGTGCCGTTGCAATACTCGACCCAGTCACGCGCTTCGCGCAGGTCACCATCACCGCAATTTACCGTCAAGTATGGCTCGGTTTCCAGCTTGCGGCATAATTGAATGAATTCGTTGGTGCCGAACTGGTTTGACTCGATCGAATTCCACGCCAGGTCCGCCCGCACTGGACGTTCGTCAGCCGGTCCGATGCCATCTCGCCAACGATAGCCCGATACAAAGTTGCCGCCGGGGTAGCGCAGGATCGGCATACGAAGCCGACACAGCGCGTCGAGCACGTCCGCGCGAATACCATCCTCGTCCGCTAACGGCGAGTCTGGCTCGTAGATGCCACCATAGATGCAACGTCCGAGGTGCTCGGCAAAACCGCCGAAAATATTGCGGTCAATCGATGCGAGTTTGCGATCCAGATCAACACGTATTTGATCCATGACAGAAATCTTCTTAACATATGGTACATTGAGGCTAAAGTGATTGACTGTAACCGAGCAGACATCGAGTTACTAAGGTGTTCAACTTTGATGCTCACCTTGAAGCTGAACATTCACAAAATGAGCAGAGAATGGTGTATCCTGTTTGTTTGACGTTTAATGAACAAACAGCCTATCATAGTAATCGTTGCAGGCTTTAGGAGCGCCAGACTAATTGACCTAGCGCAGGAACTGTTACCTCATATAATATGAGAATTCAGTGGACAAGTCAAGTTGTATCGGCTTGATTATTCAGTGGTTTGTTTAGTAAACATCTCTGGGTGACGAAGCTATGGCAAAGAACAAGCCGACTATGCGTGATGTGGCAAGAGAAGCTAAGGTCTCTCCATCAGCTGTCTGGATGGTGATACATAATAAGCCCGGCATCGCCCCAGAGACATCCCGCCGCATTTGGGATACCGTCTTACGTCTGGGTTACGGCATAAGGCCCACCCCACTAGATCATGTCGCTCATACCGTTGGCTTGTTGATCGAGAAGGGCTCGATCCCGGCTATTATGGACAGCTTCTACGGGGACGTAATCAGCGGCTTTCAGTCTGAAGCTCAGCGTACCGGCTATCACGTCAATCTCGTCATGTTCGACCGTGCTCACGAACGCCTTGATCTTCTCAAGAATGGTTTCACCCGGTCGATTGCCGGGCTTGCTGTAGCCAATGATGGTGATATCACGCCGGAGATGGTAATTGAGCTTGAGGCGACAAACCTACCTGTGATCTTGATAGAGAGTCATCTGGACAGTGAGCGTCTGCCATGTGTGCTTGGAGATAACTTCACGGCTGGCTACATAGTGACTCAGCATCTTTTGAGTCTGGGGCATCGGGCGATAGCCGTACTACCTGGACCAAAGAAGTACAGCAGTCTAGTCGACCGCCTGCGCGGTTGCATGGCGGCGATGGCCGAGGCTGGGCTTCTCATACCACCGGAGTGGCTGCCAAGCCCGCTGTCAGGCCACCCACTCAAGGGATATCAACAAATGAAGGAAATAATTGCGCTCCGTCATCATCCGACTGCTGTCGTTGCTATCAGCGACAAAACAGCGATGGGCGCAATGGAGGCGATTAGAGAAGCAGGCTTACAGATTCCTGATGACATTGCCATTGCCAGCATTGACAACATCGCCGAAAGCGCCTACAGCCGCCCGCCATTGACGACCGTTCACATTCCCAAACTGGAGTTGGGAGTCTTGGCGTTTCAGAGGCTCCATCATCTCATTGCGAGTCCGAAAGATATTCCTGTGAAGAACATTGTCTATAGTGAACTGATCGTGCGGGAGTCGTCTGGTCCAGCGCTTCACCCGACCGTTGTTGCGGGCAGAAGCACAATCTCCGATCAGAAGTGAAGCTCGTCGTAGCGTAAGCTTGTAATAGTCACAAGAGCTATCTGAACAATTTTCCTTGCTCAAACGGCTCGATAGAAGTCGTGCTAATGCTCGTATTGGCGGCTTTCGCCGTATGGTAACCACCCCGTGTTTACTGCCAGCGAAAAGTGAAGTCTAGCCGACCGCTGAAAGTGCAAAAGCCATCGGTGTTTGACCGCCCAGGGCGTCATGCGGACGATCCTGGTTGTAGCTGTGAAGCCATTGGTCGGTCAGTTGCCGCACCTCCTTGAGTGAGTGAAACAGATACAAGTCGAGTACCTCGGTACGATACGTCCGGTTGAAGCGTTCGATGTAAGCATTTTGGGCAGGCTGACCAGGTTGGATGAAGTGCAACCGGACATGATGCTCCTGTCCCCACTGCATCAGCGCCGTCGAGATAAATTCCGGCCCGTTGTCGATGCGAATCTGCTGCGGATATCCACGCCAGTGCGCCACGCGCTCGAGCACGCGTACCACCCGCTGCGAGGGCAGTGACGTATCCACCTCAATCGCCAGTGCCTCGCGGTTGTAGTCGTCGATGAGGTTCAGTGTCCGAAAGCGCTGCCCACTCAACAAGGCATCATTCATGAAATCCATCGACCAACACTCGTTGGGCTGTTTCGGCTGCTCCAGGACTTCCGGGAAGCGTTTGGGCAGGCGTCGCCGCCGGTGAATCCGCAGGTTGAGTTTCATAGCACAATATACCCGGTAGACCCGTTTATGATTCCAACCATAGCCTCGATTGCGCAGCCAGCAGAACAGCTTGTTGAAGCCCCAACGCGGCTGGGCTGCCGATAACTGCTGCAGCGCAGCCACCAACGCCTGGTCGTCACGCAACCTGGCCTGATAACGCTGCACCGAGCGCTGAATGCCGACAATCCGGCAGGCACGTCGTTCGCTCACGCGATGCTCGGTCTGGATGACCGTCACCAGTTCGCGGCGTCGTCCTGCCGTTAGAGCTTTTTTCCACAATCTCCTTGAGAATCTGATGATCCAGACTCAGCTCGGCGTACATGCGCTTGAGCCGCTGGTTCTCAGCCTCCAGTTCGCGCAGGCGCTTGATGTCGGCGCTCTCCATGCCGCCGTATTTGGCTTTCCAGTTGTAGAAGGTTGTCTCGCTAATCCCCTGCTGGCGGCAGATGTCCGCCGTCTTCATCCCGGCCTCTGCCTGCTTGAGAATCTGCACGATCTGGTGGTCCGAAAAGCGCGATTTCTTCATCTGGAGTTCTCCTCTTTCGCCTTAGTTTACTGGAAAACTCCACTTTTCTTTGGCTCGGATTCTGGGGAGGCTTACCGTATCGCAGAGTTGCTTAGCCGAAATGAGTTAATCTGTTTGCCCTAGGTAGAAGGAGAGGGCATATCTGAATTAGCTCGCTTCTTTGGTTTATCTCCCAGAGAATCTATCAGGTTGTTAACCGGACAAAGCATTGAGCCGCAACAGAGCATAAACGAGGTTACGCATTTCTCCGCAAACCATGTCTCGTGTCTAATTTACTTCGGCGACGGTTGTATTAATTAGTAATGATTTCACTTCAGGGCGCCAGCAGTCATACCCTCAATAACCCGGTCACTCAGGAGAATGTATGCAACTATAGTCGGAATGATCGTCATCACAGTTCCGGCGAACGCCTGCGGGTAATTTGCGGAGTAGGTGGTCAGAAAGTAACGTATGGCGACCTGAACAGTCTGTGCGCTCTCATCTTGTGTGAGCAGACTGGCAAACAGCAGTTCATTCCATGCGCTTATCATTAAAAAGATGGCGGCGGTAACAATGCCTGGCATACACAAGGGGACGATGAGTCGCAGAAATACCTGATGATACGATGCTCCGTCGATGGACGCCGCCTCTACCAATTCATTCGGAATAGTATCCATATAAGTCTTGATAATCAGAAAACAGGTTGGGAACATAATGCCTGCGTAAACCAGCACCAGCGCCCAGACTGTGTTATATAGACCGATGTAGTGAATAATGAAGAAGATCGGCGCCATAAAAGCGTTCACGGGGACGAACAGCCCAAACATCAGAAATCCAAATGCAGCGCGGCTCAGGCGGAAGCGGTGCAGCAGCGCGTAGGACGCGAGCGTCGAGGCGACGATTGCCAGAAGCGTTGACAGGGTGGCAGCGAGGATGCTGTTGCGAAAGTAAATGTAGAGCGGGTGCGCTGCCATCGCTGACGTAAAGTTGTCAAATGAAAAATGACCGGGCGGCCCAAACGGATTGGAGAATAATTCCGGGTTGGTCTTGAATGCCGAAAGAATCAGCCATCCAAACGGAATGATCGTCAATACGAAGAAGAGTAAGATAACCGTCCAGCGAAAAAACCGTCTCATAGCGATCTTTCCACCCGGCGCAGCACCCAAAACACGATAGACGTCATGAACAACCCCAGCAATAGGGTGATCGCGCCTGCCGCCATCGACAGCCCATACTGGTTTGCAGTGACCATCTGCCGATACATATACAACGACAGGTTCATGGTAAGATTCGCAGGTCCGCCACCCGTCATGATGAACGGATACTCGAACATCTTCAGCACGTAGCCGACAACGAATAATACCTGCAAAACAATCGCGCCCCGGATAAGCGGAATTGTGATGTAGAGGTCTTGTTGCCATGACGAAGCACCATCAAGCTGAGCAGCTTCGTAGTATTCACGAGGGATGGTCGAAATTTGCGTCAAAAAGATGACCATGCCGAAGCCGATATAGATGATGAATGGAAGCTGGGTTGAAATCAGCGCTGTTTGCGGGTCAAACAGCCACGATTTCTTGAGGGCACCCAGTCCTACCATGTCGAGGAATTTGTTGACCAGACCCAGATCGACGTGCAGGATGAAATACCATAGTAGGGCGACTGCTGTCGTCGAGATTACGTTTGGCAGGAAGAAAACGGTGCGGAAGAATTTCCAGAGGAAAATCCGCTTCGAGAGGATGAGCGCCACTAGCAGGCAGAGCGGCGTATGGATGAAGATACCGACTAACGCCCAACTGATGGTATTGAAGAACGCAAGCTGGAAGGCGCGCTCGTGGACCAAAAAGATGAAGTTATCGAAACCAACGAAAATAGCAGGACCCAGCCCGGGCCATTTCTGGAAGCTCATGTAAACGACGAAGAGCAGTGGTATGACAAAGAATACCATTACCAAAATGAGGGCAGGCGCCAAATACAAGGCAATTTGACGACGGGAAGCCATTACGGACAATGCTCCAGGGAGCGGACGGCTCTGAAGGATATTTCACCTCCAGAGCCATTCGCATTGTGAGGTTACGGAATCATTGGTTGTACTGCTGAAGCTGGTTGGTGAAGTCCGCCGGCGATAGTTGATCCAGCGCCAGTCCTTCGAGCAGTGACGGAAGCTGTGCCTGCGCCGAAGGCTTAATGTTGCGTACTGCTTCGACGACCGTGACCGAAGCCGCATTGGAAAGCTGAAGCACCTGCGCCATCTGGCAGTTGGCTTGCGCGAGATCGTCCTCCGTAAAGGTCGTCGAAATCGCCATTGGATACTCACCCTCAACGGAAATCTTCTTGACATTGTCCTCGGATGTGAGGAATTTCATCCATTCGACGACAGCTTCCTCTCTCGCGGGGTCAGATTGCTTGGCCGCGCCCCAGGGATTGAGCGAGTCAGTCACGACGAATCCCGCAGGAATGGTGTCGTCGCCGAACGTGGGTGCAACCGCTACGCCAACGTTGCACGGGTCTTCAACCTGCCCCTGGATCGAGCTAATCAACCAGGGACCATCGATGATCATCGCAGCATTTTTATTGAGGAAATTGGCGGAACTGACGGAGTAATTCGCGCCGACCGCATCCGACGTGGTGTACTCGAACATTCGCTTCAACTGATCCGCCGCGTCCATGACGGCTGGCGTGTCCAGCGACTGACCGACCGCGAAAACATCTTTGCCGCCTAACCCCGCTGCAAGATAGGTAAATGCGTTCATCGCGTGCCAGGCATCGTCGCTGGTCATCAGGGCGATGGGGGCGACGCCGCTGGCTTTGAGTGCGTCGGCGTCCGCGAAGAACTCGTCCCATGTGGTGGGGAAGGTGTCGATCCCTGCTTGCTCGAACAAATCCTTGTGGTAATAGAAGAGCACCGGCGCTTGGTCACTTGGTATCCCCACGATCTCGCCGTTCACGGTCAGCGCCTCCAGATTTTCTGGATGGAAGCGCGCCTTCCATTCGGGATCGGCATCAAGATAGGGCGTCCAGTCCATCAACAAACCGGATTCTTCACGGCTGAGATCGTTGCCGTTGTAGTTGTACAGGAAAACATCGGCGGGAGTCCCTGCTGCGATCAACGAGCGAATTTTCTGCTGGAGCGTGGGCCAATCGGGATCAGGATTGGAAATGACCTCGATTTCCCCGGCGTATTCTTGGTTGAAGGTGTCGATGATCTCGTTGAAGATTTTTCCGCGCGAAACATCCGGCGTAAAGTTGCTTAGGATCGTAATCTGAATGGGTGCGCTCGCCTGCGACATAACGCTGCTGGCGGTGAGGCAGATCACCAACAGCGCGAGCATCAAGCCAACCCTTGAGCGTGACGTGCGGCTATATAACACTGTAAATCCTCCTTTATGAATGGCACAGTTTCGCAATTTCAGTCCATACCAACAGGGATTGCTTTAACCCTTACGTGCTTGTGATATATCCGCTCCTTTCTCCGTCAGGTAACAACTCAGCCCGAATGTGCCTGCTGTATAAATCCAACCCAGTCCGCCCCAAATGTCGCCTTTGGCAATTAGCCCATCATCCACGCCCTGGCTGCAGAACGCGATTCCTTCCGGTTGCATACCAATGTCGGCAAACCCGTAGCTATTGCCTGGATAGGAAAGTATCTGCTGTGTCCCATAGGCGACCAATTCAGCTACGTCAGCATAGAACGGCTCGTT
>JAXLWE010000025.1:0-71961 GCA_046328655.1 Anaerolineae bacterium | reverse complement strand
GACCACGTTGACGGTCATGAAGCTGGTGATGAAGCGTTTCTCGATCACCATGCCGACGTAGTTCCCAACCGAAAACCCGCCGCAGTATGCAAGCAGGTTCATAATGTTGTTCAGGTCGGTGGCGACGCTGGAAATGGTGATGGCGAACGCCAGCGCCTCAAAAAACGCCAGCACCGCCGCCAGCAGGCGCTGCTGCCGCGTCACGATCACCAGACGGACTGTGCCAATGCCGGTATTGAGGATGCGCAGGATGAAGATGACCGCCGCTAGCAGGAGCGCATCCGTCGATAAGTCCAGTACCATGCAGTCCTCATAAGCAATATTAAGGATTTTCCCTATCATACCATGCAGGCGAGATCGGCGTGATGCCTGAACCCCACCGCCCCACCTGCCGCGCGCCTGCGCTGCGTAGAGGCAGACCTGTGTGTCTGCCCGCCCAGCCGGGCTATAATCATTGGCACACGGTTTCTCACAATCGAGGATGGATCATGGTCAGTGAGACGGTTCTGGGCTGGCAGTTCACGCAGTTGTCGAACAACATTAAATCGGTGGAATCAATCGTGCGCATGACCGATCCGCAGGCGCTGACGACCTACCGCGACACCGGCATCGGCTGGACGGCGCTCCAGGTGCTGTGCCATCTGCGCGATTTTGAGCAGGTGTTCACGGATCGGGCGCATATCGCCGTCGAGCAGGAAAACGCGACGCTCCCGTTTCCCAGCCCCGACGATCTGGCGCGCGACCGCCACTATAACGAGCAGTCGGTCGACGCGGTGCTGGCGGAATGGAAAACCCGCCGCGCCGACTTCATCGTCTACCTGCGCGAGCGCTCCGCTGCCGACTGGGAGCGCACGGCGCTCCACCCGACGCGCGGCATCCTCACGCTGCTGGAGCAGCTTTTTCTGGCGACGCTCCACGACACCACCCATCTGGAGCAGATGACGCGCATCCTCAACGAGAAGCGCCTGTCCTGAACCCACCTCCACAAATCCAATCGGCGGTTTGGCGGCGTAATCTATCTGGCACGTTGAGCAGGGGGGATCAATCCATGAGCCAGTCCACGATAGAACGTCTCACTAAAGCCGATGTCTCTGCCATGTGGTCGGCGCTGCCGCAATTGGCGGAGTCCGCCGATCCGTTCGTCTACGAGCAGCGTATGGCGATCTATCGCCTGCTGATCGAGTCGATGAACGGGCGCGGCGTGTTCGGCGCGGAGAACGAATGGAACGTGTTCTGGGGCTACTTCTTCCAGTTGGAATGGCAGTGGCGCTCCGGTCGGTTGCACCTGGACAGCACACCGCCCGGACGCATCGACCCCAACAGCATGTGGGGCTACGCCAACTATTCGCTCAGCGTGATCCCGTACATCGCCGCCGCGCAGCTTGGTATCGCGCCGGAGATCGAGCTTTTGCCGGCATATGCCGAAAGCGCGGTCGACTACCCGCACGGCGGCGGCAGCGCGGGCGCGTACCAGATTCCACCGCTGTTCGAGGAGCCGCTGCGCGAGTGGCGCAGATTTTTCGAATACGCGCGCCAGTTCGAGCCGGGCAAAGACATCGAGCCGATGCGCCGCATCCAGTGGGACGCGCACAAATCCAGCCTCGTCACCGTCGAGCGCGGCGTGTTCGAGCTTGGCAGGCGCTTTTCCTCACCCAGCGAACGCGATTTCCTGCTCGGTTGGATTCGCATGGTCGATTTCCTCGGCACGGCTGCCTGGCGCACCGACCTGCTCTACATGCTCGAAAACGGCATCGGCACGCTGCCGGAGCGCGCTCTCACGCCGCAGGATGCCCGCAAGGTCGCCCATATGGATGACCGCGCCAACAACAACCTCAAAAATATCATCGGCTTGACCCACCAGTCGAAGCTGCGGTTCGGCTTCAACCTGTACCTGTGGAAGCGCGCCATGCGCACCCGGCAGGCGCGCGACGAGGTGCTGCCCATGCTCGACGCCACCTTCAATCCCTCGCCGAAGAACGTGCGCGAGCGGCGCAGGCTGCTGCGCTACGTGCTGGCGCTGTAGCCGAACGATGCCAGCGTATGTTTGTAGGGCACAGCGCGCTGTGCCCCTACGTTCCCGTCACGATTTCCCGATACACGTCTTCCAGCCGCGCGCCGACCGACTCCACGTGAAGCGCTCGCGCGCCAGCGACCGCGCCGCTGTGCCCATCGTCGCGCGCTGCTCGGCATCGCTCAGCACATCGCGCAGCGCCGCCGCCAGCGGCTCGACCTGCGGCTCGACGATCAGCCCGGCGCCCGCTTCGGCGGCTTCCGGCAGGTTGCAGCCCGGCGACAGATCACCGGCAAGCCCGCCGCCAGCGCTTCCAGCGCCGCCATCGACAAGCCCTCGCCCGTCGCAGAAAACGTCCGCCGCTGCCAGCGCTTCCAGCCGCTCGGCTGCGCCCAGATACCCCGTGATGACGATCCGCTCGTCGCGGATGGACTGCAATACGGGCAGCATCCCCTCGTCCGGCCCGCGATCACCAATCGTGCGCTCGGCACGTCGGCGCGCAGAAACGCTCGCGCCAGCACGTCGACGCTCTTGCGCGCGTGCAGCCGCCCCATGAACAGGCACACCGGCGCGTCACCCAGCCCGAGCGCGCTCGGAACGCCTCGCGCCCCGGCAGATGCACGAATTCTCCGGGTCGATGCCGTTCGGCACGACGGCGAAGCGAGTTTGTGACAATTGGACTCCAAGCGCCGCCCATGCCGCCCGCGCTTCGCCGGCTTCCGGCGCCGTCAGCGCGATCACGGCGGCGATGCGCCGTGCCAGCGTGGGCGACAGCAGCCGATCCCACGTCGCCTTGAGCGCCGCGCCCGGTGCCGAGCGTCAGCGTGCCGTGCGGCGAGAGCACAATCGGCATCGTCCACGCCATGACCGGCGTCACCAGCAGGTTTTCGGAGGTGCGCAGTTCGTGGATGTGCAGGATGTCGGCGTCCGCCAGCAGGTCGGCGGCGAGCCGCCCCATGCCGGGCGGCGTCGACAGGTTGAGCCGCCCGCGCAGCCACGTCGACAGGTTGCGCACGCGGACGACGCGCACGCCGTCCTGCACGCTGTCGAGCGCGCCCGTGTAGCGCTCGTGCTGGCTCAGGGCGTCGGTCGTCAGCACGCTGACCTGATGTCCCCGCCGCGCCAGCGTCCGTGCCATCCCCTCGACCGCGCGGGTCACGCCGCCGAAGGCGTAGGCGGGCGCGTAGTACGGGGTCAGGTGGACGATGTTCACGGGGGTCGCTCAGCCGTCGGCATGATTTTCTCTGCGCACTCTGTGGTCTCTGTGGTTAACTCTCTTATTTTTCCGGCGGCAGGTACGCCTGCACGTTGAAGTGCGAGTCGAGCGCTTCCGGCTGCGTCGGATCGTCGTAGTGGGCGGCGACGTACTCGCGCACGGCAGCCAGCCCGCGCGCGATCTGCTCGTCGCTCATTCGCCACGTGCTCGAAAAGACGCGCTGCTCCATCAGGCTGATGAATTCCTGCGGCGAGCGGTAGACCACGAACGGATGCGCGCGCATCTCCCCGGCTGCCCGCCAGCCGTTCTCATCCAGAAACGTCTCGCGCTGGGCAGGCGGGATCGCCCCGGCGGCTTCATTTGCCTCATGGGTTGCCTCGCGCCACACCGTCTGAAGCCTGTCCGAGACCAGCCGCCCATTCCCGCCGTGAACCAGCGCCGCTCCGGGGCGCAGCACGCGCGCGATCTCGTTCAGTACATCGCGCCAGCCGGGGATCAGGTGGAATACGTGAACCGCGATCACGCCGTCGAACGAGTCGCGGGCGAAGGGCAGGCGAGTCGCGTCGCCCTGGGTGATGTACACCGGCTCCGTCTGCTGCTTGGCGCGCAGGCGTTCCAGCATCGGGCGCGCTAGGTCGATGCCGTAGTACGCGCCGACGTGCGCCGAAAGCGGCAGCGCGATCCGCCCCGTGCCGACACCGATCTCCAGCACCCGGCTCGACGACGTAAAGCCGCCGCTGAGCGCCATCAGCGCCGCGATCTCGTTCTCCACGCCTGACGGAAAGCCGCGCGTCCGGTCGTAGTAATCGGCGGCGCGGTCGAACGCGACTGAATTCTCCACTATCTGCCTGCCTCGCTCCTGCGAACGCGCTTCAGATTACCCGATTGCGCCGCCCGCTGCCACCGTTTGCGCTTCCCGTACAACTCTGGTAGGCTTACCGATAGTTACTTTGTAATGGACTGAACGGAAACGGCGGCTGGAACGCGCCTGTTCCGCGTCGCGTCCTGCCTGAGCATCCGCAGCGCGCCATTCTGCCGGACAGAAATTCAAGAGGAGCGTATATGCTTTCAAGACGATACTGGGGAGTCTTGCTGGCGGGCGTCTTAATCGTGATCCTGGGCATCAATGTGCGCTCGACCGTGCAAGCCGACCCCCTGCTGCAGGACGTGCCACGTCTCGACGGCATGAACATCTACTTCACCGAAGCGGGCGGTGAAGCCAGCCGCTTTGATCGTTCCGACAACGGACTTTCGCGCTTCGCCGGGCTGCTGACCCAGCTTGGCGCCAGCCTGTTCACGCTCGAATGGCGCACCGGCTTTCCCACCGACGCCGACCTGATCGTCATCGCCGGTCCGGTCAATGACCTCCCGCCCGATCAGATCGCTCGCCTGTGGGCGTACATGAACAATCACGGGCGCGTCCTCATCCTCGCCGACGCGGTGGTGGGTGGGCGCAGCGCGCCGCTTCCGGCGACGGGCGGCTTGTTCGCGCTGATGTGGGCGGATATGGGGCTGCGCGCCCGCGACGACGTGGTCGTCACCAGAGGCACGGAGCCGATTTTTGAAACCCCCGCGCCCGAAGCGACCGCCGAAGCCGCCGACGCGCAGGTGACCGAAGCGCCGCCCGCCATCGTCGGCGAGCGCCCGATCCTGATCCCGCGCTTCTCGACCTCGGCGTTCAACACGGCGCACCCGATCACCCAGACTCTGACCGGCGCCCTCGAATTTGCGACCGCACGCTCGCTGGAAGTCGATGCCTCGATTCAGGGCTTCGTCGTGACGCCGCTCGTTTTCACTACCACCGATTTCTACGGCGAGGCGGATTACGCTACCTACCTGTCCGCCGGCACGTTCAATTTCGACATCGGGCGCGACACCACCCAGGGCGCGCTGCCGCTGGCGGCGGCGTACCAGAACGACCGCACGTCGTCACGTATCGTCCTGATCGGCGACCGCCAGTTCGCCACCAACGGTGGTGGGCTGCGCACCTCGCCGCCCAACAGCGCCGCGTTCGTGTACCCGGACAATGCCCGTTTCCTGCTCAACGCGGCGACCTGGCTGCTCGATCAGCCATCCGTCGAAGTCACATTCCCGACGCCGGGACCGACGGCTACGGTGACGATTACGCCATCGCCGACGCCGACGCGCACCCCGACGCCCGAAGTGACGCCGACACCTACCGCGCAGTCCTGAGAGCCGGAACGACGGCGGCGTGCTGATGCGCGTTTTAAGCATTCTGTGTCTGATGTTGTTGCTGGTGACGGCTGCGCCCGGTCATGCCCAGGTGCAGGCGCCTCTGGTCGTGTTTGTCGAGGAGGCGCGCACGCTGGTGATGGCGTCGGTGACGGACAACGGTCCCGACGGCGTCACGCGCCTCGCCGAAATCTTCCAGAGCCTCGGCGCGCGCACGACCTGGGTTCGGCTGGACGATCCCATCCCGGAGGATGCCCGCGTGGTCGTGCTGGTGCGTCCGCGCGGTGCGCTGACTCCGGCTTATCTGGCGCGCATCTGGCTTCAGGTGAGCGCGGGCAACAGCCTGCTCGTCGCGCTGGAGCCGCCCGGCTACCTGGGCGCGCGCACCGAAACACCCGGCAGCGGTCTCGACCGGCTGCTGACCTACGAGCAGGGCATCAGCCTGCTCAACGGGATTCTGGTCGAACCCTGGTTCAATAACGCCTCGTTCAGCGACCTGTACTCGACCTTTTCGCTCGGCTACGCCGATTCCGTCCCCAACCCGATCAGCGACCCGCTCCGGCAGTACGATCTGCCGGTGGCGCTGTGGGGCGCGCGCCCGCTCCATGTCGAGCCGTTCGGCATGGACAGCTTCGCCTGGGCGCTGGTCGATGCCTCGCCCGAATTTGTCGAGACGGCGACCGACATCTTCCCCTCGCGCGATAACCCCGGCGCGCCCATCCAGCTCAATCTTGACAAGGACATGCAGGGGCGTGTCAACATCGCCGCATACGGCGAGAACACCCGCAGCGGCGCGCGGGCGGCGGTGCTGGGCGACGGCGAGATGCTGCAAAACGGCTACGGGCTGCGGCGTACAACCAGCGGCGAGCCAGTTCACCCGGCGGACTACATCCTGGCGCAGCGGCTTGCCGCCTGGCTGCTGCGGCTGCCCCAGGACCAGTACCCGGCGCTGCCGTCCGGCTTCACCTGGATCGCGCTCGACGGCAGCGTGTCGGACTGGGCGGACAACGTCCCGGTCACGCCCGACGATCCGACCGACGCCTCGATCCTGTCGCTCAACATCGGGCAGGCGCGCGCCGTCTACAACGACAGCTATCTGTACCTGACTGTCGAGACCGTTTCGCAGGCGAATATCGAGTCGCAGATCGATCTGGAGCTGGGTTCAGCGGATGGCGGTACGGGAAATACGGTCGTCTCGATGCAGCCGGGGCGCGTTTATGCCCAGACCGGCGACCAGCCGGTCGAGGTCGTCCCCGACGCCGATATGAGCATCGGCGACGTGATCGAGCTGCGTCTGCCCCTGCGTCTGACCGGGACGCCGCCTAACGTGGTCAGCCTGTGCCTGAGCAGCGGGCGCTCACTGGCGTTCCCGCAGCCGCCGGACTGTCTCGACGCGCCGGTGCAGGTCGGCAGGATCGACCAGACCGACCCCGCCCCGGTGCGCGCGGGCGATTTCCGTCGTCGCCGTGCGCGGCGATGGCGTCAACCGCATCAACGTGCGCCGCGCGCCGGAGATGACTCAGAACGTGATCCGTACCGTGCCCTACGGGACGGTTTTCCTGCCATCGGGCGCAGCGCCGACGGCGAGTGGGTTCAGGTGCAGACGGCTGCCTATCGCGGCTGGGTGTTCCGGCTGACGCTGTTCGCAGTCGACAGCGACCTCGACCTTCGCTGCCAATCACGGGGTAGCGCCGTTAAAGTCAGTTATGGGTAACGGTTTTCAGAGAGACCAACCTCACCTCAATCCCCTCTCCACAACGTGGAGGGGAGTATCGCTAACCGAAGGTTAGCCGCGAAACAGGGTGAGGTCAAAAAACGAAGCGTATCCCTAATTCAGATTAGTAAATCACTCGACTTTCATCGCCGCCCGGATGTCGTTCATGTGCGTCTCGCGGTGTTCCGCGAGTTCCGCCAGCAGTTCGCCAACTCTGCCGCGCTTGCCCGACGGATGAGTCATCTCGGCGGCGAGGTCGTCCGGCGTCATCGAGCGGGTGAGCAGGTTCAGCCACTGCACCGTCGCGTCCCAGTCCGCCATGATCCGGTCCATCGGCTCGTCCATGCGCACATGCGCTGCGAAAGCGTTGAAGTCGTCCTTGTCGACGAAATTCGGGATGCTGTATTCGCTCCCGCGCCGGTGCGCGTAGATCGAGCGCAGCGCTTCGGCGTCCCACGTCGCCACGTGCGCGGCGATGTCCTTGACGCGCCAGCCGCTTTCTTCGTATATCACCTGTTCGGGGTCGGCGCTGCCCAGCGTGGCGCGCGCCCGACGATACGAGTCCTCATGGTCGCGCAGCAGTTCGGCGGGCGTCATGCCTGCGCCTCGACCTTGTACGTCAGACGGTAGTGCGCGCCCAGCCGCTGGAACACCACCGAGATGTTGCCGCCGCTGGCTTGCGAGGCGTCAATCGGCGTCTGACCAAGCAGGTCGTCGCTGGTCAGCACGTCGGCATCCCACAATTGCAGCTCGGAATCGCCGGTCTGATCCCTGAATACGAACTGTCCCGGCTGATAGGGCATCAGGGGGATCCACCCGGCACGGGTGCGCTTGCGTGCACCGGCGAAATCGTACTGGCTGACCATTCCGTCGGATTCGGGTGCGTGCAGCATCTTGTCCGGATTCGCTTCCCACACTTTCTTGCCGTTGAGCTTGATGAAGATTTCGTCGCCGTCCACTTCTTCCGCCCGAAAACATTCCAGCCCAATCAGTCTAATTGTGTACGCCATAAGCCGACCCCCTTTTGCCCCCCATAACTTGGTACTGCGCGATGAGTGCCGAGTGCTGAGTAGAAACGGGATTTGCCCGACGCGCTCTCACGCGAGCGAATCCTTCACATCATGCCGTCCATCATTTGCGCCGGATGGTCAAACCATCCGGCTATCGAACCCAAGCCACCTGAAGGTGGCTGGAAAGCAGCCTGCTTCAGCAGGCTTGACCTTGCCTAGCCGGACGCTTCGAGCGTCTGGCGGCACTCATCGCGGGCTTTGCCTTCGGCAAGCCCAGTACTCAACACTGCTCTTATTCCATCTCCACCAGCCGCTGCCCGCGATCTACTACGTCGCCCGCCGCCACCAGCAGCCGCTTGATCCGACCGTCGGCAGGTGCGCTGATGCAGATCTCCATCTTCATCGCTTCCAGCAGCAGCAGCGCCTGACCGCTCGTGACGCTGTCGCCCGCCCGGACACCTCGCGCACCTGTCCCGGCATCGCCGTCAGGTCGCCGCCGCCACCACTCGTCGCGCGCCTGCGCCCTGCACTCGCTACCGTCAGCGCGTACTGCTGCCCGTCGATGCCGACGAAGCGCTCGCTCCCGCGCGCTGCGGCGTACACATGGACTTGCACGCCGTCGAGCGCCAGCAGCCAGCCGCCGTCGACCGCCGTCGCCCTGACCGTGTAGCTGCGCTCGCCGACGACCGCGCGAAACGTCCCGTCGAGCTGCGGGTGCAGGCTGACCGAATAGGTCGCTCCGCCGTGTTCGTAATTCATCCGACCGCCGCCTCGCAGGTGGGCAGTTCCGGGAACAGCCGCCCGGCGTACTCCGCCTGCTGCGCCGGGCGCGACGCCAGAACGTCAGCATCACCCCGGCGACCCGCGTCGGCGAAATCTGCTTCACCCAGTACAGCACATGATAATCGCGTTTGTTCGAAACCGCGTCAAATTCGAACAGCCGCAGGTCATCGGCGGCGCACTCGGCGGTCATGGTGTGTGACGTGTAATTGGCGAAGATCGTCTCGAAGCCCGCCGAACCGTAGAATCGCTTGACCTCCTCGGCGGTGATGCCGCAGTCGTAGTGCAGCAGCTCGACGGGGGCGACCGCCCCGTAGAGGCTGGATCGCCACGAGGAAGTCGACCATTACGTTTCGCTTCCAGCGGTCTGCGTCCAGATGTCCGGCTCGAACGCCGCGCTCTCAGCGTCTCGATCTGGTCGACATCCTGCGCCGCTGGCGCTGGCTCGCAGGCGATTGCCTGGGTAGCGACCGGCGCGGCTTCACGCCGTCGCTTCGACTGTCACGACCGGGGGCGGCGTGATTTCGCTGGTCATGCCCACGAACCCGAAGAACCCGAACGCCGCCGCTTAGCAGTGTGATCAGCAGACACAGGCTTACCTCTCTTGTCCTAAGCGGAAACCGTCGCCGCGCGACCAGGGATCGTCGGCGCGGTCGGCGGTCGGCAGCGCGCCCGCCTGTTCCAGCAGCGCCGCCGCGATCAGCGCCGCGTCCGGTGGTGGCGTGTCCGGCGGGACGAGTTCGGCGGCGTGCCGCTCGATGAAGCCCGTGTCGACTGCGCCCGCCACAAACGCCGGGTGGTTGATCAGCGCCCGCAGGAAGCCGAGGTTGGTCGTCGTGCCCAGGATCATCGTGTCGCGCAGCGCCGCATCCATCCGCTGGATCGCGGCGGGGCGGTCGCGCTCGCAGACGATGATCTTGGCGATCAGCGGGTCGTAGTGGATCGAAATCGTGTCGCCGGACTTGACCCCCGAATCGACCCGCACGCCGACGCCCTCCGGCGCGTGAAAGTGCAGCACGTCGCCGACCGCTGGCAAAAAGCCGCCGCGCGGGTCTTCGGCGTACACCCGGCACTCGATGGCGTGCCCGCGCTGGCTCAGGTCGTCCTGCGCGAACGGCAGCGGCTCGCCCGCCGCGATCATAAATTGCAGCTTGACGAGATCGAGTCCTGTGACAAGTTCTGTCACAGGGTGCTCGACCTGCAGGCGTGTGTTCATCTCCAGAACATAGAACTCGCCGTCCGGCGCGGCGATGAACTCGACCGTCCCGGCGTTCACGTAGCCGACCGCCTGCGCCGCCGCCACGCCCGCCGCTCCCATTTGCGCCCGCATCTCGGCGGTCAGCAGCGGCGAGGGCGATTCCTCGACTACTTTCTGGTGGCGGCGCTGGGCGCTGCATTCGCGCTCGAACAAGTGAACCGTGTGCCCGAACTGGTCGGCGAGCACCTGAATTTCGACGTGCCGGGCGCGCTCGACGAAGCGCTCCAGAAACACGCGCGGGTCGCCGAAAGCGTGCTGCGCCTCGCGCCGCGCCGCTTGCAGCGCCTCCGGCAGATCGCTGGCGTGCGTCACGACGCGGATTCCCTTGCCGCCGCCGCCGCCCGTCGCCTTGACCATCACCGGGTAGCCGATGTGTTCCGCCGCGTCCAGAAATGCCTGATCGCTGCCCTCGCCCTGATACCCCGGCGCGAGCGGGACGCCCGCCGCCTGCATCAGCGCGCGCGCCTCGGTCTTGACGCCCATCCGCCGGATCGCGTCCGGCGGCGGACCGACCCACACCAGCCCGGCGTCGATCACCGCCTGCGCGAACGCTTCCAGAACTCCGGACAGGAAGCCGGGGTGGACGCAGTCACCAGCCGCCGCCCGCGCCGCCGCAATCAGTTTGTCGATGTTCAGGTAGCTGTCTGCCGGATTCGCTGCGCCAATCGCGCAGGCTTCGTCGGCGAGCAGCACGTAGCGCCAGCAGTACGGCGTCGAATACACCGCCACCGCGCCGATACCCAGCTCGCGGCAGGCGTGGATGATGCGCACGGCGATCTCGCCCCGGTTGGCGATCAGGCACCTGGTCAGCTTCATTTCGCAGCGCTCATGTCATATCCGTGACAGGCATTGTAGGGGCACGACATGTCGTGCCCCTACCGTCATTAGACGATCCTTGACTTTCCATTATGCCCTGTTTCAATTGTATGTGCCGGGGCTTACGGCTGGATTTCCTCGTCGGGGCGCTGGTACTCGCGCTCGTCGTCCGGGTCGGCATACACGCCGCCCGTCAGGAACGACGTGCCGATCCACAGCGAGCGCGCGTGGCGGTAGAACACGGCGATGAACACGACGTTGAAGATGACCCAGAACACGAGATGCGGCACGAATGGCGGCTGAAAGATGGCGTTTATCGAGGAAAGCCGACCATCGTCAACAGTTCCGCCGCGATCAGGTTGAAGTACATCCCCCGACCGTTCGCCCGACTCGCGCTCGAAGCGGACGCTGCAGTACAGGCGGAGTCTCGTTCATGGCGAACAAGCCGGTGAAGATGCGACCGCGCTCGCAGTTGGGGCAGCGCAGCCGGAACACCGTCCACAGGACGTGCAGGCGGTACTTGAGGGTCATGGTCATCGTCGGCGCAGAGTGTACAGCGTCAGCAGGGTGGCAGGCAGCCAGATCGTGCTGCTCGGCATCGGATTGGCGTTATTGGTCACGACCGGGAGGCGGCACGGGCAGACGTGATCACGAACACCACCAGCCCCAGCACGGCGATCAGCTTGCGGCGGGGATCCATCGGCGTGATCATGTCGAGCGGGGTGGCGTAAATCCGCCCGAACAGCAGCAGGAGCAGCAGCCACAGCAGCCACATCTCGCGCGGTAACGCCAGCACCACCAGCAGGGCGATGAACGGGTAGAACAGCTTAGTCGCGCGCGGTTGCCGATCAGCAATACAGGATATTGCCCGCCGTCCAACTGCCCAATCGGGATCAGGTTGAGGGCGGTCACCAGCAGTCTGTCCACCCGGCTTGCGCCAGTTGGTTCAGGAACACGTCGACGCCGCCGCTGGGCAGAAAGCGCCCGAAAATCAGGATTTTCGTCAGCGCATACAGTAGTGAATTGCCTTCCATCGAGGCAACGGGCGGGATCGGCAGCACGGGCGAGGTTTTCAGCCCGATGATCAGGATCGGGATGGCGAATACCAGACCGACCAGCGGACCCGCCGCGCCCACGTCGAGCAGCACCTTGCGGTTGCGCATCGGCTCGCGCAGTTGGATGAACGCGCCGAACGTGCCGATGATGCCGATGAACGGCGCGGGGATGAAGTAGGGCAGGGTCACCGCCAGCTTATGATGCCGCGCCGCGAAGTAATGCCCCAGCTCGTGCGCGCCCAGGATCAGCAGGATGGCGATGGCGAACGGCAGCCCGCGCCACAGCTCCAGCGGCAGGTTGTTGATCATCGCCTGCGCCGCAATCGGATCCGAGCTGAAAACCTCGTTGATGGCAAGCTCGGTTCCGACCAGCAGCACGCTCAGAAACGTGAGGATGAACAGCAGGGCGTTGGGCCACCAGGGGCGCGGCTTGGGGTGGACGCGCCCGGCGAGCACGTGGACGACGTGCTTGCCCTCGCGCTCGCGGAACAGCGGCAGGTAGTCTCCCGGCTGGAGCAGTTGGTCGAGGCGGTCGTAAGCTGCTTCCGAATCGAGCAGCAGCCTGCCCTCGAACGTAGCGACGAGGCGGCTATCCTGCCCAATCGCCAGCAGGCTCTCCTTGTTGAGCTTATTGTCGTCCTCGAACGTCTCCTGCTCAATCGACAGGATGGACATGACCATCTCGCGCAGTTCGCTGCGCTGCCCATCTTCCGGCGTGTAGCGCACCGACGACCGCAGCGCGGGGCGGTCGTCGATGGAAGAAGCTGTTTCGTTCAGCATTCAAACGGTCTCCGGTAAGCCGCAGAGTGTCTTTTTCAGCTTGTGACGTATCGCATCATCGTAGCGCGGCTTCATTAGGGCGACGTGATAATCTGCCACGACGCGCCCTGCGGCAGCAGTTGCAGCACCGTTCCGTCGGCGCTGCTGATGTACAGCGTCTGCGCGCCTTCCGTCGTCACCGAGGTCTGCGTGAAGCCGTTGTAGTTGGCTTCCGGCTGGATCGCCAGCCCAAGCCGGTTGCGCACCGTGTCGTTGCCGCGCCACACGAAGCCCAGTCGTCGCAGCGGCTGGTAGTAGCCGGGCGGCAGTGCGGCGGCGAAATCCGGGTCGCTTTCGGGGTGGATCGCCGGGTCGAAGCGGTTCTGCACGACCAGCCACGCCGGAGCCAGCCCATCGTTGAACAGGGCGTAAATCTGGTCGGTCGCCCCAACGTACAGCATCCGCCCACGCTCGAACGGCTCCTCGATCAACTGCGTCTCCTGCGCCGGTCGCGGGCAGGCTTCCGGCGACGGCTGGAAGAACCACACGTCCGGGCAGGCGAGCGGGATCGACAGATTCTGCTCGACAAACTGCGATCCTTCGCCCACGTGCAGCACGAAATCCGCCGTCCCCCGGTCGCTGCGGCTGGTCGTCACCGGCAGGCTGCCGTCGGGTCCCACGTTCCAGACCCGGTTGCGCACGCCGCGCACAAGCTGGTAGATCACGGCATCGCGCGCGCCGCGCGTCGACCAGAACAGCGTCACGGTGTTGCCGGGCGCGACCGCCGACGCATCCGAGGTGAAGAACTCGATGCGCGGCGCGTTGGGATTCAGACTTTGCGAATCGGTCGGCTGCGCCACGACCGTGATGGTCGGACCGAACAGCGGCGTCGGCGACGGACCACCCGTCGGCGTCGTCGGTGGCGACGTGGGAGGCACGGTCGGCGTCACGTCGCGCGCGGGCGTGCGGGTCGGCGCGCCGGTGGGGGTAGCGGTCGCCGTCGGGCGCGCCGTCGGCACGACCTGAAGGGCAGTTGCCCCGCAGCCGGACGCCAGCAGGAGCAGCACAATCATCATCGCATAATGTAAGGGCGAGACACGCCTCGCCCCTACGGCTTTCCACTGAATCACTGTTTGCTCCTACCGCTGTAACGTCCGGTCGCCCGTCGTGGTGACGACCGGCAGATCGGTCAGCTGACCGCGAATGTCGAGCACACAGCGCGCGATCCAGCCGCGCTGCTCGCCGAACTGCACCTGTACCCACATGTCGAGGTCGGCTTCAAACACCGACGAGCACTCGCGCCCTTCTTTCCAGCCGTTCCAACCGATGATGTCAATCCAGCGCCCCTGACGCAGCGAGCCAATCGAACGGTAGCTCGTGCCGGGACCGCTGCGAATGTGGACGGACGAGTTCACCGCCTGCCCGTTGACCCCCGTCAGGCTGTCGAGCATCTGCGGGTTGAGCGTTTCGGTCGGCGCGCCAATGGTCGGCGCGAGGTTCAGGTCGAACTCCGAGGTCGGCTGCGGCTGCGTGCCCTGCGCCGCGACCGTCGGCGTCAGCATGAGCGCCAGCAGCATCAGCATGAAGCACAAAACGGCGATCAGCGCTGGAGCGTGAGGACTGAGCTTTGAAGTTCGCTTGGGCATGACGGCAACCTTTTTCTGGGCTGGTCAGGGTGATGGCAGTATCTCAAAATGCTCGCTGTGTGACGGTCGTATCATACGAAAATCGCGCTCATCCAGCGTCGTATCTGGGTGATCTTCAGTCGTTCGGCGACTGCCACAATTGTGGCATCGACAAAATCGAGACGCAGATCCGCGTACTGAAAAAGTAACTCGGAGGTGCGCCCGCATATCCTGAGCATCAAATCGATGAGCCCGGTATTCTGCGCAGCTGCGGGAGCAGGCAAAAGCGTTCGGCTGTAGCGCGGTTGCCCAGACTGCGTGTTATTAAATAGGCAACTTCAGTGAGCGTTGACTGAGGGACGAACACAATTCGCTGCTGGTCATGTACAGCCAGACGGCTTGATGATCGGTTCCCGAGCTGAGCGTGACGGCAACGATATAGCTTGTATCCGCTACGGCGACCATAGTCAGTCTTTTTCTGTGTCCAACCGCTGCGCGATGCAATCTCATCGCGCAAAATCTGTTTGCCTGTCGCTAAAGCTGGATCGGCGGAGAACATCCCCACCGTTGGATCGACGACTAGGTTCAACGTCGGCGTGCAGCACCTCCATATACCGCAAGACAGCGGCGACCTGCTCGTCACTGAGTTCGTACAGCTTCTGTACAGCCTGCTCGCGTACATTGTCCATAGAGATCTCCGCAGCCTCTCCACCCATTTTAACACGGCTGGCTAGCGCACGCTGATGCGGCTCCCGTCCTCCATCTTCTCGATCAGCACATGCACCGGGAACGAGTCGCGCAAATCCTCGATGTGCGTGATCACCAGGATCAGGTCGAAGTCGTCCTGAATCGCCGTGATTGCCTCGACCAGCTTGTTGCGCCCTTCCTCGTCCTGCGTGCCGAAGCCTTCGTCGAGGAACAGCGTGCGAAGCTGCGCCCCCGCCCGCCGCGCCAGCATCTGCGAGAGCGCCACCCGCAGCGCGAAGTTGATGCGGAAGGCTTCGCCGCCGCTGAACATCTCGTAGGCGCGCGTGCCCACGTCGGCGATCTGGATGTCGAGCGTCTCGGCGACTCCACCCGTGATTTTCTCGCGCTGGGTCGTCAGCATCAGGCTCATGCGACCGTCGGTCATGCGGTTGAGCAGGCGGTTCGCCCCGGCTTCCAGCTCCGGGATCGCCGTCTCGATGATCATCGCCGGGATGCCGTTCTTGCCGAACGCCAGCTTGAGTTCGTCGTACAGCGCCCGGTCGACCCGCCGCTGCGCCAGCCGCGCTTCCAGCTCGGCTTTGCGGATGCGCCCGTCCTCAATTGCCTTGAGCGCCTGCTGCACGTCCGCCAGCTTGCGGAACGCCGCCCGCTCGGCGATGCGCTGGCGATTGACTTCCTCGCGCCGCGCCTGTTCCTCGCGCACCAGAATTTCCAGCCGCGCGATTTCGCCCTGAAGCTGCTGCCAGCTGCTCGCGTTCTTCCGCCTGCGTGACCAGCAGGCGCTCGCGCCGCGCCGCCGCGCCTTCCAGCGCCATCTGCGCGTCCGGCAGCGCTTCCAGCGCGATCCGCAGCTCGTTCTGGCGCGTCTCGAACTCGCGCAGCGTCTCAAGGCTTTGGCGCGCGGCGCTGTGCAGGTCGCTGTCGTAGCCGAGCGCCGACCGCCGCGCATCCAGCGCCGTGATTTGCGCGCGCAGATCGCTGGCGAATTCCCCGCCGTCCAGTGTCGCGCGGGCGGCATCCAGTCGGGCATGTACCGCGTGAAGCTGTAATTCGGCGTCGTGCGCCGCGTCCACCCCGGCGCGAAGCTGACCCGCCCGCCCCTTGAGGTCGGCGAGGCGCTGAAGCCGCACGCGCACGTCGGTGACAGCACCCTGCATCGTCTTGATCTCGCCGTTGATTTCGGCGATGCGCGCCTGATTCGTGCGGAAAGCGTTGCCGCGCTCCTCGCCCTGCGCCTGAAGCTCCGCCAGCAGGCTGACGCGATGTTCCTCGGTCAGCGGCTGTCCGCACAGCGGACAAAACGCGCCAGACGCCGCTTTCAGCCGGTCGATGCGCTCTTTCAACTGGGTCATTTCCGGGCGCAGCGCGCTGTTCGTCCCTTCGAGGCTGCTCGTCTCGTTCTTGAGGGCGGTGAGTTCGTCGTCCAGCCGCCCGCGCTCGTCTTCGAGCAGTTCCAATTCGGCGATTTCCAGCCGGATTTCTTCGAGGGCATCCGGCAGCGCCGCGTCGATAGTCTTTTCCAGCGCCGTGACCTCGACCTCGTAGCCGTTGACCTCTTTTTCGAGTTCGGCGCGCGCCGCGTCAAGCTGTCGCTCAAACGCGCGGCGCTGCTCGTCGATCTCGCTCAGTGCCATCAGCTTGTCACCGAGCGCCTCGTTGGTGCTGCGCGCGTCCTCTAATGCCGCGTAGCCCGCCTCGATCTCGTCGCGCGCGCTGATGATCGCCTCGTAGCTGGCGACCTTGCGCTCCTGCCGCGCGATCTCGGCATCGGCGGCTTTCAGGTCGCCGTCGAGATGCCGCAGCCGCTGTTCGGCTTCCGCCTGCCGCCTCTGGGCGTTGCGCATCTCGCCCGGCGCGTGCTCCACCTGCTTGAGCGCGGCTTCGGCTTCGTGCAGGGCGGCTTCAGCATCCTGCTGCTGCTGCTCGGCTTCGGCGACGGCGGCGATCAGCGCCGGTTCCTGCTCGATGTCGCGCTCGATCTCCTCGATCTGCATCTGCCGCATCTGGATTTCGGTGTCGATCTCCTTGAGGATTTCCTTCGTCGCTTCTTCGTAGGTCTCCCAACGCGCCAGACCGAGGATGTCCGACAGAATCTGCTTGCGCTCGCGCGGCGTCTTGGTCGTGAAGGCGTCGGCTTTACCCTGCTGCAAAAACGCCGAATGCACGAACGTCTCGTAATCGAGATTGAGCAGGCGGTTGATCTTGTCCTGTGTGGCGCGCATGTTCGGCTCGCTGATGTCGTTGGGCGTGCCGTCGTCGCCCAGCGCGATCAGGTCGAGCGTGCCGGAGCCGCTCTTGGTGCGTGACCGCCGCCGGATCACCTGATAGATCAGCCCATCCTGCTCGAATTCCAGCAGGACGTACATGTCGTTTTGCCCCAGATGGACGAGTTCTTCGTCGCGGCGGGCGCGTGCCTTGCCCCACAGCGCCCAGGTGATCGCGTCCAGCAGCGACGATTTGCCCGCGCCGTTCGCCCCCGTCAGGCAGGCAAGGTGGATGCCGTCGAACTGCACGGGTTCGGGCGAGCGGTAGGCGAGAAAATTCTTGATTTCCAGACGGATGGGCAGCATAAGCGTTCCGATGCGTACAGAGCCGGTGACGCCGATAGTATAGCACGTCTGTGCGAACGGGGGATTACGCGGGAAGGGGAAACGTGTAGGGGCGCAGCACTCAAAAGACGCCCGTTATTCGCGGGCGTCTCTGTGACTTGCGAGATTGCCTTTACAGCGTTATGTCGTACTTGCCGTAGCTCAGCTTCTTGAGCGCCTCGAACGCCGCGTCCTGCACGACCGTGTTCTCGTCCTGCAGCGCCTCGCTCAGCGGCTCGATGGCGCGCCGGTCGCCCAGGTCGCCCAGCGCGGCGACAGCCGCGCGCCGCACCCACTCGTTTTCGTCCTTCAGCAGCGCTATCAGCGGCTCGAACGCCCGCACGTTGCCTATCCGACCGAGCGCTTCGGCGGCGATCTCGCGCAGCTCGTTGCTCCGGTCGTGCACCAGCAGCATCAGCGGCGAAATTGCTTGCTCGTCGCCGATGTAGCCGAGCGCTTCGGCTGCCGCGCCCTGAAGCGTGGGCGTTCCTTTGACCACCAGGTTGATCAGCATGTCGACGCTGCCGCCGTCATCGCTGCGACCGATCACCCGCACCAGCAGCGCGCGCTGATGCTCGTCTAGATCGTGCGTTTCCAGCGCGCTTGTGACCTGATCGGTGATCGGCGCGCGGCTGCCCTCGATGATCTCCAGCAGCCCGCTGCGCAGCCGCATCCCGATATTCAGCTTGAGCAGTTCCCACACCCGGCTGTTGAGGTTGTTCAGCAGCATGGTAATCACCGGCTCGGCGGCTTCATAGGCGTTCAGCTTGATCAGACCGCTGAAGGCGGCGTACTGCACCTTCGCGTTCGCGTCCGGCAGCACGTCAATCAGCGGCTGGATCGCCCGCGCATCGTTCGACGCGCCGAGCTTATGCGCCGCCTCATAGCGCACCGTCGGATCGGGGTGATTCAGTTCCGATACCAGTTGTTCAAACATTCGATCTCATCCGATTTCTAACAGGGGACATTCAACAGTATAGTCCCGACCCGTTAGATTTGACATGGAAATTCATCGGAAGCGTATCAGAAAGGCGCGCTGCCGGACGCAGCGCGCCTCACCCTTGCAGGAGCGACTGCCCGCCGTCGATCCAGATTTCCGTCCCCGTGATGTGCTTCGACGCATCCGACGCCAGAAACAGCACCAGCTCGCCCACGTCCTCGGCTTTTCCGGGCGCTCCGTCGGTCAGCGGGATTTCGCCCTCCGGGAACTCGACCGGCTCCTTTTCCCGCTCGACATCGCGCTTTTCGGTATTTTCCTCGATTTCGCTCTCAATCGCGCCGGGGCAGATCACGTTGACGCGCACGCGGTACTTGGCGAGTTCCAGCGCCAGCATCTTCGCCATCGCCACCTGCGCCGCCTTGCTGCACGAATACGCCGTCGCCCCGGTGTTGCTGAAAATCCGCGTGCCGTTCACCGACGACGTGATGATCACCGAGCCGCCGTTTCGCTTCAGGTAGGGTGCGGCGTATTTGATCGTGTAGAACGTGCCGTTCAGGTTGACGTTGATCGTCTCCTGCCAGTCGTCGGGCGTCAGGTCGTCGATGGATGCCCACACGCCGTTGATACCGGCGTTGGCGAACACGATGTCGAGCCTGCCCCAGCGCTCGACTACCTGCCGGACGGCGTTTTCCACCGCCTGCGCATCGGCAATGTCGGCGGTGACGGCTGCCGCCTCGCCGCCGTCAGCCTTGATCGACTGCGCGACTTCTCGCAGTTCATCTTCCGAGCGCCCGACCACCGCGACTTTCGCGCCTTCACGCGCCAGCACGCGGGCAGCCGCTTCGCCCAGCCCCGATCCTCCGCCCGTCACCAGCGCAACCCTGTCTCTTACCGTCATACCCGCCCTCCCTTGAAATAAAACTCTTTATATTCTGGCGGGGTATGGTTAGCCCTGGATTAATGGCTGCACAGGTAAGCTGGTGCATCAGGTGTACAATCGCTGGCGGTCGTCAATGAGGAGTCTCCATGACTGGATTGATCGAGTGCCGCACCCTGTTCAACAAAACCATCCTCGTGCCCGTCGAAAGCCTGATTCAACGTCCGTCCGTGTACGGGATTGTGCTGCACCAGCGCCAGCTTCTGGTCGCCAGAGCGCGCAGCACGCAGAAATACGTGCTCCCCGGCGGCGGAATCGAGAAGGGCGAGGCGGTCGATGCCGCGCTCCGGCGCGAGGTGTGGGAAGAAACGGGTGTTCAGGTCGAGGTGGGCGAATTCCTGCACTTCCAAACCGACTTGTTTTACTACGACCCGCTGGATTTGGCGCTGCACGGCTTTCTGTTTTTCTACGCCGCCAGACCGCTGACGACGGCGCTCGACCCGCCGGAATACCCGCCTGAGGAAGACGTGGATTTCCCGCTCTGGGTCAGCATCGACCATCTCACCGCCGACGCTTTCCAGGCGCACGGCGCGACCATCATGCGGCTGATCGTGTCCCGCCACGCGCATGAATCGTAGATGACCTATGCTCGTTCGTTAGGGGTCGTAGGGGCGCACGGCTGTGCGCCCTGGAATGACTTTCGCGGTGTTACACGATTCTAGCGGTTCGCAAACCGGTAGCCCACGCCGCGCGAGGTGAGGATATAGTCCGGGCGCTCCGGGTCGCGCTCGACTTTCTGGCGCAGGTAGTGGATGTACAGCTTCAGGCTGTCGATGGCGTCGCCGTATTCTTCGCCCCAGGCTTCGGTCACCAGCTCGTTGCGCGGCACGACCCGCCCGGCGTTGCGCACCAGCACGCCCAGCAGGTTGAATTCCTTGGGCGTCAGGTGGCGCAGCTCGTTGCGCACGCGCACTTCGCGGTTCATGAAGTTGATGCGGAACTCGCCGCCGTTAAAGACCAGTTCTTCACTCATGTTCGGCTTGGGCGCGCGCCGCAGGTGCGCCCGAATCCGCGCGATCAGCTCGTCGTTGTCGAACGGCTTTGGCACGTAATCGTCGGCGCCCAGTTCCAGCCCGCGCACGATGTCACGGACTTCGCCGCGCGCCGTCAGGAAGATGATCGGCACGTCGGACATATCGCGCAGCCGCTTGCACACTTCCCAGCCATCCATCTCCGGCATCATGATGTCCAGAAGCACGAGATCGGGCTGGTGGCGGTAAGCCTTTCGGAGTCCTTCTTCCGCGCCGTATGCCTTGATCACCTCGAAACCCTTGCGTTCCAGCAACAGGCTGATCAAGTTGACGGTGGTTTCCTCGTCGTCAATGATTAGGATTTTCTCGCTCATGCCCGCGTCTCGTCGGATGAATCAAACCGTTGTTGCAGATTTCTAACTTAGCGTATCATGAGGTGCGGTTCAACGCAAGCACCTACATAACAATTTTCTATCACCGTAGGGAAATCGTTGTTTGTGTGCACAAACACTTTGCGTTAGTATACAGCGCCTATGCGTTTTCTGCATCGTCAGGATTTGTTACATGGCACACGCGCTGATCACGGGTGGAGCGGGTTTCATCGGCAGCCATCTCGCTGAAAGCCTGCTCGAAGCCGGACATTCCGTAACGGTTATCGACAATCTCAGCACCGGGCGTATCGAAAATCTCGCTCGCATTGACGCGAATCCGCGTTTTCGCAGCGCGATTGAGGACATTCGTAACGTCAACGTGATGGATCGACTGGTCAGCGAGTGTGACGTGATTTTCCATCTCGCCGCCGCCGTCGGCGTCCATCGCATCATCAGCGAGCCGATTGAAACGATTGAAACCAACATCGGTGGCACGGAAGTCGTCCTCAAGACCGCCCGTCGCTACCGCAAGAAGGTGTTGATCGCCTCCACCTCCGAAGTCTACGGCAAGGGCGTGCGCTTCCCGTTCAGCGAGGACGACGACTCGGTGCTGGGACCGACGACCCGCAGCCGCTGGAGCTACGCGACCTCCAAAGCGGTCGACGAGTTCCTCGCGCTGGCATACCACAAGGAAGCCAACCTTCAGGTCGTCATCTTCCGGCTGTTCAACACCGTCGGACCGCGCCAGCGCGGGCAGTACGGCATGGTGCTGCCGCGCTTCGTCAACTGGGCGGTCAGGAACGAGCCGATCCTCGTCTACGGCGACGGTCAGCAGCAGCGCTGCTTCTGCAACGTCCGCGACGTGGTTAGCGCGATCCAGCGCCTGAACGACAGCGACACGGCGGTCGGGCAGGTCTTTAATATCGGCAGCACCGAAGAAATTTCGATTGCCGACCTCGCCGGGCGCGTGCGCGACCGCGCGGGCAGCCAGTCGCCCATCCAATTCCTCTCCTACGACGAAGCCTACGAAGCCGGGTTTGAGGATTTTCGGCGGCGCGTGCCCTCGCTGGATAAAATACGGCATACAATCGCGTGGGAGCCGACGACTTCATTGGACGAAACGATAGACCAGATGATCGCCGAGGCTCGCCGATTGGACAGCCGGTAATGCGCTGCTAGGAAAGAGGCGGGGATGGAGAAGACGGAGCTACTCCAAAGAATCCATCAGTGCGAACAGGAGATTGAGCAGCTAAAAGCCCTTCTCAAGCCCCCCAGCCCACAGCAGCGCTATGTCAGCTTTTCGCAAAGGTCACTCCGCTTTCTCATCTCCAACTGGGTGCTGATCTCCTTTCTGATAGCGATTGTCACCGCTGTTTACGTGAACAACGTGTACGACATCGATTATTTCGAGACCTATCGTAACCAGGCGACGACCAAGCAGTTGTCGGAGTTCTACCGGGTGATGGGCGACGACCTTCTGGAGCAGCAGGAATGGGCTGCCGCCGAAGAAGCCTTCCGAACCGCCGTCGAGATCAACCCCAACAATATCGAAGCCACCTACGGCATCGCCAAATCCACGATTTTCAGCCCACTGGAGGGGCAGCGTTACGTCGCGCCGGAAACCGCGCGCATCCGGCTGGACTATCTGCTGGAGAATTTCCCCGACGATTATCAACTGGACTACTTCAAGGGATTGATCTACCTGTACCAGTGGGATGACGTGAACGCGCGGGTGTGGTTCCGGAAAGCGATTGAGGAACACCCGGAATTCGCTGCCGGTTACGCCAATCTGGGCTACATCGAAGTGCGAAATGGCAATATCGATGGTGCACTCGACTACACGACTCAGGCGGTCGACCTCGATCCCGAAAGCGCGATGGCGTCCAACAATCTGGGCTTCATGCACATGCTGAAGGGCGATTTCGAGCAGGCGGTCACGAGCCTGCAGCGGGCTGACGCGCTGTCGCCGACCCTGCAAACCGAGATTAATCTGGGCGTGGCGCTGCTTTATACCGGTCAATCTCAGGCGGCTTTGCAGGTTCATCAGCACGCGCTGATGAACTTCAACGAGCCGGGAAACGAAAATGAGCGCTACCTGGGCTACAGCGGCTGGCTGTATAACTTCATGCCCCAGACGCCCGACGATGAGGAAACCATCAAGTATTATGTCGTCGTGAACACGCTTAAGGACAAACAGATATTTCTTCGGTATGCTCTTAGCTTCGATTACGCGCTCGTTGGCGATGTCGAGAATGCGGATGAAGAATTCAAGGCGGCGTATAATCTCGATGAGATCGGGTTCTACCGGAATTACTTCTACTACAACATGCAGTCCATCCAGAATTTCCTGAGTGTGGACGGCGAAACGAAAGAGTGGTTTGATCAACATCGTGATATGCTCATTTCTTAGAATGAGCAGTCTCGCTTATCAATTCGAGGAGTAGAACAATGGCAGGCGAAATTAGTCGCAAGGAACTGATCTTAGCTCTTATCCCTGCGGGCACGAATCCCCGGCTGGCGGGCGTCAACCTGAGCGTGCTCGACCTGACCCGGCTCGACCTCAGCGGCGCAAACATGCGCGGCGCGAACCTTCAGGCGGCAACCCTGCGTGAAGCGATTCTGCGCGCCGTCAACCTGTCCTACGCCAACCTGATCACCGTCAACGCCGTCGGTATCGACCTCGACAGCGCCAACCTGACCGGCGCGAACCTGTCCAGCTCCAACCTGCAAAGCGCCCGCCTGACCAATTCCAACCTGAATAACGCCATCGTCAACGGCGCGAACCTTCAGGGCGCGAATATGCACGGCGCGACCGTCAACGGGTTGAAGTTCGACGAAAGCACCACCTGGCCCGACGGCAAGAAGGGCAGCCAGGGCAACCCGATCAACTACACGACCTAGTTGTTCTTTGGTTTGCCGCGGGGGCAGGTTGTAGACCTGTCCCCGTGAAATTCGGATTTGGTGAAATACGACCTGAACGGAGACTGCCCAACATCTCTAGTTCCAGATAGGAGTCACGCGGGCGTGCCTGAACCCATTTTTACAACTCAACGTTGGCGACTCTATGTCTTCGGTTTGTTCTATGTTTTCACTCGGATTCTTAAGCGACGAAACTGGAAAAAACTGGATTCCTTCATCGCAACACATGTTGTAAGCGATTATCACTATTTCCAAGCAAAATATGCTCTGAATTCCAGAATCTGGATATGTCCTAGACACACCGTCGGAAGACACGTCTTGCGATATGGGATTTATGAACCCGTGACTAGTTTTCTCATAGAACGATTCGTTAGAAATGGGTTTTCTTTCATCGACATCGGTGCCAATGTCGGCACCCATACAATTTTGGCGGCAAAATCCCGAAGCGGGTCTAATCCACAAAGAATCGTTGCCTTTGAACCTTTACCCAGTACATATCAGGTGCTCTTGGAGAATTGTCGCCTCAATGATCTGGACAATGTAGAAAGCATTATGGCAGCAGTATCTGATCATGCGGGTGTAGGCGTGATCGTGCAACTTGCGAGCGATCCCGCGCTGGTGATGACAGTGGAGAATACTTCATCCTCGAATTCTCCTGTGGATGATCAGTGCGTGTACGTAAATCTCGATGACTTCTGTGCAGATACTGGCTGGGTCGAGCCTACAGTCGTCAAGATAGACGTACAGGGTTTCGAGCCGCGTGTCTTCCGGGGCGCGCATCGTGCTTTCGGGCAGATGTCCGAATTGATGGTTGTTTTCGAGATTGACGTGCCCTGGTTGAAGCGCGCCGGATTTACGCTGAATGATTTGCAGGCATCAGTGAATGAGCTGAAGTTCGACCGCATGTTTGTACTGGACGAAAAAGAAGGCGGGGTCCAGAAACTCAATCCGGAACAAATTGTGACCATATTCGCAGATCAGCGGCGCTACAGCAACGTTCTTGCCGTAAAAGGTCGCATGGCGCAAACCCTTCTTGACGAATACATACAGCAGCTCCCGAACCTGCCCGCTAACCTGCAACCCCGTGCCCAACCGAGCTGATTAAGGCTTGCCCGACCAGCGGCAGCAGTCCAAGCGCCGCCCGCGCGTCAGGTTCGCAGCATGGACGCGCCCCGACTCTCTGCTAGAATCAAAACAGCACCACGACGTTGAGCGGAGCAGAACATGCCCGAAGATAAGCCAATTCCGCCGGAGCAAGACCCGCATCCTGCGCCGGATGAAAATTCGCCGGAAGCCGACGGTAACGACGTGCTCGAACCGGAATCGTCGGCACCCTCGCATCAGGATTCGCAGCTCGATCTGCCGACCGATCAGGACGACGCGCCCGACGTTCACGACCTGCCCACTCTCATCGACATGGAGCAGGATGACGACGACGAAACTGACGACATGGTTCCGGTCACGCTGCCGCCCGCGCCGCGCCCCGACCCGCGCAAGACGCTGCCCGGCAGCGGCGGCTACGACCCGAACCCCGATTTCGACAGCGGGCAGGTCGACGACAGCCAGACCGTCCCGCACATCGTGCCTTTCGAGCATACGCTCGTCCACGTCCCCGGCGAGGAGCATACGCCGCCGAAACCCCCGCCCAAGCCCCGGCAGCCGTCTGTCGCGGAGCAGCGCGCGCAGCAGACCATCCCCGCGCCGCCCGTGCAGGCGAAGCCCTATCCACTGCCGCAGCAGCAGGTTCCCTATACCCAGCAGCCCGCCGCGCTGCCGCCGCGCGCCAAGCCGCGCCCGCGCCGCATCCTCGGTTGCTCGCCCGGCTGCGTGGCGATCTTCGTCGGCTTGATCGTCACCTTCTGCGGCGGTCTGACGCTGGTCACGCTCCTGCTCACGGCGACGCTTGGCACGCGGCTGGAGCAGCAGCTTTCGGCGCAGGTCGCCAAGGTGGACGATTACAATAGCTTCCAGAGCACCTTCTATTACGACCGTACCGGCAAGCTGCTCTACGAAGCCTTCAACGAAGGCAGACGCAGCAACGTCAGCTACGACCAGTTCCCGCAAAACCTGATCAACGCCACGATTGCGATTGAGGACGACACCTTCTTCACCAATCCCGGCTTTGACCTTCCGGCGACCGTCCGCGCCTTTCTCCAGTACGTCGGCTTGGCGCAGGGAGACAGCGGCGGCAGCACCATCACCCAGCAGGTCGTCCGCAACGTGCTGTTCGACTACGAATACCGCACCGAGCGCAGCATACAGCGCAAGGTCGAGGAGATTATGCTGGCATTCCTGCTTCGCCAGCGGAAGTCGCCCGAAGAAGTGCTTGGCATCTACCTGAACGAGATTTACTACGGCAATCTGTCGTATGGCGCGCAGGCTGCCGCCCAGACCTTCTTCGGCAAGGATGTCAGCGAACTGACGCTTGGCGAGTCGGCGCTGCTGGCGGCGCTGCCGCAGGCGCCCGCCAACCTCGATCCGCTGAGCCAGGACCCGCAGGTGCAGGCGTCGGTCGAAGCGCGCTGGCGGCTGGTGCTGGATCGCATGGTGACGCTGCGCTTCATCACGTCGCAGCAGCGCGATCAGGCGCTCCGCGACGGCTTGACCTACCACACGCCCGAAGCGCCGCTGCGCGCGCCGCACTTCACGGTCTACGCGCAGCAGGAACTCGCTTCGCTGCTGGAAAGCCTGCAAATCCCCACCGCGCAGATCGCGTCTGGCGGCTTCAAGGTCTACACGACCGTCGACCTCGACATCAACGACATGGCGCAGCAGGCGGCGCGCAGCCAGATTTCTGCGCTGGCGGCGAACAATGCCAGCAACGCGGCGGTCGTCGTCCTCAAGCCGATCACCGGCGAGACCTGGCGATGGTCGGCAGCATCGACGGCAGCGACGCCATCGACGGGCGCGTCAACGTCGCCATTTCGCTCCGGCAGCCCGGCAGCACCATGAAGCCGCTGACCTATTCGGCGGCGATGGAGCAGGGCATGACGCCCGGCGACATCATCTGGGATACGCGCATCGACGTGAACGGCTACCAGCCGGTCAATTACGACCGAACTTTTCACGGACCCGTTCGGATGCGCACCGCGCTCGCCAACAGCTACAACATCCCGGCGGTGCAGACGCTCCGGCGCATCGGCGTGCCGTCCTTGCTGGAGATCGCCCAGCGCTTCGGCGTCGAAAGCCTCGGCACGGATCCCAGCCAGTACGGGGTGTCGCTCACGCTCGGCGGCGGCGACATCACCCTGCTGGAGCTGACCCGCGTCTACGCGACCTTCGCCAACGGCGGCTCGCTCGTCCCCACCACCTCGATCCTGTGCGTGGTCGACAGCGACGACAACATCGTCTACGAGTATGAGGACGGCTGCCCGCGCGGCAACGTTACGCTGACCTCAGTCGTCCGCGAAGGCCACGGCAAGCAGGTCGTCGACCCGCGCGCATCGCACTTCCTCATCGGTGACATCCTGAGCGACAACGTCACGCCCGCACGCCCGCGATGGGCGCGAACAGCCCGCTGAACACGGGCAGCCTGCACACCTCGGTCAAGACCGGCACGACCGACAATTTCAAGGACAACTGGACGGTCGGCTTCACCCGCAACGTCGCCGTCGGCGTGTGGGTCGGCAACAGCGACGGCACAGCCATGACCGGCAACACCACCGGCTTGACCGGCGCAGCGCCGATCTGGAACACGATCATCAACGGCATTTACAACAACAACAGCATGTTGGGGCGCTTCGCCGTCGATGGCAGCCTGCTCGCCGACCAGCTCAACGCGCCGTCGGGCATGTCGCTGCGCAGCATTTGCAGCATCGACTCGCTGCGCGAGCCGTCGACGGGCTGCTCCAGCACCATCAACGAATGGTTCCTCGACAGCCCCGCCGGAATCCCCGATCCGCAGGGCAATTTGCAGTTCCCGCCGCAGGCGCAGCCGACCTCGCCCGCCCCGCCGCCGACGGGTCCCTGGCTTCAGGAAATTCAGCCGAGCATCTTCAGCGTGCTGGTCAACCCGATTGACCCGAACGTCGCTAACGGGATCATCTTTTCGGTGCAGCCCGGTCAGCCGCAGCCCCCGCCGCCGCTCTACTGTCAGGTTCCCATCGAAGCCGCCGGGAGCGCGCCGTCCGCCCGCCAGCAGTTGTTCATCGCGCCGCCATCCGTGCCCGCCGACGCGGTCGAGGCGGAGAACTACGCCCGCGCCAACGGCTTCGCCTTCCTGCCGACCATTGCCTGCACGGTTGACCTGCTCAATGCCAGCAGCCCCATCGTGATCACGGCGTTCATCAGCCAGCCGTCGCCGGGGCAGGTCGTCAGCGCTGGCTTCCCGGTCGCCGGGACGGTGCAGTTCAGCCCGCAGCAGGCGCAGTACTGGAAGCTGGAGCTGCACGGCGGTCAGTTCGGTGATAACTGGGTGACGATGAACGACGTGCAGTACAACAACGTCGTCAACGGGCAGCTTGCCAGCGTCCCCGGCTTGACGCCCGGCAACTACGACATTCAACTGGTGGTCGTCGGCAACGACGGCAACTACGTCCAGACGCCCTACCGCGTGAATTTCACCGTGCAGTAGCGACCTCACCCCGCAAGATTATGCCCTCGTAGACGATCCCTTCCCCTCTCCACAACGTGGAGAGGGGACTGAGGGGTGAGGTCTGGTATTTCACCTCCACCATACCACGCCTTCCGGCTTTGGGAAGGCACATTTGTCCGACAAATGTCCACTTTTTCCCGCTCCGCCTGATTGCCTCGACCACCCGAACAAGCGTACAATAACCCTGAACGTCGACTACGAAGGGATTCACCTATGGGCACAGCCGCACACCGCGAGTATGCCGGGCACGACCCCGTCACCGTCGCCATCGTCACGGTCAGCGATTCACGTACGCCGGAGACGGACACCAACCGTCACTACATCGAGCGGCGCATGACCGAGCTGGGGCATAAGGTCGCCGCCTACCGCATCATCAAGGACGAGCCGGATCAGGTGGCGGCTGCGCTCGACGAGATGGTCGCGCTGCCCGACGTGCGCCTCGTGCTGTTCAACGGCGGCACGGGCATCAGCCCGCGTGACACCACCTTCGACGTGATCAGCCGGATGCTGGAGAAAACCTTGCCCGGCTTCGGCGAACTGTTTCGGATGCTCAGTTGGGATGAAGTCGGCGCGGCAGCCATGCTCAGCCGGGCGACGGCGGGCGTCTACAAAAAGACGCTGGTCTTTTCGATGCCCGGCAGCCCCAACGCCGTGCAGGTCGCGCTCGAAAAGCTGATCCTGCCGGAGATCAATCATCTGGCATGGGAGGTCGTGCGCAAATGAGTCCGCTCCGCCGCGTCATTCAGGTGGTCACCGCTGTGGTGATCGCCGCCTGTGCCGTCGGCGGCTTTCTGGGGCTGCGCGCGCTGCTCTGGCGGCACGAATATCAGGTCGTCGCCATGATCGAGAGCGGGATCGTCGTCAGCTTAGGTATCGCCGGGGTGATCGGCGTCGTCTATTTCCTGATCGGCGATCTGCTGGGGCGTCTGCTCGGCATCGACTGGCTGAGCGTCCAGTTCGGGGCGATCCTCGGCGCGCTGCTGTACGGCGGCTACAACACCATCACACCGCTGACCTCGCTCAGCCTGGGCGAAGCTCCAATGTGGCGCGCGCTTCAGGGCGGCGTCGACGGGCTGTGGATCGGGGCGATCCTCGGCGGGCTGACGCTGATCGTCAGCGCTCGCTCACTGCATTTGGATCGCGCCGGGCTGACGCGCTACCTGATCCTGTACGTCACGCTGATCCTGCTGGCGTGGCTGATCCTGTGGGGGGTGAGCGTGCTGCGCCTGCCGGAAGTGGTCGGCGTGATCGTCGCTGTGCCGCTGGTAGCGGTGCTGCGGCTGGCGGATCGGCTGGCTGGATCGGCGCGTCGACAGCAGCCGGATGCGCGATTACGGCTACGACGAGGGAGGGTGATGTTCGAGAACCGGTTTCAGGATCTGGTGGCGTTGTCACCGGCGGCGCCAGCGGCATCGGGCAGGAGATCGCAGCGCGGCTGGCGCGTGAAGGTACAGGTTGTCCTGCTCGACATGAACCTCGCGGCGGCGCAGGCGGCTGCCGCCGGGATGGGCGGTGGTGTTTCGGCGATGCAGGTCGACGTTGCTGACGAGAATTCGGTCGGCGCGGCGTTCGCGCAGGTCGGCTGGGCAGCACGGGCGGCTCGACATCATGGTCAACTGCGCCGGGATCATCGGACCGAACGGCGTGCGCATCGCCAGATACCGCGCCGAGGACTTCGACCGCCTGATCAGCATCAACCTGCGCGGCACGTTCCTGACCACCAAGTACGCCATCCCGCACATGCTCAAACGCAATTACGGGCGCATCCTGCTGCTCGCTTCGATGGCGGGCAAGGAAGGCAACCCCGGCATGATCGGCTACACGGCGAGCAAGGCGGGCGTGTTCGGGGTGGTCAAGGGCGTCGGCAAAGAATATGCCGAGACCGGCATCACCGTCAACGGCATGGCTCCCGCGCTGATCCTCACGCCCATAGATCAGGACACCGCGCCGGAGATGCTTCGGTATCTGGCGGATCGCATCCCCGCTGCGCCGCGCCGGGACGGTTGACGAGGTCGCCGCGCTCGCCTGCTGGATTGTCTCGCCGGAAGCCAGCTTCAACACCGCCCACATCTTCGACCTGTCCGGCGGTCGCGCGACGTATTAAGTAGCTGGCAGCGTCTTGATAGAGGTGACAATGTGGGCGGGCATGTCGAACGCGACTGTGCCTTCGGCGGTGATGAATTGAGCGAGCGCCTGCTCCGCGTCGGCAACCAGACGGTTGAACTGAGTGTTGCTGAGCCTGCCGTCGAGCACCCAATCTCCCATCTCGGCGTACACCCAATCCCGGATAGAGGCAAAGCGCACTGCCGCCAGATCGCTCACGATCTCGGCATTCGGGATGTCCGCGTTGGCAACCAGCGTCTGAAGCTCCTGCACACGTTCCCAGTCGGAACGGTGATCGAATACTATCGGCAGCCTGTTCTCCAAAGTGCTGCTGAGCGAGTTCAGCCATTGCGACGTAGCTCGGTGTTTGATCGAGCGATCCCCAGACGGCGACCGCCAGGCGTCCGCCCGGTCGCAGCACGCGTAGCATTTCTCGCAGCGCGGCACGACGGTCTTGGAAGAACATCAGCCCGAATTGGCTCACCACCGCGTCGAAGCTGCCCGCCTCGAACGGCAGGATTTCCGCTTTGCCTTGCCGCCACTCGATCTGTGGTGCTTTTCGCGCGGCGACCGCCAGCATGTCATCGTTCAGGTCGAGACCCACGACCGCGCCGCTCGCCCCGACGCGCCCGGCGGCAGTGCGGGCGAGAATGCCCGTACCGCACGCAACGTCGAGGATACGCTGACCGGGCTGAAGCTGCGCCGCGTCAGCAACGCGCGATGCCCATTCCTGAAACAATGCCGGGACCAGGAATTCGTCGTAGATTTCGGCAGGGCTGCGGCTCGTCTGTGTGCTATCCGAATCGCCCATCAGGTTTCTCCCAATAACCGGACGATCCGCAATACTATAGAGGATTTGGGTCGGGGAGGCGAACAGCACGAGGCGGGCGCATGCCGGATCGTCTCGCCGGAAGCCAGCTTCAACACCGGTCATGTTTTCGACGTCTCCGGCGGCAGGACGACGAATCAAAAACCTCACCCCCGCTACGCCAGGACAAACCGAAGATTTGTCCGTCCCCTCTCCACATTGTGGAGAGGGGAATGGTGAGGTCTGGTTCGGTTGTCGTGCTTATACTGTCACTTCGTATGCCGTGCCGTCCAGCACCACGATCACCCGGTCGCCCAGCGCGAAGTATTCGCTCAATGCGGGCTGGCTGTCCAGCAGCGCGAAGTACTCGTCGCTCAGGAAGGCGACTTTCTGCGTCGTCATCGCATCGGGGTCGAAGGTCGTGTCTGTCCACACGCCGTCCTGCATGATGAACGTCTTGTCGCCCACCGTCTGGATCGGGTTGACGACTTCCGACTGCATTTCGCCGTCGTCAACGTCGCCGCCGCCCAGCCCATAAGGCGCGAGCGTCCCGGCAGGCGTGGCGGTCATCGCCAGCATCGGCATCGGCGCTTCGGCGGCTGCCAGGTTGCCCGCCGCGTCGGCGGCGTTCACGGCTGCCGCCCCGGACGACTGCATCGACAGGTCGCGCGCCGTGTCCGCGAAGGTCTGCGCGGCTTCCTCGCGCCCGCTCTGCGACAGGATGTCGTTCTCGTCAATCAGGAAGCTGGTGTAGGGCGTGATGATGCCGTAGCGCACGCTCAGGGTCACGATGCTGTCGACCAGCTCCGGGTTTTCGCCCTTCAGCCGGATGCTGTTGAGCAGGTCGCCGATGCGCCGCGTCGCCCACAGCCGCGCGATGAACGGCTCGCCGCCCGCGCGGGCGCGGAATTGCAGGTCAGGGTAGGTGAAGCTCGTCGCCTGCCCGCCGACCATCCCGCTCAGCGTGATGTCCAGATGATCCGCCGAGCCGCGATAGCGCCCGACGATAGTCAACTGGTTGCCCGCGAACAGGTCAGGCAACGGCTGCGACGGGTAGACCGAGTCCAGCATCACGCCGTCGACGTTCAGCTCGACGTTGGTCAGCACCGGCGCGCCGATCTTGTTGTACAGGCTGGCGACCACCTCGTCGATCCGCTCGGTCGGGCGGACGTAGGACGACTGCCCGTGATGGTCGCGCACAATCGAATCCAGCAGGAACGTGTCCACGTCGTCGCCGACGCCGAAAGTGAAGATGCTGACGTTGCGGCGCGCGGAAGCATCCACATTGTCGAGGATCGCCTGCGTGTCGGTCGTGCCTTCGGTCGCCAAGCCGTCGGTCAGAAACAGGATCGTCGTCGGGCGCTCGGCGTCGACCATGCCCAGCGCGGTCGTCAGCGCGCCGTTGATGTCCGTGCCACCCTCGGCGTACATGCCGTTGATCCAGTCAATCGCTTCACCCGTCACGTCAGCGGACTCCAGCTCGCTGCTGAACACGCGCCAGCCGGTGCTGAACAGCACCACGTTGAAGCGGTCGGCGGGGTTCAGGTGGTCGAGCACGTATGCCGCCGCCTCGCGCGCCTGCGTCCACTTGTCGCCGTCCATGCTGCCCGACTGATCCAGCACGACGATCAGGTCGCGCGGGACAATCGCTTCCTGCGGCGGCTGAAGCGGCGGCTGCACCAGCAGCATGAAGAAGCCGTCGCCGTCGGCGCTCTCGCGGTAGGTCAGCAGGTTGACGTTGATCGTCTCGCTGGCGATGCCGTAGTACAGGCTGAAGTCCTGATCGGCGACGTAATTGCTCTGCTCCCAGCCGACACGGAAATGATTCGCGGTGTCCATCGCCCGGTTGATCACAATCGCATGGCTGGGCGAGTAGATGCTGCTCACCGGGTCGTTGCTGTCCACCTGCACGGTGATGCTGGCGTCCTCGACCGGGCGCTGGTTCATCAGCTTGGTCACGTCGAACGGGTAGACGTAGTGGATCAAGCCGTTGTCGACTTCCAGCGCCTGGGTATACGACAGCTCGATGCGGCGCGTCTCGCCCGGCGGGATCGGGAAGATATTCGCCTGCACTGCCTGCGTGCCGACGTATTCCAGCAGCGCCGGATCGCGGTACTGGCGCACGATGCTGTCGTACACCTCGCGGGCTTCGCGGGCGTCGAGGATTTTCGCCTCAATCGGCACGTCGTTGATGTACATGGTCAGGCTGTCGACCGTCGCGCCGAGCGGCAGCGGGAACACCCACGTCCCCTCGACCAAGCCCTGACCTTCGTTCTCGAATTTCATGTCGACGCTGGTGTGGGCGATCTGGTTCTCGATCTCCACGCTGACGCGGTGGAAGTCGATCTTCAGCCATTCGGGGTTGGTGAACACGCCGCCGGGGTTGCACGTCCATTCGCAGATCGCGTCCGGGCGGCACGGCACGGGCTGGCACGGGAGTTCCTGCGCCGCAGCGCCGGAGACCACAAACAACAGGAGCAGAAGAATAGGGGTTATTTTCCAGGCTTTCATCGTTTTCCTCCTCTTATCTGCCCATAAGACGACGGCGTGGCGGCGTTTGTTCCCGGCAAGTTTCGCCCTTCGACATTCCGAGGACGATCTAACGTCAACGAAGCAACCTCACCCCCAACCCCTCTCCACAACGTGGAGAGGGGAGTCGAACCGTAGGTTCGGCGGGGCAGGTCTGGAAACCCCTTCCTCATGTGGTTGACCGTGTTCTGGAACTTGTTTCGCGGGAATGATGCCCCGTGCGCCGAATCACGGTACAATGTGGGGAAATCGCGGTGTGCGAAATCGATACTCAGTCCGAAGAGATTTGCGGAATCCGGCAGATCGCCTTTGTGGTTGTCATCCAAGTTGAAGGAAGGGGCAGCACATGAACGAGGAATTCTACCGCCGTCAGTCCGAGGTGAATCAGGGGCAGGAGCGCCAGCGGCTCGCCCAGCAGAAGCACTCGACGCTCGAAACCTACAGCCTGGAGCAGCAGGAAGCGCACCTGGGGCACATTCCCGATCCCAAGAATGCCGATGTCGAGCCGCCCGCGCCGACGCTCTGGCAGCGGATTCGCAAGGCGCTCAAGTTCTAGGTCGTGCCATAGGGCACAGTTATTCATCGACGCAGCCTGTGGGGGGGCGGGAACAGCCGCCCTTGAATGCTGCTGCGTCGCCTCCGCCGAAGTGACCAACTTCACCAACCGAACGCGCGTGGCTGTCCCGGCTGCGTTTTGGATTCACCTGCCTTGCCGCTGTTCCAACCCTCGGTTAGCGCTCCACGTCGCGCTTCTGCCAATCGTTTCATAAATTGTTCGTTTTGTACGAATCTGGTGACATTTACGAAAGATAATTGTCAAAACATTAATTTATGCTCTATTTTTGATCTAGTCGTTAATCACCTGACAACTTTATATTGTGGCTATCAGCATAGCGTGGAGGCTTCATCGTGTTCGCCGATGCTCGTGCAATAGACGATTTCAGAGCTGAGACCCAGAAGCGGATCGATGATTTGCTCGATCAATTCGCGCGGGGGAAAGTCAACCGGGAGCAGTTTCAGGCGGTTTACGCGCACTACAACTCGAAGATGGAGTCGGCGGACCAGGCGCTTCAGCGCAACGATCCCAGCCTCATTGCCAACCAGCCCGGTCAGACCTTCGACATCCTTCAGGCGCACATGGCGAAGCCGCTGGGCTTTATGATCTACCACAACCGGAGCGGCTTGTACGTGGATACGCTGGGCGCGTTCGACATCGCCCCGGCGCGGATTGCCCCGGCGCTCAACGACTTCACCGAATGGATGGAATGTTCCCGCCAGATCGACCCGCTGATCGAGCGGCTGGGCGAAAAGGAATGGGTGCTGTTCACGGCGGGCAGCTATACCACCGTCATCTCGCTGTTCCACAACGATCCGTCGGTCGCCCAGAGCCGGGAGATCGCGCGGCTGCACCACGACTTCGAAGTCGCCAACCAGCATCATCTGGCGGTGAAGCGGGTGAACGCCTCCAAGCTGGGCTATCCGTTTCTCGCCTTCCTTCAGGAACAGATGGGTAAGGGCGCCTGAGATCAACCGACACGACGATCCAAAAAGCGCTGCCAGAGGTAAATCGCTGGCAGCGCTTTTCATTTGTTCGCCCGATTGCTAGGCGGGGATTTTCACCACGATCAGGATGGTGTTGCCGACGTGAATGCGGTCGCCATGGTCGAGCCTGAACGGGAGACCCGGCTCCAGACGCTGCCCGGAAACATACGTCCCGTTGCGGCTGTCCAAATCCTCGACATACAGGGCGGCGCGCCCTTCATCGACACCGAGTGTGAAGCGGCAGTGTTCGCCGCTCAGGAATTCGTCGTAGGGCAGGCTGATGTCCACGTCGTTCAGGCGTCCGAGGATGTCGCCGTTGAGCACCGGGATCGGCAGGATGTTGCGCGGTTTCTCCGAAGCCAGCATGTAGCGCAGCGTCTCGCGCTGCCCGGCATCCGGGTGATGCGGGTGTTCCGCGCCCGCCCGCAGCGGGTGGGTTTCCAGCGTGGGGAACACCGCCGTCTTGACCGCCGACACTTCGTCTGCCGGATCATCCTCTGCCATCCCCAGTTGGCGGCTCTGCGAGCGCGTCTGAATCTGCCGGGCGATGCGCAGCCCGGTGACCGACAGCTCGAAGGTATCGTCATCCAGGTACACGTATCCCGAATCGATCAGCCAGTTGAGCACATCATTGATGTCCGCGTCGCCGGGACACTGTGCCCGCAGCCCGTCAATCGTCCTCGCGCTTTTCATGTGCGTCGTCAGCAGATAGAGCAGAAGATTTTCGGTTTCGACTGGAATAGATACCGCGCTCATTCGGGATTGTCCTCAGCACTTTCTAGCAGCATACCACGAAAAGAGTTGTCAAAAAATATAGACAGTGTGACTTTTCAGGAAATCTTAACTATTTATCCATGCAAGGGCTGAACATGCCGCTGACCAGCGTCTGTGACTCGCGGCAGCGTGGGGGGATTCGTGTTGATCGGGAGGCGGCTATCGGGGTCGATCAGGGCGGAAGAATCAGCAGCAGCAGCACGGTCAGACAGCCGCCCAGTACCACTCCGGCGACGACTTCGGCGAGGGTGTGTCGGCGCAGCTTGAGCCGTGCCGCGCCCACCACCGGGATCAGCGGGGAGAGCAGCAGCGCTGGTCCCAGCCCGTAGAGCGCGCCGGTCGCCACCACCGCGCAGGTGATGCTCATCGAGTGCATACTGATCTGCCAGACGAGCGTCACCAGCAGCATCGCGCCCAGCAGGATCAGGCTGACGAGGGCGAAATTCGGCAGCAGCGGCGGGGCACCCATCAGCCGGAGCATCCACCAGGCGATGGTCGTACCGACCAGCGACACGATGAACGGGCGAATCCGCTCCTTGCGCACCTCCATATGCACGTCGGTGATGTGCCCGCGCCAGACCATGTAGCCGATGTAGACGGCGGGCAGCAGACACACCATGATGGTGTAGGTCAGCGCCCAGGCGAGCGCCTGCTCGCGCGTGTCGGCTGCCCGGAAGGCGATGGGGAACGCCAGCGCTCCCCAGATGACCGGCGGACTGAGGATGTCCGAGATGAGGCGCGCCCATGAGACGGTTCGTAATTGCAACAGACGATCTCCCCGGTCGCCAGTGATTGGTTTTCAGGGCTTGTCGCCGGACGACGGACGCGCCGCGCCCAAAACCTGAAAACCAGCCACTAGAAACTTGTCACTCCGTATTCGTGCGCCTTTAGTTTAACATATCTGCTAAGGGGACGAATTAACGCACATTAAAGGTTTGCTGCATGAATGATCAACTGAGCGGGCAGCTTGGCTGGACGATCCCGGCGTATGCCCGCGATCTGCTCTGGCTGACGAGTGAGACAGGCGCGGCGAAAGTCGAGGGGGCGCAGGGGCTGTTCATGCTCGACGCGCCCGCCGAGGTGCTGACGCTGCGTTGGGGCGCTGCCGACGGTCCGGCGCTGGCGCGGCTGCGCTGGCAAGTCGATTCGCTCGGCTGGGACGGCGTGGTGCGCGTCGGCGGCTACGTCGACGCCATGCACATCACCGAGCTGGATGATCTGCCAGCGCCGGTGACGATCCTGCACGTCGGCGGGCAGCCGCTCAAGCAGGGCGTGACCGCTTTTCCGGGGCGCGCCGCGCGCCGAGCCGTCCCGTTTCCCGTGCCCAGCTTCTTCGACGGCATCGCCGACGACGTGGACGAGACGGTCACGACCTGGGTCGCGCTGGAGGACAGCGCCGCGCTCTCGCTGGCGCAGGACGCGCTGGTGAGCAAGCTCGGCGTCTACTGCTTCGGGCGGCTGGCGGAGCAAGCGGCGGGCTGGCACGATCAGTTCGCGCTGCCGCTGGCGCTGGAAGCGATGACTCTGTTCGCGCCGTAAAGATGGATCAACCGCCAAGACGCCAAGAACGCCAAGTTTGATAAATTAACGTGAGTTATGGATAAGCTCGTTCGTTTGACCTCACCCCGTGCAACCTTCGGTTGCCTTCCCCTCTCCATTGCTGGAGAGGGGACTTTTCTGACCTCTTTTCACCCCTCTCCCCAACGTGGAGAGGGGCTGGGGGTGAGGTGAGATTTGCAGAAACACGCTCTCATAACTCACGTTGGATTATCGTCCTCTTGGCGTCTTGGCGGTCAACTCTCTTTGACCTTACGCTGATCGTTTTCCCACTCGAAATACGCGGCGGACATCAAGGTTGAGTTAAGTTTCTTCGCGTCGGCTTGAAACCCGCGCGCAAGCTATGGTAGAATTCAGTAATTGTTTCAACATTCACGACAAAAGCAAGTGCTAACCGAAAATCCAGACCAGCCTCCGCATTGGAGATTTGATCTGACAGGGACTTACCGGGTCGTTGCGTCAGTTATTGACGCCATCACCCGGCTTTTTGCATTTCTAGGGCTGTGAACAGCTAAGGAACGAGGGATTTGGACGAGGGTGGTTTATCGAGCTTGCTGCTGCTGGTTCTGCTGATCTTGCTGCACGGCGCAGTCGAGCTGTCCTACACGGCATTGACCAACGCACGCCGCGTGCCGCTGCGGGAGCAATCCGAGCGCGGCGACCAGAAAGCCAGCAGGATTCTTGAAGTCGCCGACGATCTCGCTCGATTGACCATCACCCGGCGGGTGGTTCTGACGCTGATCCGCTTCGCCATCGTCGCGGTGGCGACCGTGCGGCTGGCGGAGCCGCTGATCCGCGCCGAGGACGCGATGGGCGTATTTCTCGTGCCGGAGCTGGGCTACATCGCCGTGCTGCTGCCGGTCGCGCTGATCACCTACCTCTTTGGCGATCTCGTGCCGATGACGCTCGGTCAGCCGTATGCCGACCAGATCGCGCCGATTGTCTCGATGCCCATGCGCGCGATTCTGCTGGTGTTCAGCCCGCTGGTGGCGCTGTTCATGAGCATCAGCCGGACGCTGCTGCGCGTCAGCGGCGGCGAGGACATGGCGAAAGCCGTCACCGAAGAAGAGATCATGACACTGGTCGACGTGGGGCAGCAGGGCGGCGCGATTGAAGTCGACGAGAAAGAGATGATCTACTCGGTGCTTCAGTTCGGCGAGACGCTGGCGCGCGAAGTCATGGTACCGCGCCCCGACATCACGGCGGTCGAGATCAACCAGCCGCTGACCGAAGCCGTCAAGCTGTTCATGGCGAGCGGGCATTCGCGCGTCCCGGTCTACGAGGAAGAGATCGACAACGTCAAGGGGCTGCTGTACGCCAAAGACCTGCTCAAGCTGCTGGTCGACGGCGAAACGGCGCAGAAATCGATCCGCGACCTGATGCGTCCGGCGTACTTCGTGCCCGAAACCAAGCGCGCCGACACGCTGTTTGAGGAAATGCAGGATCGCAAAATTCACCTCGCCGTCGTCGTGGACGAGTACGGCGGCACGGCGGGCATCGTCACGATTGAAGACCTCGTCGAAGAAATCGTCGGCGACATCAAGGACGAGTACGACGTGAACGAGGAAGCCGAATACACCCAGATCGGCGTCGGCGAATACGTGGTCGACGGGGCGATGAATCTGGACGACCTGAACGAGCTGCTCGACACCGACCTGCCGACCGACGAGAACGACTCGATTGGCGGCTACATCTACAGCAAGCTGGGGCACGTGCCGGAGATCGGCGAAGTGGTCGAGGAGCCGAACCTGCTGATGCGCGTCGATGCCGTCGAGAACCGGCGCATCCGCAAAGTGTACATCGCCAAGCGCACGCCCCCGGCTCAGGATAACGCCGAGGGCGCGCCAGCCGACGAATCGCCGCAGAGCAGCGTGCCGCCGGTCGAGACGACTGTCCAACCCAAAACCGCGAGTTAACATGCTGCGACTCCTGCTGGCGGTCGGCTTCGCCTGCGCGCTGTTGATCGCGCCTGTGGACGGACGCGCCGCCGTCGTGGCGCAGGACGCCCCGTGCGGGGTCGTCGATGCGCTCGACTATCCTATCGACATCAGCGACACGCTCGCCAATCGCTACGACGATTTCGGGCTGTTCCGCTCGCGCTTCGGCGGCAGACACACCGGGCTGGACGTTGCCTTCAACCGGCGTGGCGAGCCGGTCTACGCGGCGGCGCGCGGGATCGTGACCTATGCCGACCCCGAAGGCTGGGACACCGAAAAAGGCGTCGTGATCATCCGCCACACCTTCCCCGACGGCGGCATCTATTACACGCTCTACGGGCACATGGAGCAGAGCGACGACATCCAGTTCCCGCGCGTCGGCGCGTGTATCGAGCGCGGCGATCCGGTCGGCGTGGTCGGCTGGCCCTCGCGCGGGCTGCCGCACCTGCACTACGAAATCCGCAACTTCCTGCCCGACGACGGCGGACCCGGCTACGTCGAGGATAACCCGCTGCTCTCCGGCTGGTACGACCCGCTCGACTTCACCGAGCTGTGGCAGATCGGCTTGCGCCGGGCTTGTGAGCGCGGTCAGCTTCACCGACGTGCCGACCATCCCCCCCGTGATTCTGAACGATGGCAGCAGTGTGATCGCCGAGGGCGACGCCGTCGCCGCATTTTCGGCGCAGGGCTGGCAGCTCTGGCGCGTGACCGCCGCCGGGGTCGTCACCGGGCTGGTCGGGCTGCCGGATAACCGCGTGGTTGCGCACACGCGCAGCGGGCAGGCGTTCACCATCAGCGGCGGGCGCTACGCCGCGCTGTGGAGCGTGCCCGGACCGGACGCACCGCTGCTGCGGCTGGGCGACGACACGCTCGCCTTCGTCACCGAGAACGGCGGCGTCGATGCGTACACGCCGCAGGGCGACCTGATCTGGTCGCTGCCGGGCGAGGCTGCCGTGATCGGCGTGATCGACTTCCAGACCAACGGCGATCAACTGGCGCTCGCCGTGCGCCGGGTCGACGGCGTGTACTGGCGCGTCCTCACGGCGGGCGGGCAGGTCGCCTACGAGACGGTGTTCTCGACCGTGCCGCAGATCACCCCGGTCAGCGGCAATGGCTGGCTCGCGCTCGAAGACCGGACGCTGTATCACGTCGCCAGCCGCCCGCGCGCGGTCGCCAGCCTCGACCGGACGCCGGGGCGCACCGCCCGCATGACCGCCGACCTGCTTGGCAACGTTTACCTCTATCTGGGCGATTCCCGGTCGACGCTGATGTCGATCAGCCCCGGCGGGCAGGTGCGCTGGACGCGGACGTATCCGGCGAAGCCGGAGGCAGTCGCGCCGCTGCTGCGCACCGACAACGGCTGCCTGCTCTACACGCTCGACATGGACGGCGCCCTGCATATCTTCAACGCGCGCAGCGGCGAGCGGGTCAACGAGACGCAGGTCTACGCGGGCGGCATCCAGAACGGCAGCCCCCCCGCGCGGATTCTCCAGCCGCTCCCCGGCAACCAAATGCTGGTCGGCGCGGGCTTTCTGTCCGCCGTCGTGCTGGACGGCGCGGCGATCAGCGATGGCGCGATGCAGGACTGCGTGCTGGGGTAGCGCCGCCAAAATCCGATCAATTCGTTTACATTTTCGTGCAACTTCGATTACAACGCCGCCGTATAGTCGATTCATCCGAAGCGAGTGGAAGGCGAATCGTGATGAACCGGCTGCTCAACCAGCGGCTAGACCGGCGTCAGTTCCTCCAGACGTTCGGCGTCGGAGTCGTTGCCGCTGCGCCGCTGGCGCGGGCGCTGGCGGCGCTTCCGGCGGGAGCGCTCGTCCCGCAGGCGCGCGATCCGGGCGCACATGCCATCGCCCGCCTGACCTTTGGCATCACCCCACAGTTGTACACCCATGTGAAGCAGATCGGGGCGGAAGCGTTCATCGCCGAGCAGCTTCAGCCCGAAGCGCTTGACGACGCGGCGACCGACGAGTTGATGGACGCCTACGCCGAAATTCTGGGCGAGAACGGCGGCGTCCTGCTGCAAAAATATGCCGCCATGCGCCAGGTCGTCGCCGGGGCGCTGCTCGCCTCGTGGCTGATCCACGCGACCTGGTCCGAGCGCCAGCTTCACGAGCGCATGGTGCAGTTCTTCTCGAACCACTTTCACATTTACATCGGCAAGGAAGTCTCGCTGTTCCTCAAGATCGACGATGAGCGCGACGTGATCCGCCCGAACGCCATGACCCGTTTCCGCCAGCTTCTCGGCGCGTCGGCGCACAGCCCGGCGATGCTGCTCTACCTGGACAACGCCGAAAGCACGCGCGACGTGCCCAACGAGAACTACGCCCGCGAGCTGATGGAGCTGCACACGCTCAGCGTCGACGGGGGCTACACCGAGACCGACGTGAAAGAGGTCGCCCGCTGCTTCACCGGCTGGTCGGTTGACCGCCCGCGCGACACGACCGACGGCAGCATCCGCTACCGCTTCCGGCGGCTGTTGCACGACAACAACGCCAAGACCGTGCTGGGCGTAGAAATCCCGGCAGGCGGCGCGGAGCAGGACGGCGAGACCGTGCTCGATATGCTGGCGAGCCATCCCGCGACCGCGCGCTTCGTCAGTGCCAAGATCGCGCGGCGCTTCGTCAGCGACGACCCGCCCGCCGCGCTGGTCGATCAACTCGCCGTGACGTTTGCGCAGAGCGGTGGCGACGTGCGCCAGATTTTGCAGACGCTGTTCGCGGCGGACGAATTCTGGGATGCGCCGCCCAAGCTCAAGCAGCCGTTCGAATACGTCGTCAGTGTGCTGCGGGCGCTCCATTTCGAGATCACCAACAATCGACATTTCCTGCGTGCCGTCAGCGACCCGCTGGCGTCGATGGGGCAGATTCCGCTGACGTGGCCCTCGCCCAACGGCTTCCCGGACGTGCAGGACGAGTGGATGGGGTCGCTGCTGGAGCGCTGGAACGTGGCGATGGCGGCGGTCAGCAACAAAATCCCCGGCGTGCGCATGGACTTCGCGCCGATCCTCGACCTGATGGAAGCCGAGGGCGTCGGCATGAATGTGGACGAGATGCTGGCGTTCATGGGCACGTATCTGCTCGGTCGCACGCTGACCGACGACGAGCAGGCTGCCAGCGTCGACTTCGCGCGGTCGGTCTCTGACGATTTCGAGACGCAGTTCGCGGCGGGGACAGCGCTGCTGCTGGCATCCCCGGCGTTTCAGTATCGCTGAGTTCGACCCTTGCCGAATGTAGGGGCACAACATGTTGTGCCTACGATGCCAGCGAGCTACGAGTGAGGAGTTGACCCATGTACACGAAACTCTCCCGTCGTGAAATGATGCGTGGCAGCGCGGCGGTGCGCTGGCGGCGGCTTCCACGCGTGGCGCTGCCGTCGTGGATGCCCCGGCTGGCGTTCGCGCCTGCTCAGCAGGGCGCGCGGCGACGTGCTGATCTCGATCTTCCTGCGCGGCGGCGCGGACATGCTCAACATGGTCGTGCCGCACGGGGAGGACGCATACTACGCCGCTCGCCCCAAGCTGGCGATCCCGCGCCCGGACGACACCAGCGCTGATTCTCGCGTGCTCGATCTGGACGGCTTCTTCGGGCTGCACCCGGCGCTCGGCGCGCTATTGCCGATCTTTCAGGGCGGCGAAATGCTGGCGGTTCACGCGGCAGGCTCCCCCGACGAAACCCGCTCGCACTTCGAGGCGATGGATTTCATGGAGCGTGGCACACCCGGCGAATACACGCTGGCGTCCGGCTGGATCGGGCGGCATCTCGCGACGCTGAACACGGGCAACACCTCGCCGATCCGCGCGGTGGGCTGGGGGACGGCGGTGCAGGCGGCGCTGCGCGGCTCGATTTCGCCGGTGGCGATCAAGTCGATCGTCGATTACCACCTCAACGGCGACGAGCGCGTCGCCGCCCAGATGCTGGCATCGCTCAACCGGCTGTATTCGCTGGAAAGCGACTCGCTGACCGAGTCGGCGCGGGCGACGGAGTCGGCAATCGACATCCTCGCGCGGGTCGGCTACCAGAATTACCAGCCGCGCAACGGGGCGGTCTATCCGCAGACCGATTTTGCGATGGCGCTGCGCCAGACCGCCGCGCTGATCCGCGCCGACGTGGGGCTGGAAGCCGCCTGCCTCGATCTGGGCGGGTGGGATACGCACGTGAATCAGGGCGGGGCGCAGGGGCAGCAGGCGCGGCTGATGACGCAGCTTGCCGAAGGCTTGGCGGCGTTCCACACTGACATGGCGGACGCGATGGCGCGCGTCTCGGTGGTGGTGATGTCGGAGTTCGGGCGGCGCGTCGCCGAGAACGGCGGCGGCGGCACGGATCATGGGCACGGGAGCGCGCTGCTGGTCATGGGCGGCAACCTGGCGAAACAGAACGTGGTCGCTAACTGGCTCGGCTTGGAAGGCGACGCGCTCGACCGGGGCGAAGACCTCGCCATCACGACCGACTACCGCGACGTGCTGGCGGAGCTGCTGACGCTGCGGCTGAACAACGCGGCAATCCCCGCCATCTTCCCGAATTTCACGGCGACGCCGGTCGGGGTGTTCAGGGCGTAAGAGACCTGAACCACAGAGACCGTAGAGGAATTTCTGCCTGATGGTAGGGGCACGATTTGTCGTGCCCTTACTAACCAACAGCTTTACCAACCCGGCGCGGAAGTCGGTCTACAATGAGAATCAGCCGCTCTGGAGAGACCGTCTATGTCGCAGGATCAACTTCGCGCCGCCCACCACCTGATCGAGCAGGGGCGCATCGCCGACGCCCGGCAAATCCTCGAAACGCTCGACGACCCGACCGCGCGCCAGTGGCTGGCGCAGTTGAGCGCCGCCCGCCGCCCACGCCGGGGCGGGATCGGGCTGCCGCTGCCGGTGCTGGTCGCGCTCGGCGTGGTGATCGGCATCGGCGTGCTGGTCGTGATGCTGCTGCTGACGCCGGCGCTGCTCACGCGGATGCAGGATCGCGGCGAAGGCGTGGCGACTCAGGCGGCGGGTGACGAGGCGCTCTACGCCGCGCTGGTTCACTACTGCACCATGACAACCGGATTTGGCGGCGAAGAGCCGTGCCTGAGCTGGACGGAGCAGGTGATCGCCGAGCACCATGCCGAAGCGGTCGCGTGCATCACGGCGCTGGGGGTCGATACGCCCGAAGCGCTGGCTCAGGTGAACGATTGCCTGACGACCAACGGCATCCCCGCGCCGCTGTGAGGTTGAGGCGGCTGGTCAGGCGGAGAAAATGTCGCGGATGGGGAGACTGAAACCCGGCAGCACGTCGCCTCCGTCGAAGGTGTCGGCTTCGCCAAGCGTTCGCGCGCCGGACGGCGTATGGACTTCGACCGTTTTGGTCGACGGGTAAACGACGCAGACCATTTTCGTGCCGTACTGCAAATACTTGTTGATCTTCGTGTGGATTTCGGCGGCTTTGTCGTTGGGCGACACGACCTCGACCGCGAGGTCGGGCGCAAGGCGGGCATACTGACGGATTGGCTCGGCGGGAAGGCGGGCCTTAGCAATATAGGCGATGTCAGGCGCGAGGATAGTGTCCTTGCCGTCAGCGTCGGTATGGACGACAAATCCTGTTTCGGCGGCAGTGACGATGCCGAGGTCGTGCGCGTCGACGAAAAGCGCAATGGGAACGCTAACCTTCATCGTGCGTTTGCCATGTTCAAATCCAGCAGGCGGCATCTCGTAGATCACTCCTTCGATGAGTTCCATGTGCTTGCCCGCGTTTTCCGGCAGGTGCGCCAGTTCCCAGAACTCTTCGGCGCTCACGTATCGCTCTCGAATCGCCATCGACTTATCCACCATCACTCACATACCAACATTATAAGCTATTCAATAGCTGGGCGACGCGCCGCATGATTTCTTCGCTGATCTGCGCCTTGCTCGCTGCGAGTTCCTGCGGCTCAGGACTGCCAGCGGCGAAAATCAGCACGCGGTTGGTGTCCACGTCGAAGCCGGCGTCCGGCGCGGTGATGTCGTTGGCGACCAGCAGGTCGAGTCCCTTGCGCTCCAGCTTATCGCGGGCGAGCGCGGCGAGTTCCTGGCTCTCCGCCGCGAAGCCGACCGCCACACGCGGATAGCGCGACTCGATGCGGCGGTCGCGCACCGACAGCAGGATGTCCGGGTTTTTGTCGAGCTGAAGCGTCAGCTCGTCGGATTTCTTGATCTTTTGCTCGGAGGTCGTGCGCGGGCGGAAATCGGCGACCGCCGCCGCCATGATCAGCGCGTCGGCGCTGATGGTGCGCTCCAGCACCGCCGCTTGCATCTGCTTCGCCGTATCGACCGGGATCACCTCCGCGCCGTAGGGAGTCGCCAGCGACCGCGCCGCCGAGATCAGCGTGACCGCCGCGCCCGCGTCGAGCGCCGCCTGCGCCAGCGCGTAGCCCTGCTTGCCGCTGGAGCGGTTGGTCAGGTAGCGCACCGGGTCGAGCGGCTCGCGCGTGCCGCCCGCCGTGACGACGACCCGCCGCCCGCCAGGGGATGCCATTTTGACCGAGCAGCAGCCGGATCGCGCCGAGCAGCGTGGTTCCGGCAACCGCCCCTGACCGACTTAGCCGACGCGAAGCGCCTTCTTCCGGCGGCAGGATGACGATGCCGCGCTCGCTCAGCGCCGCCACGTTCTTTTACCGTCGCCGGGTTCGCGTACATGCCGCCGTCCATCGCCGGGGCGACCAGCGTCGGGCAGCGCGCTGCCAGCGCCGTGATCGACAGCAGATCGTCAGCGAAGCCAGCCATGCGCGATCCGGGCGATGGTTTGGGCGGTCGCCGGGGCGATCACCGGCAGGTCGGCGCCCTCCGCCAGCCCGACGTGGGCGACATGGGTCGGCAGGTCGCCGCCCGACGCGCTGCTCCAAAGCTCGGTGTAAACGCCGCGCCCGGTCACCGACTGGAATGTCAGCGGGGTGACGAAGCGCTGCGCGGCTTCGGTCATGATCACGTCGACGCGCGCCAAGCTGGGTCAGCTTGCTGGCGAGGTCGACGGCTTTGTAGGCGGCGATGCTGCCGGTTACGCCGAGGATGATCCGTTTGTTGTCGAGCAGGGTGACCGTTCAAGCGCCATAGACCAAGATCTCCAGAAGCCATCGGCTCACGCGCACGCGGCTTGTCCGGGTTGACGAATTCAGCACGACGCCATTGTACATCATCGCGTGGTGCAGCGCCGCTACCAGCGAAGCGATCTGCCGCAGGCGCGCCATCGTCCCAGCAAGCCAGATAATCGTCGCGCAGCGCCGCGACCTCACGGCGAGAAGCGATCTTGTGCATCGTGGAGGATGACGGGGAGATCGAAAAACGGATGCCCGATGCAGCTTTCCGACCAGTCGAAAAAGCACAGGCGGTCGTGGTGATAGCCGATATTCGCGCCGTGAAAATCGCCGTGAACGAGCGTTGTCGCTTCCAGCGACCGGCAGTTCGCGCGCAGCATGGGCGCGAGGGCGCGCAGCCGCCGCACCTCGTCGGCATCCAGCCCGGAAAGCATGGCGTCGTTTGCCAGCAGCGTATCGATCATCTCCGCGAGGCAGTCGGGACGCCGTCGCGGCAGCCCGCGTCCAGCAGTTGGGCGAGGTGCGCGACCGACTCGTGCTGAATCTGCGCAAGCCGCATGAGGGCGCGATGCCAGATGGCGAAATCGGATAGCTGGCGCAAGTCCGTGCCGACATCGCCCATCAGCATCCAGCGCCGCTCGGCGTCGACGGCAATTAAAGCGGGAGGTCGTTCGGGTAGAGGCGGGCGAGCAGCGCCATGAGGCGCGGCTCGTCGACGGAAAGCGGCAGGCGCGCGCTCGACTTGAAGAAAACGTCGCCGTGTGTTGTACGGACGCGCATGACGGTCGAGAGCGCCCACTCCTGCACGACCTCAATCGACAGGACGCCCCTGACGTGGCGATGAATCCATTCGCTCGCGCCGTCGAGCATGGCTAGTTGTCGCCGGGGAGGGGGAGGTCGTCGCCGTCCATGCGCCTGCGCACCAGCCACGCCATCGTGATGATGCAGGTCGCCACGTCCAGCCATTCGTCGGCGCTCAGGCGATCCGGGTAGCGGTGCGCCATCAGCCCGGCGACCGCCGGGGCGAGGCAGCGGCGAATCTCGCGGTGGAGCGGGGCAAGCTGCTCGCGCCAGTGTTCGGGCTGCGGGTCGCGCAGCAGGTCGACGACCTGCCGCAGCGTCTCGCGGTAGATGTCGTCGCGGATGAGCGGCATGACGAGCTGCTCGATGTCGTCGTCGCTCATGCGCGGCGCGTCCAGCGGGCGCAGGTCGAGCTGGCTGCTGACGAATTCTTCGAATGAACGGGCATCGTCGCTCATGAGCGGTCTCGATTTGGTTTCACAAAGGACTGCTAAAGTCTATAACGGTTCAGATGTCGTGTCAACCGCTACAGATTCATCGCGCGCGCCTGCCGCGAAAACGCCCGCGCGCCCAGCACAATCGACACCGCCGGAAGCCAGATCAGCCCGAAGGCGGTGAACAGCGCGCTGATCAGCGCCAGCGGGTCGCTGGCGGCTTCGCTGCCGCGCGGCAGGCTGTAGCCGACCGCCCCCGCCAGCGCGAACGCGACCATCACGACCGCCATCAGCCGGGCTGACGGCGGGCGGCTGCCGATGCCGTCGAGCAGGGTCGCGCCTTTGCTGCGCTTCTGGAACCATATAATCATGACCGAAAAGACCGTCAGTGTGACGATGATGCTCAGCGACAGCGCGTCGATCTCGCCTTGCAGCAAGTGGATCACCAGCAGCCCGCCGAGTACAATCAGCGTGAACGCCCAGCCGCGCGCGTCCAGCCGCAGGTCGAGCGGCGCGGCGGGTACGCGGCGCGTGAGAATCAACGCCAGCGCGACCAGGCAGATGCCGATGCCCGCATACAGGAGCAGCAGCCATAATTCCGTCTCCGGCTGGTTGCTGAACACGAGCGGCGACCAGCGCGCCCACGTCCCCCAGGCGACGCCGATCCCCAGCGCCAGCACGATCATGACGATCAGCCCGCGCCGTGAGCGCGGCTTGCCGCCGGTCAGCGCCAGAAACAGCGCCAGCGCGACCAGCCCGGCGGCGGCGTGCGCGCCCATCGCCCGCGTGATCAGCGTGCGCGGCACGTCGATCAGTGCCGAGTCCGGGTTGAGGATCAGCCCGTTCAACATGCCGTAGACGCCCGCCAGCGTCAGCACGCCGAAAGCGTCGCGCAGGCGATAGCGGGCGGCGATCTCCAGCAGGAGCGCGCTCAGCGCCGGATAGCCGAGCGCCAGCATGATCCAATCAAGCGGAGTGCGGGCGGGCGGGTTCGTCCACAGCACGATCTCCGAGGCGAACGCCAGCAGCGCCGCCAGCATCAGGCGCATCGACCAGGCGGAGGACTGAGTGCCGAACTTCGTTCGGAAGAGGACTGAGGACTGAGACAAGGACGATTCGCCTGAGCTAAATCTAACTGGGCGGCGCGCAAGTGTAAACAGATTTAGGAAAAACTATAACGCAGGAGTCGGCATTTAGAGCGTGTATGTAGAAGCAAGCATTAGGAGGTCGGCAAGTCGCTGGTGGTTTAAACCGCCAGCTAGCCTGACGTGGCGACCCAGGCAAACTTCGTTTGCACAAAGCGTCGCCCGAAATCGTGGTCGGGTTGAGTCGCCCCTTCAGTGGGCGACGTTTTGCGCTAGCAGAGGGTTTAAACCCTCGGCGAAGCCTGCGATCAACGCAATTAAGTGTTTTACGACCATCCACTCAGTCCTATTCAGGACGGCTTGATGGCGACGATGCGCGAGGTCTGGTCGATCTCGGCGCTGTGCAGGATTCGCCAGTCGCCGAAGAAGCCCGCCAGCTCGCCGATGCCGAGCAGAAAGTTGGGGTTGGTCTCCGGCGGTCTCCAGATAGCGGGTGTTGAACGTCTTGCTGAATCACCCGCCCGCCCGGTCGGACGGCGGCGCAGATCTGCGGCATCAGGTCGCGGCTGAGGAAGCGGAACACGCAGACCACGTCGTAGGACTCCGGCTCGAAGCGGGCGCTGTCGAGGTCGTGCTGGATGAAATTGGCGTTGGTCAAGCCGCGCTCAGCGGCTTCGGCTTTGGCGTGCAGCAGCGCCACCCGGCTCACGTCGATCAGGTCGACGGTGTAGCCCTGCGCCGCCAGCCACAGCCCATTCTGCCCGAACCCGGCGGCGATGTCGAGCGCGGTCGCCGTCTCGCCGTCGCGCAGCGGCAGCGTGAACTGGAACAGCAGCGGGTCGGGGTTGGGGAAGTCGCGGTTGTCGATGCGCTCGCGGTAGATCGAGTCCCAGCGGATGCGGTCTTCGTAGTTGCCATTCCAGGGTTTTCCTGCGTAGATGGGCGTATAGGTCAGCGCGTCGGGTACGGCAGCCAGCGCCTCGGCATCGCCGGGGTAGAGGTCGCGTTCGGGCTGCGCTGGCGGCGTTTGTGCAGGGCGTAGGCGTCGCGCAGCGTGACGAAATCGGGCGCGCGCCAGTCGGGGATATTCAGGCAGTCCATCAGCGCGCGGATTTTGCGCCCGCCCGCGCTGTCCCAATCCGGCTGGCGCAGCAGATCGCCGGGGTCGCCGCCGGTTTTTCGCCGCCAGATTGCCGCTCAGCCGGGCGAACATCGATTCCGCCTGTTTGAGATCGACGCGCTGCGCCAGCGCCTGCACGTCGTCGGGCAGAGCGCCGAGCGCTACGCCGCCGAGCGCCACGCCGGTCGCTTCGGACGCGGGTGGACGGTCGAGGCAGTCGGGCGAAGCCAGATAAGACGCCAGCGCCGTTTCGGGCGATGACGGCTCGCCGTTCGCATAGACTTCGATACGCGCGTCCGAGCCGTCCAACGCGACCAGCAGGCAGGGCACGATCTGCGAAAACGGCGGCAGCAGCGCCGGATCGGGTTCGCCGAGCACGCGTGTCCAGCCGCCGCGCGCCGGGGCGACAAACAGACGCACCGCCTGCGGATAGGCTTTGCCGGGGATCAAGCCGAAGGGATCGAAGAACTGGTAGCCGAGCGCGGCGAGCGCCGTGCGGATCGACTCGGCGGCGTTATTTGCGCCGGGCAAGTACAGGCTGCTGAAGGTTGTCATGCCCCCGCACCTCTTTCCCGCTTTCGGCACGGGCGGCGAAGCAGACCATCGTGCCCACGTCGACGAAGCCGAGCTTGTGGGCGATGTCGCGGTCGTCGTCGCTTTCGCCCGGCGCGAAGATCAGCGTGCAGCCCTGCTTGATCGCGGCGCGCATCGCCGCCGTCAGCAGCACTTTGGTCAGGCGCTGGCTGCGCTCGGCGCGGAGCAGCGCCAGCGCGACGACGTGGGCGCTGCCGGTGTTGGGCTGGATGCCGACGCGCACCACGCCGATCACGGTGTCGTCGCGGCGCATGACCACATCCGCCGTCTGGATCGCGCCCGATTCCCGACCGACCGCCAGCGGCTCGACGCCGAGCGTCAGCACGTCGAAGGCGTCATCCTGCCACAGCGACAGCCACAGGGCATTGGCGCTGTGATCGGTGTAGGTTTCGAGATGAACCCCGGCGGGGGAGGATGTCCGGGGTAGCTTCTGGTTCGGGCTGTCGAAGGTGTACGCCATGATCTCGGTCACGCGCTCCGGCTCCAAGCCGAGATCGCTCAGCGCTTTGGCGAACTGCGGCGGGTACAGCCCCTCGATGTACTGCACGCGCGGCACGCGGCTGAGGGCGCGCAGGCGCTCCAGCCCCTGCTGGACGAATTTGCCGGAGACCCAGGCGGTGTTGCGGCGCGGCATGACGTAGTTCAGATCGGGGACGGTGTTGGCGTGGTGGTAAATCACGTCCACGAAGCCGACCGACTCGTGAGTCACCCCCAACGCCGTGTGTGCCTGAAAGAGATGATCCTGAACACGTCGCAGTATTTGCCGGGTTTCTTTGACTGCCGAGTCGTCCATGAAATTTCCCCCAGTGGATTTAAAAATTCTTTAAATCGCCTAGAATTATAGCGAATTATGGGATATTCGGTACGTTCCCGCCAGCGGAATTGCGTGAAAACCATGAAAATTTATACCCGCACAGGAGATCAGGGCACGACCAGTCTGTTTTCGGGCGGGCGCGTGCCCAAGCACCATCTGCGCGTCGAAAGCTACGGCACGGTCGACGAGCTTAACTCGGTGCTGGGGCTGGCGCGGGCGCACCAGCCGTCCGCGCCGACCGACGAGGCATTGGCGCGGATTCAGCACCAGTTGTTCAACCTCGGCGCCGACCTCGCCACGCCGCTCGACGCGGCGTCGCGCCACGTTGTCCGCATGGACGCCGAGTCGATTGCCTGGCTGGAAGAATCGATTGACCGCATGACGGCGGAGCTTCCGGCGCTGAGCTACTTCATCCTGCCGGGCGGGTCGGTGGTGGGCGCGACGCTGCACGTCGCCCGGACGGTCTGCCGCCGCGCCGAGCGGCTGGTGGCGGCGCTTCAGGAGCAGGAGCCAATCGGCGAGCACGCGCTGCCGTATCTCAACCGCCTGTCGGATTACCTGTTCACGCTGGCGCGCTGGGAGAACCAGCAGGGGGGTATCCCCGAAACCAAATGGGCGATTCTGCCCTGATGACTGTCTGAACTCCCGCGTTGATCGCTGCCGATCCTAGAGGAGCGCACCGCTTCAGGAATGATCATGGCTGAAACTTCGACAGTGGTACTGGAACCGGCGGAGCGCGAACGCATCTACCGCCGTAATTTCCTCTTCTTCGTGAGCGACGGCATCCTGTTCATGCTGGCGATGGGCATCATCGGTCCGACGACGATCATCCCCGATTTCGTGCGCCGCCTGACCAGCTCGGAAATCCTGATCGGGCTGTCGGGCAGCCTGTTCGACATCTGCTGGACGCTGCCGCAGTTGTTCATCGCCCGCTACATCGTGCGGTCGGCGCGCAAGAAGTGGTGGTTCGTCGGACCGAACATCCCGGTGCGCTTCGTGATCCTGATCTTCGCGGTCATCACCGTGCTGCTGGGCAAGAGTCAGCCGGGCACGATCCTGATCGCCTTCCTGATCTGCTATGGGATCGCGGGGTTTGGCGATGGCATCGTCGGTGTGCCCTGGGCAGACCTGACCAAGCCTGGTCTGGACGCGCGCTGGCGGGCGCGCATGTTCGGCTTTATGACCGCCATCGTCGGCGTGATCATGCTGGGCGTCGCGCCGCTGATCGGCGTCGTCCTGGGCAGCGGCGGACCGGAATTCCCTAACAATTACGCGCTGCTGTTCGGGGCGGCGGGCATCCTGTTCGTGCTGTCGATTGTGCCGACGCTGTTCATCCACGAGCTGCCGGGCGGCGCGCGGGTCGAGAAAATCCCGGCGCTGCGCGAATTTCTGCCGCTATTGGGGCGTGTGCTGCGGACGGACGTGCCCTTCCGCTCGGTGATCATCACGCGGATGCTGACCAGCCTGTTTGCGATGTCGGGTCCGTTTTACATCGGCTTTGCGACCGTGCAGTTGGGCTTATCGAGCGATGTCGCCGTGCCGACGCTGCTGGCGATGCAGACCATCGGCAGCGTCAGCGGGGCGGTGATCTACACGTGGCTGGGCGCGCGCGACAACCTGCTGTACATCCGGCTGGCGCTGGGCGGCGCGGCGCTCGTGCCGATCAGCGCGCTGCTTGCCAGCGTAGTCGGTCCGCTGCCGCTGTACGTGGGATTCCTGATCTCCGGGCTGGCGTTGAGCAACCTGTTCTTCAGCTATCAGAACTGGGTCGTGGCTCATGCCAGCGCTGACCAGCGCCCGATCTACGCCGGGTTGTTCAACACGGTGGCGGCGGTCATTTCGCTGCTCGCCCCGTTCATCGGCGGGACGCTGGCGCAGGAAGTCGGCTACGATCGCCGAAACCAAATGGGCGATCCTGCCGTAGCGGGCGACCGCCTGGATTGTGTGCTGCACGCGAAAGCCCGATGAAGAATCAAACAGGGCGACGCGACTCCGTCGCCCTGCTGAATAATCCTTCGCGTTTGCCTCAGCGCTCGCCCGTCAGCCAGATGTCGCTGTCCATGCCTTCGATCACCCAGCCGGTCAGGTCGCTGTCGCGCACGCGCCACCAGGCGAAGCCGTCGGCGTCGACCGGACCGTCGAGGACGACGACGCGCGTGCCTTTCATCAGCCGCGCCAGAACCTCGGAGTCGGTGCAGGCGCCTTCGTACAGGTTGAGCGGGGCATCGTCACGGGTAACGAGGGCGAGCAGGCTCGGCGCGAGCCGCGTGCGCGGGTCGCCCAAGCCTGGCGTGCGCGCGGGGCTGCCGTTGATCGAATCGGCGAGGTTCATCAGGACGTTGGGGTTGATGCCGATCTCGCGCATGGCGAAAGCGTCGATCTCGTTATCCGCCGGGGCGGTGAGATCGTCGGCGGTGACCGTGAAATCGTTCATGCCCAGGCGATACGGGTCGCAGGTGGCATCATCACTGGGCTGCGCTGAAGCTGCGTTGATGCCGAGCATCAGGATGATGGTGATAATTGAGAAAGCCTTAACCATTTCCGAGTGTTCCACCAAAACCACAATGTCCACAACTGTACCACAATTCTTCAAGGGTTGTCATGAGAATTCGGCAATTATTCATGAAATTTCCGAGCGGCAAGCTCGACTGCGAAAGGATGTAATGACGATTGTGATTTCTCATCATGTTCTAAGTATAGTGGCGAAGATTACAAATAGAATTAAGCTAGTTTCGGAAGATTCGACCATGACCCATACGGAAACGCTCGACCCCAAAGCGATAGCGCGCGCCGCCGCGCTGCGCTACGTCAACGACGACGAACCCGGCATCTCGCGCAGGCGGGCAGGGCGAGGCTTCGCCTACTACGCGCCCGACGGCTCGCGCATCCGCGACCGTGAGACGCTCGCGCGCATCCGGGCGCTGGCGATCCCGCCTGCGTGGACGGACGTGTGGATTTGCGACCGGGCGAACGGACACATTCAGGCGACGGGGCGCGACGCGCGCGGTCGCAAGCAGTACCGCTATCACGAGCGCTGGCGCGAAGCCCGCGACCAGACCAAATTCGACCGGATGCTTGCTTTTGGAGAAGCGCTGCCGGGCATCCGCCAGCGCGTGCAGGACGATCTGGCGCTGCGCGGGCTGCCGCGCGAGAAAGTGCTGGCGGCGGTCGTCCAGATTCTCGGCTCGACCTTCATCCGTATTGGCAACGCTGAATACGAGCGCCAGAATGACTCGTTCGGCTTGACGACGCTGCACGACGAGCATGTCGATGTTGCCGGGGCGACCATCCACTTCGAGTTTCGCGGCAAGAGCGGCAAGGAACATGCCATCGACCTGAAGGATAGACGGCTGGCGAAGATCATCAAGCGGTCACAGGACGTGCCGGGGCAGCACCTGTTCCAGTACTGCGACGACGCGGGCAGCGCGCATCTGATCACGTCGTCCGACGTGAACGACTACATCCGCGAGATCAGCGGGGGCGACTTCACGGCGAAGGATTTCCGCACGTGGGGCGGCACGACGCTGGCGCTGCTCACGCTGGCGGGCTTCGATCCCTGCGAGGATGAAGCGGCGGCGCGCAAAAATGTCACGACGATGATCAGGCAGGTCGCCGAACAGCTTGGCAACACGCCGACGGTGTGCCGAAAGTACTACATCCACCCCGCCGTGATCGACTGCTACCTTCACGGCGATCTCGCTCAGTACCTGCTCGACAAAAGCGCCGACGCCGCGCTGACCCCGGAAGAATCCGCCGTGATGCGGCTGCTGAAGGCGTGACCCGGCGCGCCATGTCCGGTGCGTGCGACTTCCCCATTCTCCTAATCGTATAGATGTTGACTGATACGGTGAACAAGCCACAAAATGTGGACATTTGCAGCTTGAAAATTAGAACTTATGTGCTATGATTATGGCTGTCGAAAATGACCGGATGGCAGCCGCACAACCCCGAAATTCATCGTGTTAGCCGCGCGCAGCCGACGGTCGATTTCATTAAGCCGGTTACAAGTTTCCTACCCCGTGCGGGGCATCGCTCGTAGTAAACTAGCTTCGGGATTGAGATGGCGGTACAGACCAAAAGCTATCGCAAACGTACACAGGCGGCACTTCCCCGCCGGACGACACAAAGCATAAGGGATTCGGTGAAACGCTCGCTGGCTCGTCATTTGCCGGGTTGGATTTTGCTTGGCTTCGTGCTGGTGATCCTGCTGCCCAACGCGCTCAAGACGACGCTCGGCGCTGCCGGGCGCGCCATCAGCCGACTGCCGGAGTCGGTTGGTGTCGCCGTCTCGTATGGCAGCATCGCGCCGATGTTCACCTCATCGGTCGATTACTGGAGCGCGACTATCGCCCAGTGGGCGGAGCGCTTCGACCTTGATCCCAACCTGCTGGCGACCATTATGCAGATCGAATCGTGCGGCGACTCGACGGTGGTCAGCTACGCCGGGGCGCAGGGGCTGTTTCAGGTGATGCCGTTCCACTTCGCATCCGGCGAGAACCAGCTCGACCCCGACACCAACGCCATGCGCGGGGCGGATTTCCTGAATCAATGCCTCGGCTGGGCGAACGGCAACACCGGGCTGGCGATGGCGTGCTACAACGGCGGTCCGTCGGTGCTGGGCAAGCCGTATGCGGCGTGGCCCGCGCAGACCCAGCGCTACTTCACCTGGGGGACGACCATCTACGAGGACGCGGTTCAGAACAAGCTGGACAGCGACTCGCTCCAGAGCTGGCTGGACGCGGGCGGCAGCAGCCTGTGCCACCGGGCGGCAAACTCACTCGGCATCAGTGGATAAACCCGGCGGAATACTCTCAAATTTGGACGTAAGAACTTCATCAGAGTTCGCGTCCAGAATATGGACTTTTGAGCGCCATGTGCTGTATGATACGTAGTGGCTCGTCAGATTTCGCCGGGTGAGGTTTCGTATGCCTGTTTATACCTATCGTCGTGAAGATGGAACAACCTTTGACTATCGTCAGAAGTTCCTGGATGAACCGCTGAAGGTTGACCCAGAGACCGGGCAGCACGTCGTTCGCGTCATCCAGCCTGCCGGTGTCATCTTCAAAGGCTCCGGCTTCTACGTGAACGATAGCAAGAGCGGCTCGCGCTCCTCGACCATTACGCCGCCCGCCAAGAGCGAAACGACCGACAAAGCCGACAAGCCTGAAAAGACCGAGACCAAAGCGGCAGCGACGCCCGCCAAGGACACGACCGCTGCGTCGTCAACGACCGCCGCGCCCACCGCCGCAGCCGCCGACTGACACCTGTCTGAATTCATGGAAAACGCCCACACGACGTGGGCGTTTTTTGTTGGGTGAGTGTGTTTTTTGAACGGGCGCAGCACGCTGCGCCCTACGAAAGCAGGGCAGACACACAGGTCTGCCCTTACAAAACGCACCGAATTTAGGTTGATCGTCTAGTACATCTGGTTCTATCGCCAGAGACCTCGTTTTACCACGCGAACGATTCGGGGGCAGCGCCGCCGGGTCCGGGGAAGATTTCGTCCAGCGTCTTGAGCTGCTCCGCCGTCAGCTTGATCGACAGGGCATGGACGTTGTCCTCGAACTGTTCCAGCGTGCGCGGTCCGATGATTGGCGCGGTGACGGCGGGCTGAGCCAGCAGGCATGCCAGCGCGATGTCGGCGGGGTGTTCGCCCAGTTCCTTGCAGAACGCCTCGTAGCGCTCGATCTTGCTGCGGTATTTCTCAACCTCGCGCTGCAAGCCCTCGCTGGCGCGCCGCCCCTCGCTGATCTTCTGCAGCACGCCGCCGAGCAGACCACCCGCCAGCGGACTCCAGGGAATCAAGCCCAGACCGTAATCGACGCAGGCGGGCAGCACTTCCATCTCGATCATGCGCGCGTTGAGGTTGTAGAGCGCCTGCTCGCTGACCAAGCCGAGGAAATTGCGGTGCTTCGCCGCTTCGTTGGCTTTGGCGATGTGCCACCCGGCGAAATTGCTGCTGCCGACGTACAGGACTTTGCCCTGCTGCACCAGCACTTCCATCGCCTGCCAGACTTCTTCCCAGGGCGCAGCGCGGTAGATGTGGTGCATCTGGTACAGGTCGATGTGGTCGGTTTGCAGGCGGCGCAGGCTCTCGTCGCAGGCGCGGCGGATGTGCAGCGCCGACAGCCGACTTTCGTTGGGCCAATCACCCATATTGCCGTAGACTTTGGTGGCGATCACGACCTTCTCACGCCGACCACCGCCCTGAGCGAACCAGCGCCCGACGATGTTTTCGGTGACGCCTTCGCCCTTTTTCGCGCCGTACACGTTCGCCGTGTCGAAAAAGTTGATGCCGTGCTCCAGCGCGCGATCCATGATCGCATAGGCATCCGGCTCGGTCGTGTGCGGTCCGAAATTCATTGTCCCCAGGCACAGACGGCTGACTTTCAGCCCCGTGCGCCCAAGATGCGTATACTCCATGCCCTTGCTCCTTGTGAACGGCAGTACCACCAGAAAAATTAACGAAATTGATAGATGTCTACAAGCGACGATGGTCTTAATGGTCGGATGGCTAATTTTAAGGGGAGAATTTCAGAGAGAACGCTGCCATAATTGAGATATTGTTAATATTTTCTGCTCGGCGCATCAATTATCCAGTACCTACGTGCTATATTCTATGCAGCAAGCTGTGGTGTACCGTAGTGGTATAACGTAAGGGATCGTTAGCGTTAAGGAGCCGAAAGCCAAATACTATGACCCCAGAGGCTTCGCAACCGCAACCACAGATCAATACCCGGCATCTCGAACTTCCGGTGACCTCCGCTCCCGAAGTCAAGAGCGAGACGGGGCCGCTCGACCTGAAGCGCCCCTGGGTGGTCGAGTTCCGCGTAGTCGGGACGGCATCGACGATACAGGTGCGCGTTGGCGATACCATGACGATTGGTCGCGGCGACGCGACCAGCGGGTTCAAGCCGGAAGTCGACCTTTCGGCGTTCGATGCGTTCGCCAAGGGCGTCAGCCGCAAGCACGCCGTGATCACGATCAAGGATCAGCGGCTGATGGTGCGCGACCTGAACAGCACCAACGGCACGCGCCTGAACAACGTCGTCTGCAAGCCCGGCGAGGAATATCGCCTGCGTCACGGCAACGAGCTGATGCTCGGCACGCTGCGCCTGCAGGTGTCGTTCGCGGTCGTTCCGGCGATGACCGACACCCAGCGCGTCGCGCCCACTGACAAAGCCGCCATGACGCCGTTCGTCAACGGCAACGGCAAGCGCGTGCTGGTCATCGAGGATGACGAGGACGTTGGCAACGTGTTCCGCATGGCGCTGGAATGCGCCGGGTACAGCGTGATGCTCGTGCCGGATGTGACCAAAGCGCTCGGCGTCGTGTTCCAGGGGATGCCGGATGCCATCGTGCTGGACATGATGGTGTCGGACATGAACGGGCTTGACCTCGTCCGCTATGTCCGCAAGCAAAAGACGGCGAAGCACGTGCCGATGCTGGTGGTCTCCAGCGCGGTCGGCGGCTTCCACGCGAGCCAGGCGCTCGCCGCCGGAGCCGATATGTTCCTCGGCAAGCCGGTGGCCGTCGAAGAACTGGTGCGCTCGGTCGGCAATTCGCTGCCGAAAGACCCGTCGCCCGCCGCCACCGTCCCGCTGACAGCGCCGCTTTCCACGCAGCCCGCGTCGGTTCCGGTCAATGTCGCGCCCGTTACGCCGAACCACCCGCAAGTCGCATCGTAAGTCGTTCTCATCCCATCATACTGATCAAATCGGGGCGTCCACCTGGACGCCTTTTTATTTCGTGATGATCACCTGACGGCAGAGCATGATATGTCGTGCCCCTGCGTTAACTGCTGTGTGAATGTAGTCATCTTCCATATATGTATAGGGCTATAGGGCGGTAGAGCCGCCGGATGCACCTCGACATCAGCTTGCGTCGAGCACCTTGACCATTTCGACGCGCACCGGCTGCTGACCACTCGTAATAAGCGTGATAACGCGGTCATGCGCTTCTGGCGTGTAATAAATCTCCCCGCATTGTCGACAGACCAGCGCGGGCAAGTTCTCAATCAAATACCAGTGTCCCTTGTACTCCTGCACGCGGGTCACATGACGTTCCTCAAGTTCTCCACGACAGATCATGCACTCATTCACTTGGGTTTCCTCGTCTTGAAATCTTCTTCCCATTCGTCCGGCGAGGGCAGATAAACCGTGATCACCTTGATATGTTGGGGATAGCTCACTTGAATATGCAGTATTTTCCCGGCTTCCGTTTTTCCCATTATCAGACAGCTTGGACCGTATTTATCTTCCGGATAATCCTCGATAATCTCGCCGCCAAGAATCACCTGCTCGATCTCTGCGCTGAGGATGCCGCGCTGTGCCGCTCGATCCGATGCATGAGCCGTCAGCAGGTAAGCCTTTTCTCGAAATTTGGCTCGAAACTGCTCAATATCAGCAGGCATTCAATCTCGTATTCTGGCGAGATTCGTCATGTGGCGGCTGGGGGCAAATCCTTCACTTCGCTCGTGACAGATGGCTTCTATTGTAAACCATTGCCCGCTCCAGGGGCGACGCTACCGCCAGCGGCTTCGCGTTGGTAGGGTAGTCAATGGTATCTATCACGGTATTATATATTGATTGCGTAGAACCTATTCGGATTATCCCGATTCGGCTGTCTGCTACCTGTGGAGGCATAGTCATGCCGCTTGACGAGAACAAGGCGATTGTTCGTCGCTATTATGAGGAAATCGGCAACAGACGCGACTTCGAGGTTGCCGACGCGATTTTCGCGCCCGGCTTCAGGATGTTCCCCGACTCGAATCCGCCGTATGGTCCCGAAAATGTCAAGCTGTTCATGGCGTGGTTCACTGGCGTTTTCCCCGACCTTCAGGCGACGATTGACGACATGATCTGCGAGGGCGAAATCGTTGCCGTCCGCGTCACGCTGCGCGCGACTCAGACGAACCCGGTGGATTTTGTTCAAGGATTCGGCGTAATCGCCCCGACAGGCAAGCCGTTCGAGCTACGGGAGTACCAGTTCTGGCGCGTGGTCGACGGCAGGATCACCGAGCGCTGGGTGTGCTTCGACACGCTGGGGATGCTGTACGATCTGGGGGTCGTCGGTGCAGGCGCGTAGGGATGCGCGGTGTCCAAGCTCGCCGGACAAGCGTGGGCGTGATGCCCTTGACTTTACTAGTTCACAATGATAATATGCTCTGGCGCGTGTACGGCACACAACCTCCGCGTTGAGGCAATGGCGTGCTGAACTGAGCGAGAGGTGGCGAAAGCGTCCCGCATGGCGGTATCGCTCGTCACAAAGGTGCATACAGGCGTTCGTTTTCGACGCCTTTTTGCATGTCTGCACTCAGGCTAGCGAACAGTTTAAAGTGGAGTCGTTTTTATGCCAACCATTAATCAGTTGGTGCGCAAGGGTCGTCAGCCGAAGAAGAGCAAGAGCAAAGCCCCGGCTTTGCAGTATACGCTCAACGTCTACGATCAACGGCGCACCCGCCGGAAGAAGGGGTCGCCGCAGAAGCGCGGCGTCTGCACCGTCGTCAAGACGATGACGCCTAAGAAACCGAATTCGGCGCTGCGTAAAGTGGCGCGCGTTCGCCTTTCCAATGGTATCGAAGTGACGGCATATATCCCCGGCGAGGGGCACAGCCTACAGGAACACAGCGTCGTGCTGGTGCGCGGCGGTCGTGTGAAAGACCTGCCCGGCGTCCGCTATCACATTGTGCGCGGCACGCTCGATACCGACGGTGTCAAGAACCGCGAGCAGGGGCGCAGCAAGTACGGCGCCAAGCGTCCGAAGCCCGGTCAAGCCGCCGGTGGCAAGAAGTAAGGTTGGAATCCGATGCCGAGAAGAAAAAGTCCTCCGAAGCGGATCACCCCGCTGGATAACAAGTACCAGAACCTGCACATCGCCATGTTGATCAACCGGATGATGCGCGGGGGTAAGAAGAGCACGGCGCAGGGAATCATGTACTCGGCGCTGGAGTTCATCGAGGAGCGCGCCAAGCGCAACCCGGTCGAGGTCATGGAGCAGGGGCTGCGCAACGTGGCTCCCGCGATTGAAGTGAAGCCGATGCGTGTCGGCGGCGCGACGTATCAGGTTCCGGTGGAAGTCCCCGGCGACCGGTCGATCACGCTGGCGATGCGTTGGATTCTCGACAACGCGCGCAAGCGCGGCGGGCGCAGTATGGCGGAGAAGCTGGCGAGCGAGCTGATGGATGCCGCCAACGGTCAGGGCGCGTCGGTCAAGAAGAAGGACGACACCCACCGCATGGCGGAGGCGAACCGCGCCTTCGCTCATTTCCGTTAATTGTCCGGGTCGGCGGCATAGCTGTCCGACCTATCCGAAGTGAAGTATGGCGAAAAAGACAGAGACCCAATTCGATCTGAATAAGGTGCGCAACATCGGCATCATCGCACACATCGATGCCGGTAAGACCACCACGACTGAGCGCGTGCTCTACTACACCGGCATGGTCCATCGCATCGGCGAAGTCCATGAAGGCGCTGCGACGACCGACTACATGGAGCAGGAACGCGAGCGCGGCATCACCATCACGGCGGCTGCCGTTACGGCGTCGTGGAATGGACACCAGGTCAACATCATCGACACCCCTGGGCACGTCGACTTCACCGCCGAAGTACAGCGCAGCCTGCGCGTGCTGGATGGCGGCGTGGTCGTGTTCGACGGCGTCGCGGGTGTTGAGCCACAGTCGGAGACGGTGTGGCGGCAGGCGAACCAGTACAACGTGCCGCGCATGTGCTTCGTCAACAAGATGGATCGCACCGGCGCGAGCTTCAGCCGCTGTGTCGATATGATCATCGACCGGCTGAAGGGCAACCCGGTCATGCTGCAATTCCCGTATGGCGAAGGGCAGGATTTCGGCGGGATTGTCGATCTGCTCAAGATGGAACTCATCACTTACGGCGACGACCTGGGTACGGCGATTGAACATCACCCGATCCCGGAGAGCCACCGCGAGCAGGCGGAGACCATGCGCGCCGAGATGATCGAGAAGATCGTCGAGAACGACGACTACCTCACCGAAAAGTACCTGATGGGTGAGGAAATCACCAACGACGAGCTGCTGGCGGCTCTGCGCGAGGCGACCATAGCCGGGAAAGTTCACCCGGTGCTGTGCGGCTCGGCGCTCAAGAACAAGGGCGTCCAGTTAATGCTCGACAAGGTGGTCGAATTGCTGCCGTCGCCGCTGGATGTGCCGCCGGTTCTGGGGCACGACCCCAAGACTGAGGCGGAACTCGTCCGGCACGCATCCGACGACGAGCCGACGACCGCGCTGGTTTTCAAGATTCTGACCGACCCCTACGTGGGGCGTCTCGCCTTCTTCCGCGTCTATTCGGGCGTGGTCAAGGCGGGCACGATGATGCTCAACAGCACGACCGGTGAGCGCGAGCGTATCGGGCGCATCGTCCGCATGTTCGCCGACCGCCGCGAGGACATCGAAGAAGTCCACGCGGGCGACATCGGCGCGGTGCTGGCGCTCAAGAACACGTTCACGGGCGACACGCTGTGTGAGCCGAATCAGCCGATTGTTCTGGAGAAGATCTCCTTCCCGGAGCCGGTGATCGAAGTCGCCATCGAGCCGAACACCAAGGGCGACTCCGACAAGATGGGCGAAGCTCTGCGCCGCCTGGCTGAAGAAGACCCGACCTTCAAGGTCGAGGTGGACGACAAGCTGGGGCAGACCAAAATTCGCGGCATGGGCGAACTGCACCTCGAAGTGCTGGTCGACCGCATGATGCGCGAGTTTGGCGTGCAGGCGACGGTTGGTCGCCCGCGCGTCGCATACCGCGAGAGCATCACCCGCAATTCGCGCGTCGACACGACCTTCAAGCGCCAGAGCGGTGGCAAGGGTCAGTATGCCCGCGTCGTGCTTGAGTTCGAACCCATGACCGACGAGGAAATGGCGACGAGCAAGGAAGGGCTGATCTGGCTGGACGAAATTCGCGGCGGGACGATCCCACGCGAGTTCATTCGCCCGACCGAAAACGGCGTGCGCGAAGCGATGGCGGGCGGCGTGCTGGCGGGCTATCCGGTGGTGGGCGTCAAGGCTCACCTGGTGGATGGCGCGTTCCACGAAGTCGACTCCAGCGAAATGGCGTTCAAGATCGCCGGATCGATGGCGCTGAAGGAAGGCGTGCAGAAGGGCAAGCCGGTTCTGCTGGAACCGACGATGCGGGTCGAGGTCAACGTGCCGGACGAATACACGGGCACGATTGTCGGTGACCTGTCATCGCGGCGCGGGACGATCTCCGGGATGGAGCCGCGTGGGGCGGGTGCAACCGCTATCCGCGCCAACGTTCCGCTCGGCGAGATGTTCGGCTATGCGACGCAGATTCGCAACATGACACAGGGGCGCGGCAGCTTCACGATGGAATTCGAGAAGTACAGCATCGCGCCGCAGAATATCGCTGACGAAATCATCAAGGGGAATCTGTAAGTGTCCCATCAGTCTCGCTACGGGGGCTGTTCTCAAATCTTTGGGTTCGTTTGAGGGTAACGAGGAAGTATCAAAATGCCTGAAAAATTCGACCGCAGTAAGCCACACGTCAACATCGGCACGATTGGTCATGTTGACCACGGTAAGACGACGCTGACCGCAGCGATCACCAAGGTGCTGGCGCTGAAGGGCAAGGCTCAGCGGATGGCGTATGACGACATCGACAACGCCCCTGAGGAAAAAGCGCGCGGTATCACGATCAACATCCGTCACGTCGAATACGAGACCGACGCGCGCCACTACGCGCACGTCGACTGCCCCGGTCACCGGGACTATATCAAGAACATGATCACGGGCGCGGCGCAGATGGACGGCGCGATCCTGGTCGTGAGCGCCCCCGACGGTCCCATGCCCCAGACGCGCGAGCACATCCTGCTTGCCCGCCAGGTGGAAGTACCGGCGATGGTCGTCTACCTGAACAAGGTCGACATGCTCGACGACGAAGAGCTGCTGGAACTGGTCGAGCTGGAGCTGCGTGAGCTGCTGGAAAGCTACGAATTCAGCCCGGATACCCCGATTGTTCGCGGCTCGGCGCTGCTGGCAAACGAATCGGCGAGCAACGACATCAACGCGCCGGAATACCAGTCGATCCTCCAGTTGATGGATGCGGTTGACGCGTGGATTCCGACCCCGGTTCGCTCGAAGGACAAGCCGTTCCTGATGCCGGTCGAGGACGTGTTCTCGATCAAGGGTCGTGGTACGGTGGTGACCGGGCGTGTCGAGCGTGGCACGGTCAAGAAGGGCGAGGAAGTCGAGATCATCGGTCTGCGCGACGAGATTCTCAAGTCCATCGTGACCGGAACCGAAGCGTTCCACAAGGAACTGGACGCCGCCGAAGCGGGCGACAACGCCGGTATCCTGCTGCGCGGTATTGAGCGCACCGACGTGGAGCGCGGTATGGTGCTGGCGAAGCCCGGCAGCATCACCCCGCACAAGCGCTTCATGAGCCAGGTGTACGTCCTCAAGAAGGACGAGGGTGGTCGTCACAAGGCGTTCTTCACCGGCTATCGTCCCCAGTTCTACATCCGCACGATGGACGTGACCGGGACGGTCAAGCTGCCGGAAGGCGTCGAGATGGTCATGCCCGGCGACAACATCAACCTCGAAGTTGAACTGATCACGCCGGTCGCGCTGGAAAAAGGCTCGAAGTTCGCCATTCGTGAAGGCGGTCTGACGGTTGGTTCGGGCGTCATCACGGAGATTTTGAGCTAGCGCTCCGCCGAATAGACATACAAACTGTGATGCCGGGAGGCGCTCCTCGCTCCCGGCATCACTTACTCAGAGGACGTGAGATGTTCAAAAACAAGATTCGCATCCGCCTCAAGGCGTATGACCACCGGGTTCTGGATCAGTCGGCGCAGCGGATTGTCGAAACGGCAGAGCGCACGGGCGCGCGGGTAGTGGGTCCTGTCCCGCTGCCGACGCGGCTGGAGCGGTTCACCGTCATGCGCGGTCCTTTCATCGACAAGGACTCGCAGGAGCATTTCGAAATCCGCACGCACAAGCGCCTGATCGATGTGCTTGACCCGGATAGCAAGACGATTGATACGCTGATGCGCCTGAACCTGCCAGCAGGCGTGGACATCGAGATCAAGATTTAGCTGTCAGCCGTCAGCAATCAGCCACGAGCTGAACGCTGACCATTAAGCTGAGTGCTGAACGCTGAAAGCTGGACGCTAGATACTCGCACGCGGGACAGCCTTCCCGCCAATACGAGAACGGAGCAAGAGGGGCGACCCGCTCCTCTGGAGGCAAACGAATGAAGGGCATTATCGGTAAAAAGCTGGGCATGACCCAGGTTTTCGACGACAACGGGAATGTTATTCCTGTGACCGTTATTCAGGCGGGACCCTGCTTCGTCACGCAGATTCGCACCGCCGACAAGGATGGCTACACCGCCGTGCAACTCGGCTTTTCGGAAACGAAGCCGCAGCGTTTGACGCAGGGCGAGCTGGGGCATCTGCGCCGCAACAATCTGCCCGCGCTGCGCCACCTGCGCGAATTTCGCATCAAGAACGGCGATGTGGACGTGGCGGAAGGGCAGCAGGTCACGGCGGATGTGTTCGCCAAAGGCGAGCGCGTGGACGTGATCGGCACGAGCAAAGGGCGCGGCTTCGCCGGTACGGTGAAGCGTCACCACTTCCATCGTCAGCCGAAGACGCACGGTGCGTCTGACCGCGAGCGCGCGCCGGGTTCGGTGGGCGCGACGACCACGCCGGGGCGCACTTATCCCGGTCAGCGGATGGCTGGGCGGATGGGTAACGACCGCGTGACCGCGCAGAACCTTGAAGTGGTTGTGGTCGATGCCGAACGCAACCTGCTGGCGGTTCGGGGTTCGGTTCCCGGCGCAAACGACGGCATTGTCATTATCAAACCTGCGCGCGTGCGCCGTCGTTAAGCGAGGAGGGTGAATCATGCAGGCTCCAGTGATGGATATGAACGGTAAGCAGGTCAAGACTATCGACCTGCCCGCCGAAATCTTTGAGGCGAAGATCAATAAGGGTCTGATGCACCAGGCGTATGTCCGCCAGATGGCGAATGCCCGCCTGGGCACGCACAAAGTCAAGCGTCGTGGTGAAGTCAACATGACCACGAAGAAGATGTACCGCCAGAAGGGTACGGGGCGCGCGCGTCACGGTGCTGAGAGCGCCACGCAGTTTGTCGGCGGCGGTCGCCCGATGGGTCCCCGCCCGCGTGACTACACGCTCGACATGCCCAAGAAGATGCGCCGCGCGGCAATCCGCAGCGCCCTGAGCGCGCTGGCGAGCGACGGTCAACTGGTATTCGTGGACAGCCTGACGGTGAACACGAACAAGACCAAAGAGATGAAGCAGATTCTGGTCGCGCTGGCGGGCGAAAGCTCGACGCTGGTGCTGATCGCCGACGGTAACGAGAACGTGCAGCGCAGCGTGAACAACCTGGCGGATGCCAAGACGCTGCGCGCCAGCTACCTGAACATCCGCGACCTGCTGCAATACGACAAGGTGATCGTGCCGCTGGACGCGCTGGACGTGATCAAGCGTATCTGGGGACTGGAGAATCGCTAATGGCTGAGCTTCACCTTTACGACGTAATCCGTCGCCCAGTGGTTTCCGAGAAGGCGAACATTATCTCGGAAGAACGCAACCAGTACGTGTTCGAAGTCGCGCCGGAAGCGAACAAGCAGCAGATCAAGCAGGCGGTCGAGACAATTTTTGAAAAGCATGTCAAGAAGGTCAACACGATGGTCATGCCTGCCAAGCGCGGGATGCGCGGTCGCAATGCCTACCGCCGCTCCAGCGAGTGGAAGAAGGCAGTCGTGACGCTAATGGCGGGCGAAAAGCTCGAACTGTTCGACCTGTAGCGAGGGGCGAGAGAAGCATTATGCCTATCAAGGTTTACAAGCCCACCTCGGCGGGTCGCCGGGGGATGACCGGGCACTCTTTTGATGAAATCACCAAGTCGAAGCCGGAGCGCTCGCTGACCGAAGCGATCCGCAAGCGCGGCGGGCGCAACAATACCGGGCGCGTGACCGTGCGGCATCGCGGTGGTGGACACCGGCGGCGCTATCGCATCATCGACTTCAAGCGCGACAAGTACGACGTGACGGCGCTGGTGATCGCCATCGAATATGACCCGAACCGCTCGGCGCGCATCGCCCTGCTGGAATACGAAGATGGCGAACGCCGCTACATCATCGCGCCGCTGGGCGTGAAGGTCGGCGACAAGATCGCCAACGGCGAGCGCGCGGAAATCCGTCCCGGCAACGCGCTGTTCATCCGTGACATCCCGGTCGGCACGCAGATTCACAACATCGAGCTGCTGCCGGGTGAAGGCGGGCAGATGGCGCGGTCGGCGGGCGTGTCGGCGCAGCTTCTGGCGAAGGAAGGCGTTTACTGCCAGGTTCGCCTGCCCAGCGGCGAAGTGCGGCTGGTACACGAGCGCTGCATGGCGACCATCGGTCAGGTCGGCAACACCGACCACGGCAACATCAAGCTCGGCAAAGCCGGGCGCAACCGCTGGAAGGGCTGGCGTCCGACCGTGCGCGGCACGGCGATGGACCCGGCGAGTCACCCGCATGGTGGTGGCGAAGGTCGCTCCGGTATCGGGTTCTCCAGCCCCAAAACGCCGTGGGGCAAGCCCGCGCGCGGCAAGCGCACGCGCGTCAACAAGCGCACCGACCGCTTCATCGTCCGTCGTCGCGGGAAGAGACGTTAGAAGGCAAGCTGTTAGTCATTAGTTTTTGGTTTTTAGACTAAAAACTAAGAACTAACAACTAACGACTGAGGAAAAACTATGTCACGTTCGTTGAAAAAGGGTCCATTCATCAGCCCGAAGCTGCTCAAGAAGATTGAGAAGCTGAACGCGGAAAACCGTAAGGTCGTCATCCGTACCTGGAGCCGCGCCAGCACGATCTTCCCGCAGATGGTGGGACACACGATTGCGGTGCACGACGGGCGGCGGCACGTGCCGATTTATGTGACCGAGAACATGGTCGGGCACAAGCTCGGTGAATTCGCGCCGACGCGGACGTATCGCGGTCACCTGGTCGAGAAGAAGAAGAAGTAGGGGGTCGTTCATGGAAGTGCGTGCAAGCTGGAGTTATGCCTCCATCAGCCCTCAGAAACTTCGCCTGGTCTGCGACAAGGTGCGCGGTATGGGCGCTGAACAGGCGCTCGCCGTGCTGCAGTTCATGCCGCAGAAGGGCGCGGAGATCCTCCACAAGCTGGTCAGCTCCGCGCTGGCAAACGCCGAAAACAATTTCGAGCTTGCCAGAGAAGATATGGTCGTGGCGCGAATTTACGCCGATGGCGGTCCAATGCTCAAGCGCTACAAGGCAGGCGCGCGTGGGCGTTACAAACCGCGTAAGAAGCGCACCTCGCACGTGACCGTCGTGTTGGCAGAACGAGAGGAAAAGTAATATGGGTCGCAAAGTCAACCCGATTGGCTTCCGCCTGAAGGTCAACCGCGACTGGGATGCGCGCTGGTTTGCGAAAGGTCAGCAGTTCCGTGACCTGCTCAAGGAGGACTTCGCCATCCGCCGCTACATCAAGAAAGAAGGCGAGAAGGCAGGTATTTCGCGCGTCGAAATCGAGCGCAACTCCAACCAGCTTCAGATCACCATCCACACCGCCCGCCCCGGCATTCTGATCGGGCGCAAGGGCGATGCGGTGAAGAAGATGAAGCAGGGGCTTCAGGAGATGACCGGCAAGACGGCGAAGGTCGAGGTCAACGAGATCGAGAAGCCCGACCTGGACGCGCAGTTGGTCTCCGAGAATATCGCCCAGCAGCTTGAGCGTCGTATCGGGCACAGCCGCGCCATCAAGCGCGCGATCAGCCAGGCGATGCGCCAGGGCGCGCAGGGCATCAAGATCGAGGTCAGCGGTCGTCTCGCCGGGGCGGACATGGCTCGCCGCGAGTGGCAGAGCGAAGGGCGCGTGCCGCGTGGTACGCTGCGCGCCGAGATCGACTTCGCCAAAGCGGAAGCCCTGACGACCTTCGGACGCATCGGAATCAAAGTGTGGATTTACAAGGGCGAAACGCTCGGTGAAGAGAAGCAGAAGCCGAGCGGGAAAAACGAAGAAGTTTACGTCAGCCCGTAGGAGTCGTATCAATGTTAATGCCGAAACGTGTGAAGTATCGCAAGCAGATGCGCGGGCGGATGACGGGCAAGTCCTATCGTGGGGCGACCGTCGCCTTCGGCGAGTGGGGTCTGCAAGCGCTCGAACCCTGCTGGATGACCAGTCGACAGATCGAAGCGGCACGTCGCACGATGGTGCGCTTCGTTCGCCGGCGCGGCAAAGTCTGGATTCGCATTTTCCCGGATAAGCCGTTTACCAAGAAAGCCGCCGAGACCCGTATGGGTAGTGGTAAAGGCGCGGTGGAGTACTGGGTCGCCGTCATTCGACCGGGGCGCATTCTGTTCGAGATGGGCGGTATCCCGGAAGAAGAGGCGCGCGAGGCGCTTCGCCTAGCAGCCCACAAGCTGCCGATCAAGACCAAGATCGTCCGTCGTATCGACCCGATTTCCGGGCAGGAGCTTGGTGGCTGATGAACATTCAAGACCTGCGTCAATTACCGGATGACCGGCTGCTCGACGAGCTGGAGGACTTGAAGGAATCGCTGTTCAACCTGCGCTTCCAGAAGAGCTACGGACAGCTCGAAGACCCCAACGCGCTGCGCCGCGCCAAGCGCGATGTTGCTCGCATCCTGACTGTCATCCGCGAGCGTCAGATCGCAGCGGGAGGGGAAAATGGCTAACAAACGTCGGCGGCTGGAAGGTCGCGTCGTCAGTAACAAGATGGAAAAGACGGTCGTCATCGCCATCGAACGGCGAAAGATGCACCCGATCTACAAGAAAGTCGTGCGCACGACCAAGAAGATCATGGCGCACGACGAGAGCAACGCGCTGGAGATTGGCGCGCTGGTGCGCGTCGTCGAAAGCAAGCCGCTCAGCCGCCACAAGCGCTGGGTGGTCGAAGAAGTGTTGCAGGCGGAAGGCGCGCCTGTCCTGGAAACCCTGCCCGATGAGGAAGGGTTGATCGGCGGCGCTTCCCAGGTCGAGGACGAGGCTGATGTTGAAGCTGAGGACGACGCCGGGGACGAGGGGGACGAGGAATAATGATCCAGAATGAATCTCGTCTGAAGGTGGCGGATAACACCGGCGCGCAGGAACTGCTGGTGATCCGCGTACTGGGCGGCTCGTTCCGTTATTACGGTGGCATCGGCGACATCGTCGTTGCGACCGTCAAGTCGGCGACACCGCAGGGCAGCGTCAAGAAGAGCGACGTGGTCAAGGCAGTGGTCGTGCGCGTGGCGAAGGAATACCGCCGCGACGACGGCTCGTACATCCGCTTTGACGATAACGCCGCCGTGATCCTGAGCGACGATTTGCAGAATCCACGCGGCACGCGCGTTTTCGGTCCGGTCGCACGTGAACTACGCGACCGGGGATTCCTGAAAATCGTGTCGCTCGCGCCGGAAACCCTGTAGGTGATGGAGGGGTTGAGATGCAGCGAGTAAAGAAGGGCGACACGGTCGAAGTGATCGCCGGGAAAGACCTCGGCACGCGCGGTGAAGTGCTGGCGGTGCTCCCGAAAGAAGACCGGGTGGTGGTGCAGCGGGTGAACATCCTCAAGCGCCATCGCAAGGCTCGGCAGGCGGGCAACCAGCAGATTCCGGCGCAGATCGTCGAGTTCGAGGGACCGATTCATCTGTCGAACGTGATGGTGGTGTGCCCATCGTGCGGCAAAAAGACGCGCGTCGGCTTCCGCGTGCGCGATGACGGGTTCAAAGTTCGCGTTTGCAAGCAGTGCGATAAAGATATCGAGTAAGCATCATGGCGAAGTATGACATCCAACAACGGTACCAAGACCAGGTTGTGCCTTCGCTCATGAGCGAATTCGGCTATGACAACGTGATGCAGGTTCCGCACATCGAAAAGATCGTACTGAACATCGGCGTCGGGGAAGCGATTGACAACCCGAAGTCGCTGGATGGCGCGGTCAGCGACCTGCGTGCGATCACCGGGCAGCAGCCGGTGGTCAACAAGGCGAAGAAGAGTATCGCCAACTTCAAGCTGCGTGAAGGTCGTGCGATTGGCACGAAAGTGACGCTGCGCGGCGAGCGCATGTGGGCGCTGCTCGACCGGCTGATCAACATCGCGCTGCCGCGCATCCGCGACTTCCGCGGTGTGTCGCCGGATACGTTCGATGGTCGCGGCAACTACACGATTGGACTGCGCGAGCAGCTCGCATTCCCGGAAATTCAGTATGACAAGATTGACAAAGTACGGGGCATGGAAATTACGATTGTGACCAGCGCCAAGACAGACGAAGAAGGGCGACGCCTGCTGCGGCTGCTGGGTATGCCTTTCCAGGAA
>JAXLWE010000024.1:0-76078 GCA_046328655.1 Anaerolineae bacterium | reverse complement strand
TCGACCAGATCGAGCGCGCTGGCAGTTTCGAGGAGTTCCTGTTTCTGTTCCAGCGGCATGTTCAGCAGCGACCCCGCCAGATACGTCAGCGAGATGCTGTCGCGCGGAAGCTGCCGGAAGTCGTAGTGCGCCGCGTCGGTTTCGGCGATCATGCCCACGTAGCGCACCACCAGGCTGCGCAGTCGGCGGGCAACGTACCGCACCCGCTCAGGATGCTCAACGGTCAGCGCAAACGGCTCGGTCTTGCCGACGAGGTACGGCTGCCCCGGAACCAGCAGCCGGATTCGGAAGCGCTCCTGCCCAATCGTCACGATATTCATCTGTCCGCCGCCGAGCGCTTCCACCTGAGTGATGCGCGCGGTGCAGCCCACCGCATACGGCTCCGCGGCAGCGCCGAATCCCTGCACTTCCGACCCGTTACGGATCAGCACGACACCGAACGGCGTGTTAGCTTCGATGCAGCGCCCGATCATCAGCTTGTAGCGTTCTTCGAAGATGTGCAGGTTCAGCGGCGCTCCGGGGAACAGCACCGTATTCAGCGGAAACAGCGGAAGCTCGGTCATCAATTATTCTCGACGCCGCAACATATCGTAACGATAGCCTTGATTTTACAGCCGACTCCCTTGTTCCTGTTCATCATCTTCTCAACTTTCTCATCTTTTGTTCGCCGCTCAGAGATTCGCAACTGCGCGAGAAACGCTCTACGATCAGGGCAGTTTGGTGGGAAGGAGGACACAATGAGCATAACCCCCAGGCTAAATCGACTTTTCGGCACGGACGGCAAATGTTTCGACGTAGCAATCGATCACGGCTTCTTCGGTGAGCGAAGCTTCCTCGACGGCATTGAAAACATGCCTGCCGTGATCGCCACGCTGGTCGCAGCCAGCCCCGACGCCATTCAACTCAGTATTGGGCAGGCGCCCAATTTGCAGGACACGCCCGGCAGAGCGAAACCGGCGCTGGTGCTGCGCACCGATGTCGCCAACGTGTATGGCAAGTCGCTGCCGGACAAGCTGTTCAGCCAAATGATTCACGAGCCGCTGGAACAGGCGCTCCGGCTTGACGCCGCCTGTGTGGTCGTCAATCTGTTCAATCTGCCGCAGCAGCCCGAACTCTACAGCCAGTGTGTCGAGAATATCGCCCGGCTCAAGCCATACTGCGAGCGCTACGGGATGCCGCTGATGATCGAGCCGCTGGTCATGAAGGATAACACGACCGCTGGCGGCTACATGGTCGACGGCGACCTCGACAAGATACTGGCGGTGGTGCGTCAGGCGGTCGAGCTGGGCGCGGATGTCATCAAAGCCGACCCATGCGACGATCCGTCCCAGTATCACCGCGTCATCGAAATCGCGGGCGGCAAGCCGGTGCTGGTGCGCGGCGGCGGCAAAATCGCCGAAGCCGAAATCCTGCGCCGCACGCATGAGTTGATGGAGCAGGGGGCGGAAGGGATCGTCTACGGACGTAACGTCATCCAGCATCGCAACCCGGCAGGCATGACCCGTGCGCTGATGTCGGTCGTCCACGACAACGCCGCGCCGGAAGTCGCGCTCAGGTATCTGGAGGCGTAAATGCCTCGCGCCCGGAAGGTCATCCGTTTCGGCATCATCGGTCTGGGTTTGATGGGACGCGAGTTCGCCAGCGCCGCAGCGCGCTGGTGTCACTTGCTCGACCTCGACTTCGTCCCGCGAATCACCGCCATCTGCGACACTAATCCGCAGTTGTTTGGCTGGTTTCAGGATACTCGACACCGTTTCCATCGCCACGAGACTGATTATCACGATTTGCTCGCCAGTGCCGAGGTCGACGCCGTTTACTGCGCCGTCCCGCACAATCTGCACCGGCAGCTTTGATGTCGACATCATCCGGCAGGGAAGCACCTGCTCGGCGAGAAGCCCTTCGGCATTGACCTTCCGGCGAACCGCGCCATCCTCGAACCATTCACCAGCACTCGAATATCGTCGTCGCCTGCTCGTCGGAGTTTCCGTACTTCCCGGCGCGCAGCGTCTCGTTCGCTTCGTCGAGGAGGGCGTTTCTGGGCAGATTGATTGTTCCTGCGAGCGCTTTTCCCATGCAGCAGCGACCTCGACCTGAACAAGAAGATCAACTGGAAGCGCATGATCGCCATCAACGGCGAATATGGCTGCATGGGCGATCTGGGGATGCACCCATTGCACCTGCCGCTTCGCTTCGCCGGGCTGCTGGAGCGCGTGTATGCCGATCTGAGCAACATCGTCACCCAGCGTTACGATTAAGCGCGCGCTCGTCCCCTGCGAGACGTGGACAACGCCGCGCTGAGCTGTACTGTCGCTTCAGGCGATCAGACGTTCCCGATGTACATTCGCACTCTACCGCATCGCTCCCGGCGCAGACCAATACCTGTATCTGCGCATCGTCGGCACGCGCTTCAGCGCCGAATTTTCGACCAAATACCTGAAAACGCTGCGCTACATGCCCTACGAACTCCGGTGGAGAGCAGGCGTGGCGCAGCCTCGATCTCGGTTACGAATCGGCTTACCCGACGATTACCGGAGGCATTTTCGAGTTCGGCTTCACTGACGCCATCCTCGCCAGATGTGGGCGGCGTTCTGCGATCAACTGGTTTACCGGTCAGGATCGCGTTTCCGTGCGCGACTCCTGACGAAACCTATCGGCACCACCGTATTCTGACTGCCGCGCTTCGCTTCGCAGCGAGAGGGTAGGGCGGTCGCGCTGGCGGAAATTGACACTCCCGGCTGAGGCACGGGCTGGAACAGCCGATAGACATCATTACCAGCGGGCATCAGCTCGATCTGCTCCCCCGGAATGGAGCGTTCGGCTGATGACCTTCGCCTCGCCGGGGCGCTTGTTCGAGGTTGACCGATGGGCTTTCTGACCGGCGGCTCGGTCTCCAATACCGGGCTGGCGCTGAATCGCTTTGGCGTCAACGTGCGCCTGATGGCGAGCGTCGGCGACGACCAGATCGCCCGGCTGATCATCGCCTTTCCTGCAAAGCCGCGATCCGGCTGCTGACCGAGTATGTGCGGTTTAAAGGGCCAGAATAGCTCATATACCCTTGTACTGTCCCCCAAAACGCCGACCGCATGTTCATGCAGTATGCCGGGACGAACGCTGTGTACAATGCCGGTTGATGTCGATTACGCCGTCGTCTCTCGCGCCAGGATATCTTATCTCGGCTATCCGCCGCTGCTGCCTGCGCTGATCGCCGACGACGGCGCGGAGCTGGCGCGGCTGCTCGCCCGCGTCAGGGAAACCGAGCGGATCACCTCGGTCGATATGTCGCTGCCTGATCCGGGCGGGCGGGCGCTCACGTCGACTGGCGCGTGCTGTTGGAGCGGTCGCTACCGCACACTGACATCTTCATCCCAAGTCTGGAAGAAATCCTGTTCATGCTCCGGCGCGACGATTACGAGCGCTGGCGCGGTGATATTCCGAACCAGGTCACACACGCACATTCAACGCTGGCGGGCGAAATGCTCGGACATGGGCAATTCGGCAGTCGTTGGCATCAAGCCGGGTGACTATGGCATTTACATCCACACCAGCAGCGCTGAAAATGCGAATCGTCTGGCACGGCTTCCGATCGAATTGATGAATGGGCAACCGACAGGTCTGGCATCCGGCGTTCGCGGTGAATGTCGCCGGGACTACGGGCGCAGGCGATTCAGCTCACGCCGATTTCTGACAGCGATGTTGAAAGGGCTGTCTGTCGATGACGCCGCGCGCTGGCATGTGCGGTTGGCGCGTGCAATGTCGAAGCGCTGTCGATCTGACCATAGCGGCGTCCAATCATGGGCGTGACAGCAGCGCCTTTTGATGCAGGATGGGACCGTTGCCGCAGCGCTTCGCTCAGCGTGATTCTGACTACAGCACGAAATAATTACTCATGATAATGACGCTTATCACGAAGTAAATGCAATTTCGGGTACTCGAGGCATTTGAACTGCATCCGGACTAGGACTCAGCGCCTTTTTGGCACTGGAATGCAGCATGTCCGTGCTGCGCTCGTTTCAAGCCCACTGAATACCTGGGGCACCCTGTCAGCATACGCTCTGGACGCCAGCGCACATACTCGACAGTTTCCTCCTGTCCGCTTGCCAAAAATGCACCCTGTACAGGTGTGAATTCGCCCTTTATAATTTTCTGCTGTAGAACGTCACCGAAACGCGATATTCTTTGAATGTGGCTAGAGGGCATGCCGTTCTATCCAGCTTTCTGACCTCTGGTCGAGGTCTACTATTTAAGGAGGAGTGCGGCATGGCTGAGCGCATTCAGGGTACGATTAAGTGGTTCAACAGCACCAAGGGCTATGGCTTCATTGCGCGTGAAGATGGTCCCGACGTTTTTGTCCATTATTCCGCCATCAGCGGATCGGGCTATCGTTCGCTCGATGAAGGACAGCGCGTCGAATTCACGCTTGAGCAGGGTCCCAAGGGGCTGCAAGCCAGCAACGTCGTCGCTCTCTAGCATCTGACTCGCCCACAAACGAAAGCGTCGCCTCATCAGCGGCGCTTTTGATTTCCCCCGTGCGCTACACTCGCCTGAGCGAGATTCTGTGCGCCTGCCCTGCTCGATTCCCGACAAATTCCCTGTTCCGACTTTCCAGATTCGTGCTTTTGGTTTATCATCAATCCAGCACAGCACCACCTCTTTTCAGGCTGTCGGCGAAAGGGGTTTTCTTCAGAATGTATCGCACCCGCCATACTCGTCTCATTCCCGGTTTTGTCCCGTGATAGACCACTCATCGCCATCGGTGAGTGGTCTTTTTTTATAAGGAGGCAGTTCGATTGATAGCGACGACCGCCCGTCTGTCCCACGAATACACCCGTTCCTTTATCCCGGCGAAGATTCGTGGCGAATTCGCTGGCAAGCATATCGTCACCGTTGAGCAGTTCACCCGCCCCGATCTGGAAATCCTGTTCGATACCGCCCACGACCTGCGTTCCCGCGTGCGGCATGGCGACCCAACCGTTCGCCAGACCTGCGCCGGAAAAGTCATGGCGACCCTCTTTTACGAGGCGAGCACCCGCACCGATATGTCGTTTCAGGCGGCGATGCAGCGGCTCGGCGGCGACACTATCGCCACCAGCGGCGGTGTACAGTTCTCGTCCGTCTACAAGGGCGAGAACCTGGCGGATACCATCCGTGCCGTCGGCTGCTACGCCGACATTATCGTGCTGCGGCACCCGGATGTCGGCTCGTCTTACGAAGCCGCCTATTATCTGGATCGCCTCGGCGAGCGGCTTGGACGCCAGCCGGTCGTCGTCAGCGGCGGCGACGGCATCGGCGAGCATCCTACGCAAGCCCTGCTCGACCTGTTCACGATTGTGGACTTCAAGCAGGACATCGACCACCTGCATGTAGCGATGGTCGGCGACCTGCGCAACGGGCGCACTGTCCACTCGCTCTCCAAGCTGATCGCCCAGTACGAGGCGCGCGGCACGACGCTGTACTTCGTCTCGCCGCCATCGCTGTCGCTGCCAGAGGAGATCGTCGCCTTCCTGCGCGAGCGCGGCTTCTCGGTCTACGAGACCGACGACCTGCACGAAGTCCTCGGCATCAGCGACGTGATCTACTGGACGCGCATTCAGCAGGAGCGCTTCGCCGACCCCGCCGAGTATGCCGCCATCGCCGACGACTTCATCATGACACCCACCCTGCTCGCTCAGGCGAAGTCGGACGCCATCCTGATGCACCCGCTCCCGCGCCGGCACGAGATGGGCACGCCCGCCGATCACGACATCCTCGACGCCGACCCGCGCAGCGTCTACTTCCGCCAGATGGAAAATGGCATGTTCGTTCGTATGGCATTAGTCTCAAAGGTGCTCGGCGCGTGACCCTGGTACGCATCCCCGGCATGGTCGACCCGCACGTCCATCTGCGCGATCTGGATTGGGCGCACAAAGCCACTTTTGCCAGCGAAACCGCCGCCGCCCTCGCCGGGGGTTACTGGGCGGTGCTGGATATGCCGAACACGCCGCCGCCGACCATTTCCCGCGCCGCGCTCGACCTCAAGCGCGAGGCGATTGGTCGGCAGGCGGTCTGTGACTGGGGCGTATACTTCGGCGCATCGCAGGGTGGCAATCAGGACGAGTATGCTGGCGTCGCCGTCGACGTGTGCGGGCTGAAAATCTACAACAACGCCACCACCGGCACGCTGCTCATTGACGATCAGTCCGAGCGCGAGCGCCATTATCGCGCCTGGGCTTCCGCCAAACCGATTGCTGTCCACGCCGAAGGCGAAACCGTCGCCGACATCCTCAGGCTGGTGCGCCAGTACCGCCGCTTCACCCACTTCTGCCACATCAGCACCAAATACGAGATCGACCTGCTGCGCGCGGCAAAGCAGGAAGGCTTGCCCGTCAGCATCGGCGTGACCCCTCATCACCTCTATCTGACCGAATCCGACCTTCCCGCACTCGGCACACTCGGTTTGATGAAGCCGACGCTCAAAACCGCCGCCGACCGCGACGCCCTGTGGGCTGCCGTTGCGTGTGGTATCGTCGATGTCGTCGAATCGGATCACGCGCCGCACACGCTCGCGGAAAAGCAGTCCCCTGCCCCACCCTACGGCGTCCCCGGTCTGGAGACGACGCTGCCCCTGCTCTGTCTGGCGGTCTCCGAAGGTCGCCTGACGATGGAACAGGTCGTCGATCTCGTCGCGCTGAATCCGCAGCGCCTCTGGAATCTGCATCCCGACGCCGACACCTACACGCTGGTCGACACCGCCGCGCCCTATGTCATCGACAACGCTCATCTGCGCGCACTCAATGCGGCTGGTCGCCCTTCGCCGGGATGCGCGTGCCCGCCCGCGTCGTTGGCGTCTGGATACGCGGCACGCAGGTCTACGGCGGCGAAAACGTGCTCGTCTCGTCCGGCTTCGGGTGCGACCTCACCGGGTCAAAGGTTGCCGTCTAGTGCGCGCCGCCTTTCTCGCCCTCTACCGCCTGCTCTACGAGCGCGCCGCCCGCCACGCTGATCTTCCGCAGCACGCCGCAGGCGTCGCACGAGCGTATGTTGCGGCTGCTTAACGAGCTCGACGACCATCGCGCTGGTCACACCCGCTGCTGAAGTGGACGCCACGCGCTCGCTTTTGCTGATCGCCCAGTCGGGTCGGCGGCGTTCGTCTGCCGCACCCGTTGATCCTCGCTGCCGGGTTCGTCAAAGACGAGGTTTCGCGCCGAAGCCGACGGCATCGCCGCCGTCCGCCGCAACCATCCCCGGCTGGCGCAGTACCCTGATGGTCGGCGCGGTCGAGTTCGGCTCGTTCACGCTGCCGCGTCTCGCTTAGCAATCCCCGGCGTCGTGCTCTGGCGCGACGAAGCGACCCGCTCACCCAGAGATCGCGTCGGGCTGAAGAACCCGGCGCGCTCGCCGCCTGTTCTGGCGCTGCGCCGCGACCAGCTCCGCCCTGTTCGGCATCAACGTCGCCGCCAGCCCCGGCGTCAGCATTTGCGCAGGCACCCGCGAAGTCCTCGAATCGCTGCAAGCCTTTGTGGGCGTGGCGTTCGCCCGTCTTGGTTCACGCTCAACCCTGGGCGCGGCGAACACCGAGGACGATCCCGGCGGCCGTCAGACCGAAGCTCGCGCCCGCGACTTCGCCGCCGCGACGGCGTATCTACAGCCGCACTCAATCCCGCTGTGGGTCAAGATCAGCTGACCTCGCCGCCGAGCAGTATCGCTACGCGCGCTATACCGACGCGGGCGTCCACGCCGTGATCGCCACTAACACGCTCGGCGCGCCGCGCCGACGACACCATCGCGGGCATCGGCGGCGGTCGTTGCATCACCATGCGCTGGAAGCGACCCGCCTGCGCCGGGCGAAATCGCCGCGCGGAAGTATCCTATCAACTGATCGGCTGCGGCGGTATCGATAGCGGCGCGAGCTATCGAGCATTGACCGACGCCGGAGCGCGCGCCGTGCAGTACTGATCGGCGCTGGTCTATCGCGGACAGCAGCGGCGGCGGCGCTGATTGAATACAGTACACCGTGACCGACATCGCTCTACAAACTGGCCACCCTGCTCGACATTCGCGCCGTCGTCTTCACGCCCGACGCGCCCGTGACTTCAAGTCCGGCATCGTCGCCCGTTTTACGTCGACAACCGCCGCCGTATCATTCTGCTGCCTGGCATCAGGTTATCGGCGCTTTCGCCCGCGCAATTGCCGACCGCGCGCTCGAATTCGACGTGATCCTTGCCGGTATCGAGACCGGCAGCATCCGCGCAGCGCTCGCCTTCACGCTCGATCGCCCGTCCGTGTTCGTGCGTAAGCAGCCCAAAAGAGCACGGCAAAGGCGCCGCGTCGAAGGCGGCGAGGTCGCTGGAAAGCGAGTGCTGCTGATCGAGGATTTAATCACCACCGGCGGCAGCGGTTGTCGGGCGTCGACGCGCTGCGCGACGAGCGCGGCGGTCATCGCCTGCCTCGCCATTTCAGCTACGGTTTCCCGCAGGCGGATGCAGCGTTCGCTCAAGACGGCGATACGCTGCTGACGCTGATGACGCCGATGCCGTCCGCGATGCTGCCCGTCGGGCCGATTACCTGACTCCCGAAGCCGTCGCCGTCCGCGACTGGCAGCTCAAGATCAAAGGATGAATCTGTTGTCCATCATCGGCAAATACGACCGCCGCGCCGACGCCATTCGCTCCTGTGTCGGGCTGGACAGCGCGTTGCTAAGCTGCCGGAGCGTTTTCGCGCCGATTCCGCGCCCCAGTTCGCCTTCAACCGCTGGATCATCGAGCAAACCCACGAGTATGTCGCCGCCTACAAGCCCAACATCGCCTTTTACGAGGCGCGCGGCGCTCTCAGGGGCTGCACGATCTTAAGCTGACGATGGACTACCTCCGTGGCGTTACCCGGACGTATTCACCATCTGCGACGCCAAGCGCGGCGACAACAGCACCAGCAACATGGGCTACATGAGGAGATATTCGACTGGTTCGGCTTCGACGCCGTCACGCTGCATCTACATGGGCAGGCAGACGCTTCAGCCGTTCCTGTCGCGCGCCGACAAGGGCTGCATCATCCTGTGCCGCACCTCCAACCCGGCGACGACGAGTGAGGAGTTGCTCGTCATTAACGAAGCCGCTCCCAGCAGGTCGTGCGCCGCTCGCGTCCGCGACAATTGGAACGCCCGCGCCAACTGTATGCTGGTCGTCGGCGCGACCCAGCCGGACGCGCTCCGTCAGGTGCGCGCCATCGTGGGGACGCTGACTATTCTTTTGTACCGGGGTCGGCGCGCAGGGTGGCAGCGTACGGGATGCCGTCACCGCCGGGATCAATGCTGGCGGCAGGCGATCGTCAATGCTTCACGCTCGGTCATCTTTCGCCGCCGATCCTGCCGCCGAAGCCCGCGCTCTCCGCGACGAAATCAACCGCCACCGTTGTTGTAGTGATCCACCGGGGTTTGTAGAACAGCGTGCTGCGTCCCTCTCTTTTCTCTTCGCTCGGCGTCTTGGCGGTTATTCGCTTACGCATCCAGCCGGAACGGGTTGAAATCCGTGTTGTAGTCGTAGTAATCCTCGTGCTCGGCGGCTTTCAGCCAGCGGATTACCGCCAGCGTGATCGGCGTCATGATCACTTCGATGCCCACCTTCAGCACGTAATTGGTGACGATCAGCGTCACCAGCAGTTCCGGCGGGAATACACCGAGCGCCGTCGCAATCGTGATAAACGTGATCGAGTCGATGGCTTCGCCGACCAGCGTGCTGCCAATCGTCCGCGACCATACCCAGCGCCCGCGCGTCAGGATTTTCATGCGCGCCAGCACGTAGCTGTTGCTGAACTCGCCCATGAAGTAGGCGGCGAGGCTGGCGACCACCAGCCCGCTGACTCCGCCCAGCACGGCGTCATACGCCCCCTGCCCCACGCTCTGCTGCCACGACGCTTCGCCCGGCAATATGCCCGCCAGCCATACAAACACGCCCATCAGCGCCGTCGCAAAGAAGCCGCTCCAGATCACCCGCCGCGAGCGCCGGTAGCCGTAGATTTCGGTCAGGATGTCGCCGAAGATGTACGACACGGGAAAGACCAGCGTGCCCGCGTCGAACGCCAGCGGGATCGGACCGATGCTCGTGCCCAGGTCGATGATCTTGGCGCTGCTCAGCAGATTGCTCAGCAGCAGCACCGTCACGAACAGCACCATGATCAAATCGAAATACTTGAAGTTCTTGCGTTCCTGCTGCATATCGCTCGCCGTGTCCGCTCGTTTTGGGAAACGGCTCTATTCTCTCACCTGTGATACAATTTGACAATGCGCTTTGCCTGAACAGACGGACTGCTCATGAACCCGACGCGACAGTACGACCTCGATTTTCGCAAGGAAGAAGTCGACTACATCATGAAGCGCATCGGCGGCGCCACTTCATGCTCGCTGGTCGGCATCGGCAGCGTGGGCAAGTCGAACCTGCTCCAGCACATCTGCGACCCGAACGTCCATGCCCACTATCTCGGTGCGGAAGCCAGGATCAAGACCATCACCATCGACGCCAACATGCTCGGACCGCTCCCTGCTGACGCCGACGACGCCATGCGCTGCTGGGCGGGCTACGAGTTGATGATGCACCGCATGTTTCTGGCGTTCTATCCCTTCGACATGCTCCCGGACGCCGAAGCCAGCCGCTTTTATGAGACCTATCTCGCCCTTCAGAACGGCACGAACCCGCTGTTCAGCTACATGGCGCTGCGCTATTTCGAGGTCGGGTTGCAGTTCTTCGTCCGTCAGGGCTACAAAATCGTCTTTCTGTTCGACGAGTTCGACGAAATGCTGCGCCAGCTCCCGGTCAAGTTCTACCAGACGCTGCGCGGCATCCGCGACGCCAGCAAGCGCAATCTCGTCTACATCACCTTCACCCGCTCCCCGCTCCCCGCGCTGATCGAGCGCTACGACGTTTCGGCGCTCGACATCGAGCCGTTCGCCGAACTGTTTACCGACAACGTCGCCTATGTGGGACCCTACAACGCCAAGGACGCCCGCAAGATGTACGACGAGCTGACGGCGCGCCGCCAGAAAACCTATTCCGATACGATCCGCGACTTGCTGCTGGAAGCGACCGGGCGCTATGCCGGGCTGCTGCGCGCTGGCTTCGCCTCTCTGGAAGATCTCGGTAATCTCGCGCAGATCGCCACCGTCGACGCGCTCGCCGAGACGCTCGCCGCCCGCCAGCCCATTCGCACCGAATGCAGAACAATCTGGACGAGCCTCAACCGCTCAGAGCAGTACGTCCTCAAAGCCGTCGCTCGGCTGACGCCCTACAACGTCAACCCTGAGACCGAACTGGCGGTGACCATGCTGGTGCAGAAGCGTCTGCTCCGGCTGGACAAAGACCAGCAGCGGCTGGAAATTCAGCCGCCCGTGTTCCGCGACTTCGTCGGCACCAATCCCGATCCGTCATGAGCGACGGCTATCTCATCCCGGCGGCGCGCCATCGTGTCGATACCGCCGTCTCCAATTCCCGCTTCATCACCACTATCGGGCGCGTCACGTCGGTTGACGAGGCGAAAGCCTTCCTCGCCGCCGTCCGCGCCGAAATGCCCGACGCCACCCACCACGTCTACGCCTATCGCGTCGGCTTCGGCAATTCCGTCATCGAAGGCATGAGCGACGACGGCGAGCCGTCCGGCACGTCGGGACCGCCGGTGCTGGCGGTGCTGCGCGGCTCCGGCATCGGCGACGTGATCGTGGTCGTCACCCGCTTTTTCGGCGGCACGAAGCTCGGCACCGGTGGGCTTGTCCGCGCCTATGGCGACGCTGCCCGCGCCGGGCTGGAGTCGCTCCCCACCGAGCGCAGGATCGAGAAGCGTCTGCTCGGTATCGAAATCCCCTACCACCACTTCGAGCAGGTCAAGCGTCTGATCGCCCAGCACGACGGCGCGATTGACGATGAAACCTTCGCCGGTGACATCACCATCCTCGCCTCTTTCCCGGTGGATCGCGTCGACGGGTTTTCCGCTGCCCTCACCGAATTGACCGCCGGGAGCGTCCAGCCCGTCCTTCTGTAGGGGCACGGCACGCCGTGCCCGACGAAGTCTCGCCTGAGTCACTTTCCATTCTCGCCAAAACCGTGTAGAACTGGAAGCCATCCCATAGCGCTGTGATCATGGAAAGGCGGTGCTGCGCATGTTTAGACCACTCCTCGACGTTCCCGACGACCAGATCGCGCTCGAAAAACGCCTGCAAAACCTCGGCACGCCCGGCTTGATCGTCGTCACGTTGGTCATCCTCGGCGTCCTCGTCGCCATCGCGCCCTCACAGAACCAGTGGGCGAAGGACACCGAGCAGTGGTGGTCGTTCGTCTCGACCGCGTTCACTGTCCTCGGCGGCACAGTCGGTCTGTGGTTCGTCTGGCTCAAGTTCATCCGCGCCCGCGAGTTCGCTCCCAGGCTCGACGTGACCCTCACCTCTGGCGAGTCTTTCTGACCGATTCCTACGGCAATCTCCACTGGTGCGGCGTGCGGCTGGATAACAAGGGCACGGTCTCGGTCGACTGCCGTATCGAGGTCATCCCGCTGCTGCACCACAACGACGCCAGCAGCGCTATCGACGCCTTGCAGCCGCTCGCGCCCGCCGCCGCCGGGACGACACAGACCGTCGATGTCGGTACCTCGGCATACGAGCATTTCGTGACCCACATCCCGCTGGTCAGCGCCCAGGCGGTGACGTTTCAGGTCAGGGTCACGCACGAACAGTACACCTGGCGCGCCTGCATCACCCAGTCGAATCTCAAAGAGCCGCCCAAATGACCTGGCTCTTGGCATGAATTGGCGACAAGATATTTCAGAGCCGCGACCTGATAAGCGGCGCTTGTCACCCCTCGCCCCGCCTGCGTGGGAGAGGGGAAGCATCCGCAGGATGCCGGGGTGAGGGGTTAGTTCTACTGCGGCGCGGCGACGTTGTATGTGCATGACGAGTACGACCCGCCCAGCACCACCCGGAAATCGACCGTCCGGTTCGGGTCAGCCTCCGTGACGATGTTCTCGGCGGGCACACGCAGCGCTTCGGCGAGCGCCGACAGGCTGCTGCCCTTGCCGCGCCCGGCGTAATCGTAAATCAGTGTGCCATCCTGATACGGCGGCGTGTCGCTGGCGATCAGCGGCACGAAGCCTTCCCACGCCAGCCGATCCGCCGCGACCTGTCCCATCGAGCGCATCCCGCTGGCGTTGACGATCTCCACCCGCGCGTGCTCGCGCACCAGCTGGCTCGCCGTCGACGGCTGGATCATCTGCTGTTCCAGCGCCCGGATCGCCTCCCGCTGCGGCACCAGCACATCCGAACCTTCCGGCGACAGCCAAGATTTCGTCTCGACGTACTGCCGGAACGTGTACGACGCGATCCTGCTAGAATCGAGCGCCAGCGCCAACGGCACGAGATCGACCAGATCGCCAAGCTGGATGTCGGTCTCGACCGTCTCCACCACCTGCGGGTAGATGTCCGCCAGTTGGTCGATCAGGCTCAGTCCCGTGATTCGATGCCACAGCGCCCGCAGCAGCGCCTGATGCCGCCGCCCCCGGTCGAAGTCGCTGCTCGTTCGTCGGCTGCGCGCGTACCACAGTGCCAGATCGCCGTCCATCTCGTGGACGCCGACCGGCAACGTGAACATCTCCCAGTTGTCCTCGACCGTTGGATCGAGGTCAGCAGCCTTCAGCCGCCAGTCCTGGATCGCGCAGTCCACCGAGATTTCGATCCCGCCGAGCGCGTCCACGATCTGCCGGAAATCCGCGAAGTCGACCCGCGCGTAATGGTCGACTTGCAGCCCCAGGTTGTAGCGGATCGTCTCTGCCAGCAGCGCGAAGCCGCCCATGCCGTTGTGCTCGCCGTAGCCGTAAGCCGTGTTGATCCGGTAGACGCGGTAGCTGGGGATATACACGTACAGGTCGCGCGGGATCGACAGCATCGCCACCGACCCGGCGCTCCGGTTCACCGACACGATCACCATCACGTCGGTGCGTCCGGCGTTCACCGGATTGGTCGTATCGCTCCCCAGCAGCAGGAAGTTCTCGATGTCGTAACCTTCGGTGTCGAGCATCGGCATTGGGTCTGAGACAGCATCGGGGTCGTCAATTGACTGGGCGGGTTCCTGTGCCCGCAGCGGCATCGCCCCGAATATCAGGATCAGCAGCGGCAGCAGAATACCGAAGGATTGCAGCCTGCTTGAAGTCCACTGGAAATGCAAAATGGTCGCCTCAGAGTCGAAAGACGACCTCAGTATACCGCCCTCGCGCGTGCCATTGGGGATGCACCCGCCTTGCGTCGGGAAGTCGTGTGCCAGACGACGACTGTAGTTCGTGGATTGGGTTGCGGGGCGCGGGCAGAGCGTTCTGCCCGCGCCCCATTTGCCGGATTTAGCGATAGGTGTTGATCAGGTTCAACATGCCCCGGATCGACACGGGCTTGCGGACGTAATCGTTGCAGCCTGCCGCCACGTACTGATCGGCATAGCCCATCGTATCGTAGGCGGTGATGGCGACAATCGGCTCGGTCACGCCCTTCTGCCGCAGCAGCCGTGTCAGGCTCAGCCCGTCGATGCTGCGGTTGCCCAGGTTCAGGTCCATCAGGATCAAATCTGCCGTGCCAGGATCGATCTCCGCCAGCGCCGAATCGGCTTCGTTGTACGTGACCAGCTCGTCGCTGTTCATGTGGCAAATCCGCTCGATCAAAGCCACGTTGGCGAGGTTATCCTCGATGTAGATGATGCGCATTGACTCGTTTCCAGCTTTCACCATTGAACTAATAGATGCTGTGGATGACCGGCACGTTGCTAAACGTGCCCCGGAAGATCACGAACTCGCTGGCGACCCAGCCCTCGCCGATCGACCCGCGCACCTTGTACCACGAGGTGTCGTCGAGCACGCCCACCACGTCCAGGCTCGTGCCGCCCGGCACGACCGCCAGCACGTCAAACTGCGGACCGGGACCATAGCGCACGTTCTGATGTCCGGTATTGATGACGACGTGCGGAACCGCCAGCCTCGGCACAGGAACCGGGATGTTCGTCGTCTGCGCGGTCTGCGCCAGACTGATCGTCAGCGGCGTCTGCACCTGGATCGTCGCGCCCACGCTCGGCTCGATCTCCGGCACGTAGCGGAAATCGCCGCGCGGCAGCGTAAAGGTCACGTCGACCCATCCCTGCCCGACCGCCGTCGACACCAGATACCACGAGTTGCTGGGATTGCTGCCCAGCGCCGGCAGCTCCGTGCCGCCCGCGACGATCACGACCACGCTGTACTGCGGACCGGGACCGCTGCGCACGTTCAGAAAGCTGGTGTTCACGACCAGTCTCGGCACGGCGAGCTGGCTGGCATCCGATGCGAACGCCACCTGTGCAACTGTACCCACGACCAATGAGAGCAGCAGTAACACGATGATCAGCTTGGTTTTCATGGTGCTCCTCCCGTGCGACTGTGATGTCGCAAGAAATTAGCGTACAAGCAAGTCTTATTAAGTATAGGCAAAAATCGAAATTTGTGCCGTAAAGTATTGAGACTTCCCCAGGGCTATCGCATCACAAAGCGAACGAATGTCAGAAATGCGTACAAGGATTTTGTAGGGGCACGACATGTCGTGCCCTATAGACATAATTGCCCCCTGTGAACTATCTCGATCTCAAATTCATAATTTGATGCGCTAGCTCTGGAGATTTTCCCGACGCGGCGGCGCTCAACCGTAGGCGACGCGCTGCTGAAGCGTTTGCCGGACTTCTGCTATAAATAGGATGTATCTATCGGTTGAGCGAAGGGATCGCAGGCACATGCGCAGTCGTGTCGTCACCATCGTTGGGTTGTTTCTCCTGCTTGCTGCCGCGCTCCCCACCCGCGCCGAAAGCCCCTGCGCCGATGTCTGCTCGACCATCCCTGACGCCGACATCCTCGCCTATCCCGCGCCGGTTGTCCAGCAGCTTTATCCCGATGACTCGATGCTCTATGATCGCATCTATCAGAAGGTGCTCGACGCCGTCGACCTCTACGACGCGCCCAACGGCAGTGTTGTCGACCGCCTCGACAAGGGCTTCACCTACATCACTGTATTGAGCGCCATCGACGGTTGGATTCAGATCGCCGACGGGCGCTGGGTTCAAACCGCGTCGTTGACTGCCGTGCTGCCCTCGCGGTTCGGCGGTGCGCTGCTGTCCGACGACGCCCCCTACCCTATCGCCTGGATTGTCGACAATGTTCTGCCCAGCACCGAGCCGGGCGCGGAGCCGCCTGACAGCACGCTGGCAATCCTGCGTTATACGCTGGTCAACCTGTACGCCGCCGTCGAGGTGGATGGCTGGGAATGGTATCAGATCGGCGTCGATCAGTGGGTCGAGCAGCGCAACATCGCCCGCATCCTGCCCGTCGAGCGCGCCGCCGACATCGACACCGACAAATGGGTCAGCGTCGACCTGTACGAGCAGGTCGCCATCGCCTACGAAGGCAGCAAGCCCGTGTTTGCGACCCTCGTCTCGTCCGGGCTGAAGGACTGGCCCACCAACGAAGGCTTGTTCCACGTCTACGTCCGTTACCCGCGCACGCTCATGCATGGCGCGGAAGGCAACCCCGATTTTTATTATCTTCAGGAAGTCCCCTGGACGATGTATTTCGACAACGACATAGGCTTGCACGGCACGTACTGGCACGACGGTTTCGGCTACCGCCACAGTCACGGCTGCGTCAACCTGTCGATCACCGACGCTCTCTGGCTCTACAACTGGGCGTCCAGCGAGTTCGATTTCACCGTCTCGAACGACACCGGACCCGCGGTCTACGTCTACAGTAGCGGCACCTACCGCTGATACCGATTCGCAATCGGCATGACATCCTCGAATTTGTGTGTAGGGGCGGGTCTGAGACCCGCCCCTACGGGCATCCAATCCCGGTCGCTGCACGCATCGTCCCTTATCCCATCTCGCCAATCGACCATTGCCAACGCTCAAAACCACGTTATCATGATGCGATATTTCCGCGTGTCTGGAGCATCCGTAACGTGCAGGATCAAGCGATTAGCCGCCTCGCCAGCCGCCTTGAACAGTTCATGATGCGCTTCGGCTACGAAAAGATCGAGACGCCGATCATCCAACCGGCGGAACTCTTCCTGACCAAAGCGGGCGACCAGATCATCCATCGCCTGTTCACCTTCGAGCGCCTCGGTCGCCAGCTTGCCCTGCGCCCGGAATTTACGGCGACGGCGGCGCGCGCCTACATCACTCAGTTTCCGGCGGAAGAGCAGCCGGTCGTGCGCTGGCAGTTCGGCGGATCAATCTTTGAAGAAGGCTCCGGCGATTCGCAGCGCTACAGTATCGGCGCCGAGCTGATCGGTCAGCCTTCCACCGGCGACGCTGGTGCGGCGGCTGAAGCCGAGATCATCGCGCTGGCGGCGTCCGGCGCGGCTGCCGACGCCGACGAGGCATCACCCCGCTGGACGCTGGTCATCGGTCATGCCCAGTTGATGCGCGTGTTGCTGGAGCGCTTCCGGCTCGACAGCCGCACCCAGCGCTTCCTGCTTCACCACCTGCCCTACCTCCGGCAAACGGGCAAGGCATTCGTCCTCGACCAGCTTGATCAGCTTCTGCTTGGCAGCGGCGGTCAGGATGAGGCAGGCGCCGAAGCTGTCTCCGAACTCAGCACCCAGCAGATGCTCGACGTGCTGCTCGACGCCACCCAGCGCGGCGTGACCATGGGCGGGCGCACCCGCCACGACATCGTGCGCCGCTTGCTCGAAAAGCGCCAGCGCGCCACCGAGCGCGGGCAGGTCGTCGCCGCGCTCGACTTCCTCGAAGCGTGGAGCGCCATTTCCGCGGGTCCCGAGACCGCCTTCAGCCAGATCGAGCGCCTGTTCACGCCTGACGACGCCGAAGCCCGCCGCGTCCTGAACGAGTGGCGCACCGTCATCGCCCTGCTCGATGCCTACGGCATCCCCGCCAGCCAGATACGCATCGAGCCAGCGCTCGCCCGCAGTTGGGACTACTACACCGGCATCGTATTCGAGTTGTGGTCCGAGAACGGCTATCACGTCGGCGGCGGCGGTCGCTATGACGAGCTTGCCCGGCTGGTCGGCGGCGAGCGCAACGTTCCGGCGGTCGGCTTCGCCTACTATGTCGATCAACTGCTGGCGGCGCTTCCGCCCGCCGCGCCGCAGGTGCAGCAGCCGATCCGCATCACCGCTGCGTCCTATCCCGACGCCATTCGCTGGGCGCAGGCGCTCCGCCAGCGCGGTCAGATCGTCATCTTGCAGGATAACACCGACGCCGACGCCTACGTCGCCCACAGCGACGGCAGCCTACGCCGCGCCGACCACATCTATACGACCGCCGACGAGCTTCTCGCCGGGCTGGAAGGAACACCCGCATGACCGACCGCGTAACCCTGGCGCTGCCCAGCAAAGGCGCGATTGCCGACCCGACGACCAGCTTCCTTCAGGATTGCGGCTTGCGCGTCGATAAGCCCAATCCGCGCCAGTACACCGGCACGATCCCCGCCCTGCCCTGCGTCGACGTGCTGTTCCAGCGCGTCACCGACGTGGTCTACAAGGTCTCCGACGGCACGGCGCAGTTGGGCATCACCGGGCTGGATGTCGTCCGCGAGCACCCGCACGAAGACCTGCTGGTCGTCCATCCCGATTTGCACTACGGGCAGTGTAAGCTGCTGGTCGCCGTCCCCGAATCGTGGGTCGATGTCGAAACCATCATCGACCTGACCGAAGTCGCGCTGGACTTCCGCGAGCACAAGCGCCGTGATCTGCGCGTGGCGACCGTCTACTCCAATCTGTCGCGCCAGTTCCTGCACGATCAGGGCATCCACCACTTCGCCCTCGTCAACGCCGAAGGCGCAATCGAAGCCGCGCCGACCATCGGCTACGCCGACATCATCGTCGATCTCGTCCAGACCGGCACGACGCTGCGCGAGAATCACCTCAAGGCGCTGCCTGACGGCGTGATTGTCGAATCGCAGGCGTGTCTGGTCGGCAACCGCCGCGCCCTCCGCGACAACCCGACCGTCCTCGACGCCGCCCGCGTCATGCTGGAGCACATCGACGCCGCCATTCAGGGGCACGGCTTCTCGCAGGTGACCGTCAACCTGCACGGCGACAGCCTCGACGACATCGCCCGCCAGATCGCCGCCAACCCGATCACGCGCGGCTTGCAGGGACCGACCGTCGCGCCCATTCACGGCACGGAAAGCGGCTGGCACACCGTCACCATCATCATCTCGAACGGTAATCTGCTGCGCGCCGTCGAATACCTGCGTCAGATCGGCGCGTCCCAGTGTGTGGTCGTCCCGGTGCGTTCGATCTTCCTCGAAGAATCGCCCACCTTCGCCCGCCTGCGCGCTGCACTCGGCATGTGACCGTAGGGGCGCACGGCTGTGCGCCCGCTCGCCTACCCAATCAAAAAGCCCGCGCGTGCGGGCTTCTACCTTCCATTCTACGCTGATTTCGAACCTGTCAAGGCACATCCGTCCGACAAATGTCCACTTTTTTGTCTCGCTTGGCGTTCTTGGCGGTTCATGTCTTCTCTAGCCTTGGCGATTCAATTGCGCCTCCACCTCGTCCAGCGTCCGGTCGATCAGGCTGCGCGCGCCCGCGCTCTCCCCGCCCATCTCGACCGCCATCGCCAGCCCTAGAAGGCTGATTTCCGGTGGGAATTTCTCCCCGTCGGTCAGGTTCATGGTCAGGAGCGGGCAGCAGAACAGCGCCGCTTTCAGGTACGCCCGCCAGTCCGGGCGCAGCCAGCCGCGTGATTGGAGCGCCCGCAAGATCGGGATCAGCGCGCGCTCGACCTTGCTGGTCAGGAACATGTTGCGGATTGGGTGCAGCGTATAATCGTGCTCGACATGCCACGCGCCGCCGTCCCGCTTCAGGGTGATGTGCGTCTGCGCCGCCTTCACCTGCGGGAAGTACATCCACATGGCGAACACGTTATGGAACAGCGGCTTGGTCAGGTCGAGCAGCGGCGAGTGCCGCCCCGCGAACGCCGGATCGAAGTACGTCAGCGGCGCGTCTCCTCGGAAGAATACGTTGCCATTGTGGGCGTCGCCGTGCCCGATGATCGACGCGCCTGCCTGCGCCGGTAGAAGCAGAGCCGTCGCCTGCGCGATCAGCTCATCGAGCGTTTGATCGTACTGCTGCCCGTTGATCGCCCACTTAACGCGCCGCACCGCCGCCATCGGCTGACGCCACCCGGCAGCGCGACCTGTGTCTTATCGTAAAACCGCGCCAGCCGCCCGCCCGCCAGCCGGTGATAGAACAACTGGTGGATCGGCGCGGCATCGGCATCCTCCGCCGTCTGCCATTCCAGCGAGTTCAGGTATAGCCGGAGCAGCAGATCGTCGGCGGCGTGCTGCGCCCGTGTCAGTCCCGGCAGCGCGTCACTTTTCCCGGTCTCAATCGCCCAGGCGAAGTCGAACACCGACGGATCGCTGATGATCTCGTACACCAGAAGTTGTTTTCCGCTTTCCTTCGAGGTGTAGATCGGTGATAGAACGGGATAGCCCGCCTCCGCCAGCAGCGCCGCGTGATAGTACTCGTCGATCACGCCGTCCGACTCGATGTGCGTCTTGAAGAACAGCCGCCTGCCGTCCGCCAGCGTCATGATCCCGTTGAACGAGTTGAGCGAGACAGCCAGCGGTCTTAGCTCGACCGCGACGGCATCGAACGGGTAATTGGCGCGCAGGAATTCCAGCAGCAGGGTTTCGGCTGCCGCCTTGTCGCTGAACTGGAGCGCCTGAATATGCTGAAGCGTGTCCACAGGGCAATGCTTACTTGTGTGACATAATTGGAAAGACAGGCTGCCAATCTGGTTGAACGTCATCGGATGTATTGTCAGACGTTAAGTTCGTAACATGGCTCCCGTCAGCATTCATCACGTAAATGTCTCTATCGAAATAGTCCGGATCAACAGAAGAGTAGGCAACTGAGTCGAAAACAATGTACCTTCCGTCAGGCGACCACGCAGGGTTTTCGTCTGCACGTGGTGGATCATCCGAGTTTTCCGGCGTAAGCGTCATTCGACCTGTGCCATCACTATCCATTGTCTGAATCACTGTGTAATAGAGTCCCAAATCGAAAAATGCGAGCCTGTCTGTAGTCCACGACCAGTCTGGAGCGCCGTATTGCTCAATGTCTCCAAGCTGGGTTTGCACGCCGTCAGCAAGATTCACGACGCATAGCTTTAAGCTCCCACCTGAATTCCCGGCGGGAATCAGTTCATCTACGGAAACGAGTGCGATGCGATTTCCGTCAGGTGACCAGGTGGGAAAGAAGTTGTAAGCCGCGTCTTCCCCATCAACGACTTTTACCTGTCCACTCCCCTCGCTATTCATGATGTAGATGTCCGCGCCATTGTGCGTCCAGCGGCTATACACAATCTGACTGCCATCTGAAGACCAGGCAGGCATCATTGCAGCATATGATTCCTCAGTTAAGCGTAGCTGCCGCCCACCATCAGCATCCATAACAAAAATGCCGCGCCAATCGCCTCGAAGTGAATCAAAGGCAATACGCTCACCGTCTGGAGACCATTGGGGATTTTGATCGTCGACGGCGTTAAAAGTTAGTTGGGAAACGTCCGTCCCATCGGAGTTCATCGCGTAAATTTCATTGTCATGGTCGCTATCTCTGTTCGAGACGAAGGCAATTCTTCCATTTGCAGGAGATATGTTCTGCTGTGAAAGACCGATTTCCAGCCCTGAATGAGCCAAAGTTAACGCCAGAGCGACGATCACCGGAACTCGCATGGAGTGTCGCAGGATGTGCATCCCGAATAGGCTTCCACTGCTCTGTCAGGTGAAGGGGCGCAAGTATCCGCGCCCCTGTGACGACAAGATTATATCCCCAGTATCTCGTTGCGCTTGCGGATCGCCATCGCGTGCGACGGGAAATCCTCGTAATCCGCCAGCGTCGTCGTGATACCCTGCAAGCGCTCGTAACCTTCGCGCGACAGGTAGCCGATGCCGGAGCGCTTGAGGAAATCCCACACGCTCACCGACGAGAAGCTGCGCGCGAACCCGCCGGTCGGCAGGATCGCGTTCAACCCCAGGCAGTAATTCGCTGTCGGGATCGGCGTGTAGTGTCCGAGCAGCATCTCGCCCGCGTTGTGGAGCTTCTGCACCGTCACGAACGGCTCGGCGGTCAGCACTTCGAGATGCTCCGGCGCGTAGTCGTTGACGAACTGGATCGACTCGTCAAGGCTGGACGTGAGCAGCACGCCGCCGTAATTCGACAGCACGTTGTTAACGAAATCGCGCCGCCACTGCGGAAGCTCGGCGATGTAGCCGGGCAGGATTTCCAGCGCTTTCTGGGCGACGGCTTCGCTGTGCGTCACCAGAATCGCCGCCGATTCCGGTCCGTGCTCGGCTTCGACCAGCAGGTCGAGCGCGGCGAGGTGCGGGTCGACGTGTTCGTCGCACAGGATGATCGACTCGCTCGGTCCGGCGGGCAAGCCCACGTCGACCGTGCCATACAGCAGCCGTTTCGCCGCCGACACGTAGCTGCTGCCGGGTCCGATGATTTTGGCGACCTTCGGGATTGTCTCCGTGCCGTAAGCGAGCGCGGCAATTGCCTGCATCCCGCCGACGACGTACACCTCGTCCACGCCGCAGATTTCGGCGCACACCAGCGAGGCGGCGTCGGCTTTGCCGTCCGGCGTGGGCGGCGTCACCACCACGATACGCGGCACGTGGGCGACCTTCGCTGGCGTCGCCAGCATCAGCATCACCGACGGGAACGCTCCCTTGCCGCGCGGCACGTACAGCCCGGTGCTGGCGACCGGCGTCACCTTCTCGCCCGCCAGGATGCCCGGCTGCACCTCTGTGAACCACATCGGCTCTGGCATCTGCTCGCTGTGGAAATGCAGGATGTTGGCGTGCGCCGCTTCAATTGCAGCGATCACCTCCGGGCTGAGCGCGGCGCGGGCGGCGGCGAAATCCTCCGGCGTCGCCTTCAGCATCGACGCCTCGAAGCCTTTGGCGTCGAAGCGGCGGGCGTAGTCGACCACTGCCGCGTCGCCTTCCTCGTGCACGCGGTCGACGACCTCCTGCGCCAGCGGGAGCAGGTCACGGATGTCTTTTTCGGCGCGGCGCATCAGCCGCCCCAGTTCGTCGGGTGACAGGTCGTGCAGCTTCAGGTACTGAACCATCTCGAATTTCTCCCAGTGCAGAGAAAGGAAAGGCTTTATTCGACCAGCAGCGCTCGCAGCCGGGCAAGCTGGGCATCGGTGATGCCGCAAGCGCGCAGGTAATCGGGAATCCCGCCGTAGCTCTGGCGGATGTGGCGCAGGGTTTCCTGCATGGTCGCCGCTTCGGACGAAACCTCGGTGATCGAACAGCGTCATATCATGCCCCTGCTGGATCGCCCACGCGCGCCAGCTTTCGACCAGATGGGTGATGCGTCCGCTGGTCAGCGCGTAGTCTTCGGCGATCACGGCGTCCGGCACGCCGACCGCGCCCAGCAGAAGCGCCACGACGACCCCGGTGCGATCCTTTCCCGCGAAGCAGTGGATCAGCACTCCCGGCTCGCTTTCGGCAGCCATCGCCACGACTGCGCTCAGATTGGGCTGGCAGGCATCGATGAAATTCCGGTAGAGGCTGTCCAGCCGGATGCTGCCGCCCGTTTCCACGTCGTCCTGAACCGGCAGATGGTGATAGGCGACGGCGGGTGATTGAGCAAACACGTTCGGGAAGCTGCGGACTTCGTTCAGGTCGCGCAGGTCGATGATCGTCCTGACGCCGTAATTGATCAGCGCCTGCTGCCCGGCAGGCGAGACGCGGGCGAGGTCGCCGGAACGCAGCAGCACGCCCCAACGGGTTGTCCCGCCGTCGGCGGTCGGGTAGCCACCTATATCACGGACATTCCAGCTACCCTCGATCTCAAGGTCTCGGTGTTGGACCATTATTTCGTATCCTCGCAAAAGAAAAGCGCGGAGCGTGTGGTCAGCCCCGCGCTTTGGAAGCATCTGAGTGCGCTAGGAATTGACCGCTGCCGTCTGTGGGTCGAGCACGTGGGAGCGGCGGTGCGTGCCGTCCCAGCGAATGTCCGGGATCAGGATGTCGCGCCGCGCCAGAATCCGCTCCCTGTGCGGCAGCAAATCCCGGAGCATGATGCGCATTTCGGCGACCACGTCGTGCGTCGGCTGGTAGCCCAGGTCGAGCAGATGCTGGCGATCCGGGTTGTAGTAGTGTTCTTCCTTCTCGGTGCGCGGGTTGTCAATGTGCTCGATCTCAACCGTGAGACCAACGGCAACAGCAGCCTCGCGCACTTTATGCGCCAGTTCCTCGATGGTGTAGCATTCCTCGAACTGGTTGAACACGCGGTATTCGCCCGGCTGCGGCGGGTTTTCGATGGCGATGGTCAGACACTGCATCGAATCGCGCAGCGGCAGGAAGCCGCGCGTCTGCCCGCCCCTGCCGTACAGCGTCAGCGGGTGTCCGATCACCGCCTGACAGCAGAAGCGGTTGATCGCCGTGCCGAAACACTGGTCGAAGTCGAGGCGGCTGCGCAGGCGCGGGTCGTCGCCCATCGCGTCGATGCGCGTGCCGAACACCACGCCCTGCATGATGTCGGTCGCCGCCAGTCCCCAGATTTTGCAGGCGAAGATCGTGTTGTGCGTGTCGTGGACTTTGGTCAGATGGTAGAAGCTCCCCGGCTGGCGCGGGAACGGCAGCGTTTCCTTGCGCCCGCGATACTCGACCTCGAAGAAGCCTTCGGGGATGTCCACGTTCGGCGTGCCGTACTCGCCCATCGTGCCGAGCTTGACCAGATGCGCCTTCGGGCAGACTTCGCGCATCGCCCACAGCATGTTCAGGCTGCCGATCACGTTGTTCTGCTGCGTGAAAGCGGCGTGCGCCTGATCGATCATCGAATACGGCGCGGACGGCATTTCGGCGAGATGGACGATGGCGTCCGGCTGGAAATCCGCCAGGTAGCCGCGCAGGAAATCGTAATCGAGCAGATCGCCCTGACGGAAGTTCAAATCCTTGCCGAAGCGCGCGCGGAACGCCGCCAGCCGCTCGTCGATCCCGGCTATCGGGATGGCGCTCTGGCTGCCGACTTCCTCGACCCACTGGCGGCGCAGGAACAGATCGTTCCCGGCGACTTCGTGCCCGCGCGCGGTCAGGTGCTGCGCCAGCGCCCAGCCCAGATAGCCGTCGATCCCGGCGATAAATACCTTCATCGAGTGCCTCCGAAAATCACTGCCTGACAACAATGCCATAACCCCGCGCGGGCGCGGCTGCTACGGCATTTTATGTTAGGAGTGTGCTAAGGCTTCGTCAGTGACGGCTGCCTCCGGGCGGAAATCGCCCAGGTAGCCCTGCGTCGCCAGCAGCTCGGCGTTCAGGACGCTGCATCCCGCCGCCCCGCGAATGGTGTTGTGCGAGAGCGCCACGAACTTGTAACCCAGAATTGGGTCGGGACGCAGCCGACCAATTGTCGTGGTCATGCCGTTGCCGACGTTGCGGTCGCGCCGCGGCTGTGGGCGATCCTGTTTGGTCAGGTACATGAGCGGCTGTTCCGGCGCGCTCGGCAGTGACGGCACGGGCGCGGGTCCCCGGAAGCGGTTCCAGGTGTCGATCACCTCGTCGAAGCTGGGGCGCTCGGCAAGCTCGACCGCGACGTTGACCATGTGTCCGTCGATCACGGCGACGCGGTTGCATGACGGGCTGATGATCGCGTCGTGTTCTACAACTACGCTGCCGTTGAAGTAACCAAGCATCTTGTGCGGCTCTTCGACCAGCTTGTCTTCTTCGCTGCCGCCGATGTACGGGATGACGTTATCCACGATGTCGAGCGACGGCACGCCGGGATACCCTGCCCCGCTGATCGCCTGCATACTGACGATCATGACCTTGCGCACGCCGAACTTGAGCAGCGGCGCGAGTGCCATCACCACCGGCATCGCCGTGCAGTTGGAGTTAGCGACCAGCGCCCCCGACCAGCCGCGTTTCCGGCGCTGCACGTCGATCAACCCGATGTGGTCGGCGTTGATTTCCGGCAGCAGGAGCGGCACATCCTCCGCCATGCGGTGCGCCGACGCGTTGGTGCAGACAACGTGCCCCGCCGCTGCCAGTTCCAGCTCGCGTGTCTCGGCAGCTTCTTTGGGCAGTGCTGAGAAGATCAGCGGTGAGGAGAATTGGGCGTCCAGCGGCAGCACCGGCAGGTCGAGCACTTCGTCGGGGGGATCGGTGTCGAGCACCCAGCGCGCTGCTTCGCCGTAATACCGCCCCGCGCTGCGATCCGAGCCGATCACTTCGACGACGCGGAACCAGGGATGATTGTGCAGGAGTTGGATGAACCGCTGACCGACTGCTCCGGTTGCGCCGAGTACGGCGACATCGAGTTTGCGCATCGCTATATCCCTACTGACTGATTTTTGACTGCCGGGTACGATCCGAGCATTTTGACGAACGAGGCGCGCTGAAGCAACCGCGCCAGCGCTTCCTGACAGTTGGTGTCCTGCCAGTGTCCTTCAAAGTCGAGAAAGAAGATCGGCTCCCAGGGACGGTTACGCCGGGGGCGCGATTCGATCTTGGTCAGGTTCAAGCCGCGCGCCGCGAATTCGCCCAGGCACTCGTACAGCGCTGCCGGGCGATTGCGGGTGGCGAATACAATCGAGGTTTTGTTGAACTCGCTGCGCGGCGGGTCGTCGTCGCCGATGATGAAGAAGCGTGTGTAGTTGAACGGCACGTCCTCGATTTGCTTGCCGAGGATGTCGAGGTTGTACAGTTCGGCTGCCAGTTCGCTGGCGAGCGCGGCGGTGTGCCCGTCGCTGGCTTCCGAAGCCAGGTCTTTGGCTGCCCCGGCGGTGTCGTACCAGGGAATGGGCTTGATGTTGTAGCGGCGCAGGAATTTCTCGCACTGGGCGAGCGCCTGCGGATGTGACCTCACCTGCTGAACATCTTCTAACTGTGTACCTGCCGGAGCCATGATTGCGATGCACGTGCAGGATGACTTCCGCCTGAATGCGCAGGTCGGAGTCCATCAGCAGCTCGTATGCCTGGTTGACGGCTCCGCGAGCGCGTTCTCGACCGGCAGGATGGCGTAGTTAACCTTCCGTGAGGCGAGCGTGTCAAACAGGTCGGTCAGCGTCGGGCACGGGTAGCTGGTGACGTCGGCACCGTAGTGCTGGCCGGAGCGCCTGCTCCGAATACGCGCCGTGAATGCCCTGAAAGGCGACACAATCCTGCAAGATGCGTACTCCTGAACGGGGTAAGTTTGCGCGAAGCCGCATTAGCGTAACATAACGCGAACTGACCGTCAACCGTTGCGGTTGGGCATTCCCTTTCTCTGGAAAGCGAGGCTTGACGGTCAGTTCGCGTACCGTGCGGTACTGCGATTCTCGTTATCACTATGCGAAATTTACAGGCGAAATTGACCGAAACGCCCGAAGATGATAGACTTTTTTATGATGAATACGAGTTTTATATGGGTATTCCCATGCAGGAAACACGGCATTCCATCCTCGAAATTCTCCGCCACCGCCGTCAGGCGACGGTAGACGAGATCGTCGGCGAGCTTCGCCTGAGACGCGGAAATATCACGGCGGTGACGGTTCGCCATCACCTGAAATTGCTTCAGGAGGGCGGAATGATCACGTCGCCCGAACTGAAGCGACGCAGCTCACCTGGACGCCCGCAATACATATACATGCTCACCGACAAGGCGCACGAGTATTTCCCGAACAACTACCAGCGGCTCGCTGAAGGGCTGCTCAGCCAGATGCAGAAATTGCTGCCGGCGGAGGGCATCAACGTCATTCTGGAAGGTGTCGCCGACCGCATGGCGCAGGAAGCCGACATGCCCGCGGGCGACATCGACGAGCGCCTGGACGTGGCGGTGCAGTATCTGACCGAGCGTGGCTACGAGGCGCGCTGGGAGCATAACGACGAGGGCTACGTGCTGTTGACCTCCAACTGCCCGTACCATCACATCAGCGGCGATAACCCGCGCCTGTGCGAGATGGACTTGCGCCTGGTGGCGTCGCTGCTGAGCGCCGTCCCGCGCCGCATCAGCCACGTCTCCAACGGCGACGAGACCTGCTCGTATCTCATTCCGGTGCATGACAATCTTCCCGGATAATGATGATAGGCGTCTGTTTAATTGACGGCTTTCGGCGAACGTGCTAGAATCGCATTGATCCGGGTACAGGTAATCAGGAGAGTGAGTGTTCAATGGCTGTCAACGTGCAATTGACCGAGACCACCGAGGTCGCAACCGTTCTGTCCGTCACCCCGGCGGCAGTGAATATCATCCGCTCGCTGCTGGAGCAGCGCAATATTCCCGGTTTCGCCCTGCGGGTCTTTGTGTCGGGCGGCGGCTGCTCCGGGCTTCAGTACGGCATGGCGTTCGAGGAAACCCCGCGCGACTTTGACGCGGTGGTCGAGCCGGATGACGGCGTGCGCCTGATTATCGACCCCACCAGCCTGATGTACCTTGAAGGCGCGACGATTGATTACGTGGACAGCCTGATGGGCGGCGGCTTCCGCATCGAGAACCCAAACGCGGTCTCGACCTGCGGCTGCGGACATTCCTTCCGCACCAAGGACGATGGTTCTGAGGACAGCGAAGCTGGCTGCGGCAGTTGCAGCCACTAGGCAATCACGGGTTCGTTGCAATGTAGGATATTTCCGGGGCGCACGGCTGGTGCGCCCTTTGATCTGTATTCCCCTGCCCTACCCTCGGCGCAGCGCGCTGATCGCCAAGCCGAACAGCCCCAGCCCGCCCAGAGATCAGGATTGGCACAATCGGCGGCAGTGAGTCGCCGCTGCTCGCTGGCGCCACCGTCGGCTCGCCCGACGTATCGGTGGTCTGCGCGAACCCGGCGGTCGGCGCAAGCGCGACCATCCCCGGCGGATACGTATAGGTCGGCTCCGGCGCGCGCGTGCCGGAATCGGTCGGGGTTGCCGCGCCCGGTGCGCTGCTCTGCCGCGAGATCGCAGTCGCCGTCAGCACGCCGCCGGGCGTCTGCGTGATGATGTTCTGCGTCGCTGTCGCGCCGCTGGAAGCGCTGTCGAGCGCTACGCCTGCGCTGTACGGGTCGATATCGGGGATATTCGCGATGTTGCCGCTCAGGTTGACCAGCTCGCCATAGACCCAGCCTCTACCATTCGGCGACGACGGATATTCGAACTGAATCCACGAGACGTAGCGCCCGATAACGTTATAGGTCTCGCCGACGCGGATCGTGCCCAACTGCGCCGATTCGGTGCTCGGCTCGGCGCGCACGTTGGCGAATTCCTTCGCTTCCAGCAGCGCAACGCCTTCGGGCGTTGGCGTGCGCGTCGCGGTCGCGCCTGCGTTGTCGCCAACCGGCTGCTCACCCGCCGCCTGAGTCACGGGCGAAAGGTTGATCACTGCGGGCGTTTCGGTGGGAACCTGCACAACCGGGTCGGCATAGACCGCCCCGACCGCGCCCAGAAGGACAATCCCGACCACTGCCCATCGTCGAACCATCATCAAATCGATCTCATTCCATTCCGTCTACAGGCGCTGGATTATACCATCACCAGCTTACCTCGTTGTCGGCGATGTCGCGCCCCTGCTCGGCGACGCGGCGCTCGCTGCCCTTGTACATGCCGCCCTGATATTCCTCGCCGGGCAGCCCGTAGAACGTCCAGCCGTCCATCACGAGCTGCGGGCGCTGGATGCCGGGCGCGCAGTCGTCGCACGAGACCGGAATCCACTCGCCGTTGTAGCGCCGGGCGATGTGCATGTGCGTCCCGTTGGAGAAGCCGCCCTCGCACGACGGTCGCCCGATGCGGTCGCCGACCTGCACCACCGTCCCCTGCTTGATGCGATCCCGTGCCGCCATGTGCAGGTACAGGATCACCCAGCCGGTTGATTCGTCGCCGTCGCCGTCGAGGTCGAGCACGACCGTGCCCTCGTCGGTGCGGGCGATCACGCCCGGCGCGAGCGCGGTCGCAAAATTCTCGGAGACGTAGCAGGCGCTCGTCACCATCTCCAGGTCGTCCGGCGGCGCGAAATCGACCGCCGCCCACGCGCTGCCGGAGCCGTAACCGCCATGCGGACCGCCCGTGAAGTACCACGTCTGTCCCTGCGGGAACGGGAACGTCAGCGCGGGCTGCTGCACGTCGTCCGGCACGAGCGGCTCGACCGCGTCGGCGAACGGGTCGCCGAAATAGGCGGCGCAAGTTCGGTACAGCCCCTCTCTGCCGACATCGCGCTGCCAGGCTGCCGAACTCGCGCCCAGGCTCAGCAGATACTGGACGCCGACCGTCCCGGCGTTCAGGGTACGCGCGAACAGCAGGCGCTCGCCGTCGCTGAACTCGACGCTGGTCAGCCCGCGCAGATTCCAGCCGTAGTAGCCGTAATTGAGTTGGTCGGCTGCCTGCGCAAGCTGAAGATACAAGCCCTTGCGCGGCAGCCCGTTGGCGTAGGGCGGCGCGCCGACGGCGAAATCTCGCTGCTCCTCGGTCGGCGCGCTGCTGCTCAGCAGGTGCGTCCGGTACTCGACCAGCGCCAGCAGCAGGCGCGGGTCGACGCTGTATTCGAGCGCGACCCGCTGCACGATCTGCGCGCCGGTATACCGCACGTCGCTGATGTCGGTCGCGCTGCGGAAGTAGCCCGGGTGCTGGCTGACGAAGGTATTGACGTTGAAGCCGCTGCTGCCCGGCGCGCGCACCAGTCGGCTGTCCGGCACGATCTTGAAAGCGCTGCCCTCGACGCTCGGCGGCGCGGGCAAGTGGATCACCTGCCCGACGAACAGGCTGTCAGGATCTGGGATGTCGTTGACAGACAGCAGCGTCTCGATGCTGACGCCGTTCTCGGCGGCGATGGCGAACAGCGTGTCGCCCGCCTTGACCACGTAGTCGGACGCCGAAGCGGTCTCTACAACCGGGCGCGCGGGTTGTCGGTCGGCTCGATCAGCGCGCCTTCGGGCAGCGGCGGGAGCGTCGGTTCAGGCGTGGGCGCGACGACCGGCGGCGCGCTCGTCGGCGTCGGCGGCAGAAACGTGGCGGTGATAACGATCACATCCGGCTGGTTGAGCGTGCAGGCGGTCGCGCTCAGCACAACGACGAGTGAATCAAAACGATTGAGCGCATGGGTCGCGTTTAGCCGAAGCTCCAGATGCCAATCCGTCCGTCGGCGATCACCAGCGGCACGGATAGTTCCTGCGTCGTATCCAGCACGTCGATCACCCGCCGTCCCTCCGGCGTCACCTCAGCGTACACGATCTGGCGGCTGTTGGGCGACCATAAATGCAGACTCTGGGCGAACTGGTCGAAATAGGTCAGCAGGTAGATGAATTCGTTTGACGGCACGAATGAGCCGTGTAGCGCTGGCCTGCCCCATCGGCGATGTCCAGCACCGACCAGGCGATGCCGGTCGGCGCGGGCTGCTGCTGCGCCAGTACCTTGATTTCGCCCGGCTCGTAGGCGTTGAAGCCTCCCGGCTCGACGGTGGACAGCGTGATGTAGGCGATGTGCTTGCCGTCCGGCGACCAGAAGAAGGCGATCACGCCTTCGACCGGGCTGCGCGCTATCACTTCTCCTGTTTCCGCGTCGACCACGAGCAGCGGACCGCTGCGATCAATGTAGGCGACCTGGCTGCCGTCGGGCGACCACGCGAACCAGAGCGGTCGCGTCTGCCCGGAAACGAGCGTCGTCAGCGAGTCGCCGTCGGCAATCACCAGATCGGTATTCGCCTCGCTGCGCACGCCCAGCAGCAGCTGATCATCGACCGGCGACCAGGCGGGCGCGAACGTCGCGCCGGGGATCGCCGTCAGCGTGTCAGTCACGCCTTCCAAAGCCACGTCGTATATTTCGAAGCGCTGGTTGTCGCGCTGCATGAGCAGCCGCGTGCCGTCGCCGCTCCAACTGTAGTAGAACGGCGCGCCCGTGCCGACCGTCGTCGCACTGCCCGCCCCGCCCTGCCAGCGCACCCGCCTGACCAGCAGACCCGAAGCGTCGTTGAGCAGCAGCGCCAGATCGCGGCAGTCGTCGGCGCAGGTCTGCGGCGACCAGTTGGCGTAAGTCAGGACTTCACCCGTGCCTGTGTAGGCGACTTCGCCGGGACTCATGCCGTCCGGCGAGACAAGCGCTTCCAGCGTGATGCCGGATTCGGGGTCGACCGACGTGCGGAAGTAGGCAAGCTGCCCATCGGCTGCCCAGGTGGGCCACTCGTATGCCAGCCCGGAGTTCTGCGTGATGGCGGCGTCGTTGGTCAGCGCAGTCGGCGCGACCGGCGCGGACATCGCCAGCGTGTAGACATTCAGGTCAGTGCCGACATAGGCGATCTTCCCCGCGCCGATCTCGGCGTCGTCCTGGGCGAGCGTCAGCCAGGGAAATGCCGCCAGGCATACGGCGACGACCAGCAGGACTCCGGTCTTTTTCATGATGCCCCTCACGATACTAAAGTAGGCATTCGACGGGTTTGATTGTATACTATCCCCCAGTTTGATCACACAATCAGGAGTATTGGCAAGATGGCAGCAACGCGCGAGGAAGTCGCCGGCGTTTTCCCGGTTATGGTGCAGCGCTTCGATCCCAAAAAGGCGGAAAACGTTAACGCCACGATCCAGTTCGACCTCGCCGGCGACAACGGCGGGCAGTACTGGCTGCGCATCGGCGACGGCAAAGCCGAAACCGGCGTTGGGCAATCGGACAGCCCGCGTTTGACGCTCAAAGCCAGCGCCGACGATTTCATCAACATGATGAGCGGCAGCCTGAACCCGATGCAGGCGTTCATGTCCGGCAAGATCAAGATTGTGGGCGATACCAATCTGGCGATGAAGCTGATGCCGATGATTAACGGCTAAGGCTTCGCCACGACAAGACCCGCCGAATCGCGGGAATGTGCAGGAATCAAAAAGACCCGCCGGTCAGGGCGGGTCTTCCGCGTTATTCCTCATCTTCGTCGAAGCGCATCATATAGAGCGAGCCGCTTCCGAGCGACGCCGCGCCGAGCGCGTCCTCAATCGCTTCCAGCAGGTCGTCGTCGCCGAGCTGCTTGGCTTCGGTCGCCAGCCGCTCCAGCACGCGTGTCGCTTCCCGAGTGCCGATCTCGCCCAGCGACCAGATCGCCACTTCCTTGACTTCGCGGTCGTTGTCGAGCGCCAGCCGCGTCAGAGCAGGCACGGGCTTCCTCAATCTCCAGCTCTGGCGGCGCGCGCCGCTTCGTAACGCATCTCCGGGTCGTCGCTGTCGAGCTGCTGGCGCACGAATTCGCCCCATCGCCCGTCGTAGGTGCGTCCCATCGCAAACACCGCGCTGATCTGCATCCGGTGGTCGTGGCTGTCGTAGGCTTCGCGGATCGCCTCGTCGACGATCTCGTGCCCGCAGTTGGCGATGGCTTCCAGCGCGCGGCGGCGCACGTCGATGTCCTCGTCGGTGTCGTCCAGAATACTCACGACCGCGTCCTGCGCCTTGCTGGTCTCGCTTTCGGGCAAGTCGCCGAGTTCGCCCCTCAGGATGAAGCGACCGAGGGCGCTGGCGGCTGCGGCGCGCACGCCGACCGCCTCGTCCTCCTGCGCCATGTCGATCAGGCGGTACATCAGCGGCAGCGATTCATCTTCCCACAGCGCTTCGACCGCCGCTTCACGCACGCCGGGATCGTCGTCGTCCAGCGCGTACTGCCCCAGCGCGCTGTATTCCAGCTCGAAGTTGGCTTCGCTGGCTTCGGTCAGCTCGCGCAGCAGCTTGCGCCGGTAGTCGGGCGTCAGCCCTTTCCACACCGGAGCCAGCCGCGCGATGCTGCCCGGCTCCAGCGCCGACAAGCCGTAGTACAGCGTCGAGGTCACCGAGCCGTCGTTATCGCGCAGCGCGGCGAGCGTCGTTTCAAAATCGGGTTGCTTCTTGGTGTCGTTACCGTTTTCGTTGTTCATTCCACTCCCCTAACGTAGGAGATTAGTGAGCGGGTTGGCGATGTCGTTGAGCATGACCACCAGCATCAGCGACAGCAGCAGCGCCAAGCCGACGAGGTGCACCATGCCCTCGCGCTCCGGCGCAATCGGTCGCCCGCGCACGATTTCGATGAGGATGACGAACAGGATACGCCCGCCGTCCAGCGCCGGGATCGGCAGCAGATTGGTCAATCCCAGCGCGAGGCTGATCAGCGCCATGAATTCCAGGATGATGCCCGGCTGGTTGCGCTCGATACTCTCCTGTAGGAACACGCCGCCCGCCTGGCTGATACCCAGCGGGCTGGTCAGGCGCAGCGAGTTGCTGTCCGCCGTGCTCCGCAGGATTTGACCGGGGATGCTGGCGATGGCCGACAGCACCTCGCTGATGGGTGATCGAGGCCGTACTGCATGGCGTCGCCCAGCGGCAGCGCGCGCAGTTCGCTCTTGGTTCCTTCCTGGAAGGAGATGCCGAGCGCCGGGTTGATCGTGCCGGTGCGGATGCCGATGCCCATCGAGCCTTCGCCTTCGGGCGCCTCGAGCGCGGCGTCAGCGACAGGTCGAGCGTTTCGCCGCTGCGCCACACGGTCAGCGTCACGTCCTTGATCGTGGAGATGATCGGCGGTCAGCTTCTGGAGCGGCCTCGAAATCGGCGACCGGTTCGCCGTTGAACGCCGCGGATCAGATCGCCGACTTGCAGCCCGGCGGTCGCCGCTGGCGAACCCGCCGACACGTCCAGCACGACCGGGTGCGGTTCCGCTGACCGTCTGCTCGGCGGTCAGGGTCGGCGTAAGCGTGACCTCCAGCTCCTGATCGCCCCGGACGATGCCGAGGGTCACGGGTTCGCCGTCAGCCGCCGCCAGCTGATCGAGCAGGCCGCTGGCGCTGAAATTCGCGCTGTTGATCGTCGAGATCACGTCCTGGCTCTGCACGCCCGCCTGCGCCAGCGCCGAATCCGGTGCGATGTAGTCGACGCTGACGATGCCGCCCGCCACCTGCGGTATCCCCATCGTGGCGATCAGCGTGAACAGGACGAATGCCAGCAGGAAGTTGGCGAGCGCCCCGCCCGCCAGAAACAGGATGCGCGCCAAGGGCGGCGCTTCGTTGACGGCGAGCGTCTTTTTGATGCCGCGATTCTCGGCTTCCTCGCGGTCTACTTCAACCGCGTCGTTCCCCAACTGGCGAACCATATCCTCGCCGAGCGGGCGCACGAAGCCGCCGAGCGGCAGCCAGTTCAGCGTGTAATCGGTTCCGCCCAGCGTGAACAGCTTGACGAGGCGCGGCGGCATCCCAATGCCGAATTCGAGGATCGTGATCCCGACCGACTTGGCGGCGATGAAATGCCCCAGTTCGTGAATCAGTACCGCCGGGATCAGGACGAGGATAAACGCCACAATCGCCGACAGCGCGTCATTTTGCAGGAGAAAGTTGAACATCAACTGTGCCTTAATTCTGCGGACAGGTACTTACCGGAGATACCGATATTATACTCGCAAACGATCCGCGCACTCAAACGATCTCATCAAGCATTAACGCTCGACAATCCGCGTTGCTCCGGCGGGGGCGGTGGTATAAACCGCCAGAACATCAGACATGGCGTTGAGCTTGGCGCTTACCCGCTGCGCGTCTTTTCTAACACAAATACAATGCACGTTGGGACCGGCATCGAGCGTATAGCACACCTGAAGCCCTTCCGCGCGCCAGCGCCGCACCTGCTCCATGATCGTCAGCGTCGGCGGCAGCCAGTAGAACAGCGGCGGGCGGCTGGTCATCATGACGGCGTGCATCAGGTTGCTGTCGTGCTCCACGACTTCGGCGAACGCGGTGAAATCGCGGTCGAGGATTGTCCGCTTGCAGGTCTCGAAGCGATCTTCCGCCCCGGCAATGCGCGCGCCCTGCAAGTCGCTGGTCGCCGCCGAGCGATGCCCCGCCGTCGAGCCAACCTGCTTGTGCGCCCGGCTGACGACGGCGATCACGTCCACGATGTCCCAGTGGTCAGCGGGCGCGAAGCTCTCGGCGAAAGACTCCTTGTGCGACGCCCCCGTGCGCCATTCGACGAAGCCGCCCGGAACCGAGCGCGCCGCCGAGCCGGAACCCATGCGCGCCAGCGTCGTCAGTTCTCGCTCGGACATCTCGACGCCCGCCGCGGAGACGGCGGCGACGGTCAGCGCCGCGAACGCCGCCGCCGACGATGCGATCCCCGCCCCGGTCGGGAAGTTGTTCCGCGATTCGACGGCAGCGTACTGCGTGACCGGCAGCCGCTGGCGCAGGATGTTGAGGTGCGCGGCGACGCGGTCGCAGGCTGCGCCCGTTTCCAGCGTGCCGTTGAGCGTCAGCGTGTCGGCGATTAGCTTCTCCGACCAGGTGACGGTCGTCTCGGTGTACAGCCCGTCCAGATTCATGCTGATCGACGGGTTGGCGGGCAGGCGCAGGTCGTCGTCGCGGTTGCCCCAGTACTTGATAAAGGCGATATTCGGGTGTGCAATTGCGGTCGCGCTCATGGCTTTCATGAACGGTGAATCCTTCTGGCTGCGCCAAACGGTGCAATGTTATCATGATTGCAATAAAAAGCGACTGCGATCTTGTGAAGCGCCGGGGTTTCATCCAGCCTGCTCCATCGCCTGCTGCATGGTATAATCGCAGGTCGTGGCGACCCACACATTGAGGATTTTCGTTGAGTCTGCTAATCGCTTTGCTGCGCGCGATGCGCCCCCGTCAGTGGCTCAAAAATGCCATCGTCTACGCGGGCATCGTCTTTGACGGTCAGTTGTTCGTGCCCGACTCGTTCCTGCGCGTGACGGCGGCTTTCGCCCTGCTGTGCCTGATCTCCAGCGCCATCTACATCATCAACGATCTGGTCGACATCGAGAGCGACCGCCAGCATCCCAAGAAGCGCTTTCGCGCCATCGCCTCTGGCGCGCTGCCGATCCCGGTCGCGCGGGTGGCGGCGGTCGTCCTGTCGGTCGTCAGCATCGCCGGAGCGATCCCGCTCAGTTGGGGCTTGACGGTGATCCTGATCGCCTATCTGGTGCTGCACCTGATCTATAGCTGGCGCATCAAGCACGTCGTCATCCTCGACCTGCTGGCGGTGGCGGCGGGCTTCGTGCTGCGGGTGGCGGCGGGCGTGGTCGTCATCCACGTGCAGGCGTTCTCGCCCTGGCTGTATGCGTTAATTGGGCTGCTTGCCCTGTTCCTGATCATCGGCAAGCGTCGCGGGGAGCTGGTTGAGCTGGGCGCCAACGCCGGGAATATCCGGGTGACGCTCGACAGCTACAACCTGCCGCTGCTCGATGACATGCTACGCATGGTCACGACCAGCACGCTGATCGCCTACCTGCTCTACACGATTGAAGCGCCGTCGGTGCTGCTGGCGGGCACCAAGCTGGGGCTGCTGACCGTGCCGTTCGTCCTGTACGCGCTGTGGCGCTACCTGTACCTGATCCACGTCAAGGGCGAAGGCAGCGCTCCCGACGAAGTCCTGATGCGCGACCGCCCGCTCCAGATCAGCATCCTGCTCTGGGGGCTGACCTTCGTCGCCATCCTCTACCTGCCGCACACGGTATGACCACCGCCAGCGCTCCGGCGAAAACCATCCTGTTCGGCGAGCACGCCGTCGTCTACGGGCAGCCAGCGATTGCCGTGCCGGTCTCCGGGCTGCGCGCCTTCGCCAGCGCCGAGCCGAACACGAAAGGCGGACTGCGCATCCTCGCCGCCGACCTCGACATCCCGGTGATCATCGACACCGAAGCGGTCGACCACGCGCTGGCGCTGACCGCGCGGCTGGTGCTGAAGGCACTCCACGCCGCCCCGCCCGACGCCGCTATCACTATCCGCTCGGACATCCCGATTGCCAGCGGCTTGGGCAGCGGCGCGGCGGTCTCGACGGCGCTGGCGCGAGCGCTGTGCGCGGCGCTCGGTCAGTCGCTGGACGAAGCGGCGTTGAACGCGCTGATCTACGAGGTCGAGAAGATTCATCACGGCACGCCCAGCGGCATCGACAACACCGTGATCGTCTACGAGCGCCCGGTCTACTTCGTGCGCGGGCAGCCGATTGAGACGCTCAGCATCGGCGCGCCGTTCACCCTGCTGATCGGCGACACGGGCAAGAGCGCCTCGACGCGCGACGCTGTTGCTGGCGTGCGTGCGTTGTTCGACACCGACCCGGCTGCCATTCAGCCGGTGCTGGACGAGATCGGCGGGCTGGTGGCGCAGGCGCGCGCGGCGATTGAGCGTGGCGATCTGGCGCAGGTCGGCGGGCTGATGGGGCGCAATCACGCCCTGCTGCGGCTGCTCACGGTGTCGTCGCCGGAGCTGGACGCGCTGGTCGAGGCGGCGGAAACCGCCGGGGCGCTCGGTGCGAAGCTGTCCGGCGGCGGGCGCGGCGGCAACATGATCGCGCTGGTCACGTCGCAAACGCGCGACGCCGTTCGGGATGCCCTGTACGCGGCGGGCGCTGCCCGCGTATTCGAGACCGAGGTGCGCTGATGGCGCTGGTGTTCGTTAAGCTCGGCGGCTCGCTGATCACGGACAAGCGCGGCGAGAGCGTATTTCGCCCCGAAGCCGCGCAGCGGGTCGCAGACGAAATCAAGGCGGCGCTGGACGCCGATCCTGATCTGCGCCTGCTGATCGGACACGGCAGCGGCTCGTTCGGGCACGTCGCCGCCCGGCAGTACGGCACAATGCTGGGCGTACGCACGCCGGAGCAGTGGCACGGCTTCGCTCATGTCGCCACCGTCGCAGCCGAACTCAATCACTTGATGGCGAAAACGCTTGACGCGGCGGGCGTCCCCGTCTGGCGGATGCAGCCGTCGGCGTCGGCGCGCAGTCACGACGGCGTGATCACCGTAATGGCGCTGGAGCCGATCCGGTCGGCACTGGATCACGGCATCGTGCCGCTGGTCTACGGCGACGTGTCGCTCGACGACGTGCGCGGCGGGACGATCATCTCGACCGAGACGATCTTCTTCTATCTGGCTCGGCATCTCCCTGTCAGTCGGATTCTGCTGCTCGGCGAGGTCGACGGCGTATACGATCCGGCGGGCGAGGTCATCCCGACGATCACCCCGGCTACCCTGCCCGCTGTCGAAGCGGCGCTCGGCGGCTCGGCGGGCACGGATGTCACGGGCGGCATGGAAACCAAAGTCCGCGATATGGTCGCGCTGGTGCAGGCTGTGCCCGATTTGACGATCCGCATCATGAGCGGTGCGCAGCCCGGCTTGCTTGAAGCGGCGCTGCTCGGTCAGGCGAAGCCCGGCACGTTGATTACAACGGAGTGACTTCGAGAAATTGTAGGGGCGCAGCGTGCTGCGCCCTCACCTACGTCTCAACCCATCGGCGGCGCGGTTCACCAAAATCACCACCAGCGTGATGCCGAGACCGGGCGCGGCGGCGATCCAGGGCGCGTTGCGGAACGCCTGCCGCCCTTCGTAGAGCATCACGCCCCAGTCGGGCACGCCCGGCTCTCCCCCTAATCCCAGAAAGCTGAGCGCGGCGCTGTTCAGGATGGTGTATGCGAAGATCACGCCTGTATAGGCAGCGATTATCACAACGATATTCGGTAGTATGTGATACATGACTATACGAAATCCTGTAGCGCCGAGTGCGCCCGCCGCCTCGACGTAACCGAGCGCCCGCACCTGTATCACCGCCGAGCGCGTTACGGGCGCATGGCGCGATCTGCGTGCAGCCGGTCGCCAGCGCCAGCGGAATCGCCCCCTGCCCCAGCAGCGTCAGCACCAGCAGCGCCAGCAGCAAGCCCGGAAACGCCAGCAGCGCGTTGATCAGCACGGCGACGACGCGATCTGCCCCATCGACCGCGCCCAGCAGCCCCAGCGCCACCCGGCACGACCGCCGATCAGCGTCGCCAGCGCCGCGATCAGCAGCGTGTGCCGCCCGCCATACAGCGCCCGCCGTCGTCGCGCTCCAGCAGGTCGGTTCCCAGCAGGTGGTCGCCGCTGGGCGGCTGTAGCTGGTTCGCCGGATCGGTGCGCGTCGGGTCGGCGGGCGAGCAGCGGCGCGGCGATCACCAGCGCGCCAGCACGATCAGCAGTGGAATCGGCGCGCGCATGGCAGCTACACGCGCGGGTCGAGCAGATGGTAGAGCCGAGTCGGCGGCTGCGTTGGCGAAGCGTATAGACCGCCGCGCCGAGGATGACGATCCCCTGCACGACCGGGTAATCCCGCGCGTGGCGTTGAGCAGCACCTGCCCGATGCCCGGCCGCACGAACAGGCTCTCGGTGATGACCACGCCGCCGAGCAGGAACCGGCTTGCAGCGCAATCACGGTGACGCCGGGCAGCAGCGACGCCTGCAGCACGTGGCGCACGATCGGCCTGCGCTGCGCTCGCGCAGCCCTTGGCGCGCGCCGTCCGCGGCAATGAAGTCGAGCGCCAGCGGCAGGTCTCGGGTTGACCGCCGACCGGACGACCGCCCGACCGCTCCGGCGGCGTGAAAGCCCAGCACCGCCGTCGGCAGCACGAAGCCAGTACCGGACAGCCAGTCCAGCCGCACGGCGAAGATGTAGATCGCCAGCGTGCCCGTCCAGTAGATCGGCATACTCAGCATAGATCGAGGAGAAGCCGAGCGAGACTCGCCCCGCGCCAGTCGAGCGCCGCCACCGTTGAGCGCCACGCCCATACCGCCGCGATCATCAACGAGGCGAGCGCCAGCGCCGCCGTCGGCGCGAACTGCTCGGCGATCACCTCGGTCACGGGACGCCCGTCCAGCAGCGACACGCCGAGGTCGCCGCGCAGCAGCCCGCCCAGAAAGCGCCCGTACTGAACGATCAGCGGATCATCCAGCCCAAGCGCCGCCCGTCGCTCGGCGATGACTTCGGCGCTCGCGCCGCTCTCCTGTAGCTGAGCCTGGAGCGCGTCGCCGGGCAGGACGCGCAGCGCGAAGAACGCCAGCGACGCCGCCAGCCACAGAACCGCAACCGCCGCCCCTGCTCGCCGCAACACGCGCATTGCGTCAGCCGTTCTTCACCTTGAGATTGTTCAGGATCGGGAACCAGCCGTAAGCATCATAGGTCAGCCCGTCGAGCGCCGCGCTGCTGCCATTCAGGTTGACGTAATCGCGGATCGGCACGATCAGCGCCTGTTCCATGACCGTGCGCTGCACCTGATTGTAGAGGCTGCGCCGGGCATTCGGGTCGGTCTGGTTGACGGCTTCGGCGAGCAGCGCGTCCATACTGGCGTCCTGATAGCCCACCCAGTTCATGTCGCCGGTGCTGCTGGAAGTAGCGGGCGAGGAACGACGGGTCGAGACCGAACTCGTACCACGCGACCAGATTGTATTTTCCCTCGCCGACGTGCTGGCGCAGGATCGTCGCGCTCGGCACGGAGTCGATGTTGAGCCGGACGCCGATCTCGCGCCACTGATCCTGAAGAAGCTGGGTCACTTCGGGGATCAAGCCCCAGTTGGGCGCGATCACGTCCACCTCGAGGTTCGCGCCGCCGAAATCGACGTAGCCGTCGCCGTTGGTATCCTGATACCCGGCGCTGTTGAGCAGCGCGCGCGCCTGCTGCGGATCGTATGCGTAGGCATTGACGACATCGCCGCTGTAAAACGCCGTCGCCGACGACAGCGGTCCCCACGCCACTGGCGAAAAGCGCTGGAACACGGCGTCGATGATCGCCTCGCGGTTCGTGCCGTACAGCAGCGCCTGACGGATGCTCAGGTTGTCGGTCGGGAACTGCTGCGTATTCATGAGGAACTGGAGCGGCTGCCCCGGAATCGTGGTCGGCTGAAGCTGCACGCTGCTGTTGGCGGTCAGCGCGCGCGCATCGACCGGCAGCAGCTCGCCGACGATGTCCAGATCGCCACCTTCTAGCGCCAGCGCGCGCGCCGACGGGTCTTGATCGTAGAAGCGGAATTCGACCTCGTCGACCGAATCGGGCGTCGAGGGCTGGTAGAACGACGGTCCCCAGGCGTAATCGAAGTTGCGCCGGATAGTCAGGTGGTCGCCGGGGACGTAGTCGACAAACTCGAACGGTCCCGTGCCGACCTGATGGAACTGGTAGCGCTCGTTGGAATACTCGGTGAGCGCCGCCGGGCTGGCGATGCCCAGATAGACCTGGCTGAGCGAATCGAGCAGCGGGCTGTACGGTTCGGAAAGCATGAGTCGGATGGTATAATCGTCGACGATTTCGTAGCCGGTGTAAGGACCGAGCAGGAACAGCGCTTTGAGCGACGCCGTCATCGGGTTGGTGATGCGGTCGAGGTTGGCGGCGACCGCCTGAGCGTTGAACGGCGTGCCGTCGTGGAAGATCACGCCCTGCCGGAGCGCGAAGGTATACACCAGCCCGTCCGGCGAGATCGTCCAGCTTGTCGCCAGACCCGGCACGAACTCAAGCGACGATGGGTCGCGGTAGACGAGCGTATCGTAAACCGAGCGCAGAGGGATGCCGAGTTCGGACGACGCGCCGATGTGCGGGTCGAAGGTGCTGGGCTGAAGCGTCAGCCCGTAGACGATGCGATGGCGCGCGACGAAATCCTGCGACTGTACGCGGTTAGAGCAGGATATACTGGCGACCAGAATCACCAGCAGCGTGATCCTTGCGGCGAGCGTGCGCATAAGTCTCCTTTGATGCTGCGATTTTGGCTGAGACAGTATAGCCTCAGCGAGTGGAATACGTAAGGGCTTTATGAGCGTATATAACCGGGGACTGCTGACGCCTCCCGACGAAGAAGAAGTCTACCCGTATCGGCGCGTGTGGAGCAGCCTGCTCACCGAAAACGCGGCGCTCATCATCCTGACGATTGCGACGGCGGTCGTCTTTGGGCTGCTCGGCTTGCGGCTGCCGGGGGCGCTCACCACCGCCGTGAACCTCATGCTGATCGCCGCGCCGGTCATCCTGTGGCTGCTGTTCTCGGTCGTGCGCGAGCGCTTCGCCGTCGAGCCGCGCCAGCGCTTGATCACGGTGTTCGTGGTCACGGCGCTGGCGGCGAACGCCCTCGCCCTGCCGATAATCGACGGCGTGCTTCAGCCGGAACACTGGCTCCCACTCGAAGGCGCGATCAACCGGATCATCGGCTACACCTTCACGGTCGGCATCGTACAGGAGACGGTCAAATACGCCGTCGTGCGCTTCACCGCCTGGCCCGATCTGTTTCGAACGCGGCTCGACGGCGTGGCGTACTGCGCCGCCAGCGCGCTCGGCTACGCTTTCGTCCTCAACGTACATTTTCTGCTGGCGCAGCCGGGCATCACGCCGGACATCATGGCGATGCAGATGTTCAACAACGTCGCCGTAAATCTGGCGGGCAGCCTGATCGTCGCCTACGGGCTGGCGGAAGTCCGCTTCGACAATCCGATGCCCTTCCTGCTGACGATCACGGTCGCGCTCGCCGCGCTGATCAACGGCATCGCCATTCCGGTGCGCTCCGGTCTGACCAACGCCGCCTTCGTGCTGCCCGCGACCGCCGAAGCGCCGACAATCATCGACACGATCCTCGGCGCGTTCTCGGCGCACAGCGTCACGCCGAAGCCGATCCTCGCCTTCGTCTTTTCGGTGGTGCTGGTGCTGGTGTTCGGGCTGATCGTCGCTTTCCTGTTCAACAACGCCGAGCGGCAGGCGCGCGAAGCCGCCGCCGGGAGTGAGGTCTAGCCGTGACCGTCATCGAAATCGGTGCGCCGCAGCGGGAAGAACTGACGCAGCGCCAGCGCTGGAGCCACTACTTCGTCTTTATCTATGCCGCCCTCGCCCTGTTCATCGGCTACAACCTGCGCACGTCGACCATCAACGCCACCGTGCCCTACGTCAACAGCGAAGTCGGCATCCGGGCGTTCTACCCGCAGCGCTGGCTGATCGACACCAGCGGCGACTACGTGTTCCGCGTGCGCGACCTCGCCCAGCTCGGTTTCAAGACGTCGATTCAGGTCGACGTGCAGCCGGTGACGCTCAACACAAGCGCGCGCAACCTGCTCGACACCCTGTCGCTGAGCCGCCTCAGCACGCTTTCCGGCTACCGTGTGCTGTCGCGCCAGCAGTACATCCTGCCCGACGAGCAGGAAGCGACCGAGATGAGCTACGTTTACGTTTCGGCGGGCGACGACCCGTTTCTGGAAACCATCCCGACCGTCGTTGAAGGCATGGACGTTCTGACGATCCGGCGCGGGCAGGCGATCATCGTCACCTTCCTGAGCGACGCGATCACCTTCGACGAGAACCTGCCCATATTCGAGAGGTTCCTCGATGATCTGGAGTTCTAGACATTCCTTCGCGCGCGCCGTCGCGGGCGCGAAGTATGCCTCGCCCCTCCACATCGCCATCGTCGCCATATTGATGCTGCTGTCCGCCCGCCCCGGCGCGGCGCAGAGCTTCGATCTGGAGCGCATCGAACAGGCGACGGTGTTCATCATGCAGGCATCCGCGTCGTCCGACCGGCTGACGATTTCGTGCGTCGGCTCCGGCACGATTGTCAGCCGCGACGGGCTGATCCTGACCAACGCCCACAACACCGTCCCGAACCGCAACTGCCCCGGCGACACGCTGATCATCGCAATGAATGTCCGGCTGGACGAGCCGCCCGTGCCCGCGTATCAGGCGGAGATCGCGCAGGCGGACGCCGGGCTTGACCTGGCGCTGCTGCGCATCACCCGCCAGAGCGATGGACGGCTAGTCGACCCGGCGACGCTGGCGCTGCCGTATGTCGAGCTAGGCGATTCGGACGCGCTCGAACTCGACACGACCATCACGACCGTCGGCTATCCCGATCTGGGCGACAGCGCGGTCGGCGTCGAGCGCGGCACGGTCAGCGGCTTCACCGCCGAGCCGAGCGGCGGGACGAAATCATGGATCAAAACCAGCGCGTCGATTCCCGGCACGATGAGCGGCGGCGGCGTCTACGACCAGCAGGGCAAGCTGATTGGCGTGCCGACCACCTCGCCCGTGATCGGGCTGTCGCCGGACGCGCGCTGCGTCACGCTTCAGGACACCAACGGCGACGGTGCGATGAACAGCAGCGACCTTTGCGTCCCGGTTGGCGGCTTCATCAACTCGCTGCGTCCGTCGAGCTTTGTGCGCCCGCTGCTGCGCGCCTCGCTCGACCTGCGGCTGGCGACCCTGACGGCGTCCGGCGGGCATTCTACCGCAGCCGGGACGCCGAAATTCAGCCGCCTGTTCTTTTCGCCGTCGGTCAACGGACAAGATGCCGACCAGCGTCGTCACCAGCCTGCCCGCCGGAACCGACAGCGTATATCTGTTCTTCAACTACGCGGACATGACGCCGGAGACCGTCTACGAGCTTCGCGTGACCAGTAATACCGGCATCCCCAACCCGGCGTTCAGTCTGTCGCCTGTGCGCTGGAGCGGCGGCAGCGACGGCGTATGGTACGTCGGCAGCACCGGGCAGCCCTGAAGCTGGCAGCTTGTACGACTTCACCCTGTTCATTGACGGCAACGCCGCCGACAGCAAACGCCTGTTGATCGGGCAGGCGGCGCAGTCTGCAGCCGAGCTTCAGCGATCTGGTGTTCAGGATCCAGGATTTGCAGGGCAACGTGCTCGGCAACGTCGTCTTGCCGACCGGGAGCGTCGCCAGCGCCCGGTTCATCTACCGGAACATGGCGGATGGCACGCCCTGGACGGCGGTCTGTACTATCAGGGCAGCGAAGTCCGGCGCGACAGACAAGCGTGGTCGGACGGCAATTCGGGCGCGAAAACCATCAGCGTGCAGGACCCCAACGGCTTGCTGCCGGGCGGCTACCGGCTGGAGCTGTACGTTCAGGATCAGGGCAGCACGCGACTGGCGGCAACGTCCGATTTCACACTCGCCGGAGCGCAGGAAGGCGCATACGCGCGCATCTTTGCCAACGCCCATTTCACGACCGCGACCAGCGACGCCGAAGACAGCCCAGTCCGCGCCGATCACCGCGGCATCACGGCGGGCGTGGCGTCTACGCTCTGTTCGACTGGAGCAAATCGCGCCGGGGACACTGTGGACGATGCGCTGGTCGGTGGACGACGACGTGTTCTACGAGCAGACCCGGCCTGGAGCGCGGCGGAAAGCGGCGACAACTTCCTGATCCGGCTCGAGCGCGGGCGGCGTCCCCGACGGCACGTACAAGATGGAGCTGTTCGTCGGCAAGGTGTCGTTCACGTCGACCGAGGCGCGCGTCGGCATCGGTCAGCTACCGATTGACCGCTTCGCCCAGGCGACGGGCGTGCAGATGCGCGGCGAAGTGCTGGACGGCGAAACCTACGTCGGCATCCCCGGCGTGAGCGTGGTCGTGATCAGCGAAGATTTTTCCGTATCGGAGTTCACCGAGCAGTGGAGTCAGGATCAGGTGTACGCGATGGCGATCACCGACAGCACCGGCAGCTTCCTGATCGACCGCCTGCTCCAGCCGGGCGCGCTCTACAGCGTATTCGTGATCGCGGACGGCTATCTGCCGATTGCTGCGGACGCCGTCGAAGTGACCAACGACATGGAATCGGTCGACGTGCCGATCTATCTGACGAGAGGATGAAAGATAGTGCTGAGTGCCGGGTGCTGAGTGCCGAGTAAAGGCTACGAACTGCTTGTTCGGTAGGCTATCGAGCATGTTCTGGCTTTGACTCAGCGCTCGGCACTCAGCATTCAGCACGTCGAAGTGATGAAACAGCGCCTCGACATTCTGATGGCGGAACGGGGATTAGCCGAAAGCCGCGAAAAAGCCCGCGCCATGATCATGGCGGGCGAAGTGCTGGTCGGCGACAAGCTAGTCGACAAGCCGGGCACGCGCGTCGACGGCGACGCCGAAATCACGGTCAAGGCGAAGCCGCGCTTCGTCAGCCGGGGCGGTGAAAAGCTCGCCGGAGCGCTTGCCACCTTCCCCATCGACGTGAGCGGGCGCATCTGCGCCGACGTGGGCGCGAGCACCGGCGGCTTCACCGACTGCCTGCTCCAGAACGGTGCGGCGAAAGTCTACGCGCTCGACGTGGGCTACGGGCAGATCGCCTACAGCCTGCGTACCGACCCGCGCGTGGTCGTGATGGAGCGCACCAACGCCCGCTACGTCGAAAGCCTGCCGGAGATGGTCAGTCTGGTGGTGATGGACGCCTCGTTCATCTCGCTGCGGCTGCTGCTCCCGGTCATCAAAAACTGGCTGACGCGGCACGCAGACGTGATCCCGTTGATCAAGCCGCAGTTTGAAGCCGGGCAGCACGACGTGGGCAAAGGCGGCGTCGTCCGCGACGCGAAGGTTCATGCCCGCGTGCTGAACGAAGTGCTGACGTTCGCCCAGAGCGAGGGCTTCGCCGTGCGTGGGCTGATTAAGTCCCCACTGAAGGGACCCGCCGGGAACGTCGAGTTTCTGGCGTGGCTCGGCTGGGGCGGCGAAGCGGAGTCGCAGCCGATTGACGAGATGATTCGAGGGGTCGTCTAAAGAGATTCAACGCAAAGACGCGAAGATGCAAAGGCGCAAAGGAATTTCATAAAAATACTTTGCGTCTTCGCGTTTCTTTGCGCCTTTGCGTTAGAGCATTTTCTTTTTGCGCATAGGTTCTCAAGCGGTCATCCGTCTGCTATACTTCATCGCGTACACAGCAGAGAAAATGTGATGGAACGCGAACACATTCGCAATTTTTGCATCATCGCCCATATCGATCACGGGAAAAGCACGCTTGCCGACCGGATGCTGCAATTCACGCACACCGTCAGCGACCGCGAAATGCAGGATCAACTGCTCGACAGCATGGACCTGGAGCGCGAGCGCGGCGTGACCATCAAGGCGTCGGCGGTGCGCATGAATTACACTGCGCTCGACGGCAGTAACTACGAGATCAACCTGATCGACACTCCCGGTCACGTCGACTTCACCTACGAAGTCAGCCGGGCGCTGCAAGCCTGCGAAGGCGCGGTGCTGGTGGTCGATGCGTCGCAGGGCATCGAGGCGCAGACGCTGGCGAACGTGTATCTGGCGCTGGAGCAGGACCTCGAAATCATCCCGGTGATCAACAAGATCGACCTGCCCGCCGCCCGCCCCGACGAAGTGGCGCAGGAAGTCGAAACCTGCTGGGCGTGCCCGCGGAGGACATCCTGCGTATCTCCGCCAAGAGCGGGATCGGCATTCAGGACGTGCTGGAAGCCGTGATCAAGCGCGTGCAGCCGCCGCGTGGCGACATGGATGCGCCGCTGCGCGCGCTGGTGTTCGACTCGCACTACGACTCGTACAAAGGCGTGGTCGCTTACGTGCGCGTGGTCGACGGCTCGATGACCCGGCAGACGGCGCTGCGGCTGATGGCGACCGATGCCAAGTTCGAGCCGGTCGAGATCGGCATCTTCAGCCCCGGCATGAAACCAGTCGAGTCGCTGAGCGTCGGCGAGGTGGGCTACGTCGCCACCGGGTTCAAGTCGGTGCGCGAGTGCCGCGTCGGTGACACCATCACGCTGGCGGCGACCAGCGCCGCCGAGCGCCTTCCCGGTTACACGCAGGTCAAGCCGATGGTGTTCGCCGGGATTTACCCGGTCGACAACGACGATTACGGCGAGCTGCGCGACGCGGCTCGAAGCTGCAACTGAACGACGCTTCGCTGGTGTACGAGCCGGAAACCTCGCAGGCGCTCAACTTCGGCTTCCGCGTCGGCTTCCTCGGCTTGTTCCACATGGAGATCGTGCAGGAGCGGCTGGAGCGCGAGTACAGCGGGAAGAACATCCTCGCCACCGCGCCCAGCGTCGCCTATCAGGTGGTCAAGACCGACGGCCAGGTGATCGAGATCGACAGCCGGCGGCGCTGCCCGATCCGAGTGGAGATCACTGAAATCCGCGAACCCTGGATGAAGATTCAGATATTCACGCCGACCGACCACATCGGCGCGCTGATGGATCTGGTCACGGGCAAGCATGGCGAGTACGTCACGACCGAGTATCTCGATACGGCGCGCGTGGCGCTGCACTACCGTCTGCCGCTGGCGGAACTGATCGTCGACTTCTACGACCGCCAAGAGCGTCACCAAAGGCTACGCCAGCCTCGACTACCAGTTCGATACCGACCAGGAAATCTGGTCAAGCTGGACATTCTGGTCAACGCCGAGCCGGTCGACGCGCTGGCGATCATCGTCCACCGCGACGACGCCTACCACAAGGGGCAGAAGCTGGTCAGCAAGCTGAAGGAGCTGATCCCGCGCCAGTTGTTCGTCGTGCCGATTCAGGCGGCGATTGGCAACAAGGTGATCTCGCGCGCCGACGTGAAAGCGCTGCACAAGGACGTGCTGGCGAAGTGCTACGGCGGCGACATTAGCCGCAAGAAGAAGCACTCGAAAAGCAGAAAAAGGGCAAGCGGCGCATGAAGATGATCGGCGGTAGAAGCAGGATTACTTTCATGGCGCTGTTGAGCCTGGAGGCGATGAGGAATAGTAGAGGCTGTTTGAACCGCCAAGACGCCAAGAACGCCAAGTAAAGAATTGACGCAAAGTAGGGGCGATTTATGGTCTGAGACCCGCCTCACGCTGAAGAGGATTAACTCTGGCAGATAGAAACCTGAGCACAGCAGGCAGCGATGAGCCTTCGGCGGCGGTTAAGGACGGCGGGTTCGGCGTCCGGGCGCGCGAGGATCGATCGTACTGCCGACGCCGCGCGTATTGCCGTCATGCGTCACGTACCTCGCCGTCGGTGACGTACAGAAACAGGCTCTCGCCGTCGCGCGGCGGCTCGATGGTCGAGCGCCCGTCGGCGTTCAGCGTCGCAGCGGCGAGCCGCCCGCGCATGTGCTGAAGCATCGAGGAATCGTCACCGATCAGGCTGTAGACGGTCGCGTCCTCGACCTGACGGGCGGGCGCGCGCCGTTTTCAAGCTGCTGGTAATGCGGCTCCAGCCCCTGCCATTTCCGGTCGGCGACGTACCAGATCTGGATCACGCGCACCGGGCCATCGGTCAGGTTCAGTTCCTGATGCTCGATGTAGTCGCCCGCGAACATGCGCTGGAACTCGCCCGCGCGAATGTCGCCCTGCCCGCCGGTCGAATCCTCGTGATGCAGCGTCCCCTCGATCACCCAGGTGTAGATTTCGAGCGCGCGGTGCGGATGCCACGTGAAGCCGCTCTGCGGCGCGATGCGGGTCATGTGTGCCGTCAGCATCCCGCCCAGGCGCTGAAGCGGACTCCAGCCGCCGACCGCGAAATGCGAGGTCAGCCAGTGAATCGGGTGGATGTAGGGAAAGGTATTGGCGGGAAAGTGCTGAAAGGCGCGGTCGGCGACGAACCCCGGCGCGATTTCGGTCTCCATCAGGCGGAACGTCTGCACGGTCACCCTCATGATTTAATTGTCAAATGGGACTGAAGTCCGATTATATCATGCGCGTCAACTGCCGCACAGAGGGGGGCAGCCACACAGGTCTGCCCCTATCCTGCCGTCCCGATCAGTCCAGCACGGCGCGGACGTGCCCGGCGGCGAGGCGTCCGTCGTCGCCCATCTCCCGAACAATGTCGGCGAGGCGCAGCAGCGGCAGCACGGTGATGCCGTCCGGCTGCGACGCGGGACGCACTTCGCCGAGAATCGTCAGCAGCGTGTGGGTTTCCAGCCCGACGCGACGGGCGGCGCTCACCAGCGGCGCGTGAGCATCACCATCACCGACCGAGTTGGTGAGCAGCAGTGCTGGATGCCCGATGTCATACGCACCAATCAGATCGAAAACCGGCGAGTCGGTCGTGCCCCGGCTGTAGACCAGCGGAACGCCGCAGCGCAGGCTGACAGCAACGCCGAACGGCAGCGCGTCGGCGGTGCACAGAAGTCGATTGGTGCGCAGCCCGGCGACCTTATCCTGCGCTTCAAGCGCCGCCTGCTGAAGCAGGTCGGGATACGAGGCGAGCATGTCGAGGTGGAGCGCCACCGGGACGCTCGCGCCGTCGCGCCGGAACCATCCGAACTGGATCAGCCCGGCGTCGAGCAAGCCGCGCGCCAGCGTCACGGCGTATACCGCCACGATTGCAGCGCCGCTCGCGCCCGCTCGGCGAAGTCGTCGCCGCTGCTGGCATAAGGAATTTTCGAGTCCACCAGCCAGATTTTGAGATTCGTGCCTGTCGGCAGCCAATCGTTGACGATAGAGCCGGTTAGTGATCCGCTCTCTTCGAGCAGAAACACGCCGACTCCCGCCTGATTGTACTGGGCTATCCGATCCGCGTCGGCGTATGAATTCTCGCTCACCAGCGTGACCGCATCGGCGTTGAACGCCTCTGCCGCTGCCACGAAGCCGGAGCCGACAAACGGCGCGTGCAGAATGGTCAGGGTTTCGTCGCCGCCATTGGCGTAGGCGATGGCGCGCTCCAGCGCAATTGCGCCTGCTGCACCCAATGCCAGATACGATGCCATGTCGAAGATATAGGCGCACAGCAGGTCGCGGGTCGCATCGATGATCGCCTTGCTCCAGGGCAGGAACGGATCATCGTGGCGCTGGATGGGCAGCGGCATCTGCGCCAGCTTCGGAAACAGCTTTAGCGCGTTCGTGCCGCCGCTGCGCCCCCACGCCTTGCCAAATTTCTGATCAAACTTGTCCGGCTTCAATCCGTTCCCTCAACATACGCCATGCCATCGACATCGTCCAGGTGCCCGTCCATTCGCGGGCGGTATCCGTGCCACCACCGAAGCCGTAGCCGCGCGAGCGCAGCTTGCCGTCAACGCACACGGCTATGGCGCTGCCTTCTGCGCTATCCGCCTGATCCGCCATAACAGCCGGATTGCTCAGAACGACCAGCGCAGTCGGGGCATTATGCAAATTGCACAATGACTCTGCGGCGCGCTCGGCAAGCTGGCGTAATGGCAGCGGCTCGTCGATGCCGAGCGCCTGCGCCAGCGCGTCCGGCGAAGGGTACGAAACGACTGACGAGATGACCTCGTTCCCGCCGGGCGCAGCCTGCAAGCGGCGGCTGACCAGCGGCTCGACGCCGATTTCGCCGATAACGACCGTGCCGTTTTGCTCGCGCAGCGCGGCGACTAACGCCTGCTCGACGGTGTCGGCGTCCACCCCGAAGATATACGGGTTGATGCGCCGCCGGATTTCGGCTTCCGCAGCGGCGATCAGGGCGTCGGCGTCAGCGCTGTTTTCGGCTTTGGCAGTAATGCGCACGTCGATCTGCCCGCTGTGCGCCGCCAGCCCGACGGTCGGGTTGCTGGCTTCCAGCAGCTCTTTGCCGATCAGCTCGTCGAGCGCGCTCTCGCCGATCCCGGCAGCCTTGAGGATTTTCGCCTTGATAATCTTGCCAGTGATGCCGTAGCGGGCGCGCAGATATGGCACGATCTTCTCAATCAGCAGGTATTTCATTTCGCGCGGCACGCCCGGCAGACTGATCACCACCTGGTCGCCGTATTCGACGGCGAACGACGGCGCGGTTCCGACCGGGTTCTCGATCACGACGGCGTCGTCCGGCACGTATGCCTGACGGCGATTGTTCTCGGTCATCTGGGCGCGAAATCCCTTGAAGCGCTCGGCAATCTGGTCGAGCAGCTCCTGGTGGAAGCTGAGACCGCGCTCGGTGGCGGCGGCGACCGCCTGCCGCGTCATGTCGTCAATCGTCGGACCCAGCCCGCCGCAGGTGATGACGATCTGCGCGCGACCGAGGGCGATGCGAATCGCGTCGGCGATGCGTTTCTCGTTGTCGCCCACCGATGTCATGAAGAACAGGTTGATCCCCAGGTCGCGTAATGTGCGGGCGATGAACACCGAATTGGTGTCGGTCAGGTCGCCAAGCAGAATTTCCGTTCCAATAGCGATGACTTCGGCATTTAGCTCTTGTTCAGGCATGATTTCTCTCGTAGGTGTAATTGAGCATGAAATGTTGCAAAACTCCCAATGGACACTATAATCTGCTCCAGTTAAACGGACTTGCGGGAATGGCAACTAATTCGTGCAATTTCCACAAATACAGCTTTAACCAAGCTCATTAGCCCGCCCTATTGTCATACGGAGGAATTCTCGTGGCAAGTGTGACCTTCAGGCACGTCTACAAGCGCTTTGGAAATACGACTGCCGTCAATGACTTGAATATAGATATTGCTGACAAAGAATTTTTGGTGTTCGTCGGTCCGTCCGGCTGCGGTAAGTCCACGAGCCTGCGTATGCTGGCAGGTCTGGAAGAAATCAGCGACGGCGAGATTCTGATCGGCGACCGCGTGGTCAACAATGTCGCGCCGAAGGATCGTGACGTTGCGATGGTGTTCCAGAGCTATGCGCTGTACCCGCACATGACCGTCTATGACAATATGGCATTTGGTCTGCGCCTGCGCAAGACACCAAAGCAGATCATCGACCAGCGCGTGCGTGACGCCGCCAAGAGCCTGGGCATCGAGCAATTGCTGGATCGCCGCCCACGCCAGCTTTCCGGTGGTCAGCGCCAGCGCGTCGCCGTCGGTCGCGCGGTCGTGCGCGAGCCGCAGGTGTTCCTGCTGGACGAGCCGCTGTCCAACCTCGACGCCAAGCTGCGCGTGGAAGCCCGCTCGTTCATCAGCAAGCTGCACCAGCGCCTAGGAACGACCTTCATCTACGTGACCCACGACCAGATCGAAGCTATGACGATGGGTACGCGCATCTGCGTGCTCAGCGCTGGCGAGCTTCAGCAGATCGACACCCCGTTCAACCTGTATCACAATCCGCGCAACGTGTTCGTCGCTGGCTTCATCGGCAGCCCGGCGATGAACTTCTTCGACGCGACGCTGAAGCAGGCTGACGGTGGTCTGGCGGTCGAGACGCCGAGCTTCAGCATTCAGGTTCCGGCGGCGAAGGCAGAGCCTTTCAAGGGCGCGGTCGGCAAGCGCGTGATCTTCGGCATTCGCCCGGAGGACATTCACGACGTGGATTACCAGCCGCCGGGAATCACGCCCGCTGTCGTCGAAGCCAACGTCGACGTTGTCGAGCAGATGGGCAACGAAATCAACCTGTACCTTGAGGACAAGGGCAAGACCTTCATCGCCCGGACCGACCCGCGCACGCAGGCGCGCGTGGGCAGCCGGATGGGTCTCGTCTTCAACCTCGACAACATGCACCTGTTCGACGTTGATACCAATCTGTCGCTGGCTTACGAATACAAACAGCAAGAGATGCCCGCTCCGACCTCCGCGTAAGGGCATTCGCCATCCCGCATGAGTCCAAAGCCGTCCAATTCTGGGCGGCTTTTCATTTGTCCGCGCACGTCGTGCTATTATCAATCTTGAATCAACGCCTTATGGTCAGGGGGTTATGTGGAACTCACGGCTTATACCGACGAGCGCGTATTTGATCAGCTTCGCCCCGAATGGGATGCATTACTCCATCGCAGCACCGCCGATTTGATCTTCTGCACGTGGGAATGGCAGTCTAGCTGGTGGAAAGCCTATCACGCCGGGCAGCTCTGGGTGATCACCTGCCGCGACGACAACGGGCAACTGGTCGGCATCGCCTCGTGGTTCATCGAAAACAATAACGGCGAGCGCGTGGTGCGCACCGTCGGCTGCGTCGACGTGACCGATTACGTGGATATCATCGCTGATCCGGCGCACGTGGAAGCCGTCCACGACGCGCTGGCAGCGTTCCTGCGCGAGAACGCCGACGACTACGACCGGATTAACTGGTGTAACATCCCGGAAAGCTCGCCGAGTCTGGCGCGTTTTCCGGAGACGTTGCAGGCGCACGGCTTCACGACCGAGATCGAGTTTCAGGAAGTCTGCCCGGTGATCGAGCTGCCGGACGACTGGGAAGGTTATCTCGAACGGCTGGACAAGAAGCAGCGCCACGAAATCCGCCGCAAGATGCGCCGCGCCGAAAGCGAAGCCCGCATCGAGTGGCGTGTGGTCGACCGTCACTACGAGGGCGACATCGACGAAGCGGTCGATCAATTCCTGACGCTGATGCGCGCCAGCCATCCCGAAAAAGCGCAATTCCTCGATGACCCGAAAAACCTCGCCTTCTTCAAGACGGTCGTGCCGCAGGTACATGGCTGCGGCTGGCTGAAGCTGACGTTCCTCGTGATCAATGGGACGCCGTCGGCGGCATACTGCGACTTCGACTACAACGGGCGCATCCTCGTCTACAATTCGGGGCTGCTGCCGCAGGAAAACGCCCACCTGAGCGCGGGCATCGTGCTGCTGTCATACAACATCCGCGACGCTATCGCCAACCAGCGGCAGGTATTCGATTTTCTGCGCGGAAACGAAACCTACAAATACCGCATGGGCGCGGTCGATACGAAGGTGTTCAAGCTGAAGGCGAAGTGCGGTTAGGGTTACAACAATAAGGGCGTTCAATTGAACGCCCCTACGGATTTCATTTACTACGCGGCAATCAGCCGCCGTAGGCGTTCGGGATGTCGGCGACGGTGACACTAATATACGGGTCTTTCTGCTGAAGGTCGAGCGCCTCGTCTTCCGAGAGGATCACCTGCCCCTTGTAGTACAGGACATTGTTGAAGCCGTCGTAGCGATAGCGGCGGCTGACCCAGCCGTAGCGGTTGTGCTCGAAAACGACGTTGAACTGCACCGCCTCATCTTCGGCGATAATCTTCTGCTCGACCAGCCACACCGGCGCGTACTGCTCCAGATGGGGTCTCGCCTTGGCGTCGCGTTTTTGCAGCAGAGCCTGCTCGTTGGTCATCTGTCCATCCTCAATCGCGTGAAAGCCTCATCCGTATTGTAACGACCACTGCACCTACTCGGCAAGAGTTGGCTCACGCGGCTCGCGCTCCGGCTGCGCCTGCCCTGCTTCCAGAATGACGCGCACCGAGCGGTCGTAGGTGAAATAATTCCACACCCAGTTGACCAGCACATTCAGGCGGTTGCGGAAGCCCATCAACGCGATCAGGTGCAAGCCCAGCCACGACAGCCAGGCGATGTAGCCGCTCAGCTTGACGTGGTAGAACAGGTAGGCGACGGCGCGGTTGCGTCCGATGGTCGCCATGATGCCCCGGTCGATGTAGTGGAACGGCTGCGGCTCCCAGCCCTTCACCCGCCGCAGGATATTCTTCGCCGCCAGTTTGCCCTGCTGCTTGGCAGCCGGGATCATCATCGGGAACGGCTTGCCGTCGTCGCCTTCCAGATATGCCATGTCGCCGACCACGTACACACCGTCGCAGCCCTCGACTTCGAGCGTCGGAGTCACTGGCACGCGCCCGCCGCGCTGGAGCGGCACGTTCAGCATTTCCGCCAGCGGCGACGCCTTGACGCCCGCTTCCCAGATCAGCGTATAGGTTGGGATGGTTGTCCCATCGCTCAGCCGGACGTAGCCGTCGCCGCTTTCGGTGACCGACTTGCCGAGGACGACCTCGACGCCAATCGATTCAAGCTGCTCGTATGCCGACCGCTGCAGTTCGGGCGGGAACGGCGTCAGCAGCCGATCCAGCGCCTCGACCAGCACGATGCGCGGCGACAGCTCGGCGTATTCCTTCCGAGCACGTGCTCATGCAGTTCGTAGAGCGCGCCGGACGTTTCCAGCCCGGTGGGACCGCCGCCGACCACCACCAGCGTCGTCAGCGCCTGCCGATAATCCGGGTCGGTCGTCCAGGCGGCGCGCTCGAACAGGCGCAGGATGTGATTGCGCAGGGTCACGGCGTGGCTGAGCGTCTTTAGCTCGAACGAGTTGTTGGCGATTTCGGCATTGCCGAAGAAATTGGTCACGCTGCCCGCCGCGACGATCAGGTAGTCATATGGCTCGGCGCGGACAGTTCCGTTGGTGCGCACCGAGACGATCTTCGCCACCGTGTCGATGCCGACCACGTCGCCGAGCATGAAGGCGATATTCGACGTGCTGCGGAAGATGCCGCGCACCGGGTAAGCGATCTCCTCCGCTTCCAGACCGCAGGTCGCCACCTGATACAGCAGCGGCGTGAAGGTATGGTAGTTGTCACGGTCGATCAGCAGGACATCCACCGGCTTGCCCTTGAGGTTCTGAGCCGCATACAAGCCGCCGAAGCCTGCGCCGATGATGATCACACGCGGGAGCTTGTTCATGGTTCACCTGTATTGTCTAACGATGTAATCGTAACTGTAATCAGTATATCACATTGTGAAATTTGGAGCAATATGAATTATCTAAATATTCTGTTAGATGTTCATTCGCCGTGCGCGCGCTATACTACCTCACGACGGTCAAGGACGGTGACATGGAATTTTCTCACGAGCAGTATCTGTCCCCTTTCACGTGGCGCTACGGCTCGCAGGCGATGCGCGTCATCTGGAGCGAAGTCAACAAGCGGCGGGTGTGGCGGCGCATCTGGGTGGAGCTGGCGCGTGCGCAGCAGGCGGCGGGCTTGGTGACGCCGGAACAGGTCGCCGACCTTGAAGCCCACGTCGAGCAGGTCGACATCGCCCGCGCCGAAGCGATTGAGGCGCAGATTCAGCACGACCTGATGGCGGAAGTTCGCACCTACGCCGAACAGTGCCCGGTCGGCGGCGGCATCATCCATCTGGGCGCGACCAGCGCCGATGTCGAGGACAACGCCGACGTGCTCCGCATCCGCGACAGCCTCGACCTGACACTTGAAGCGCTGCGCGACCTGCTGTGCCGCTTCGCCCGCCTGATCGAACAGGTCGCGGATCAGCCGATCATGGCGTTCACGCACATTCAGCCCGCCGAGCCGACGACGATGGGCTACCGACTGGCGCTGTATGCCCAGGATTTGCTGGATGACTACGATACGCTGGAAACGGTGCCTGAACCTGCGCGGCAAAGGCTTCAAGGGCGCGGTCGGCACGCGGGCGTCGTATGGCGGAAGCTGCTCGACGGCACGGGCGTGACTCCCGCCGACATGGAGGCGCAGATCATGGCGGCGCTCGACCTGCCCGCCTACCCGATCGCCGGGCAGACTTACCCGCGCAAGCAGGACTGGCAGGTGTTGAGCGCGCTTTCCGGCATCGCGAGCAGCCTGTACAAGTTCGCCTTCGAACCTGCGTCTGCTGCAATCCCCGGTGATCGACGAGTGGCACGACCATTCGGCAAGCATCAGGTCGGCTCGTCGGCGATGCCGTTCAAGCGAAACCCGATCAGTACCGAGAAGATCGACAGTCTGGGGCGGCTGGTCGTGGCGATGGAGCGCGTCGCCTGGGATGACGCCAGCCATTCGCTGCTGGAACGCACACTGGACGACTCGGCAAACCGCCGCGAGACGCTGCCGGTCGGCTTCACGCCGTCGACGAGATGATCCGCGTGAGCGCGCGCATCGTCGGCGACCTGCGCATCGACGAGCAGGCGGCGGCGCGCAATTTCGCCCGTTTCGGCGTGTTCTCGGCGGTCGAGCGCGTGCTGATGGCGGCGGTCAAGGCGGGGGCGGATCGTCAGGCGATGCACGAGCTTCTGCGCAGCCACAGCCTGAGCGCGTGGTCGGCGCTCGCCAGCAATCAGCCGAATCCACTGGTCGAATCGCTGGCGACCAGCCCGGAACTCGCGGTATATTTGGCTCCCGAACAGATACGTGCGCTGCTTGACGCTTCCGCCTACGTGGGCGACGCGCCGCAGCGCGCCCGCCAGTTCGCTGCCCGAATTCTGGAAACCCTGTCTGACTAAGGATGATTGTTCATGCCTCGTGCTTTGCTCAGTGTGAGTGACAAGACTGGCTTGGTTGATTTCGCCTCGGCGCTGGTCGGTCTCGGCTGGGACCTGGTCGCCAGCGGTGGAACGGAGCGCGTGCTGCGCGAAGCCGGGCTGCCCGTGACGGCGGTCGAGCAGGTTACAAAGTCACCGGAGATGCTCGGCGGGCGCGTCAAGACGCTCCACCCCGCCATCCACGCCGGAATTCTCGCCCGCGACCGTGACGACGATCTGGTAGAACTGCGCGCGCACGGCTACGCGCCGATCAACATGGTCGTGTGCAATCTATACCCGTTCCAGCGAACAGTTTCCGAGCCGGGCGTCACGCTTCAGGACGCCATCGAGGAGATCGATATCGGCGGCGTGACGCTGCTGCGCGCTGCGGCGAAGAATTTCCTGCACTCAGTCGTCGTGTGCGACCCGGCGGATTACCCCCGCATTTCATCGTCGCTCGCCGGGGACGGACAGATCGATCTGGCGCTGCGGCGCGAGCTGGCGGTCAAAGCCTTCGCCCTCACACGCGACTACGACACGGCGATTCACGCCTTCCTGTCGCAGGACGTGACGGCGGCGGTCATCAGCGACAACCTGCCGGAGCATCTGTCGCTGGGGATGCAGCGCATCGACGTGCTGCGCTACGGCGAGAATCCGCACCAGGCAGCCGCCTACTACAGCCGCCGCGCCGGGAGCGGTCCGCTCGGCGGGACGGTGCTGGGTGGCAAGAAGCTGTCGTATAACAACATCCTTGACCTCGACGCGGCGTGGCGGGCGGTCAGCAGCTACAACGACCCGACCGTCGTGATCGTCAAGCACCTGACGCCGTGCGGAATCGCTACCAGCACGAGCATCGCCGAAGCCTACCCGGCGGCGCTGGCGTCCGACCCAGTGTCGGCATATGGCGGCGTGGTCGCGGTCAACCGGCAGGTGGACGAAGCGTTCGTGACGGCGCTCGGCTCGCTGTTTGTCGAGGCAATTGCCGCGCCGAGCTTCACCACCGCCGCCCAGACGATACTCAACGACAAGCGCAAGAATTGCCGCCTGCTGCAAATCCCGGCGATGTACGACGGCGTCGATCTCGAAGTGCGCAGCGTGCATCGCGGGCTGCTGGTGCAGCAGCCGGACATGGGCGACCCGGAAGGCACGTCGTTCAAGACCGTGACCAAGCGCGCGCCGACCGACGCCGAAGTCGAGGCGCTGCAATTCGCCTGGAAAGCCGTGCAGCACGTCAAGTCGAACTCGATTGTGCTGGCAATCAAAAATGCGACGGTGGGCGTGGGCGGCGGGCTGCCAAGCCGGGTCGACGCGGCGCGTCTCGCGGTCGAGAAAGCCGGAGAGCGCTCCGCCGGGTCGGTGCTGGCGTCGGACGCCTTCTTCCCGTTCGCGGACGGCGTGGAAGTGGCGTCAGCAGCGGGCGTGACGGCGATCATCCAGCCGGGCGGCTCAATCCGCGACGCCGAAGTGATCGAGGCGGCGGACAAGGCGAACATTGCGATGGTATTCACGGGCACGCGGCATTTCAGGCACTAGGAAAACAGGACTGAGGACTGAGGTTCGAGGACTGGGATATTCGCTACGCTGAGCGTGTCACTATTCCAGAATTCAGCGAACTTTTTCTCAGTCCTCAGTCCTCGTATCTCAGTCCTAATGTGCTCTTGCCAGCCTGCCGGGGCGCTGCTATAATGCTCGCGTATTGCCACCCTAGCTCAATGGCAGAGCATACGCTTCGTAAGCGTGAGGTTGAGGGTTCAAGTCCCTCGGGTGGCTCTCAATTGCCCGCACAGGTGTGATCGCCTTCGCGGGCTTTTTTGTAAGGGGCAGCCATCACATGAACGACCTTCCTCGTCCCGTCACGATTGCCGTCGCCGGGGGCACGGGTTCCGGCAAGACGACCGTCTCCAACGCCATTCTGGAGCGCGTCGGCAGCCATCACATCGCCTACATCCCCCACGACGCCTATTACAAAGACCGCAGCGACCTGACGCTGGAACAGCGCCGGGCGATCAACTTCGACCACCCCGACTCGCTCGACACGGCGCTGATGCACGATCACATCGTCGCCCTGCAGGACTCGCAGCCGGTCGAGATTCCGGTCTACGATTTCACCGTTCACCAGCGCACCAAGCAGACCCAGCACATCGACCCGCAGCCGATCATCCTGGTCGAAGGCATCCTCGTGCTGGCGGAACAGACCCTGCGCCCCTTGTTCGACGTGAAAATCTTCGTCGACACCGACGCCGACATCCGCTTCATCCGGCGGCTCAAGCGCGACATCGCCGAGCGCGGGCGCACCGCTCAGTCGGTGATCGACCAGTACCTGAACACCGTCCGCCCGATGCACCTGGAATTCGTCGAGCCGAGCAAGCGCTACGCCGACGTGATCATCCCCGAAGGCGGCTTCAACATGGTCGCCATCGACATGGTTTCCGACCGAATCAGCAGCCTGCTGCTTCAACACACGCGCGCGCACCCACCGGAATACTAAGGTCACGGGGGATTGACCGGGGTTTTCGCCTCGTGCTATACTTCAGGCACAATTTGATGCTTTTCCCAATGACTTGGAATGGGAGGAGTAGGCAGAATCATCGCGCCAGAGAATGCGGGTCACTGGCTGCAAGCCCGCTCGCGGAGGACTGCCGAAGGTCGCCCAGGAGTCGCGCCGCCGAAATGTGAGTAAGCGCCGCCGGATACGCCCGTTACAGCGATCAAGTGTCCCGGCTAACCTAATCGGTTGGCATGGGGAAACAAGGTGGTACCGCGAAAGCCATTTTCGTCCTTGTCGGTCGAGAGCGGCTTTTTTGTTTTGGGGGATCGCCATGCCATCAAAGAACAATACCAATCGTTACTATGATGCGATTGCCGAATACTACCCCCTGTTCTACCGGGACTGGCAGACGCAGATGGAGCGCGAAGGGCTTGGTCTGCGCACGATCTTCCGCAATCAGGGGATCAACCGCGTGCTGGACGCCTCGTGCGGCGCGGGCGCGCAGGCGATTTCGCTGGCGCAGTTGAATTATCAGGTCGTCGCCGCCGATCCCAGCGTCGGGATGCTGCGCAAAGCCGTCGAGGTCGCCAAAGACTTCCGCGTGCGCGACAGGATTCACTTCCTGCGCTGCGATTTTCTCGATCTGCCCAAGATGGTCACGGGACCGTTCGACGCCGTCGTCTCCAAGGGCAACGCCCTGCCCCACTTGATCGACGATGACGAAATCGTCCAAACGCTGAACATCTTCTTCAATCTGCTGCGACCGGGCGGGATGCTGGTGATCGGGATGCGCGACTTCGGACCGTTCATGGAAGATCGCCCGCAGTTCATTCCGGGCATGGTACACGAGCTGGAGGACGGCAGCGAGTTCATCACCTTCGAGACGTGGGAATGGCGCGACGGACCGCCGGTACTGGCGCGGCAGAACCTGTTCATCGTCACCGGGCACGGCGCGCACTATCACGTCAAGAAGGAGCGCGTGCTGTTCCGCCCGCTCTCGACCGACGAAGTGAAGGTCGTGCTGCTGGAAACCGGCTTTGAAGATGTGACCGATCAACCTGATCGCTCGGAGCGTGTGCTGGTCGCACATAAGCCGGGCGAGTGACACGGAAGGCGTAGCCAACATGGAACAACCGATGAAACCGATGCCCAAGACGTTCGACTTCAAGGAAGCCGAAGCGCGTATTTATCAATGGTGGGAGTCAAACGGCTGGTTCAAGCCGGAAGTCGCGCCCGCCGACGCCGAGCCGTTCGTGATCAGTATGCCGCCGCCCAACGTGACCGGCGCGCTGCACCTCGGTCACGCCCTGTTCGTCTCGCTGGAAGACCTGATGATCCGCTACGAGCGGATGCGCGGCAAGGCGGCGCTGTGGGTTCCCGGCTCGGATCACGCCGGGATCGCCACGCAGCTGCAGGTCGAAAAGATGCTGCACGACGAGGGCACGAGCCGCGAAGCAGTCGGTTACGAAACGTTCCTCGCCCGGACGTGGGAATGGAAAAACAAATACGGCGGGCGCATCGAGGATCAGCTTCGGCGGCTGGGCGCAAGCTGCGACTGGGATCGCAAGCGCTTCACGCTCGACGACGGTCTGTCGAACGCCGTGCAGGATGTGTTCATCTCACTCTACGAGCAGGGCTTGATCTATCGCGGACCGCGCCTCGTCAACTGGAGTCCCGGCTTACGGACGGCTGTCAGTGATCTGGAAGTGGAGCGCGAGGAAGAGTCGGGCAAGCTGTATTTCTTCAGGTATCCGCTGGAGGACGGCGGCTACATTCCGGTGTCGACCACGCGCCCGGAGACCATCCTTGGCGATACGGCAGTGGCGGTGCATCCCGACGACGAGCGCTACAAGCACCTGATCGGCAAATACGCGCTCGTGCCGGTGCTCAACCGCCGCATCCCGGTGATCGGCGATGAATATGTGGATCGCCAGTTCGGGACGGGCGCGCTGAAGGTGACGCCGGGGCACGACTTCAACGACTACGAAATCGGGCAGCGCCATAATCTGCCGCTGATCAACATCATGAACCGCGACGCGACGCTGAACGACAATGCCGGACCGTACACCGGGATGGATCGCTTCGAGGCGCGCGACAAGCTGTGGGCGGATATGTCGGCGCTCGACCTGACCGACAAGGTCGAGAATATCATACGTTGTGCCGCGCTCGCAGCGCGGCGGCGAAGTGGTCGAGCCGCTGATCAGCACGCAGTGGTTCCTGAAGATTCAGCCGCTGGCGGACAAGGCGCTCGCCGCCGTGCGCGAAGGAGATCATCCGAATCGTGCCGGAGCGGTTCGAGAAAATCTATTTCAACTGGCTGGAAAACATCGAGGACTGGTGCATCAGCCGTCGGTTATGGTGGGGGCATCGCATCCGGTGTGGTACGGACCTGACGGCGCGGTGTACGTCGGCAAAGTGCCGCCGAAAGACCGCCACGGCTGCCTGGATGCCGAAACCGACGTGCTGGATACGTGGTTCAGCAGCGGCACGTGGCCCTTCAGCACGCTCGGCTGGCCCGACCAGACCGCCGACCTGAAGCGCTTCTACCCGACCGACCTGATGGAGACCGGCTACGACATCCTGTTCTTCTGGGTGGCGCGCATGATCATGATGGGCTTGTGGTTCACGGGCGAAGCGCCGTTCCACACCATTTACCTGCACGGGCTGGTGCGCGACAAGTACGGGCGCAAGATCAGCAAGACGCTCGGCAACGTGATCGACCCGCTCGATCTGGTCGACCAGTACGGGGCAGACCCGCTGCGCCTGACGCTGCTGACGGGCAGCACGCCCGGCAGCGTGAACCTGGACAGAGCCGCGTCGAGCGCAACTGGCGCTTCGTCAACAAAATCTGGCAGATGACCAACTTCGTCACCCAGATCTGGAAGGCGAAGCGCTGGAGCCGGGGCTGCCGCCCGCCGCCGACCTCGACCTGCCCGCCCGCTGGATCGTCAGCCGTATGACGAAGCTGATCACCAGGCGTTCAGCGGCTGTTCGACAGCTACCAGTACGGCGAAGCCGGGCGGCAGATCGACGATTTCCTGTGGGGCGAGTTCGCCGACTGGTATATCGAGATCAGCAAGCACGCGCTGTATCAGGGCGACGCGCAGGCGAAAGCCAGCACCCGGCGCGTCCTGCTGGCGGTGCTCGACACCAGCCTGCGCCTGCTGCACCCGTTCATGCCGTTCGTGACCGAAGAATTGTGGAGCTTCCTGCCAGGTACCGATGGCAAGCCGCTGATCGTGTCGGGGTGGGCGACGGCGGACGAGTCGTATATCGACGAACAGGCGGAAACCGAGACGAGCCTGCTGATTGAGCTGGTGCGCGGCATCCGCAACGTGCGCGAGGAATACAACGTCGAGCCGGGGCGCAGGATCACGGCGCTGATCATGCCCGGCAGCCGCCGGGGCTGTTCCAGACGCACGATTACCTGTTCGCGCGGCTGTGCAATGTGGCGACGATCCACCTGCTTTCGGCGGACGACGCCGCGCCGGAACATGCCGCGTCGGTGATCGTCGGCGACGTGACCGTGTATCTGCCGCTGGCGGATTTCATGGACGTGGCGGCGGAATGCGAGCGGTTGAGCAAGGAGCGCGACAAGCTGCTGGAGCAGATCGCGCGCGTTCAGGCACAGTTGGGCAATGAGCAGTTCGTCACCCGCGCCGTCCGGAAGTGATGGTCGAACGCGAGCGCGCACGCCATGCCAGCTTGCAGGCGAGCGCCGAGCAGATCGCGGAGCGGCTGACGAGCTTGTGCGACGGCAGGAACGGCTGAGCGGGATTCATCAGGGGCACGGCAAGGCAACGCTTAGATTGCACCTGTGCCCCTCACGTTTTCGTCCGACTACGAGGATTGCTGCTGCTGATTGCGCAGGAAGATGGCGCGTCCAGCTTCCTGCGCTGCCCTACGTACCGTCATGTCTGGGTCGGTGCGGTAGGTCTCCTGCAAGGCGTTGAGGGCGTCCAGATCGCCCCGATCGGCCAGCTCCTGAATCGTACTCAGGCGCACCTGCACATTCCTATCCTTCAGCCGGGCAATGTGATAGGCGATGAGCTTCTTGGTCGGATTCACGGCGACCGATCTCCAGCAATCAACCGACAAGTATCGATTATAGCAAATGTGCCTTGCCCTCGCAGACGGGTGCATCCAAGCGGTATAATGGCGCAGGCTTGATCGTTCTGTCGAGGAACTGCGGTTGTCTCAAGGCTACAAAATCTGCCCGATTTGCGGCACGCACGCGCACAAAAACGCCACGCTGTGCAGCACATGCGGCACATCACTGACGGATGTCCCGGTCGTCTCGGAGAGCGCCAAGCCTGCGAACGGAAGAAAACCCCGCTACGACCGCCGCTACGGTGAAACTGACCTGCTGGAAGGCGACGTACACCGCCGGGGCGGAGTCTACCTGTTCGGCGGCGCGCTCGTGCTGGTCGCAGTCGCGTGCGTCGGCGCGGTCATCATTCTGGGTGCACGCTGGCTGTTCCCCTCCGTCGCCCCGCCGCCGACCGACACCCCGGCGATCCCGCCGAGCCAGCTTCCGGTCGTGCTGATCACCAATACGCCGCCGCCGTCGCCGGTGCTGGCGACCGTGACGCCGCCGCCGCCCACGCCCACCGACACGGAAACACCGGGTCCCTGCACGCATAAAGTCCAACCGGGCGACGACCTGATCTCGATTGCCTTCCAGTGTGGTCACCGCAGCATGGACGTGATCCCGCTGATCCTGACGCTGAACAACCTGAGCGCGCCGGATCGGATCAATGTCGGGCAGGAGATCATCGTGCCCTGGCCCACCGAGACGCCCGCCGCCAGCGGCGACGCGCAGCAGGAGAGCACGACCGCCGCCGATGCGGGCGATACGTCGTCGAACGAGGTGGCGGCGCTCCCGACGGCGACCGATTTCATCATTCCGGGGCTGGAAGCGGCGTCCGCGCCAACCCGCGCCGCGCCGACTGAGCGTCCATCGCCGACGCTGTTGCCGGGCGTGATGTGGCACGTCGTCCAGCCGAACGAGAATATCGTCGCCATCGCCTTCGAGTACAATACCGACGTTCAGGTGCTGTCGCAGTTGAACCCGGAGATCACGTTTTCGCAGTGTGATTTCGGCAACGCGGCAGGCGGTCCCGACTGCTCGGTGATGATTTACGCCGGGCAGCAGATGCGCGTGCCCGCGCCAACACCGACGCCGACGCTCTCGCCGACGCTCTCCGGCAGCGAAACCGCCCTGCCGACCTTCACCGCCACCTACAACGCGCCGACCGCGCTCACGCCAGCGGATCGCACGCTGTTTTTGAGCGGCGACCTGATCACGCTGCGCTGGGTGGGCAGCGGCACGCTCGGCGCGGGCGATGCCTACCGCGTACGCGTCGAAGACCTGACGACGCGCGCCGTCTACACGGCGGATACGACCGAGCTGTCGTTCATCATCCCGCAGGACTGGCAGGGACAGGACGGTCAGCGCCATGATTACCGCTGGATGATCAGCGTGATTCGGTCGGATGACCCGGATCGCCCATATTACACGACCAGACCCCGGCTGTTCACCTGGGAGGGGCACTAACGCATGGGTTTCAACCGACAGAAGCTGATTGTTAGGCTGGGGATAGCGGCGCTTGGCTTGATAGCGCTGGCGGGCTGCGAGCTTGCCCCAAGACCGCAGGCGACGCCAACGTCCAACGTCGAGGAACTGCCGTCGTCGACGCCGAGCATCACGCCGACGCTCACGCTCTCCGCCGCGCCGATGCTGGTCAGCCCAACGCCGACCGAGACGGCGGGACCTCCGACAGAGACGCCGACCGATACCCCGACGCCCGATCCCTACGCGACCTACGTCATCCAGCCGAACGACACGCTGCTGTACATCATTCAGCTTCCGCCGTTCAACTACCGCACCGACACCGTGATCAACGAGATTCTGCGACTCAACCCCAACATCCCCGATGCCAACCACCTGCCCGGTCCCGGCTCCAGCATCATCATCCCGCTGCCCACGCCGACGCCAGTACCGCCAGGCTTCGCGTTGACGGCTTCGGCGCAGCCGAGCGCGCCGCAGGTCAGCCTGCCCGGCAACGCCCAGATCATTCAGGTGACGGTCGAAGAAGGTCAGACGATCATCGGCATCGCCGAAAACAATTCAACCACCCTGCCGATCATCGCCACGCTCAACCCGCAGATTTCATTCTTCGGCTGCGACTTCAGCAATCCGAGTGGCGGTCCCGGCTGTAATGTCTCGCTGGGTGTCGGTGACGTGGTGAACGTCCCGGCGCTCACGCCGACACCGACGCTCTCGCCGACCATATCCGGCAGTGAAACCGTGACGCCGACGCCAACCTTCGGCGCGCCGTCGCTGATCTTCCCACCGCAGGATGGAATCGCACAGGCGCGCGCCTTCCAGCTTCAGTGGATCAGCGTGGGTGTTCTGCACGATGACGAGGTGTATCTGGTGGAGATTCAGGACGAGACCGCCGGAACGCAGCACGTCGACATCACGACCAGCACCTCTTACGAATTACCGGATGCGCTCGTGCCGGGCGACGGACAGACGCATACGATCCACTGGCGCGTGAGCGTCGCCGCACCGAACGCGCAGGGGGCATATCGCTACATCGGTGCGCAGGGTGACTGGCGCACATTCCACTGGCAGAGCCGCTAACGCCCCGGACAAAACCGGGAGAGGGACAGAATGATCGTGATCATCGAAGGAGCCGATCTCGTCGGGAGTCCACGCTGGTCGCTGCGCGCCGTCCCCAGCATCGATTCTCGCTAGACGTGATCCGCGCCGCCAACCAGCGCTACCCGTTGCTGCTGCCTCTGCTCCCGGAGAACCTGCCGCGCCTGCATATCAACACCTCGGACATCATCGCCGACGAGATTTACGAGCAGGCGGATGCGTTCCTCAGCGCGTAGTACCGCTGGGCGTCACTGAATCCGCCCGAACTCATGTTCAAGCTGGCTGTTGCTCATGTGGATCATGGTCGGGCGACCATGTGGACAGGTCAGGGGCGTCTGGCAGCGCTCTAGCTGGCGGATCAACCCCTGCATCTGCTCGAAGCTCAAAATCTGTCCGGCTTTGACCGCCGCCGTCTTGCATACACGCAGGACGATCTTCTCCTCGACCGTGCCCATGCCCGGCTTGTTGCCCTGCGCCAGATCATCGACGATCCCGGCGACGACCTCGACCGGATCGCCGTCCGCCAGCATCGCCGGGACGCTGCGGATGATGAACACGTTGGGTCCGAACGGCTCCAGCTCGAAGCCAAGCTCGCCGAGCAAACCGAGATTTTCCTCTAGCAGCCGGGCTTCGTCGGGCGCGACCTGAACGGTCTGCGCCGCCAGCGCATACTGGGCAATCGTCTCCTGACGATGATATTCCGCCATGAACTGCTCGTACAGGATGCGCTCGTGCGCGGCGTGCTGGTCGATCAGGTACAACCCCGCCGGTCCTTCCGCCACGATGTACGCCGCGCCCACCTGCCCGACCACGCGCAGCAGGGGCAGCGTGCGCGGCATGGTCGGCGCTTCCGCGCCTTCGGGGATGGCGGTCGGGTCGACTTCCCCCATGCGCTGGCGCGCGTGCTGACCGGGGCTGTCGAGTGGCAAATCCATATCCATCTGGCGGTGCGGCTGCCAGGCGTTTTCATCAATCGCGTAGCGTCGGCTGCGCAGCGACGGCGTTTGCGCCTGATCGATCACGGCGCGGCGCACCGCCCGCTGCACGGCGGAGAACACCGCGTCGTGCTCGTGGAAGCGGACTTCCGCCTTGGTGGGATGCACGTTCACGTCGACTTCTTCGGGCGGCATCGTGATCATCAGCACCGCCACCGGGAAGCGCCCGGTCATCAGCAGGGTGTGATACGCCTGAACGACGGCATAGGTCAGGCTCGTATCCTGAATCCCGCGCCCATTGACGAACAGGGTGATGCGCGAGCGGTCGGCGCGGTTCATGCTCGGCGCGGACGTGAAGCCGTAGACGCGAATGTCGCCCTGCGTGTCATCCACTTCGAGCATGTTCTTGACGCCGTCCAGCCCCATCGCGCTGACGATCACATCGGCGAGGCTGCCGCTGCCGTTAGTGCGAAAGACTTCGCGCCCGTCCTGCTCCAGAATGAAACGCACCTGCGGGTACGCCATCGCATAGCGCGAGACGATCTCGGCGATGTGCCGCTTCTCGGTCGTCTCCTTCTTCATGAATTTGAGCCGCGCCGGAGTGTTGAAGAACAGGTTCTCGACCGTGATCACCGTACCGGGCGCGCCGACCGAGCGCCGCTGGTGGATACGCCCGCCCTCGATCTGAAGCATCGTGCCGACCTGATCGTCGCGGTGGCGTGTGGTCGCGGTGAGCTGGCTGACGGCGGAGATGCTCGCCGGCGCGCCTCGCCCCGGAAACCAAGCGTGCGGATGCAGTACAGGTCTTCGGGGGTTGAGCAGCTTGCTGGTCGCGTGGCGCGTGAACGCCAGCTCGGCTTCCCCGCCGGGATGCCGCTGCCATCGTCGCTGACCTGAATCCGCTTGCGTCCGTCGCCGTTGAGCAGGATGCGAATATGCGTTGCCCCGGCGTCGAGCGCGTTTTCGAGCAACTCCTTGATGACCGACGCCGGGCGCTCGATCACCTCACCGGCGGCGATCTGCGCGACCACATCTTCGACTAACACATGAATCGACATAGGAATCCTCAGACGAACACCCGTGCGATTGATATTAGCGCGTTATGTGAGGCGTTTCAGCAGGCGCTTGCGACGGATTCGGGCAGGTTTTCACCTTTGAGCGGGATGTTGAAGGAGAAGGTAGTGCTGCCCGACGTTCTCCGCCTTTCGACCCAGGCATCGCCGCCATGCCGCTGCGCTACACTCTTGACGATGAACAGCCCCAGCCCCGTCCCCTTGACCTTCTTGTATTCCTGGCGGACGATGCGCACATGCCGCTGGAACAGCTTCTTCTGGTTTTCCGGGCTAATGCCGAGTCCGTTGTCGCGGACGCTGATGACAACTTTCTTGTCCTTCACGCACACAAGCACTTCGATCTTGCCGCCGTTCGGGGTGTACTTGATGGCGTTATCGACCAGATTGGCGATGCCGCGCTCCAGCATATTGGCGTCGGCGTTGAGGATTGGCACGTCGTCAGCGACCGAGCAGGTCAGCGTAAGCTCCTGCTTTTCCGCCGGGAGCAGATGATTGTTGACGATCCGCGTGACCATCTCGCGCAGGTTACATTCGCTGCGCGACATGACGTAGAAGCCGGTCTCGACATCGTAGCGTCCGGCGTCCTGAATGTTGTCGACCAGATTGGTGATCTGGGTGACGCCGTTGAGGATTTTCTCGACGAACAGCGTCTGCTTGTCGTTGACTTCGCCGACCGTGCCGAGGATCGCGGCGAAGCCGCCAATCGACGTGAGCGGGGTGCGCACGTCGTGGGACACGACGCGCAGAAACTCGTGCTGGCTCTGGATCAGCCGTTTGAAGCGGGTGATGTCGCGCAGGCACAGAATCGACCCTGCGGGCTGGTCGCGGCGGTCGACGACCGGCTGGATGCGCGGCACGAATACCTGATCGTCCCGGCTCCATTCGGTGAGCGGCAGCGTCCCTTCGGCAAAAGCCTCCAGATCGTCCGACTGTACGACCTCGCTCAAGGGCTTGCCGTGCGCTGCGCCGCTGGCGATCTTGAAAACGTTCTCAGCAGCGGGGTTCATGACTTCCAGCCGTCCGTCCTCGTCAAAGACCAGCAGCGGGTCGGTATTGCCATCCAGAAGCGAGCGAGACAGACGTTCGGCGCGTTCGCTCCGGCGCTGCTCCTGATCGCGCGCTATCACCCGCGCCAGCCCGGCGGCAAGCACGGACAGGAAATCGCGGTCACGGCTGGTCAGCCGGACGTCCGGCTCGACCGTCAGCCATAGGACGCCGGACACGTGATCATCCTGCCGCACCGGGCACACAACCGCCCCGGAGACCGGGTCAATGCTCACCATGAAGTCGAGCGCGGCGGCAGCGTCAAGGTCGGTCGCTGCTCACGCCAACCCAAATGTGATCGACTTCTGCATCGTCGCCGGGCGACCCAAACGCCACCCAAACAACCCCGCCAATGTGCATGGCGAATTCCAGAAGCGACGAAACACAGGCATCGGTTTCGGCTTGCGTTGCGATCACGTGGAGCACTTCACGCAACTGCTGACTGGTATTCGGCTTCGTATTCACCTGCATTCCGTTTCTACCCCACTTACCACGTTCACGTGTGCTCATTATACTTGCGTGGCACTCAGGCGCGCAAACCGCTTACACCTATCTTCATTACCATGCTTGCGCAGGAATGAAACGCGACACAACACCACCCGAAAGCTTAACGCTGCCTACCACTTTTCTGCCTTCAGAAGTGTTTGCGCCCTTAATTCTTTCATGTTAGAATTAATGATAATCTTCTCAATCGATAGAGCGGCGGTGTCGCAAACAATGGCTGAGAAAATCCTCGTAGTCGACGATGATATCGATAGTCTCAAGCTCATCGGTCTTATGCTCCAGCGGAACGGCTACGAAGTGGTCGCTGCCAATTCAGGGACGCAAGCCTTAACGCGCGCCGCAGCCGATAAGCCTGACCGCAATCATTCTCCGGACATCATGATGCCGGATATGAACGGCTACGAGGTAGTACCGCCTGCGCGGCGCAACCAGGAGACCGCCGGTATTCCGATCATCATGTTCACCGCGAAAACGCTGATTGACGACAAGGTCGCCGGGTTCGAGGCGGGCGCGGATGATTACCTGACTAAGCCTACTCACCCCGCCGAACTCGCTTCGCGCGTCAAGGCGATCCTGATGCGCAGTACCGCAGCGCCCATCGACAGGGTCGCTCTCCAAAGGCGCGACCATCGGCTTTTTGGGGGCAAAGGGCAGCGTCGGCACGGCCTGCGCTGGCGCTGAACATCGCCCGTCGCCCGGCTGCTGGCGGGCGAGAACCCCATTGTCGCTGACTTCCGGCTCGGCATGGGCAGTATGGGGCGATCGCTCGGTCTGCAGGACGCTCGACGGCGATGGCGGATATTCTGGCGAAGCCGGTCGACGACATCCGCCCGCGCCTGATCGAGAACGAGCTTGCCATTCATCCGTCCGGTCTGCGCGCGCTGCTGTGCTCGCCGCGCCCCGCCGAGACGGCGCGTTGAATACTCGGTTGACGCCGCCACCGCCGTGATCCGCCGCGCTGCGCACGATGAGTAAGCCCGCCGTGTTCGACCTGGGCAGTGGCTTGACGCCAATGTCGTTCCGCCTCCAGCGAGAGATGGATCAACTGGTGCTGGTGGTCGACCCGGTGTTCATTACACTGAACATGGCGCGAAATCCTGCGAGCTGGATACCAACCGCGCCGACCCCAGCCGAGTTCACGTCGTCGTGGTCAACCGCGCAGCGGCGAGCGCCCCACCATCATGGAACGAGGTCGAGCAGATGCTCGGCAGGGAAATCCGCGCGGTGATCTCGCTGGCGTCCGAGCTGGTCGCCCAGGCGCTGCAAGCCAACGTCCCAGCGGTCATGTTCCAGCCGTCGGCAATCGCGTCGAGCCAGATGATCAAGCTGGCGGAGGACCTGTACAACCGCAGCAAGATACCGGCGGGCGGCGAAGTTCCTTCGTCGTAGACGCCGATGACACCTGTCCCCGACCGAATTCAACAAATTGCCGACCTACTGCGCGCGTCGCGGTCGGCTGTTGCGTTTACGGGCGCGGGCATCAGCACGCCTTCCGGCATCCCCGATTTCCGCGATCCCGAATCCGGCTTGTGGACACACGCCGACCCGCTGCGCGTCGCCAGCATCCACAGCTTCCGCCAGCACCCGCAGGCATTCTATGACTGGGTGTATCCACTGGCGCGCCAGATTCTGGCGGCGCAGCCCAACCCGGCGCACATCGCATTGGCGGAACTGGAGCGAATCGGCATCCTCAAGTGCCTGATCACACAGAACATCGACATGCTGCACACGCGGGCGGGCAGCATCAACGTCCGCGAGATTCACGGCAGCCTCAGCGAAGCGACCTGCACCCACTGCTTCCGGGTTTATCCCGGCGAGCAGGTGCTCGCCCGCTTCCTGCAGGACGGTAAAGTGCCGCGCTGCGCCCGCTGCGGCGGCGTCATCAAGCCGAACGTCATCCTGTTCGGCGAACAGCTCCCCTACCGTCAGATTCAGGCGGCGCGCGAAGCTGCCCGCTGCGCCGACGTGATGCTGGTGATCGGCTCGTCGCTGGAAGTCGCCCCGGCGAGCGACCTGCCCAAATATGCCCTGCGCAACAGCGCCAAGCTGGTGATCATCAACCTGACGCCAACTGATTTCGACGGCTTGGCATATGCTGTCATTCATGCCGACGCCGCCGAGGTGCTGCCCGCGATCAGCGCCGTGTGCCTCAAGGCGGTGGCATGACCGTCGCACCCCCGGACAACGCCGCCTTCAGCCAGCTTCTGGCACGCTACGAGCGCATCATCGAGATCAGCCAGCAGTTGAATGCCACGCGCGATCACGTCGCGCTGCTCAAGCGCATCATCAGCGCGGCAATGGAGCTGCTCGACATCGAAGCCGCCTCGATCCTGCTGGTCGATCCGTCGACCGGCGAGCTTCGCTTTGAGCTTGCCGCCGACATGGAGCCGGGCATGGCGAGCATGGTCGTGCCGATGGACGGCAGCATCGCTGGGTGGGTGGTGTCGCATGGCGAGCCGCGCGTGATCGAGGACGTGACGCGCGAGCCGAGCTTCTTCAAGCAGGTCAACGACACGCTCGAATTCCAGACCCGCAACCTGATCGCTGTGCCGCTGCGCACGCACAAGAAGGTGATCGGCGCGCTGGAAGCAGTAAACAAGCATAACGGCGCGCACTTCACAGGCGACGACATCAAAATCCTGACGACGCTCGGCGGGCAGGCAGCAATCGCCATCGAAAACGCGCGGCTGTTCCAGCAGAGCGACTACATGGCGGAGATGGTCCACGAACTGCGCACGCCGCTGGCATCGCTCCGCACCAGCGCGACCCTGCTGCTCCAGCACTATGAGCACGACGACGAGCAAAGCCAGATGATCGGAGTCATGCAGGCGGAAACCGAGCGTCTGATCCGCCTGACGAGCGAATTTCTTGATCTGGCGCGGCTGAATCCGGGCGATGCCGATTGACATCGCGCCATTCGAGGTCGACAGGCTGGTGACGAATGCGTCGATGTCGTCCAGCCACAGGCGGCGGCGCGGGGCGTGACGATCACGACGACCGCTGCCGAGCCGTTCACGGCGGAAGGCGACCGGGGCAAGACCAAACAGGTGCTGCTCAACCTGCTGACCAACGCCGTCAAGTACAACCGCGACGGCGGGCAGATCGAGGTCAAGGTGTACATGAGCATCCGGCACGACGAGCCGTATGTGGAAATCGCCGTCGCCGATACAGGCTACGGCATCTCGCGCGACGATCAGCGCAGCATGTTCCAGAAATTCTTTCCGCGTTGCCGACACCGCCGGGACGGTTTCGGGCACAGGGTTGGGTCTGGCATCACAACATGACGTCGAAGCGCAGCGCGGCGCAATCTGGCTGGAAAGCGAGCTGGGTGTCGGCTCGACGTTCTACTTCACGCCGCTGCCGCTGAGCGAATAGCGATCAGCATCCGCATTCAAGTTCGTCATCCAGTATCGCAGAAATCAGCGCGCGCAGCGCCGTGGCCCCTACCATCTCATTGCCGGATGTTCTGGCAGATTGCTAACCGCTGACTTCCAACAGGACTTTCAATCGCCCTTCTGGGCGGCGCACTCAACCGCTTTCAGCCCATCATCCAATGAAAAGCGGGCATCGATCATCGACTCAACGTCGATTGCGCCTGCCGCCAGCAGGCGCAGCGCGCCCCTCGAACGACCCGCAGCGGCTGCCGATCAGCCGGATTTCATCGACGGCGATCCGCGTCAGGTCGGCGCGAGGAAGCTCGCGGTAGGTGCTCTTGAGGATGATCGTGCCGCGCGGCTCGACCAGTTCGAGCGCGTCGAGGCTGTCCGACGTGCCGGTGCAGTCGATCACGATCTGCGTCCGCCGCGCCGGGATTTCGCGGCGATCCAGCGCCGGAATCCCCCACTGGCTCAGCAGCCGAGCTGAGCGCTCGTGCCGGACGACGGCGGCGACATCCGCGCCGATTAAGCGAGCGACCTGCGTCACCAACAGCCCCAGCTTGCCTACGCCGATCACCAACACGCGGTAGCGCGGGGAGATCTGCTGCGCCTCGAAGATTTGCAGCGCCGCCGCCAACGGCTCGGCAAACACGGCAGCATCGTCAGGCACGTTGTCCGGCACGGCGAACAGATTGCGAGTCGTGAGCGCAAGGTAGTCGGCAAATGCGCCGGGATGACGGTCTATACCGACGGTCGTGCGATTGCGACACTGGCTCGGTATACCGCGCTGGCAGAAATCGCATTCGCCACAGGCGACGTTGATCTCGCCGACCACGCGCTTACCGAGCCATTCGTCACTTCCGTCAACCACTTCGGCGACGAATTCGTGCCCCAGTACGCCGGAGAAGTCCATGTAGCCGCCGATCAGCTCCAGATCGGTGCGGCAGATTCCCGCCTTGCGGATTTTCACCAGCGCCTGATCGCCCTGCGGCTGCGGCATGGGTGCATCCATGTCAAGGCGAAGCTGTCCGTCGAGTACCAGCGCCCTCACCGATTACGCTTCCGATGCGGCGACTACCGCTGGGCGATGGCGGTTGACAAACGGGATTTCGCCCTTCTCCCATGACACCAGCAGCGGCACAGCGATGAAGATCGACGAATACGTGCCGGTCACCAAGCCGATGAACAGAATGCCGATGAACTGCTTGATCGACTCGCCGCCGAACAGCATGATCGCCACCATGATGAAGAAGGCGTTCAACTGAGTCGCCAGCGACCGATGAATGGTTTCGAGAATACTGCGGTTGACGATCACCTCATAAGGCTCGCCCAAATGCTTCGGGATGTTCTCGCGGATGCGGTCGAACAGGACGATGGTGTCCTGCACCGAGAAACCGACCACCGTCAATACCGCCGTCAGGAACAGCGCATCGACTTCCCAGCCCAGCACCAAGCCCGCCAGCGACATAACGCCGCAGACGACCAGAATGTCGTGGATCATCGCCAGGATCGCGCAAACGCCGTAGCGGAAGGCGTTCGGAACCTGCCGGAATGCCAGAACGATGAACCCGGTCACAACGACAGCGGCGACGACCACCGCAAGGAATGCCGACTGCGTGACCTCACGCCCGACAGTCGCTGACACCTGCTCAACGCGCAGGTTATCCCGATCCAGCGGTGCGAGCTGATCGAGTGCCGCAACAATCTG
>JAXLWE010000023.1:0-76936 GCA_046328655.1 Anaerolineae bacterium | reverse complement strand
CGTCGTCTGGATGATCGTCAGCTCGATCAAGCCCAACAACATGATCTTCAGCGACCCTGGGCTGATACCGAAAGCTGTCACCTTCGACAACTACATCACGGGCTGGCGGGGCTACGCGGGCACAACGTTCGGACGGTTCTTCCTGAACTCGCTCATAATGTGCTCGGTGGCGATTATCGGCAACCTGATCTCCTGCACGATGGCGGCGTATGCCTTCGCGCGGCTCAAATTCGCGGGCAGACGTTTCTGGTTCGCCATCATGATGCTGACGCTGATGCTTCCCGGTCACGTCACGCTCGTGCCGCGCTATATCCTGTTCAACACTTTCGGCTGGGTCGGCACGTATCTGCCAATACTCATCCCCAAATTCCTGGCGACGGACGCCTTTTTCGTGTTCCTGCTCGTGCAGTTCATACGCGGTCTGCCGAAAGAAGTCGAGGAAGCGGCGATCATCGATGGGTGCGGCAAAGTCGGCGTGTTCCTGCGCATCGTCATCCCGCTCTCGGCTCCCGCTCTGGTGACGACGGCGTTATTCACGTTTTTGTGGACGTGGGACGATTTTTTCAATCACCTGCTGTACCTGACCACGCCGGAAACCTTCACGGTTGCGCGGGCGCTGCGCACGTTCGTCGGCGACGCGGGTGCGGTGTCCAACTGGGGCGGCGCGCTGGCGATGTCCACGCTGTCCGTTGTTCCCGCTTTTATTCTGTTTTTCTCCCTGCAGAAATACTTCGTACAGGGCATTTCGACCACTGGCATAAAGGGTTAGTCAATCAGAGGAGAGAATGAATGTGAGATGGTGAAAGCGAACATATTTCGGATTTGTCCGCTGAAACAATAACCTATTACAGCTACAGGAGAATTCAAAGATGAGAAATATCCGCACTATCACGCTTATGGTGCTGCTCGCGCTGGTGCTCGCGGCATTCACCTTGCCGACTCTGGCGCAGGATACGCTCCCGGCATACACCGGCGGTCCCGCCGAAATCCGCATGGGTTGGTGGGGCAACGACGACCGCGCTGCCCGAACCCTCGCCGTTATCGATCTGTTCCAGGCTGCCTATCCCGACATCAAGGTCACGGGCGAGCCGAACGGCGGCACGGCTGATCACTTCCAGATCATCGACACGCAGCTTGCGGGCAACAACGCCCCCGACATCATCCAGTTCGGCGGCAACTGGCCCGATTACAAGCAGTATCTTGAGCCGCTCAATGACTATGTTGGCAACCAGCTCATGATCAATACGCCTGAGATGTTTGACCAGACGGCGTTGATCCCGGCGACCGATGCCGATGGCAACCTGTACGCCGTCAGCCTCGGCACGAACACGCTCGTGCTCGCCTACAACAAGACCATGATTGAGGCGGCAGGAGTCGATCTTCCGGCGGACAACATGAGCTGGGAAGACCTGCTCGACTATGGTCGGACGCTGAAGGCAGCTCTCCCGGAGGGTGTCGCGCCGTTCGTGGATAACAGCATGAATCAGGCGAACTACCTCAGCTACTTCTACACCCAGGAAGGCACGCCAATCTGGACGCTGGACAACGGCGGCACGTCCTATGCAACGGTCGAGTCGGCGCAGAAGTGGCTTCAGATGTGGTCGGATATGCGCAGCGAAGGTCTGATCCCCGACGCTGACACCACCTACACCTATACAGAAGACGGTCCCGACAGCTCGGCGTTCGTGGCGGGCAAGGCAGCAATCGATCCCGATCTGGAGCAATCAGGGCGCAGCCTGTCAGGGAGCCATGACCGACCAAATCGGCATGACGACGCTTCCCAGCAGTGGCGAACCGGCGTATGCTATCCAGATGAGCCAGTACCTGGCGATCAACAATACCAGCCAGAACAAGGAAGCGGCGGCGCTGTTCATCAACTTCTTCGTGAAGCCAGTCCGAAACTGAGCGCCATCCTCCAGACCAATCGCGGTGTCCCCTCCTCGCCGGTGGTGCGCCAGGCGATTGCTGACCAGGCAGCCGCGACTGACGCGGCGGTTTACCGCATCTACGATGCCATCGCCGACCGCACCATCCCGCAGGGTCGAAGACACTCCCGAACGACCAGGAGTTCGTGAACGAGCTAGAGCTGATCGGTCAGCAAGTCGCTTACGGAGAGTCTTACCGTTGACCAAGCCGCCGAGAACCTTCAGGGATTGATCGGCGGCTGGCAGTCAGGGTAATATTCGGCAATATCGATAAGCCTGGAAGGCGCGGGATCGCATGATCCCGCGCCTTTTACATTCTTTAGTCATGTGCAGATATCCATATTTCTATCTAAAGAACATACAGAATTGCCTTAATAAAGCCCCATTGTCTTGATAACGCTCCGGCGATTGTGATATGATAAGTTAGCAAGTCCCATGGACGACCCACACCCGGTCAACGCAGGAGCCTTCAAGGGAAGGGGCATCTCACAGTATGTGTGGAATTGCCGGTTACTTCAATCGCGCTCAGGACGTTCCACTGCTTGAAGCGATGCTGACCCGCGTCCAGCATCGCGGACCGGAGCGCAACTCTACCTATACCGCTGACGGCGTCGGCTTGGGGCACGCCCGCCTCTCGATTATCGACGTGGCAGGTGGCTGGCAGCCGATCCCGAACGAGGACGAAAGCGCCTGGATCATCTGCAACGGCGAAGTCTACGACTACCAGACGATGCGCGCCCGCCTGATCGAAGCGGGTCATCGCTTCCGCACCGGGTCGGACAGCGAAGTCATCCTCCATCTCTACGAAGAATACGGCGTCGAGGGCTTCAAGCAGCTCAACGGACAGTATGCGTTCGCCATCTGGGACGGCAAGACTCAATCGCTGGTGCTGTGCCGGGATCGCGTCGGCATCTGCCCGATGTATTACACCTTCGTCGGAGATCGCTTCTATTTCGCCTCGGAGATGAAGGCGCTGATCGAAGTGCCGGAAGTGCAGGCGGAGCCAGACCTGCTCGCCCTGCAAGCGATCTGGACATTCTGGACAAGCCCGCTTCGCACCCCGCTGCGCGGCATCTTCGAATTCCCGACTGCCCATTACGCCGTCATCCATCCCGGCGACCGCTCGCTCAATCCCCAGCGTTACTGGCAGCTTGACTTCACCCCGCGCGACTGGCGCTTCGAGGAAGCGGTTGAGGCTTTCGAAGCCCTGCTCGACGACGCGGTTCGCGTGCGCCTGCAAGCCGATGTTCCGGTCGGCGCGTACCTGAGCGGCGGATTGGACTCATCCGTGACGACCGCGCTCGGTCGCCGCCACGCCAATACCCTGCACACCTTCTCGATCACCTTCGACGATCCCGCCTACGACGAGAGCGCCCAGCAGAAAGTCGTCTCGGATTATTTCGGCACGCGCCACCACATTATGCACGGCGACCGCGAGAAGCTGGCGGCGGTGCTGCCGGAAGTTATCTACCACACCGAGCAGCCGCAGCTTCGCGCCGGTCCGATCTCGATGTTCCTGCTTTCGGAAAGTGTGCGGGCAGCGGGCTTCAAGGTCGTCATCACCGGCGAAGGCGCGGACGAATTTCTCGCGGGCTACGACATTTTCCGCGAGACAGCCGTGCGGCGCTTCATGAGCCGCAATCCGTCGTCGGCGATGCGCAGGCAGCTCACCCGGCGGCTGTACACCTACCTGCCCAACCGCGACGTGCTGCAAAAGGGGCTTGAACTCGGATTCCAGCGCAGCCTCGACCACGCCGACGATCCGCTGTTCAGCCATATCCAGCGCTGGAAAAGCACCGCTAGCAAGAACCTGTACTTCATGCCGGAAGTCCGCGCCCAGTTCGACGCCGAAGTCATCTACGACGAGATTCGCCAGTCGCTCCCGCCGGATTTTGAACACTGGCACTGGCTAGCGCAGGCGCAAACGCTGGAAGTATCCACCTTCATGAGCGCTTACCTGCTGTCGTCACAGGGCGACCGCGTGATGATGGGGCACGCCGTCGAAGGGCGCTTCCCATTCCTGGATCATCGTCTGATCGATCTGGTCAACTCCTTCCCACCTTCGTTCAAGCTGCGCAGTCTGCAGCAGGACAAGCACGTGCTGCGCAAAGTGGGTGAAAAGCTGCTGCCGGATTCGATTGCCTACCGCTCGAAAGTCCCCTATCGCACCCCGAATCACGAAATCTTCAAAGCCGAGTCGTTCCGCCCAATTGAGGATTTGATTTCGGAAGACGCGCTGCGGGCAACGGGCTACTTCAATCCTTCCGCCGTGCAACGGCTGGCAGACAGCGTTAGGACTTCCGCCATGCCCGGCGAGATGGACACGATGGCGCTGCTTGGAATCGTCACGACCCAGCTTTGGCACCGAACCTTTATCGATCAGAAAGCGGTCGTGCAGTCCTGATTATCAGCCTTATTATGCCTAGACATGAAGGGAAACGTGATGATCACCCCCTCGTTCGATGCTGCTGCGGAAGCACAGCGCCTGATAGATTGGCTGAAGGATACCTGCCTGGTGAAAATGCGGCGTCAGGGCGGCGTGGTCGGGGTCAGCGGTGGGATCGACTCGGCGACCGTGCTGCACCTGCTCGTGCAGGCGCTGGGAGCGAAGCGGGTCGTGATGCTGATGCTGCCCGACCGCGACTCCAGCCAGCAGAGCGAGCAGCTTGCGCGCGGCATGGCGGAATCGCTCGGCGTGGAAGCCGTCAAGATCGACCTGACTGCCGGGCTGCAAGGCTTCGGCTGCTACGACAAGCGCGACTCGGCGGTGAAGCGCACCGTGCCGGAGTTCGACCCGGCGGTTGACAAGATGAAAATCGTGCTGCCCCAGAATTTACTCGAAGAAGAGTCCACGCTGAACCTGTTCAGCGTCGTCGTCACCAAGCCAGACGGCAGCGAGATCAAGAAGCGCCTGCATCCTCGTGATTATCTGGAAATCGTCGCTGCCTCGAATATGAAGCAACGTGCGCGCATGAGCATGTTGTACTTCGAAGCCGAGCGCCGCAATTACAGCGTCGTTGGGACCGCCAACAAGAACGAGCACGGGCTGGGCTTCTTCGTCAAATATGGCGACGGCGGGGTCGACCTTCAGCCGATTGCCCACCTGTACAAAACCCAGGTCTACGCGATTGCCAGACACATCGGCGTCCCCGAAGCCATCATCCAGCGCCCGCCGACGACCGATACCTACAGCTCCGAACAATCGCAGGAGGAATTCTTCTACCGGCTGCCTTTCGACGTGCTGGACGCCATCTGGGATGCGGAAGAACACGGCATGACGCCGGAGCAGATCGCCAGCGGTATGAATTTGTCGGTCAAACAGGTCAATAACGTCCTGGATGATATTCATCACAAGCAGCGCACGACCGATTATCTGCGCAGCGTTCCCCCCATTCCATCGCAACCGTAATCGCTGATCAAAGGAGACCGACACCGATGTCACTGGTATCACTTCAGGAAGCCCGCCAGAGCCTGCGTGCCCATTTTGCTGAGCAGCTTCCCGGCTGGTCGGATGATGCGCTCGATACCGAGCCGCTGGAAGACTATGGGCTGGACTCGACCGGGATTGCGGTCCTCGTGCTCGAACTCGAAGAACGCTTCGGCATCGAGATTCAGGACGAGGAGCTGACCGAAAAGAATCTGGGAACCATTCAGGGTATTCTGAGCTTCCTGGAACGGAAAAAGGCTGTCTGAACGCCATGAACGACAGGATACGAGTGCTGTTCATCCACCATTCGACCGGCGGCAACCTGATCCAGCAGGGTGAAGCGCGCGAACGCTTCCATGAGGCAGACCCGCGCATAGAATTCTGGGATCACGGCTACGATCCGACCGGAATCAAAAAGCTGCTGGGAATCCGCGCCTTTGCCGGTTCCCCGGCTCACGGTCTGCGCGACGGTTCGGGCACGTTGCAGCCGCAAACCTGGCATTTCCCCGGCAACAATACCGATCCCGACGGGCTGGCGCGGCTGTTCCAGCAACCGGTATTCAATCCATCGCGGAACGCGCTCAGCCACGCCCTCGATTTCGACGTGATCATCTTCAAATCCTGCTACCCTGTCACCGCCATCGTCGATGATGGGCAGCTTCAGACCTACGCCAGCCACTATCTGTCGATTCAGACGACCATCGACCGCTTCCCGGACAAGCTGTTCATCCCGATGACACCCCCGCCGCTGCGCGCCAGCCTGACCACGCCGCAGCAGGCGGTGCGTGCCCGCCAGTTTGCCGACTGGATGCAGTCGGAGGAATTTCTGGGACGAGATAGAACCCGGCGCCGGAATATAGCCGTGTTCGATTTCTTCGATGCGCTGGCTGCTCCCGCCGACGACGAGCAGTACGCCAACACCCTGCGACCGCGTTACTGTCTGCCGGACGTGAACGATCTGCACCCGAATCAGCTTCTGCCAACGAAGAAGTGGTCGTCCCCTGGGTAGATTTTGTCGTCGAGTCGATCCGGCAGTTTGAACCGCTGAAGCCGCAGCCAGCCTAAGGAAGTCCGTGAGGGAACGCGATGATCAGCCCGGTGATGAATTCAGCGCCCAGCGCCAGTGCCTCCGCCGAAGATAACCTCTTTACACTTACTTGATGGCTGGTGCGCCGCCGGATTCGGCTGATCGCAAGCGGGTAGACTGTCTATGGCGAAACTCGCGCAGCGAAATGAGCAGATCGCCGCGACCGCACGCGCTCGGCGTCAGCAAAGACCGCGTCTGGTCGCGGAGAATTCCGTTTTCTGGGTCGCGTGTTATCTGGCGATCCTGAAGCTGGGCGCGGTGGCGACCTTCCGCTGCGTTTGTCCTCCGAGCAGATCAACGCCGCGCTGGCATTATGGGCAGCGCCAGGGCGTATTGATGGCGGCAAACGGCGCAGCATCACCAGCGGCGCTGCCCGCTGAATACACGCTGCTGGTCGACCAGCAGCCGCCATCGCTTTCACGCGAGGTTGTGCTGCCCGGCGACGATGCGCCTGTGCCGACCTGCCCGGTGGTCGCGCGTGACGACATGGCGGCGCTGATGTTCACCTCCGGCTCGACCGGGCAGCAACGTCAAGGTGAGCCACCGTCATCGCCGCCAACACCGACTCGATCATCGAATATCTTGAACTCACGTCGGCAGACCGCATCATGGCGATCCTGCCGTTCGAATACTGCTTCCGGCGCGTCCCTGCTGCACACCCATCTGCGCGTCGGCGGCTCGCTGGTGCTGCGCACTCCGTTCACCTATCTCAAGGAAGACCTGCTGGAATCGAGCTTGACGAGCAGGCATACCGGCATCGCAGGCGTGCCCAGCTCATACCAGCATCGCCGCGCCGCTCCAGCCCCAAACCGCCGGTTTCCGCACCTGCGCTATGTTCAGCAGGCAGGCGGGCGGCTTCCGGATGCCTTCATCCGGGAATTTCTGACATCCCAGCCCAACGCAGTTCTACCTGATGTACGGGCAGACCGAGGTGACCGCGCGCCTGTCGTACCTCCCGCTGGAACGCCTCGCCGACAAGCTCGGCTCACCGGGCGCGGCATTCCCGGCGTCCGCCTCAGCGTGCTGGATGCCGATGGCAGCCCGGGTCAAACCCGGTGAAGTCGGGGAGATCGTCGCGGAAGGCGATAACGTCACGCTTGGCTACCGGGTCGATGACCTGGCGAAAGCCCCGTTCCGCGACGGCAAGCTGTACACGGGCGACATGGCGCGCACGGATGAAGAAGGCTTCATTTTCGTCGCCGACCGCGTGCATGACTTCATCAAGCCGAAGGGCATCGCGTCAGCAGCCGCGAGGTCGAGGAAGTGCTGGCGCAGATCACCGATATTCTGGAAGTCGCCGTCGTCGGAATGCTGATCTGGAATTGGGGAAGCTGCCCGCGCCTTCGTCGTGCTGCGCCGGAACAGTACGCCGCCAGCCAAAGACATTACGGACTACCAGCAGCGGCTCGCCGAGCTACATCGTCCCGCGCGGAAATTGTGTTCATGGCAGAGCTGCCGAAGAATGAATCGCAGAAAATCCTTCAAGAAAGCGCTGAAGCAGGTCAGCCGCCCGCGTGATTATCCGGGCGTTAGAATTCTTTACGAAATTCATAAGATCGCGCACGCCGACTCCATAAACGTGGACTGCGTCCGTCAGTTTATTCGGCGTATACCGGCAGGCGATCAGAGGACTCTTCGGCGACTCGCGCTGCCGCCATCGCCTCCATGCTTCGCTGACGGTCGGGGTCAAACTCCATGCCGGGATAGATCACCATGTCGAAGCTGCCCTTCTTGGTGATACGCCGGACGGGGTTGCCCATCATCACCCAGCGATCCTGCACCGAGGTAGCAAGCACCGCGTTCGCGCCGATGCAGACATCATTGCCCACGGTGACCGCCCCCAGGATTTTCGCGCCAGGCGCAAGATAGACGCGATCCCCTATTTCCGGGACACCGGTTTCGCCCGATTTATTGACGCCGAGGGTGACGCCGTGGAACAACTCACAGTTGCGCCCAATTTTAGCCGGACCGACGACGATCCCGCCGAAATGCAGCATGAGCAATCCGGCGCCGATTTCGGCTTCCGGACTGATGTAGATCCCGGTAATGATCTCCGTGAAGCGCCGCAGAATCGCCATCAACAGGCTGACAGGAATGCCCAAGCCGGATTTCTTCGTGTATGGGAGCAGCCAATGTCCGAGGCGATAGACGACTGTCGCCTGAAAGCCGGGCGTAAACAGGATGACCTGTAATTTTCCAATGTATAGGCGGTGCACGTAACGATGGAGTTCCCACGACAAGTCGTGCCGCATCATTCGAAAAGTATATTTTGTGGTCTCACCGTTCGAGAGAGCGGCATCACGCTCACGGGATGAGGGGTTTGAGATGCTGACCATGGAGAATCCTCAATTTCGGCTGGCGCGAAGGTCAGTTGACAGATAATTACAGGATGCCGCGATGACCTTAAACAATCCTAAAGTATCGGCGCGTAAGCGGCGATTTAAGGGGAAAAGCTAATCAAACAGGCGAGCACGGCGACAATCCATTAGCTCTCTCGCCTACGTTTGCACCCCGGCTATTCAGCGAATGGCGGCGATGACTTTGTCGCAATGTCCCAAAATTCCTGTACGTTCTCCGGTCATATCTTCTGGTTAATGATTTGTGTTTGCATTGATATTATCATATAATCTGGTCATACCAGTCGCCTGTGTAATCATTGTACTCTGTCTACTCCGCCGTCACGAAGCTCTGTAGTCGCATAGAGATTCTTTTTGAGGATGAATCGTTTGGACCAAAGTCACACCCTTTTGGAAGAAATGGACGCCATCGAATGCATCGCCTTCCTCCTGGTCAGCGCTGGCTGCCTCAAGGATGAGCCAAAGGACTATGGCTCGATGCGTTTACTGGCAGCCGCCCGATTGCTAAGCGAAAAGATTGCGCCGCGCGCCAGCGCCGAATGGAAGCCTTTTTTCGACCGACTGGTTACGGAAATTCCAGACATTCAGCGGGTGAGGCAGCAAGACCCCGAAAAATATTACGGCTTCATCGAACAATTCAGCGCCGACCTGACGAGGATGCTGCTTGAACGCTCAGACCGACCGAAGGACAGCCAATGACGAACACGGTGATTGACGCCATCTACCACCGCCGCGTGACCCGTTATTTCACGGATCAGCCAATCGAGCGCGCCGACCTGGAGGCGGTCGTTCAGGCGGGGCGCTGGTCTCCGGCGAGCGGAAACCGTCGCCTGCATCGCTTCATGGTCATTACCGAGCCGAGTCACATCCGAATTCTCCGGCTCATGGCTCCCGGCATCGACGGCGTCCCGGCGGCGATCATCGCCGTGTGCATCGATCACGACGAGCGCGAGCGGCAGGGTTACAGCCATGATGCCTGCAAGCTGCTGCTCGACGTTGGCATGGCGGGTGAGAACCTGCTGCTGGCGGCGCACGCGCTCGGCATCGGCGCGGGTCCTGTCACGTCGTTCAGCAAAGCCGCCCTGCGCGTGATCACCGGGCTGCCGGAGCGGATTTCGCCTGAGCTGCTGATCTGCCTGGGATACCGCAGCGACACGCAGATCGGCGGTAACGTGAAACCCCGCAAGCCGATTCGCTGGCAGGACATCACCTACTGGGATCAGTACACGCCGGAAGCGCAGCCGCAGTCACCCGGCTCGTGACGGAGTCGTGTAATAGACTCTTTCCTTCGTTTTGTAAGCGCGTATTCGAGTCAGTGCAAAGGATAAATCATGCGAGTATTACCCACTTCACCGGCAGCAGCCACCGAAATTGTCGGCTTGTTCAAGGAGCTGATGCAGCTTTCCGCCCTCAAGAAGGGCGAAACGGTGCTGATTTACTCCGACACGCTGACGCCACCCTTCTACCCGGCGGCGGCGCTCGGCGCTGCCCACGAACTCGGCGCCGTCGTCGCCCAGATGACCGTCCCCGCCACCTCGCCCGCCGTCCAGCCCTGGGCGCCTGACCTCCCGGAAACCAAGCCCGAAATGATCCTCTCCGCCTGGAAAGGCGCTGACCTCGTCGTCGACATGATCACCGGCGCCGGGCAGTTGTATACCCCTGTCACCACCGAAGCGCTGAAATCGGGGACGCGCGTCATGCGGCTGATGGCAGAGTTGGACGATCTGCGCCGCATGTGGCCCTCCGACGCCATCAAGTATCGCGTGTTGGAATCTCAGGCAATTCTTGAGAAAGGTGAGACGCTGCGGGTCACCTCGCCCGGCGGCACCAACCTCACCATGAGCAAGAAGGGTCGTCCGGCTTCGGCGCAGTACGGGCGCGCCGATAAGCCGGGACAGTGGGCGATGCCGAATGAGGCGCAGGTCGCGTCGGCACCGCTGGAAGGCAGCGTCACGGGCACACTCGTGCTGGACATCGGCGACATCATCCTCAACCTCGCCCGCTACGTCGCCCAGCCGGTTTACATCACGCTGGAAAATGGCGCGATCACCAAGATCGAAGGCGGACTGGAAGCCTTCCTGCTGCGCGACTGGTTCGCCAACTGGAAAGACCCCCGTGCCTACATCGTCTCGCACATCGGCTGGGGCTGCCACGACAAGGCAAGCTGGCATCGTATGGGCAATCTCTGGCAGGGCATCGGCGGCTTCATGGACTGCGAGTCCTTTTACGGCAACATGCAGATCGCCTTCGGCAGCAACAAGTCGGCGTCGCTTGGTGGAGCCAACGATACACGCGCCCACATCGATATTCAGTGCCGCAATAACAGTTTCTGGGTGGACGAGCTTCAGGTGCTCGAAGAAGGACAGTTCACTATCGAGAAGCTCAGGTAAGTCCGATCAGTCTTTTCCGCGCGTCACCGGGGCTTTCGCCCTGCATCAGGTAGCAGATTCGTTTGTCGGGATTCACGGCGTATTCCGCCCGTTCAGGAGTTCATAGTCGTTCATCTAGAAGGAGGATCACATGACCGTCAGCAGCCGCAAGTTGTGGTACCTGGGTTTTTGTCTGCTTCTTTTGACGTTAGTCGGTTCCGTCGCCGCGCAGGATGCGGAGCCACAGGCAGGCGGAAATGTCAGCCTCGCTTTGAATGCCAGCTTCGACACCCTCGACCCGCAGAACTGGACTGGCTTCTTCTTTTCGACGATGGTGATGGCGAATATCTACGATCCGCTGCTGACCCGCAATCCCACGACGAAAGAGATCGGTCCCGGTCTCGCCGAAAGCTGGGACATCTCCGACGACGGACTCACGATCACCCTTCATCTGAAACAGGGCGTCCTGTTCCATGACGGCGCGCCGATGACGGCGAACGACGTGAGTTACGCCTTCGACCGCATCTTCGACGAGAACAATGCGCCTAACGTCCGTACCTCGCTGGCTGGCGCGGTCTCGTCGTATCAGGTCGTCGACGACTACACCTTCGAAATCACGCTCAAGGCTCCCTCTGCCGCCTTCCTCGACTCGCTGACCTACCCGCAGCTTTCGGTGGTGTGCAAGTCGGCGGTCGAACAGTATGGCGCCGACTTCGGTCAGCACCCCTGCGGCACGGGTCCCTTCATGTTCCAGGAATGGGTTCCCGATGATCATCTCACGCTGGTCAAGAACCCCGACTATAACTGGGCACCTCCCTACTTCGAGCACACCGGCGCAGCCTACCTCGACAGCGTGACGTATCGCTTCATCCCGGAGGACACGACCCGGCAGGGGACGCTGGAAACCGGCGAAAGTACGATGATCATGTACCCGCAGAACCGCGAAGTCCCGCGCCTGCTGCAAGACCCGGCTTACACCGGCTATCCGCTGCCGCGCACCGGAATGCCCCGCGTGCTGTCGCTGCCCACCGACCGCTGGCCCTTTGATGACGTGCTCGTCCGGGAGGCGATGGCGTATGCGCTGGATCGTCAGCAGATTCTGGATGTCGCCTGGGATGGCGTCGGCGAAGCGACGAGCGCTTATCTGGCTCCCGGCACGCCCTGCTACTGGGACGGTGCGGAAGCATCGGGTATCGGCTATTCATATGACCCTGACATGTCCAGAAGCCTGCTGGAGCAGGCGGGCTGGACGCTCGGCGACGATGGCGTGCTGGTCAAGGATGGGCAGCGCTTCCACGTCACCATGAGCGGCTTCCAGACGCCGCTGTTCATGACGCTGCATCAGGTCATTCAGGCACAGCTTGCCGACGTGGGCATCGAAGTCGAGATTATCCCGCTGGAACAGGCAGCCTGGCTTCCGGCGCTGCGTCAGGCGGAGTACAACTTCTCCGACAACCAGATCGGACCCGGCAGCGACCCCAACGTCCTGTACAACGCGCTCCACTCGACGCAGGTCTATCCCAACGGCTTCAACTCCGCCTTCTACAACAATCCTGAGGTCGACAGCCTGCTCGACGCTGCCAGCAGCACGATGGATCAGGCGGAACGGTGCGACCTGTATCAGCAGATTCAGACCATCGTGATGCAGGACGTCCCGTATGTACCGTTCTACGCGCAGACCGATTATCTCGTCGCGTCGTCGGCGCTTCAGGGCATGAAGTTCGATCCCAAGTCGCTGCCCCTGTTCTACGATGCCTATCTCGTGAGCTAGGCATTATCGCAGCCAGTAGTTCTGTATCGGTCGGGGCGGCTTGTTCGCAGGCTGCCCCGGCTCGCCCGTTCTATTCGTCCACGAAGGCAAGGCGGCTCGTGACATTGGCTTTCAGTTCTTGCTTCAGTCAATCCGATTCTGATAAGGCATCACGCCGATGAGCACCTATCTCGTCAGGCGGCTGTTCCACGCGATACTCGTGCTCTGGCTGGTGTCAGTGGCGGTATTCGCCATGCTCCACCTCGTCCCCGGCGACCCGGTCGAGATGCTCGCCTTTGAGAGCGGGACGGGCGCGGATATGGAAGCCATGCGCGAGCGATTGGGTCTCAACGATCCGCTGCCGGTGCAGTATTTGCGCTTCGCGGGCAACGCCCTGCAGGGCGATCTGGGACGCTCCATCCGCAGCAACCGCCCGGTGACCGAGGAATTCTTCAGCCGCTTCCCCAACACCGCTACGCTGGCGTTTCTGGCACTGGGGCTTGCCCTGCTCATCGGCATTCCGGCGGGCGTCATCTCGGCGGTCAAGCCGAACTCGGTGCTCGACTACTTCTCGATGTTCGTCGCGGTGATCGGCGTCTCGATGCCGGTATTCTGGCTGGGTTTGCTGCTGTTGCTGGTCTTTTCGCTGCGGCTGGAATGGCTGCCCATGTCGGGCTTCACCACCTGGAAGCACATGATCCTGCCGACCATCACCCTGAGCATGTTCTCGATGGCGAGCGTCGCGCGGCTCACTCGGTCGAGCTTCCTCGAAGTCATGCGCGAGGACTATGTTCGCACAGCGCGCGCCAAAGGCTTGTCCGGGTGGCGGATTTTGTCGGTACACGCGCTCCGCAACAGCCTGATTCCGGTCGTGACCATCGCCGGACTGCAGTTCGGGCAGCTTCTCGGCGGCGCGGTCATCACCGAGATCGTCTTTGCCATTCCAGGGGTCGGGCGGCTCGTCGTCGACGGGATCACCGCCCGCGACTTCCCGATTGTGCAGGGATCGGTGCTGTATCTGTCGGTCAGTTTCGTCTTTGTCAATCTGTTGGTCGATGTGCTGTACACCTATATCGACCCGCGTATTCGCTATGCATAGTGTAGGCTTCGGGCATCAAATCCTATGGCGAGCGTTTCGGTCAATATGAGCGTCCCGACGCTCGAATTGAAATCCCCGTCCGAGCAGCGGCGCATCATCCGGCAGTTTCTGAAACGCCGAACCGCTGTGCTGGGGCTGATCATCATTACGCTTGAACTCCTGATCATCGGCTTGGGACCGTACTTCGTCGGCTACGAACCCGAAAAGGCGGTCATGGTGGATCGCTTTCTGCCGCCCAACGAGCTGCATCTGATGGGCACGGACGATCTGGGGCGGGACATCTTCGCCCGCGTGATCTCGGGTGGGCGGCTCTCGCTCGGCATCGGTCTTTTCTCGGTGTCGCTGGGGATGCTGATCGGCGTCCCGCTTGGCTTGATCGCCGGGTACGCCGGAAAGACTCTGGACGAGATCATCATGCGTTTCATCGACGTGCTGCTGTCCTTTCCCGGCATCCTGCTCGCCATCTCCATCGTCGCCGTCCTCGGACCGAGCCTCGTCAACGCCGTGATCGCCGTAGCGATCTTCTTCGTGCCCGTCTACGCGCGCGTGGTTCGGGGCGTCACCCTGTCGGTCAAGGAGAATACCTACATTCTGGCAGCCGTTTCGCTCGGCGCGGGTCACGCCCGCATCATCCTTCGGCACATTCTGCCCAACGTCCTCGCTCCGATCATCGTCCTGCTCAGCCTGAATCTCGGTCTCGCCATCGTGTCCGCCGCCGGGCTGAATTTCATCGGGCTGGGCGCGAAGCCGCCGACGCCGGAATGGGGCTTGATGCTGAGCGCCGGGCGCGGCTACCTGCGCAACGAATGGTGGCTAGCGACATTTCCGGGGCTTGCCATCTTCTTCACCGTGCTGGGCTTCAACCTGATCGGCGACGGCTTGCAGGATGCCTTCGATCCCCGGATGCGGAAATCCTGACGAACGCGAATCGCCCCGCGCTTCGCGGGGCGAACCCACAAAGGAATGAACGTGATGAGCATCTTTATGGAAGAAATGACCTGGCGCGAGATTCAGTCCGCGCTGGAAACCGGGGGCGACTCGGTGCTGATTCCGCTCGGCGCAATCGAGCAGCACGGTCCCCACCTGCCGATCTTCACCGACACATGGCTGGGCTACGCGCTGTGCGGTCCGGTCGCCAGCAAAGTCGGCAGGATGCTGGTCGCGCCGCCGGTCTATCCAGGGCGCTCGGAACATCACATGGCATTTCCCGGCACGATCACGGTCAGCCACGAGACGTTCAAGGCGGTGGTCAAAGATTACTGCCGCAGTCTGGCGCGGCACGGCTTCAAGCATCTCGTGCTGCTGGCGACGCACGGTGGCAATTTCAAAGCCATGCACGAAGTCCTGCCGGAGATTCAGGCGGAGCTGGCGGACGTGGACGTGTTCGGCATCGTCAGCCAGCAGACCAGCGGCGTCAGCCAGCAAGCGAATCGCACGCTGGGGCTTGATCCGGCGAAGTGCGGGCAGCACGCGGGCTTGACCGAAGCGTCGATGCTGCTGGCGACTCGCCCGGAACTGGTACACATGGAATACGCGGTCGAGGGCTGGATGGGCAGCTACGGTCCCGACTTTTCCGAAAACTTGCAGAAGCACGGCATGAAAGCCTTCTCGGAATTCGGCATTCTGGGCGACCCGCGCGAAGCCACCGCCGAAACCGGCGTCGACATCATCGAGGAGCGCTCCAAAGGCTTTGCCGAGATCATCCGCACGCACCTGGAGACGCTTGACGAGCCGGTTGGCTCTGGCTTTGTGCCAGTGGGAATACACCGTCTCGATTCCAGTTTGCTGCTCGAAGAACGAACCTCGCGCGAAATTGGCGAAGCCATTGCTGACGGATGGGATACGCTGCTGGTCATGCTCGGCGCAATCGAGCAGCATGGTCCGCACCTGCCGCTGGGGACGGATACCATGCTGGGCTACGAGCGCGGCGTCCGGCTCGCCAAGAAGCTGGGCAAGACGCTGGTCGCGCCGGTCATCCGACCGGGGCTGTCCGAGCATCACATGCACTTTCCCGGCACGATCACCTTGCAGCACGACACCTTCATCAACGTGGTTCTCGAATTCTGCACGTCAGTCGCCTCGCACGGCTTTCGCAACCTGATCCTCATCCCCACGCACGGCGGGAACTACGCCGCCACCGAGGAAGTCTACCCGCAGATTCAGGCGGCGCTCCCCGGCGTCAACGTCGTGTTGCTCAGCCGCGCCGACTCGCGGATGGCGCACGCCCAGATTCAGCCGAAGCTCGGTCTCGATCCGGCGATCATGGGCGTCCACGCCGGGCTGGGCGAAACGTCCTACATGCTCACCTTCCGCCCCGAACTCGTCCACATGGACAGGACGGAAGCCGGGTGGGTCGGCAACTATGACGAACAGGCAGCGGCGCTCATGGCGAAGGAAGGGATGCAGGCGCTGTCACCGATTGGCGTGCTGGGCGACCCGCGCGGGTCAAGCGTCGAGCTAGGCAACGCCTATCTGGATGCCTGGACAGATATTTACGCGCAGGTCATCACCGAACGGCTGAGCGGCAAATCGGGCTGAACCATTCTCAATTGCGGACATGAGGAGGTCGCATGATCGAGACCGTCGGGTTCGTCGTCCTGGGGCAGTCCAGCGTCGATGACGTTGTTCCCGCGCTCACGAAGCGCTTGCCGTCGGGCGTCCGGGTGCTGCGGCGCGGCGCGCTGGACGGGCTGACGCCGGACGAGATCGCCGCGTTAGCTCCGGCTGAAGGCGAATATCTGCTCGTCTGCAAGGTCGAGCCGGGCAGGAAGCCCAGGTGGTCTTTGACCGGATGCTCCCCAGAGTACAGTTCGCCGTCGATGCGTTGGTGTCCGAAGGCGCAGACCTGATCGTCGTATTGTTGCGGCGCAAACTGGTCAGAGCTGAAATGCGACAGGATGCTGGTGAACCCCGGCGCGATCCTCCCCCGTCTGGTGATCGCGCTCAGCAGCGGTAAGAAGCTGGGGCTGGTCATGCCAACCGTGCTTCAGGAGGACTCCACGCAACGTAAGTATCACCAGTTGGGCGCTCCCGATGTCGTCGCCACCCACATCACCGTCTACAAGGACGCGGATTTATCCGGCGAGATTCAGACCGCCGCCGACTTTCTGGTCGCTGAGAATGTCGACGTGATCTGGATGCCCTGTCTTGGCATGGATGACCAACTGCGGGCATCACTTCAGGAGCGGGTCGGCAAGCCGACTCTCCTCGCCCAGTCGATGCTCGCCAAAGTCGTCAACGAGTTGATCGGCGCATAGTCTCGAAGTGCGGAACTGAAGCACGCGGAATTCACAGTTTAACCACAAGTGAGCGCGACTATCCCCGCCGTTTGGACGGCATTTAACTACGCTTGTGGAAAAAGCCGTTGCGCGCTCCTATACTCCTGGGTGGAAACGTGTCGCCCTACTCAACGAGGAACAGAGATGCGCCGGGGATGGAAGCTGTCGGTTCGGGTCGTATTGTTATTGCTCGTGGGCGTCGTGGGGTTGACGCCCGCCTTCTCTCAGGATGATCTCGCCGCGCTCAAGCAGCAGGCAATCGCCACCTATGCCGACATCGTATTTGCGGGCTACGAGGACGCCTATACTTTGGCGCTGCGCCTGCAAGCCGCCGTCGATGCCTTTGTCGCCGAGCCGAGCGAAGAAGCGTTCCTGGCGGCGCGTGAGACGTGGCGGGCGGCGCGCGAACCCTATGGGCAGACTGAAGCGTTTCGCTTCTACGGCGGACCGATTGACGATGCGGGCGGTCCCGAAGCGCTGATCAACGCCTGGCCCCTCGACGAAGCCTACGTCGATTACGTGGAGGGCGCTCCGAACAGTGGCGTCATCAACAACCCGGAGAAGTATCCGACGATTGACGCCGACCTGCTGGAATCGCTGAACGAATCCGGCTCCGAGGAAAATATCAGCGTCGGCTATCACGCCATCGAGTTTCTGCTGTGGGGGCAAGACCTCGCCACCGACGGCGCGGGCGCGCGCCCCTATACCGACTACACCACCGCCCCCAACGCCGACCGGCGCGGGCAGTACCTCACAATTGCCGCCGACCTGCTGGTCGGGCATCTCGCATTCCTGAAAGACGCCTGGGATCCCGGCATCGACGACAATTACCGTGCGCAGTTCCTCGCCTTCGCCCCCGATCAGGCGCTCGGCGATATGCTGACCGGCATCGGCGTCCTCAGCAAATCCGAGCTGGCAGGCGAGCGTATGTTCACCGCCTACGACAACCGTGATCAGGAGGACGAGCATTCCTGCTTCAGCGACAACACCCACCGCGACCTCATCAACAACCTGCGCGGCATCAGCAACGTCTATCTGGGCGAATACACCCGCATCGACGGCTCGGTCGTCAGCGGAACCGGACTGAGCGCGGTCATGGCGGCGACCGACGCCGACGCCAGCCAGCGCACGCTCGACCTGCTGGCGCAGGCGACCGACCAGATCGCGGCGATTCACGTCCCGTTCGACCGCGCCATCGCCGAGGAACAGTATCGCCCGCAGGTGCTGGATTCTGTCCTGACGCTGTTCGATCTGGGCGACCAGATCGCGGAAAACGCGCGGCTGCTGGGCATACGCATCAACACGGCTCTACCCGATTAGTGCGGAAAGTAGGACAATAGCCGAGTCAAGAACGCGCGGCAGCCTACTCAAGTGGAGTCTTGGCATGAAAGCATCACAAATCGGGCGCGTGCCGGTCATCGGCATTGCGCTCGTCGCTCTTATCCTCCTCATTTCGTCCGGGAGGGCGCTCACACAGTCGGACGAGAACGGCGAGCCTTATCTGCTCGGCGGCGAAACCACTATCTTCGATACAACCGGGAATGCCTTCGCGCAGCCAAGCCCCGGCTTGGAGCGTGAACAGAATCTGCTGTTCTTCGTCGGCAACTCATTCTTCAACCAGAACTGGGTGACCGCGCCGTCGTCGACTGCAGCCCGCGACGGCTTGGGACCGCTGTTCAACTCGCGGTCGTGCGCGGGCTGCCATTTCAAGGACGGGCGCGGACGACAGCCCAATTTCGACGGGGAAACGCCAACTGGCTTGCTGATCCGTCTGAGCATCCCGCAGCGCGACGCCAACGGCGCGTATCTGCCCGATCCAGCTTATGGCGGTCAGTTTCAGGAGCAGGCGATTGACGGCTTCGCCGCCGAAGGCGACATTCAGATCACCTACACCGAACTGCCCGGCACATTCGACGATGGTCGCCCCTACAGCCTGCGCCAGCCGCATTACGCGCTCACCAACCTGCAGTATGGCGAGATGAGTCCCGACGTGATGCTGTCGCCGCGCGTCGCTAACCAGGTCATCGGTCTAGGACTGCTGGAAGCGATCCCCGACGCTACTCTGCTGGCGCTGGCAGACCCCGACGACGCCAATCACGACGGGATTTCCGGCAGACCGAACATCGTATGGGATGCCTTCAAGGGCGCGCCAGCGATTGGTCGCTTCGGATGGAAAGCGAACCCGGCGACTTTATTCCAGCAGGTCGTCACCGCCTTCAACGAGGACATTGGCATCAACTCGGTGTTCATGCCGGGCACGAACTGCACAACGGTGGAAATTGACTGCCGGAACGCGCCCGAAGGCGGCGTGCCGGATATCGCCGACGATGATATTCAGAAGGTCGTGCTTTACGTGAGCGTGCTTGCCGTGCCCGCCCAGCGCGACTACGATTCGCCGCAGGTGCAGGCGGGCGAGCGTATTTTCTACGAGGCGCAGTGTGAGTTATGCCACGTGCCGACCTTGCAGACGGGCACGCACCCGACCATCCCCGCCCTGTCGAACCAGACGATCCACCCGTACACTGACTTGCTTCTGCACGACATGGGCGAACAACTGGCGGACAACCGACCGGATTTCGAGGCGACCGGCACCGAGTGGCGCACGCCGCCGCTGTGGGGGATCGGCTTGTTCGAGACGGTCAACGGGCACACGACCTACATGCACGACGGACGCGCCCGCAATCTGCTCGAAGCGGTGCTGTGGCACGACGGTGAAGCCCGCGCCTCGCGCGATTACGTGCTCGGACTGAACGAATCGGATGTCGACGCACTGGTTGCATTTCTGAAATCACTTTAAGGTCTATGAAGAAGCCAACCGCTCCTTCTTTCTGACGTTGATCGCCGCGTGGCTGCTGCTGAGCGGCTTCGTCATACAGTCGCAGCCAGCGGCACAAGCCGCCGAGTTCAGCCGCCGCGCCATGCTCGAAAATATCGCCGAACACATCATCCTGCCGCTGCATGATTTCCTGCAAACAACCGATGCGCTGCGCATGGCTGCCGACACGTTCCAGACATCGCCCACGCCGGAAGATCTTGAGTCGCTACAGGATGCCTGGCGCGCCACCGCCCTGCTGTGGTACAAGGTGACGCTGTTCCCCTTCGGGCGCGTCACCTTCGTCTATCACAGCCGTATCGCCAACGACCTGCCCATCGCCACGCAGATCATCGAGCAGTTCATCAATGGCACAGACACGCTCGATGCCGACGCGCTTGCTGTGTTCGGCTCGAACGTAGTCGGGCTGCGCACGGTTGAATATCTCATTTTCGACCCGGACGGCGGCAACGATGCTGTCATGCAGAAATACACCAGCGATCCGAGCGCTGCCCGGCGCGCGCAGTATCTCACGCTGACCGTCGATGACCTGTACGCCACCGTCGCCGAAATCCTCGCCGTCTGGTCGCCGGACGGCTCGAATTATGGCGACGAGTTCGTCAATGCCGACGACCCCAACAGCGTGCAGGGGTCGATCAGTATGCTCGCCAACCGGATGATGGGCGCGCTGGAGGGCACAGTCAACATGTCCATCGGCTGGCCCCTCGGCACGCTGTCGGGCATGGTGCAGCCGGAGATTGTCGAATCGCGGTACAGCGGCTACACCATCCCGGAGATCACGAGTCTGTTCGAAGTCCTGCGCGACACCTTCAACGGGACAAGTGCGGAAGGCGACGGACTCGGCTTCGACGATTATCTGGATTACCTCGGCGCGACCTACAACGACATTTCCCTGTCGGAAGCCATCAACCAGCAGTTTGATACGCTCCTCGCCGATCTCGATGTGATCCGGGAGCCGCTCGGACTGGCGCTCGTCAACAACGTCGACGAGGTTCAGCGCGTCTACGACGACGGGCGCGCACTGGTCGTGCTGATGAAAACCGACATGACCAGCCGGTTGGGGATTACCATCACCTTCAACGACAGCGATGGCGACTAAAACAGCCAACAAATTTTTCGAATATCAGAAGCGTCCGGTCGGCATACTGCCGCTGGTCGTCTACCGCGTCGGCTTCGGCGTGATGATGTTCCTCAGCATGGTTCGCTTCGTCGCCAACGGCTGGGTGAACGACTTCTACATCGCCCCAATTTACCACTTCACCTATCTGGGCTTCGGCTGGGTCAAGCCGCTGCCTGCGGCGGGCATGTACGCCGTCTTTTTCGCGCTGATGGTCGTGTCGCTGTGCATCGCGGCGGGCTTCCTGTACCGCATCAGCATGGTCGCCTTCTTCGTCCTGTTCACCTACGTGGAGCTGCTGGACAAGGCGTTCTATCTCAACCACTATTACTTCATCTCGCTGATGAGCTTCCTGCTGATCTTCCTGCCATTGAACCGCCGCTGGTCGCTCGACGCCCGCCTCCGCCCTGCCCTGCGCTCTGCCACCGTCCCGGCGTGGACGATCAATGCCATCCGGCTTCAGTTAGCGATTGTCTATTGCTTCGCGGGTTTGGCGAAGCTGAACGGCGACTGGCTGTTTCAGGCGATGCCGCTGGCGATCTGGCTGCCCGCCAACAGCAATTTCCCGGTCATCGGCGCGCTGTTCGACCAGCGATGGTTCGCCTACGTCATGAGCTGGGCGGGCGCAGCCTACGATTTGACGATCCCGTTCTTCCTGCTGTGGCGCAGAACGCGCCCCTTCGCCTATATCGCTGTCGTGGGCTTCCACGTCATGACCGCCCTACTGTTCAATATCGGCATGTTTCCCTGGATTATGATCGTTTCCAGCCTGATCTTTCTGGATGAGGACGATTTTCGGGCGCTCGCTCGCCGCTTCAGGCTGGCGCACGCTCGCACGGAACCGGCTGCCGCTTCAGGTACGCATGTCCCGGCGACCGCAGCCGCGATCCTGATCCCGTTCTTCATCCTGCAAATCCTGTTCCCGCTGCGCTACCTGCTCTACCCCGGCAACGTCCTGTGGTCGGAGGAAGGCTTCCGCTTTAGCTGGCGCGTCATGGTGGTCGAGAAAGCAGGCTACGTCACCTATTTCGTGCGCGACCCGGCAAGCGGGCGACGGTGGACGATCAACCCCGGCATGTACCTGACGCTCCCTCAGGAGCGCCAGATGTCGTTTCAGCCGGACATGATTTTACAGTTCGCCCACTTCCTCGGCGACCAGTACCGGCAGGACGGCTACGCCGATGTCGAGGTGCGCGCCGAAGCCTACGTCGCCTTCGACGGTCGCGCCAGCCGCCTGCTGATCGATCCGACCGTCGACCTGAACGCCGAGCCGGAGTCGATATTCCACAAGAGTTGGATTCTGCCCTGAGGCGCGAAAAAACCGGAGATGAAATCATCTCCGGTTTCTGTCACTTTCGTGCGATGCGGATACCCGTTTATTCGTACTGAAGCGCGCGAATGATGTCCAACTTCGATGCGCTGCGGGCGGGCAGGATGCTGGCGAACAGCCCCAGCAGCACGCCCAACACTATCGCCGCGATCACACCCGCCACCGGGAAAGTGTACGGCATCTTCCAGCCTATCGCGCCGAACGCCATGATGAACCCGTAGCTGATGGCAACCCCCGACAGCACGCCCATCGCCGCCCCGAATATGCCCAGCAGCAGCGCCTCCGCCATCACCATCCGGCGCACCTGGCTGCGACTGCCGCCGACCGCCCGCACCACGCCGATCTCTCGGGTGCGTTCGAGGATGTTGATCGTCAGCGTGTTCAGCAAGCCGAGCGCCGCCGGGATCAGGATCAGGAAGCCAATCGCGTAGAACAAGCCGAATGCCGCCTGGCTCGTCTTGATCAGGTCGTCGCGGTACGCGCCCGACAGGTTCGGCGTGAACTGCGGGTAATCCCTGGCAACGTCCCGAATATCGGCGAGCGCCGCTTCCTTGTCCGTGCCGGGCTTCAGGTTGACCATGAGCAGCACGTCCTCGGTCTTGTGGAAATCCGCCGCCAGGTTCGCCTGCGAGATGAAGATCGCCGAGATTTTGAAGGTCATGATGTCGTTGCCGATGCCAACGACGTGATAGGTCTGCGGACCCGTCGCGGTCTGCATCACGAAATCGTCGCCCACATTCGCGCCCACCGCCGACATCGCCAGCGAAGTCAGGATGGCGTTACGACCGTTCGCCAGCTCAGGGAACACGGTCGCCGCATCACCCTGATTGAAATCCAGCGACGCGACTTTGGAGTAATCGTTCGGGTCGATGCCGAGCACCTCAAGTCTCTGCTGGTTGCCAACCGTCGCCGACGCATAGCGCAGCGTGCCGACGGTCTCGACTGCGGGCAGCGCCCGTATATTCTCCGCCAGCGCCGGGTCAGCCCCGACGACCGTGTCGTACACCGCAATCGACTGCGGCAGCAGGATAATGTCGCTGGAGAAGTTGACATCGCCCAGCGTATTGATCAGGTCGCCGAACGAGACCACCAGCGCCGCTACCAGCACCATCACCGCCAGCCCGATCATCAGCGTGCCGCCCGTGATGGCAGCCCGCCCCGGCTGACGCACCAGATTGCCGCGCGCCAGATCCCCTTCCCGTGCGAACCACAGCGTCAGCAGCGGGCTGAACAGGTTCGCCGCCGGGATTACCAGCCCAGGCGCAGCGACCAGCATCCCGAACAGGAACAGCAGCGCGCCCATCGCCGCGCTCTTGCTGCCCAGTGTCAGCGCCACCAAGCCCAGAACCATGCACACCGCGCCCGCGATCAGGCTCCAGCGGGCAGCCCGCTGAATGCTGGCGGTGGTCTCCGGGCGCAGCGCCTCCAGCGGCGAGGTTTTGCTGGCGGTGCGCGCGGGCAGATAACCGGCGAGCAGCGCCGTAGCCAGACCCAGCACGACCGGCAGCAGCACCCCGGACGGCGTGATTTCCAGCGCCAGCACCCCGCGATGCAGGTAGGTCGCCCAGAACTGGTTCAGGAAGTTGAAAACGAGGCTCGCAAAAACGTAGCCGAGCACGAGTCCTATCAGCGTGCCGAGAATCCCCTGCACGAGACTCTCGATCAGGATCATCGTCATGATCTGGCGGCGGGTCGCTCCAATCGTGCGCAGCATGGCGATGTCGTGCCGCCGCTCGATGACCACTGTGCGGAACGTGTTGAAAATCAGGAATGCACCCAGAAACAGCGCCAGCAGCCCCACCAGGTTGAAGATGGCGAAGCCGGTCTGCGCCGCCGTAAGCGTGCTGGAGTTATCCTCCTGCGCGTTCAGAAGGAATTCGTCGCCGAGCGCCTGCTGAATCTGCTCCGACACCGCCGCCTGATCCGCGCCCGCCGTGATCGACACGTCGACGGAGTTGATTAAGCCAGGCTGGTTGAATGCCGACTGCGCGTCGCTCAGGCTGACGTACAGTTCCGGCGCGGAAGGATTCCCCTGATCCGCCAGCAAGCCTACGACCGTATAAATCTTCAGCCCGCCCGCCGTAATCAGCGGAAAGGTCGTGCCGACCTTAAGCTGCGGCGCAAGTTCGGCAATTCCTGCCGGAAGCACGGCTACGCCGGTATCGCCCGGCTCCAGGAAGCGTCCTTCGCTTATCACGAACGGATGCACGTCCTCAGCGGTGGTCGGGTCGATGCCGATCATCGTAAGCTGAGTCGTCTCTCCCAGATTGCTGCCGCTCAGAATCGGCAGGCTGAACTGGCGGCGCAGCACACCGCTGACTGCCTGCACGTCGGCGACCGCCGAAATCTTCGGCAGCACGGTGTCGGGCGAGAACGATTCGCCGGACGCGCCGTTGACAGTGATGTCAGCGCCGGAAATGGCGCTCAGGCTCTGCTTGAAGGCGTTCACCACCGACGGCAGCGCCAGATTCATGGCAAAAATCAGCGATACACCAAACACAATCGCCAGCGTGGTCAGGGTCGTGCGCAAGCGCCGACCATTCAGATAGCGCAGCCCCATCAGGGTCATTTGCCCGACGGTTGCGCGGAGTTCACCGGTACGCGCGGTCATGCTGCACCTCCTAGCTGAACGCGACTTTGGACAACTGCTCGCGGATTTGTTCGGCGTTGCTGCGCCCCTTGAGCTGGTTGTCATCGACGATCTTGCCGTCCTTGAGGAAAATGATCCGGTCGGCGTAGGCGGCGACGCGCGGGTCATGCGTCACGAGAATGAGCGTTTGCCCCCAGCGGTCGACGGTTTCGCGCAGCATCTGCACGACTTCGTCGCTCGACCGCGAGTCGAGATTTCCGGTCGGCTCGTCCGCCAGCACGACGGCTGGCTTCGCCACCAGCGCGCGCGCCAGCGCCGCCCGCTGCTGCTGCCCGCCGGAAAGCTCGGATGGACGGTGCGCGCCGCGATCCGACAGCCCGACACGCGACAGGGCTTCATCCGCCTGCTTCAGCGCGTCGGCGCGCGGCACGCCGTCGAGGATCAGCGGCATCGCCACGTTTTCGCGGGCGGTCAGCACCGGGATCAGGTTGAAGAACTGAAAGACGAAGCCGAGCGATTCGCGGCGCAGCCGTGACAGCGCGTCGTCGTTCAACTCGTTGATGGCGGAATCGCGCAGCCAGACTTTTCCGCTGGACGGGCGATCCAAGCCGCCGATGAGATACAGCAGCGTGCTTTTGCCAGAGCCGCTGGGTCCCATCACCGCCAGAAACTCGCCCTCCTCGACCGCCAGATCGACCGCGTTGAGCGCGTAGACCGGCTGAGCAGCAGCGCCATAGACTTTCGTGAGCGATTCTGTGTGTACGATTGACATAGCCTATCCCTCTATAGACTTATCAGTCCCGAACGGACTGGGTATTCACGAACTCGCAGGCTCAATCCGCCTGCGCCGGGGTCGCCCGCGCGTCTTGGTCGGCGGCGGTGGCGTGTATTCCTTGAGCGCGGTTAAGCGCCTTCGCACATCTCGATCCAGCGCAAGGTCGGCTTCCAGATGCATAACCGCGCTTTCGGCAGCAGAAACCAGGAAGCTGCGCGCGCGGGTCGATCTTGCGCAGCATGTCGGTCACCTCGTGAAGCTGCTGGTACAGCTCGCGCCGCTGGATGATCGGCACCTGTTCCGGGCTGACCGGACCTCCGATCAGGCTCAGGATCAGCTTGATGTAGAAGGCGTCGCCCAGCCGGTAATCGCGGACTTCGGGCGTCGTATACCAGGTTTCCAGCTCCGCCCGCCCGGCGTCGGTGATGAAATACACCTTGCGATCCGGCGCGTCATTGATCGCCTCGACTTCATAGTCGACCAGATTCGCTTCCTTCAGGCGCGTCAGCGTGCTGGCGATCTGCCCCGGCTTGACCTCCCACTCCGCGTTGACCGTCGAATTCAACTGCCTGCCCAGTTCATACCCGTGCCATGGGTCGCTGGTACAGCAGTCCGAGCAGCGCGTGCTTAACCGACATAGAAACCTATCCACCGCGTGTATAAATTCCAGAAAAACTATACACCCGGTGTATAAGTTTGTCAATCGAGTCGTTTTCCTGTACTTTGTTCCTTCGAAACCGGACGAATGCAACCTGACGTAAGAGCCTCACTATGGCATAGTGTGCTTAAGCATTAATGCAGCATCTCAGAGCAGACATTTTGATCGATTGTTTCCTGTACGGTCTCACGGCGTTTGCGATGGCGCTGGTTGTCCTGCTGCGCGGGCGGCGCAGCGGCCAACTTGCCCTCGGCAAGCAGTTCTGGTGGCTCGGAGCTTACGGATTGCTGACGAGCTTCTACGCCTGGGGAAATATGTTTCACACCGCCGGTGCAGACCCGATCCCCACCGACCTGACTGCCGCCCTTTTGACCATCCTGCTGGTCGCGTCGGGGCTGGCGCTGCTGCGCTTCGGCATCAGCGATCGTCAACGCCGACCCGCTGCCCCCCTGGTTATCGCTGATCAGCAACTCGCTTATGCTCCCGGCTCGCTGGTGCTCGCCTACGCCATCATCGAGGTGGTGACCGCCGCCAATCCTGAAATCCCGGCGATCCAGTGGACACGCTACCTGCTGCTGCTCCCCGGCAATATCGTCGCGGCGGCGGGTTTCATGCTCCAGTGGAAGCGACGCGCCACACCTCGTATTCGCCCGCGCTACTGGCGGCTGTCGGTGGCGCCTTCGTGCTGAACGCCTTCTTCACCGGCGCGGTTACCGGCACGGTCGGCTTGACCGATGCCATGATCGAGACATCGACGCACGTCTCAATCGAGGGCTGGCGCGTCGGCGCGATGGCGCTGGCGGCGCTGCTGGTCTCCGGCGCGATGAACGCTTTCGAGATCGAGCGGCAGGAGGAGATTGCCCATCTGCACGCAGCGCGCAAGCAGGCGCAGAATACCGCCCGCGCCATTCGCGCCACCAGCCAGCACGAGTCGGAAATCTGGCTGGACGCGCTCGTGAAGATCAGCCGTCGCGTCGCCAACATGGATGATGCCGAGGCGATCCTTAGCGACGTGGTGGCGCTCGCCCGCGCGCTGGTTCACGCCGACACTGCTGCGCTGGCGCTGTACGAACCCGGCACGCGGCTGCGCCTCAAGTACGTGGCGACGGTAGATGGCGTCGAGGCGCTCGCCGACACGCTCGTGGACAGCCCGGTCGTTCGCTGCGTCGTCGAGAAAGGCTTCGCCCGCCGCTACCCGGAGGACGGCAACGGCACGGGGTTTACGTGGCGCGCCAGCCAGTGCGAGTTCGAGACTCCGGTCGCGGCGCTCGTCCCGCTCAAGCTCAACCAGACGACCATCGGCGCGCTGTGGACGGGGCGCTACGAGCCGATTTCGTTTAGCTGCATCGACCTGATCGGCTTGAGTCATCTGGCGAATCAGGCAGTGATCGTGCTCGAACACGCTTCGATGGCGGGACGACTGCAATCGCTGGCGGTCATGGAGGAGCGTTCGCGCATCGCCCGCGAAATGCACGACAGCCTCGCGCAAATCCTCGGCTATCTCAGCCTGGAGACGCAAACGCTCGAAGCGCTGACGCGCCAGCATGACGAAGAAGCGGTGCTCAGCGAGCTGGCGCAGGCGCGCGAGACGATCCGCTCGGCGCAAGCGGACGTGCGCGAAAACATCCTCAGCCTGCGGACGACGCTTTCCGGCGACGCGGGCTTTGTTTCGGCGCTGGCGCAGTACGTCGAGGAATTTGGCATCCAGACCGGGATCATGACGCAGGTGGAGCCGGTGGAAGCCGTCACGCTGTCGCCGCTGGCGCAGGCGCAGGCGGTGCGCATCGTGCAGGAAGCGCTGACCAATGTGCGCAAGCACGCGAAAGCGTCGTGCGTCCACGTCTCGATGCGGCTGGACGACGGCTGGCTGACGATCTGCGTCGCCGACGACGGCGTTGGGCTGCCGGAAAAGCCGCTGACTGATGTTCGTCATTTCGGATTACAGACCATGCACGAGCGCGCCGAGAGCATCGGCGGCGCGCTGCAACTGAAATCGTCGCCGGGGTTGGGAACCGCCGTGAAGCTGCGGCTGCCGCTGGCGACCGAAGGGAGCTAGTCAAATGCTACCGCTGAGAGTACTCGTCGCCGACGATCACCGCCTGTTTCGGCAGGGATTGATCGGCTTGATGAAAACGCGCAAGGATTTGGTCACCGTGATCGGCGAGGCGGCATCCGGGCGCGAAGCCATCCGCCTGACCGACCAGTTGAAGCCGGATGTCGTCCTGATGGACATCTTCATGGCGGACGGCGACGGGCTGGAAGCCACCGCCTGCATCCGGCAGCAATTCCCGCAGACCGAAGTCGTCATGCTGACATCGTCCGAAGCTGACGAGCATCTGTATCAGGCGGTGCAGCTTGGCGCAGCTGGGTATCTGCTCAAAGACCTTGATGCCGAAGACCTGTTCGAACTGCTCAGCGGCTTGGAACGGGGTGAAGCCGTGATCAGCCGGGCGATGGGCGCGCGCCTGCTCAAATACATCGCCCAGCCGCCGAAAAGCGACGCCAGCGCGGTCAGCGAAGCGCTCACTGAACGCGAGGTCGAAGTGCTGCGGCTGGTGGCGCGCGGCGAAAGCAACAGCGAAATCGCCGAGCATCTGGTCATCTCGATCAACACCGTCAAGGTGCATCTGCGCAACATCCTCGACAAGCTCTCGCTGGAGAACCGGACACAGGCAGCCGCCTATGCCGTTCGCTGCGGATTAGCCCCCGACAGGCTGGCACAGTAAAAAAATAACCCGTTTGGGTGATACCGATTATCCTCCCGGCGTATGCGCATACTCCCGCGCCGGATTAATCTCAGGCACGTTGGTGCGAATCTCACCGATGTATATGCCTGAGTGAATCAGGGAGGAATCGATTTAATGAGTGACAATGCGTTCATTCAAAACCTTGTCACAGACACCGTGCTCACGCGGCGCAGCTTCATGAAATGGAGCGCTGCGCTCGGCGGAACCGCCGCACTCGTTGCGAGCGGGCTGGAACTGGCGCAGGCGACCCGCGACCTGCCCCCTACCCCGGACAAGATCGTCTGGAGCGCGTGTGTGGTGAACTGTGGCAGCCGCTGCCCGCTGCGTCTGCACGTCAAGGACGGCACGGTTGTCCGCGTCGAGACCGACAATACCGGCACGGACGAATTTGGTCAGCATCAGGTCCGCTCGTGCGTTCGTGGACATTCCGTCCGCCAGCGCATCTACAACCCCGACCGGCTCAAGTACCCGATGAAGCGCGTCGGCAAGCGCGGCTCTGGCGAATTCGAGCAGATCACGTGGGAAGAAGCCTTCGACCTTGTTGCCAATAAGCTCAAGGATGTGGTTGAGCAGTACGGCAACGAGGCGATCTACCTGAACTACGGGACGGGCACGTTGGGCGCGCTGGTTGCCAAGTCCTGGCCCCCCAGCGCTACGCCGATTGCCCGCCTCATGAACTGCTACGGCGGCTATCTGAATCACTACGGCGACTACAGCGCCGCCCAGCTTGAAACCGCCTTCCCGTATATGTACGGCGGCGGCTGGGTGACGACCAACAGCATCGAAGACATCGCCAATACCAAGCTGATCGTCTACTTCGGGCTGAACCCGTCCGAAACCCGCATGAGCGGCGGCGGTATGACATACAGCCTGCAGGAGTTCAAGAAACAAAGCAACGCCAAGATGATCGTCATCGACCCGCGCTATACCGATACAGCCGTCCTCGCTGCCGACGAGTGGGTTCCCATCCACCCCGGCACGGACGCGGCGCTGGTGAGCGCGATGGCATACGTGATGATCACCGAGAATCTGCACGACCAGGCTTTCCTCGACACCTACACTGTGGGCTTCGACAAGGAACACATGCCCGAAGGCTACGAGGATCAGGACAGCTACAAGGACTACATCCTCGGCACGGGCGCAGATGGCACAGCCAAGACTCCCGAATGGGCAGCCCCGATCACCGGCATTCCAGCCGAGCGCATCGTGCAGCTCGCGCGTGAAATCGCCCTGACGAAACCGTGCTACGTCGCCCAGGGATGGGGTATTCAGCGTCAGGCGAACGGCGAGCATAGCTGCCGCGCCGTCGCCATGATCCCGATCCTGACTGGAAACGTCGGCATTCGCGGCGGTGGCACCGGCGCGCGCGACTCCGGCTTCGGCATCGGCGTCAGCGGCTTCCCGACGCTGCAAAACCCGGTCGCAACGTCGATCTCGGTCTTCAACTGGCCCGACGCGATCACACGCGCGACCGAAATGACGGCGCTGACCGACGGCGTGCGCGGCAAGGATAAGCTGGAAGTCCCGATCAAGTTCATCTGGAACTACGCCGGAAACGCGTTGATCAACCAGCACGCGGACGTGAACGTCACCCGCAAGATTCTTGAGGACGAGTCGCTGGTCGAAATGATCGTCGTGGTCGATGTCCACATGACGCCAAGCGCTAAGTTCGCTGACATCCTGCTCCCCGACACGACCAACTTCGAGAAGATCGACATCACCGAAAACGGCGATACCGGCAACATGGGCTACGCGATTTTCACCGACCAGGCTATCGAGCCGATGTTCGAAGCCCGGCACGTGTATGACATGTGCCAGGAAATCGCCCAGCGCCTCGGCGTCGAAGAGCAGTTCACCGAAGGAAAGACGGTCGAGGACTGGCTGAAAGCGTCTGTCGAACAGACTCGCGCCAGTGACCCGAATTTCCCGGATTACGAAACGTTCCGCCAGATGGGTATCTACAAAGTCACCAACCCCGGCGACCCGTACATCGCCTATCAGTCATTCCGCGAAGACCCGGAAGCCAATCCACTCGACACGCCATCCGGCAAAATCGAAATCTTCTCGGCGCGCGTTCATGACATCGGTCAGACGTGGACGCTGGAAGAAGGCGATGTGATCAGCGGCTTGCCGATCTTCGTCCCGACGTGGGAGGGCATCACCGACCCGCTGCGCGAGAAATTCCCGCTCCAACTGATCGGGCATCACTACAAGCAACGCACGCATTCGACTTACGGCAACGTCCCCTGGATGAAAGAAGCCGCGCCGCAGGAAGTATGGATGAACCCCATCGACGCCGAAGCGCGCGGCATTCAGCATGGTGACCTGGTCTACGTCTTCAATGATCGTGGGCGAACGCACGTGCCCGTCAAAGTAACCAACCGAATTATGCCCGGTGTCGCCTCGCTGCCGGAAGGCGCGTGGTACAACCCGGACGCGAATGGCGTCGACCAGAACGGATGCGTCAACATCCTCACGCGCTATCGCCCATCCGCATTTGCCAAGGGCGATCCGATGCACACTGTGCTGGTCGAGATCGAGAAAGCGTAGGAGCATCAACCATGGCTAATCAATACGCATTCCACTTCAACTCGAATCAGTGTACCGGCTGCAAAGCCTGTCAGATCGCCTGCAAGGACAAATGGGATCTGGGCGTCGGCGTGACCTGGCGGCGCGTCGCCGAATACAGCGGCGGGCAGTGGACGATCAACCCCGACGGCACCTACAACCAGACCGTCGTCGGCTACTACGTCTCGGTCGCCTGTAACCACTGCGCAAACCCCGCGTGCGTCACCGCGTGCCCGACTCAGGCGATGCACCGCCGCGACGACGGCATCGTCATGGTCGACTACGACCTGTGTATCGGCTGCCGTTACTGCGAATGGGCTTGCCCCTACGGCGCGCCCCAGTTCGACTCTGAGCGCGGTATCATGACCAAGTGCAATCTGTGCTACGACGCGGTCGACGCGGGCGAGAAGCCAGCGTGCGTCGAGGCGTGCCCGTCGCGCGCCCTCGAATTCGGCGAGCGTGAGGAGCTGGAAGCCAAGTACGGCAACATCCACGAGGTTTCGCCGCTCCCGACCGCCAAAATCACCGATCCGTCGCTGGTCATCACCCCGCACCGCAATTCCGCTCCAGTGGGCGCCGGCATTCTCGCCAACCCGGAGGAGATTTAACGATGAATCCGCACGAATGGGCATTGGTCATATTCACGGTCGTCATGCAAATGGCGGTCGGTTCGTTCTGCATCCTCGGCGGCGTGCATTTCTTCGCCAGCCGTCGCAACGGCAGCGCCGAAGCCGACAAGCTGAGCGACCGCGCGCTGCTGGCAATCGGTCCGGTGGTGGTGTTCGCGCTGATCGCCACGCTGTTCCATCTCGGCAATCCGATTAACGCGCCGCGCGCGCTCGGCAACATCGGCTCGTCGTGGCTCAGCCGCGAAATCGCCCTGTCGCTGGTGTTCGCCGCTGGTGGCGCGGTCTTCGCCTTCATGCAGTGGCGCAAGATCGGCTCGGCGTCGATGCGCAACGCGCTGGCGCTGCTGGTCGCGCTGATCGGGCTGGTGCTGGTCTACGCCATGTCGATGATCTACCAGCTTCCCACCATCCCGGCATGGGACACGCTCGCCACGTCGGCGACGTTCTACATCACCACGTTCCTGCTGGGCACGCTGGCTCTGGGCGCGGCGTTCGTCGCCAACTTCTGGTACATCCGTCGCAAGAAGATGGATCCGCAGAACGTCCAGTACACCATGCTGGCGACTTCGCTCCGCTGGATCGCGCTGAGTTCGGTCGCGCTGCTGGGACTGCAATTCCTGGTCATCCCCGTTTACCTGACGCAGCTTTCGACCGGCGGCTCGCCAGAGGCGCTCGCCACTGTCGAGATTCTGTCCAACCAGAGCAGCGTCATTTTCGTGCTGCGGCTGATCCTGCTGTTTGTGGGTGCGGGGCTGCTCGCGGTGTTCGTCTACCAGAACGCCTCCAGCGAAAGCAAGCTGCGCGTGGTCGGCAATCTCGCCTACCTCGCCTTCGCGCTCGTGCTGATTTCCGAGGTGCTGGGGCGCTACCTGTTCTACAGCTCGATGGTAAAGATCGGCTTGTAGAAACAGGATGATAGACACCCGTGCCGCAAGGTACGGCGCAATATAATGGATGTAAATGCGGGAGGGAGCCGAGCAGTCCCCTCCCGTATTTGTAAGGCAGAGGAGGAACCTGTAAATGGTATACGATGTGGATATGCTGGTCGCCCATTACCTGGCGTATGATTTTCTGAGCCGCCTGTTTTACGAGTCGCCAAAGCTCGATTTTGTCCACGTGCTGGTGGACGACGACCTGTTCGACTGCTGGACGCTGGAATCGGCGCAGCCGGAAATGGCGACCGGACTCGCCCTGCTGCGCGGCTTCACCAATGGCTGGCAGGATGACCAGTTCGACGCGCTCAAGGCGGACTACGCCCGGCTCTTTGTCGGACCGAACCACCTGCTCGCACCGCCCTGGGAGTCGGTCTACCGCAGCTACGACCGCACCCTGTTCGGCGAAGCGACGCTGGATGTCCGCCAGCACTATCAGCGCTTCGGGATGCCGATCCCCAAATTGAACACCGAGCCGGACGATCACGTCGGGCTGGAATTCCGGTTCATCACCCAGCTCGCCCGCCTCGGTCTGGCAGCCATCGAGCAGGATCAGCCGGAGATGCTGGCGTCGCTGCTTCAGGAAATGCGCCTGTTCGTGGAAGATCACCTGCTCAAGTGGACGCCCGAATTCCTGCAAGCTGTGATCGACAATTCTGAAACCGACCTGTATCGCGGTGCGGCGCATCTGGCACTCGGCTGCCTCGCCCATACCCGCGACCTGCTTCAATGCCCGGTGCTGACGCCTGACATGCAGCCATGACCTCAAGTGAAGGCGTTTCGATGACGACTGAACCCGTGACCGTCGCCATTCTGGCGGGCGGTCACTCGCGGCGCATGGGGACGGACAAGAGCTTCGTCCTCCTCGACGGCAAGCCGCTGATTCAGCACGTCATCGAGCGCGTTTCCGCGCTGACCACCGGCGTCATGCTCATCACGAACTCGCCGGAAAAGTACGCCCGTTTCGACCTGCCGATGCACGCCGACGTGATCCCCGAATCCGGCGCGCTCGGCGGGCTGTACACCGCCCTGACCTACTCCCCATCCGAGTATGCTGTCTGCATTGCCTGCGACATGCCCTTCCTCAATCCCCAACTGCTGCAATATCTGATCGATCAGTGTGTTGGCTATCAGGCGGTCGCGCCGTCGGTCGATGGGCAGATCGAGGCGCTGCACGCCGTCTACTGCCGAAGCTGCCTGAGCGTGATCCGCCAGCAGATCGACGCGCGCCAGCTTCGCCTGAGCTGATCTCTATTCTCGCATATCCGCGCGCGGCTGGTGGATGCCGCCGAGCTGCGCCGCATCGACCCCGATCTGCGGTCGTTCGTGAACCTCAACACGCCCGACAGCCTGAGCCACGCCCAGCGCGATCTGACAAGCCAGCCCACCTGATTCGACACACCGAAAACAGCCCCGACAGAGCCGAGAAATCGGGGTTTTGCGCCCGATTTCTCCGGCGAAACCACCAATTGTCATTTGCTTGTTGACACATCGATAATTCGATCTATTATCGCATGTTAAAGTCCATAATCTTTTGATCGTTTTCGGGAGAACCCCATGCTTGGCAGGCTAAAGCGCTCTTTTATGCTTTTCGCATTGCTGGTGCTTGTAATGCTTGTGTCATCCGTCTCGGCTCAGAGCGAGCCGACCACCCTGCGCATCGGCAGAACATACGTGATCGACACACTCAACCCTGCCAGCAGCTACTTTAGCTACCAGATGCGGGCATTGTGGTACGACACCCTGATTCAGTTTGTCGGTGGCGACCGAGTCGCGCCGGGACTGGCGGAAAGCTGGTCCGTCTCGGACGACGGGCTGACGTGGACGTTCAAGATCCGCCCCGGCGTGACCTTTGCCGATGGCACGCCGCTGACAGCGGTCGAGGCAGCGTGGAGCCTCAACTGGACAATCGAGAACCAGCTTCCCACCCTGATCACTTATCTGAACAACGTGACCAGCGCGGAAGCCCCCGACCCCACGACTCTGCTGATCCACGTCTCGCAGCCCGTGCCAGATATGATCAGCGCGAAGCTGCTGTACGTCTGGATGCTGCCGCCGTCGGTGTGGGCAGACAAAACCGGCGACGACATCACGACCTACAATGAGCTGGACGCGGCGATGGGTTCCGGTCCCTATCACCTGACTGACTATCAGGAAGGTGAATATACCATCATGGAGGCGAATCCGAATTACTGGGGCGGCAAGCCACCGGTCGACAAAATCATCTATCAGCAGTACGCGACCGAAGATGCGCTGGTACAGGCGCTGCTGGCAGGCGATCTCGACTTCATCCTCGAAGTGCCTACTTCGGGGGTGGCGACGCTGGAGAACGAGCCGAACATCACCCTGTCCATCGAGGACGATTTTTATCTCGAAGAACTCATCATCAACTCCAGCCCTGACGGCACGCAGCCCGCCAGCCTGAAAGACCCGCAGGTGCGCCTCGCCATCGCCCACGCGATTGACAAGCAGCAGATCATCAACGTTGGCTATTTCGGCTTCGCGATACCCGCCAATTCGGTACTGCCAGCCGCCAACGGCAGATTCCACAACGACCAGATACCGGACATCCCCTACGATCTCGACGAGGCAAACCGCATTCTGGACGAAGCAGGCTACGTCGATACCAATGGCGATGGCATCCGCGAATACAGCGACGGCACACCGCTTGAATACCGGTTTTACACGTCGGAAAGCTACGCCTACTATGCCCGTATCGTCGAGATCATCGCCGACGATCTGGCGAAAATCGGCATTTCCGCTCCGCCTCAAGTCCTATCGGACGACAATCTGATCGCGCTTCAGGTGGATTACGACAGCGACCTGATGTACTGGGGCTGGTATTTCGACCCTGACCCCGGCTCGACCATGAGCATCTTCATCTGCGCCGAGACCGTCGACGGCGGCTGGAGCGACAGCGGCTACTGTAATCCCGAATACGACCGGCTGTATCAGGAACAAACGGTGACAACGGACGAGGAAGCGCGGCGGCAGATCATCTGGCAGATGCAGCAGATGATCGCGGACGACAAGCCCTACATCCCGGTCGTTTACCAGAAAGCCATCAGCGCGTTCCGGAGTGACCGTTTCCAGTTCCCATCCGATGTTGCGCGGCTTTCGACGAAGTATGCCTTGTTCAACGGCTTCGCGGTCGTCGGCTCGTGAGGCAGGGATTCAGGTACAGGGCTAAGCGCCCGCCATCATGATGCGCGCCGACTTCGTTGTGCGAAAACTTGGCTTCGCCGTGATCACGCTGCTGGTCGTGATCGTCTTCAACTTCTTTCTGTTCAGAATCCTGCCGGGCGATCCTGTCCGGCTATTGTTTCGCAATCCCCGCCTCACGCGCGACGCGCAGGAAACGATTCGCGTGCAGTTCGGGCTGGACAAGCCCGTCTGGCTGGACTCGGAGAAGCTGAGCGCTGGAGACATCGGCGGGGCGCTGGACAGCCAGTTTGTCGCCTACGTGCGCAATCTGGTGCAGGGCAATTTCGGCATCTCGTTCGCCAACCGCCTGGAGGTCGGCGAGCTGCTCGCCGAGCGGGTCTGGCGCACGGTGATTCTGGTGTTCGCCGGGGAGACGCTGGCGATCCTGATCGGCGCGGGGGTTGGCTTGATCGCCGCCTGGAAGCGCGGCTCACCCGTCGACGCGGCGTCGTTGATCATCGGCTTGATGATGTGGGCGCTGCCGACCTTCTTCCTGGGCATCATCCTGCTGATTCTGGCGCGCGGCGTGCTGCCGATGGGTGGTATGGTCACGCCCGGCTACGCCAACGAAGGCACGGCGGCGTACTGGCTTGACGTGGCTCGCCACCTGATCCTGCCCACGATCACGCTGGCGGTCGTCAGCGCCAGCGGCTATATGCTGATCATGCGCAGCAGCGTGGTCGACGTGCTGTCGGAGGATTACATCCTGACGGCGAAAGCCAAAGGCATGAGCAACCTCCGCATCCTGCGCTCGCACGCCCTCAAGAATGCCATGCTGCCGATGGTGACAATCGTCGCGCTCACGCTCGGCTACACAGTCGGCGGCGCGATTCAGGTCGAGACGGTGTTCTCGTGGCCCGGCATCGGTCGCCTGATTTACGATTCGGTCGCCAAGCAGGATTACCCGGTGCTTCAGGGCGCGTTCCTGCTGATCGCCGTCAGCGTAATTCTGGCGAACCTCGCCGCCGACATCCTGTACTCGGTGCTCGATCCGCGCGTCAAGCTGGCTTAGGAGATTACGATGCTGCGCGACTTTTTTCGCAGGCGGATGGCGGTGCTCGGCACAGTCATGCTGGCGGTCGTGGTGCTGGCGGCGATCTTCGCGCCGCTGGTCGCACCCTACGACCCCTATGCCCGCGTGCAGGTTCAGCCAGAGGACATCCTCGCGCCGCCCAGCGTCGCGCACATCCTCGGAACCGACGACGCCGGGAAGGACGTGTTCAGCCAGTTGATCTACGGAGCGCGCGTGTCGCTGCTGGTCGGCTTCACCGCCTCGTTCATGACGATGGTCATCGGCACGACCGTCGGCTTGGTCGCCGGGTATTTCGGCGGCAAGGTCGACAACATCCTGATGCGCATCGTCGACTTCCTGCTCGTCATCCCTGATCTGCCGCTGGCGCTGGTGATCATCGCCGTATGGGGGCGTGGCTTGCCCAAAATCATCTTCGTGATCGCCGTCCTCGGCTGGACGTACACCGCGCGGCTGGTGCGCTCGCAGACGCTGACGATCAAGGAGCGGCAGTACATCACGCGGGCGAAAGCGGTCGGCGCGAGCAACCGCCGCATCATTGTCCGCCACATTTTGCCGCAGGTCATGCCGATCATCGTCGCTCAGTCGGTGCTGGACATCTCGGCGTCGATCTCTGGCGGAGTCGTCGCTGAGCTTCCTCGGTCTGGGTGATCCCACGCTGGTGAGTTGGGGCAACATGCTCAACTTCGCCTTCGAGCGCGCCATCAGCCGCCAGGCGTGGTGGTTCCTGCTGCCGCCCGGCTTCGCCATCCTGTGGGTCAGCCTCGCCGTCATCCTGATTGGCACGGTCATCGAGGAAATAGTCAACCCGCGCATCAAGTCGCATCACCTGTTCGATCCCCGGCGCATGATCAGCCTGTTCCTGCCGATCCCGCCCGCGCCCGTGCCGGTGAGGGAAGAAGCATGACGCCAATCCTCGAAGTCCGAAACCTGTCGATTGACTACGTGGACGATCACGGCGCGCCCATGCACGCGGTCGACGACGCGAGCTTTCAGGTGCACAAGGGGCGCTCGCTGGCGCTGGTCGGCGAATCGGCTGCGGCAAGACGACCACCATGCTGGCGCTGCTGCGCCTGCTGCCTGCCGAAGGGCGGATCGTCAGCGGGCAGATTTGCCGAACGGCGGCGATCTGCTCCGCCTGTCGGAAACCGAGATGCGCCGCGTCCGCTGGAACCAGATCGCGCTGATCTTTCAGGGGGCGATGAACGCACTCAACCCGGTGCGCAAGGTAGGCGATCAGATCGCCGAGGCAGTCACGCTCCACAGCCACGCCGATCAGCAGGACGCGCGCAGGCGCGTCGGCGAATTGATGGAGATGGTTGGCATCGCGCCGGAGCGCGCCAGCCAGTACCCGCACCAGTTCAGCGGCGGGATGCGCCAGCGCGCCATGATTGCGATGGCGCTCGCCTGCAAGCCCGACATCCTGATCGCCGACGAGCCAACCACCGCCCTCGACGTGATGATTCAGGCGCAGATTCTCGACCTGCTCCAGCAGCTACAGGCGCAGTTGGGGCTATCGGTCGTGCTGGTGACGCACGATCTCGGCGTGGTCGCCGAACTTTGCGACGACGTGCTGATCATGTACGGCGGCAAGGTCGCGGAATACGGCGACGTGGACGCCATCTTCAACCAGCCGCAGCATCCTTATACGCAGCGCCTGCTCGAAGCCTTCCCCGACGTGAACGCGCCGACAGCGACGCTGGCGTCGATCCCCGGTCACCCGCCGCCGCTGAACGCGCTGCCGCCCGGCTGCCGCTTCGAGCCGCGCTGTCATCGCAAGGGCGAATTATGCGCCGCAGTGACCCCGGCGGTGCGCGCGATCAAGCCGGGGCATCTGGTCGCCTGCCACTACGCCGAAGCCACCGAGCCTGCGCGCGTGCCAGAGGCGACTCCATGACTGCCGAGCCGATCCTCACCATCGAGGCGGTGCGCAAGCTCTACCCGGTATCGCGCGGGCTGGTCGGGGCGCTGCGCCGCCGCCCGAAGCGCCACGTCCACGCCATCGACGGCGTCTCGTTCGCCCTGCGGCGTGGCGAAATCCTCGGTCTGGTCGGCGAATCCGGCTCCGGCAAGACGACCGTCGCCATGAGCGTGCTGGGGCTGATCGACCCGACCGAAGGCGAAATCCGCTTCGACGGCGGCAGCGTGCCGAAAATGGCGCGTGGGCGCGACCGCCTCGCCCTGCGCCGCCAGATTCAGATCGTGTTTCAGGACCCGTATGAGGCGCTCAATCCGCGCCAGACCGTCTTTCAGATCGTCGCCGAGCCGCTCGAAATTCACGGCATCGCCGCCAGCCGCGCCGACAAGGTTGAGCGCGTCGCGGCGGCGCTGGCGGAAGTCGGCTTGAAGCCGCCGGAGACGTTCTTCGACCGCCACCCCGACGATCTATCCGGCGGGCAGCGCCAGCGTGTCGGCATCGCCGGGGCGCTGATCCTCAAGCCCAAGCTGCTGGTCGCCGACGAGCCGGTGTCGATGCTCGACGTGTCGGTGCGCGCCGAAATCCTCAACCTGCTGCGCGACCTGCGCGACAAGCACGGCATCACCATCCTGTACATCACCCACGATCTGGCGACTGCTGGCTTCTTCACCGACCGAATCGCCGTGATGTATCTGGGACGCATCGTCGAGATCGGACCGACCGCCGAAGTCCTGACCAACCCACAGCACCCGTACACCCGCGCGCTGCTCTCGGTCGTGCCAGTGCCCAACCCGCGCCACCGCCGCAAGCGCGTGATCCTGCAAGGCGAAATCCCGAACCCGATTGATCTGCCGCGCGGCTGCCGCTTTCATCCGCGCTGCCCCGACGTGATCGACCGCTGCCGCGACATCGATCCGGCGCTGTACGAAGTCGCGCCGAGCCACTGCGCTGCCTGCATCCGCGTCAACGGAGCACCGCATGACGGATGAGTTTCTCAACGCCCTGCTCGACCTGCCCCGCGACCTGGAAGCTCAGGTCTCGCCCGACGGCAGGTGGGTCGCGTGGGCATGGCGAGGCGCTGGCGAAACGGTCGACGTATACGCCGCGCCAACCGACGGCTCGCATCCGCCGATTCAACTGACCGCCGGCGATCACGACACGCGGTTGGCATCGTGGACGCCGGACAGCCGCGCTGTGCTGGTCACGCAGGACTACGAAGGCGACGAGCGCTACCAGCTTTTCCGAGTCGACGTCGACGCGCCCGGTGTGATGCAGCCGCTCACCGACGCCCACCCGAATTTCTATCTGCGCGGCGGCAATCTCCACCCCGACAGACGCTGGCTCGTCTACGGCGCGAACGTGGACGAGGGCGGCGAGGAAATCGACGCGACCTGGATTTACCGCCACGACCTGTTCACCCGCGAGCGCCTGCCGCTGGCGCGCCCGCAGCGCACCGGCTTCATGCGCGTGCGCCTCAGCCCCACCGGGGATCACGTCCTGTATTACCGCCGCGAGCGCGGACTGGGCGGGCTTCAGGTGTGGATGGCGAACGTCGACGGCACGCACGACCGCGAGATCGTCAACGTCGGCGACGACGACAAGGCGTTCGCTTCGTGGTTCCCCGACGGACAGCGCGTTCTGGTGCTGGCGGAAGCGCGCACCCACTTTCGCGTCGGCGTGTGGTCGCTGGACGATGAATCGCTGCGCTGGCTAATCGACGATCCGTTGCGGAATATCGAGGACGCCTACGCCCCGTTCGGCAGCGATCAGATCGTGATCGTGGAGCAGGATCACGCCCGCGTGCGCTGCTCGCTGCTCGACCCGGCGACCGGCGTCGAAACGCATCTGCCCGCTGTATCCGGCAATTTGCAGCCGCTCGCCACGACGCCCGATGGCGCGTGGGTCGGGCTTTACTTCAGCTCGCGGCAGCCGACCGACCTCGTCCGTTTCACGCCCGGCGACGCGCCGGAGCAGTTCGTCAGCCTGACGCGCGTCTGGCAGCGCACGCCGTTCACCCCGGCGGATTTCGTCGCGGCGGAAGACTACCGCTGGCGCTCGGTCGACGGTCTCGAAATTCAGGGCTGGCTGTGGCGGGCGCGCGGCGCGCCGCACGGGACGATTATCTACGTGCATGGCGGTCCCACCGCGCACGTCGGCGACCGCATTGTTTCGCAGGCGCAGTATTTCGCCTCGCAAGGCTTCAACGTCCTCGCGCCCAATTATCGCGGCAGCACCGGCTTCAGCCGCACCTATCAGGACGCCATCAAGCACGACGGTTGGGGCGGGCGCGAGCAGGACGACATCCGCACCGGCATCGAGGCGCTGATCGCCGACGGCATCGCCCAGCCGGGCAAGGTCGGAATCACTGGCACGTCCTATGGCGGCTACTCGTCGTGGCACGCCATCACCCATTTTCCGCCGGAGATCGTCGCCGCGTCCGCGCCGATCTGCGGTATGACCGACCTTGTGGTCGATTACGAGACCACCCGCCCCGACCTGCGCCCGTACTGCGAGGAAATGCTCGGCGGCAGCCAGGCACAGATGCCGGAGCGCTACTACGAGCGCTCGCCCATTCACTTCGTCTCCAATATCAGGGGGCGGCTGCTGATCGTTCAGGGGCTGCAAGACCCGAACGTGACGCCGGAGAACATGCGCGTGGTGCGCGCCGCGCTCGATCAGGCGGGCATCGAGCATCAGCTTCTCGCCTTCGACAACGAGGGGCACGGCATCTCGCGCAAGCCGAATTTGAAGATTCTCTACGAGCAGTTGGCGGCGTTTTTCGCTGACGCATTCGAGGCTTAGCGCTCCGAATCAGGTTTTCTCGGCGGGCTGCTGCTTCGCCCGCACCGGCGCGACCGAGCCACGCCCGGACACGCCCGACCGCCAGCGCTGCCACGTCCCGACCACACCCTGCGGGAACACGATCACCACCAGGATGAACACCAAGCCCAGCAGCAGCGACCAGACGCTGGAAATATCGACCGTGACGCCGCCGATGACAAGCGCGCTGTCGCGGAAGAATACGTCGAGCAGGTGCAGTCCTGCCGCGCCGATCACGGGTCCGCCGAACGTGCCCACTCCGCCGATCACCGTCATCAGCAGCGGGTCAACCGTGTAGCTGACGCCGAGCAGCTCCGGTCCTACCTTCTTGTTGAGGAGGACTTGCAGCATCCCGGCGAGCGCCGCCAGTGCCCCCGCCACGATCAGCGACAGCAGCTTGTAGCGCAGCGTATCGTAGCCGATTGCCACCGCGCGGTCTTCGTTCTCGCGGATCGCCTGAAACACCGCGCCGGTCGGCGAATTGACCAGCCGCCGGATGAACACGAACGTACCGATGAAGATCACCAGCACGATGTAGTAGAACGTCAGGCGGCTCTGTGATGGGTCGAGCCAGACAGGCAGATTGCTGACCGCGAAGCCGTCTTCCGCCTTTGTCAGCGACAGCCGCCCGAAGAAGATGAAGAACATCTCGGCGACGGCGAGCGTGAAAATGGCGAAATACACCCCGTGCAGCCGCAGCGAGACGAAGCCAATCAGCACGCCGAGCACGCCCGCGACCACCAGCCCAGCGACCACGCCGACCACCAGCGCCGCGCCCGCGTCCAGGTGCGTGTATTCAAGCGCCAGCCCCAGAATGTAGCTGCCCATGCCGAAGAACAGCGCGTGTCCGAACGAGACGATCCCGGTGAAGCCGAACAGCAGGTTGTAGCTCATCGTCAGGATGCCGAGGATGTACATCTCGATGAACACCGCCTGCCAGCGCACCGATTCGCCGCGCATGATCATGCGGTCGCCGCGCGCCACGCCGACCGGGCTGGAGTCGGTCAGCCAGCCGACCAGAAACGGGAAAGCGATCAGGAAGATCGTCAGGAGGATCAGGAATTTGTTCTGGTTGATCTGCTGCACCCACGAAGCGCGCCCGGTCATCCGTCTACCTCGATTCGCCGAACAGACCGCTGGGGCGAACCAGCAGCACCAGAACCAGCAGCAGCATCGGTGTGATGCTCGGCAGCGCCGACAGGCTGGTGCCGATTGCTGAGTCCTGCGCCACCGCGACCGCCAGCCCGACCATCACGCTGCCCAGCGCCGTGCCCTCGTAGCTGCCCAGCCCGCCGAGCACGACCACCGCTATCGCCTGTAGGAGAAATGTGCTGCCGAGCGTGGTCGACGCGCCCAGAAACGGCGCTGCCACTGCCCCACCGAGCGCCGCCACCGCGCAGCCGAGCGTGAACACCAGCGTGAACACCGCCCGCACGTTGATGCCAAGCGCCTGCACCATCTCGCTGTCCTCGACGCCCGCCCGAATGATGATGCCGATCCGCGTGCGCCGCAGCAGCACGGCGATTCCGACGATCAGCGCGATGCCCATGCCGACGACGAACAGCCGGTAGGTGCTGAAGCGCTGGTCGAACAGGACGAAAAAATTGTCGCGCACGCCGAACGTCTCCGTCCAGCTATACGGCGTCGTCGACCAGATCGCCTTGACCAGCTCCAGCATGACCAGCGAGACGCCGAATGTCAGCACAAGTTGAAACGCCGGGCGCGCGTACAGCCGCCGCAGCAGCCCGCGCTCCAGCACGACGCCGAGCAGCGCCCCGACGATCACCGCGAGCAGAATGGCGGCGATGAAGCGAATGTTCGGATCGGGCAGGACGGCGGTCAGGTCGACTAGCCCGCCGGAATGCTGCGCGTCGTAGGCGACATAAGCGCCTACCATGAAGTACGCCCCCTGCGCCAGATTGAGCACGTCCATCAAGCCGAAGATGATCGACAGCCCGGAGGCGACCAGAAACAGCAGCATCCCCTGAAACAGCCCCGAAAGCACCGTGATCCCGAAGTTTCCCAGGCTTTCCGACGTGACGAAGCTGAACGCCAGCAGCCCGATCAGGATGGCGGTGATGACCAGAGCCGAATTTCGTCTTGAGCGCATGAATCCTCTTTTCAGGCGACGCCAAGATAGCGCTGGATCAGCGCTTCGTCGCGGATCAGGTCGGGCATCGCACCGCCTGCCACGCTCTTGCCGTCGTCGATAATGACGTAGTGATCCGCCAGGCGGCTCGCCACGCGGAAATTCTGCTCGACCAGCAGCACGGTCGTCTGCGCCGACAGCCGCGAGATCGCCGCCATCAACTGCTCGATGATCACCGGGGCGAGACCTTCGGACGGCTCGTCGATCAGCAGTAAGCGGTTTTCCGGCACGAGCGCCCGCGCCATCGCCAGCATCTGCTGCTGCCCGCCGGAAAGATTCCCCCCGGCGAGGTGATACAGCCGCTTGAGGTCGGGGAACAGCTCGAAGATGAAGTCGCCCCGCCGCGCCAGATCGCCCGGCTTGCGCTCGGCGATGCGCAGGTTCTCGGCGACCGTCAGCCCCCGGAAGATGGCGCGGTGTTCCGGCACGTAGCCGATGCCCATCTGGGCGATGGCGAACGTCGTCCTGCCGATCAGCGGCGCGCCGTCGAACGTGACCCCACCCTGCGCGGGCGGCGTCATGCCGAGGATGCTGCGCAGCGTCGTCGTCTTGCCCGCGCCGTTGCGCCCCAGCAGCACGGTGATGCCGCCCTTCGGCACGCTGACACTGACGCCTTCGAGGATGTGGAACTGACCGATGAACGTGTGGATCGCGTCCACATGGAGCAGCGCGTCGCTCACGGCGATTCTCCTGTGGGCAGGTCGTAGAGCGTGCCCAGATACACGCCCTGCACCGTCTTGTCGGCGGCGATTTCGGCGGGCGTCCCTTCGGACAACACGCCGCCCAGATGCATCACGGTGATCCGGTCGGACACGTTCATGACCACGTTCATGTTGTGCTCGACCATGACGACCGTCCGGTCGCCCTTACGTCGGATGGTGTCAATCGTCTGCATCAGCTCCGGCACCTGCTCGGACGCCATGCCCGCCGTCGGCTCGTCCAGCAGCAGCAGTTCGGGGTCGGTCGCCAGAATGATCGCCAGTTCGAGCTTGCGCTTGCCGCCGTGCGGGAGTGCGTTCGCCAAAAGACCCGCCTGCCCGCTCAGCCCGACCAATTCCAGCACCGATTCGGCGCGCTCGATGTAGCTGCGGAAGGAATCGGCACGCCTCAGGAAGCGGAAGTTATCCGAGCCGAGCGCCTGAGCCGCCAGCCGGACGTTTTCGAGCACGGTCAGGTTCGGGAAGATGTTGGTGATCTGGAACGAGCGCCCCATGCCCTTGTGGGCGCGGCGGTGTACCGGCGTGTGCGTGACATCCTCACCCTTGAACAGCACCGTGCCGCGCGTCGGGTGGTATTTTCCGGTCAGCAGGTTGAACAGCGTCGTTTTGCCCGCGCCGTTCGGACCGATGATGGCATGGGTGGTCGCGCGCTGCACCTGTAGGCTCACGTCATCGACCGCCACCAGCCCGCCGAATTCCTTGCGCAGGTGACGCGCCTCTAAAATGACATCATTCATAAATCGCCTGTTTCAAAACAACTCTATGCATACACCGTAGGGGCGAGGTATACCTCGCCCCTACAAACACATCAATCAATTTACGAACCGCCAGCGCCGATCTCGGTCATGAAGTCGGCGTCCATCGCCGTCCGCTCCGCCGCGATAGCTTCGGGCAGCAGCACCGGCGGGATGATCTGGTTGGCGGGCACTTCCGCCAGCAGCTTGTAGAACTTCTGATCCGGGTCGGTCAGGTTGTCCAACTGGACGATGTACATCGGCACAAGCGCCTGATGATCCGACGGACGGATAGCATACGTGCCCTTCGGTCCGTCGAAGATCATGCCTTCGAGCGCCGGGATCATCGCGTCGGGCAGCGTGTCGCCGCCGGTCGCCTCGACTGCCGCCACCAGCGCCTGCGCGGTCGCAAAGCTGCACTCGGTGAACAGATCGGGCACGTCGTTGTAGACCGCCTTGTGCTTCTCGGTCAGCCAGTCGTTGACGGGGTTCTGCGGGAACGAATAGTGGTAAACAATCCAGCCAATCGACCCGATGGTGCTGGGGTCATTCTTGGCAATCGAGTCGTTGGACGTGAAGCCGCCGACGACCAGCATCTTGTCCATGACGCCCAGCTCGAAAATCTGCTGGTTCAGCGTGACAATGCTGTCGCCCGCCCAGATCGGGAACAGAGCGCCAGCGCCGGAAGCCAGTACCTGCTGCAAATACGGCGTGAAGTCGGTGGTCTCCAGCGGCGCGTAGATCGGGTCACCGGCAAAAGCGATCCCTGCGGCTGCCAGCGATGCCTGCGCCGCACCAGCCGATGCTTTCCCGAAGTCGTTGTCGATTGCGAGGATCACGCCCGACGTGATGCCAGCATCAGCAGCATAGGGACCAAACGCCAGGAAGTCCTGGAAGGTGTTGCGGCAGACGCGGAACGTGTTGACGTTGAAGTTCGCGCCGGTGATGGCGGGCGAAGCCGCCGGGTCAGCGAACAGGATCACGTCCGAATCAAGTGCAAACTGCTGCACGGCGGGCATCGTCCCCGAACTCGGCGAGCCGACCAGAATTTCCGCGCCCTGCTGCTCGACCAGCTCGCGCGCCTGGCTCGCCGCCGTATCCGGGTTGCTGCCGTTGTCGCGCACGACCACCTGCACCGGACGCCCGGCGATGGTCACGGCTGCCAGCGCGTCGTCGATGTTGTTGCCGTAATCCGCCGGGTCGACGCCCGCCGCGTACAGAAGTCCCAGCTTGAAGCCGTTTTCCTGCTCGACGCCGTAGATCGTCAGCGCGCCGGACTGGTCCGTCATCAAGCCGATCACCAGCGGCTCGCCATCCTGAGCGGCGACACTACCCGCCAGCGACGCCGCCAGCAGTGATACCAGTAACAAAACCACAAGCAACTTACGCATCTTTTCCTCCATAATGAACCCTTACCTCTATCCGAAAAAGCCGTCACTGCCTTTGTGGGGCAATTACGACCGCTTCTCCCTCAATCACGAGCGTGCCATCGGCTTTGGTGCAGGTGGTTCGCAGCGTCGTGATCCGCTTGTCCTCGCGGTATCTCACGATTTCCACCGTCGCCGTGACCGTATCGCCAATGAACACCGGCGCTCTGAATTTCAAATCCTGCCCAAGATAGATCGTCCCGATCCCCGGCAGGTCGTTGCCGATCACCGCCGAGATCAGGCTGGCGGTCAGCATCCCGTGAACGATACGCCGCCCGAACGGGGTCGTCGCGGCGTAAGCATCATCCAGATGGATCGAGTTGGTGTCGCCCGTGATCTTCGCAAAGGCGCGCACGTCCTCGTCGCTGATCGTCATCGTGCGGCTGGCGGTCTCCCCGATATTCCAGGTCATACTTCCTGCTCTTTCTCGCCCACCAGCACGCGCTTGAGGATTTTTCCCGCCGCCGAAGTCGGCAGGCTGTCGCGGAACTCGACCGACCGGGGCACTTTGTACCCGGCGAGGAAATGCTGCATGTGGGCGATCAACTCGCTCTCGGTCGCCGCCGCGCCGCTCTTGAGCACCACGAACGCCTTGCCCACCTCGCCCCAGCGCGCATCCGTCACGCCAACCACCGCGCACATCTCGACCGCCGGGTGCGTGTACAGCACCTGCTCGATCTCGTTGGGATAGATGTTCTCGCCGCCACTGATGAACATGTCTTTCTTGCGATCCACGATTTTGAAGTACATCTGCTCGTCCATCACGGCGAGATCGCCCGTGTGGAACCAGCCTTCCTCGTCGACCACGCTCATGCTCGACTCGGAGTCGTTGAAATAGCCGGAGCACATCGACGGACCGCGCAGCACCAGCTCGCCCACCGTCCCCGGCGCGACCGGGTGATTGCGCTCGTCGACAATCCGCGCGTCCACGAAGAAATTCGGTCTGCCGATGCTGCCCGCCTTGCGGATCGCATCCTCCTGCGCCAGCGCGAATACGCCAGGACCGAACTCCGACATGCCGAAGCCCTGCTTGAACTGCACGCCCTTCTCGACGCGGAACTTCTCCACCAGGCTGACCGGCAGCGGCGCGCCGCCGCTGGTGCAGAAGCGCAGGTTGCTCAAATCGGCGCGCTCCCAGTTGGGGGCGGCGGTCATCATCTGGTACATGGTCGGCACGCCCGCGTAGACCGTCGCCGCGTATTCTTCCAGCAGCGTCAGCACCTGTTCGGCGTCGAAGCGGCGCGTCAGCACCACCATCCCGCCGAGGATCAGCAGCGGCGTCGTGTAGACCAGCAGCCCGCCGGTGTGGAACAGCGGGAAGGTGTTGACGGTCACGTCACCGTGCTGCAAGTCGTGGATGATCGTGTTGAGCGTGTTCCAGGCGATCATGCGGTGGCTGACCTGCGCGGCTTTCGGGAAGCCCGACGTGCCACCCGTGAAGATCAGGCAGGCGATGTCCTCCTCGTGCAGATCGTCGGTCATCACCGGGCGAAGGATCGAATCGCTCAGCGTCTTTTCGTAGGAGCGGCTGTTGGGGATGCCCGCGCCTTCGATGTGGACGAAATGCTTGATGACCTGAGTCTCCCCGGCGATCTTCTGCACCACGTCGGCAAATTCGCCGGAATAGATCAGCACTTTCGGCGTCACCCGCTCGATCAGGCTGAGCAGCTCGCGCCAGTGAAGCCGCCAGTTCAGCCCGGTCAGGATCGCGCCGAGCTTGCCGCAGGCGAAAAACGTGTCCAGGTATTCGACGCCGTCATACGCCAGCACCGCCACCCGGTCGCCCTTGACGATGCCCGCGCCGTCCTGAAGCCAATCGGCAAGACGGTTGGCGCGGTTGTTCAGCTCGCTGTAGGTGAAGCTGCGATGCGGCGACTTGCCCGCGTCCACCACCGCCAGTTGGTCGGGCGAATACAGCGCCCTGCGCCCCAGATAATCACCGACGTACATAGAAACACATCCTGCTCATCAGAAAACAGTATTGATAGTGCCGAGTGCTGAACAATAAGTGCTGAGAAAAACTATCGTGAACATTCTTTTGCTCAGCACTCGGCACTCATCGCGCGCTTGCGAAGCAAGCCCAGCACTTTCACTTCAGCTTTAGCGCCGTCGTCTCTTTCATCTCGGTCAGCACCACGCTGGTCTCGATCCGCTCGACCCCGGCAATCGTCATCAGGTCGTCGTTGACGAAGCGTTCCAGCGCCTTCTGGTTGCGCGCCACGACTTTCATCAGCAGGTCGTAGCTGCCCGCCGTGTGATAGCATTCGAGCACGGCGGGATGATTCTCAATTGCCGACTGGAACAGGGTCATGCATTCTTTGGTGTGCGGCTGGATGCTGACGCGAATGAAGCAAAGCAGGTCGTAACCGGCGGCTTCACGGTCGACCAGCGCGACGTACTGCCTGATCACCCCGGCGCGCTCCAGCCGCTTGATGCGCTGGTAGACGGCGGGCGGCGACAGATGGATCTTGCGGGCGAGATCAGCCACGCTCACGCGACCGTTCATCTGGAGTTCCTGTAATATCGCGTGATCGAGCTGATCAAAGCCGCCATCGAATAAAGTGTTTGCCATAACAACCGTTTTTGCTCATTGTATGTGGCAATTGTGACACAGGTTCAAACGCAAAAGGAATGGTTGTTTTCGCCGCCGGATGACACATTTTCGTTTGCACGCCCGCCCCATTTCTTGCGTCCGATCTACCGAAGATGTGCTCGTGAAACACCCGGTTGAACTCCTCCGGCTTCTCGATGTACGGCGAATGTCCCGTCTCGGCGATCACCACTTCGGTGTAGCGCCCACCCGCCCGCTGATACTGATCCAGCACGGCGCGCGTCTGCGATACCCTCGGCTGCGGCGGGAACACGTCCGCGCCGGGCCACCCCGGAACCGCGCCCAGCGCGCCGAGCGTGCCCATGTCGAACAGAGAGTTATCGCTGACGATCTGATCGTCGCTGCCGCGCACCCACAGCACCGGCGGCTTGGGATTGATCGCGTACAGGCGGCTCAGGTCGCCCACGTACAGCGGCGACAGCGCGTTCGCCGGACCGAGCTTGCCGGGCGCAGCGCCGGGCCAGTTGGGCGACGGCACTGAATCGCCGGGGTATTCCTGCGCGCCAATGTGCTCGGACAGCACCGACGACAGCAGATCTTCTTCGCGCGCGGGCATGAACGGCGGCTTCCAGTAGAAGGTGTTCATGACGATGCGCGGCGACGCCTGCGGGTTGTCGCTGCTGCGGTCGCCGTCGGCGATTGCCTGCGCGAACAGCGGGTTGACGATCCCGCCGCCCGAACCCGCGCCGTCAGCGTAGCACATCGTCCCGTTCACGTCCTTCGTGCCACCGAAACCGTATGGCGAGCCGGGGCAAGCGACCGTCACCGTCAGGATGCGCGCCGCGTGATCGCGCATCAGGCACCAGATGACCGAGCCGCCCGCCGAATGTCCGACGACGTGCGCCTTGTCAATGCCGAGCGTGTCGAGCAGCGCCGCCGCGTCATCCGAAAGATCGGTCATGCCGCGGGTCGCGTCGACCTTCTTGCTGCGGTCGGCGTCGCCGTAGCCGCGCTGGTCGGGTGCGATGCCCCGGTAGCCGGGCGGCAGCGCCAGCATCGTCTCTTCCCAGAAGGTCGCCGACGACGCATTCCCGTGCAGAAACAGCACCGGAACGCCGGCATCGCCGCCGCTGAACAGCACGCGCGTGGTCAGGCGCGGCGTCGTGATCGTTTTTGGGGTAATCCCCGGCAAAGTCGGAATAGGCATCAGTATTCTCTCCAGAAATCTACTCAACAATGGTGTCCGTAGGGGCACGACATGGTGTGCCTTTACCCAAAACACACGCTCACTTCACGAATGTCGCCTTCAATTCGCGCTTGAGGACTTTTCCGGCGGCGTTGCGCGGCAGGCTGTCGATGAATTCCACCGCCTTCGGGACTTTGAACTTCGCCAGATTCGCCCGGCAGCGCTCGATGATTTCTTCGTCGCGCAGGTCGTAACCCGGCTTCACGACCACCACCGCCAGCCCGCTTTCGCCCCAGCGCTCGTCCGGCACGCCGATCACGGCGGCTTCGGCGACCGCTTCCAGCCCATAGATCACCTGCTCGACTTCCGCCGGGTAGACGTTTTCGCCGCCACTGATGTACATGTCCTTGTAGCGGTCGACGATGTAGATGCAGCCCTCGTCATCGACCGTCCCGGCATCACCCGAATGAATCCAGCGGTTGCCGAACTCGTCCACCGTGAAGCTGTCGGCGTTGGCGTCCGGGCGCTTCCAGTAGCCCGGCGTGATGTTCGGACCGCCGATCACCACCTCGCCGATCTGCCTTGGCGCAACGTCGCGGAAGTCGTCATCGACGACACGGACGCGCGTGTGCAGCAGCGGCTTGCCGACCGAGGTTGGCTTCGTCAGCGCCCGGCGCTTGTCGATCAGGAAAACGGTCGGGCTGGTCTCCGTCATGCCGAAGCCAAGCTGGATGATGATGTCCCGTCTGGCATACTGCTGAAGCACGGTAACCGGCATCGGCGCGCCGCCGCAGCCCCACGACACGATCCGGCTGAGATCGGTCGAGTCGAAATCGGGATGCTGGCTCATAAACAGGTAGATCGACGGCACGCCGAAGAAGTGGGTCGCGCGAAGGTCGGGATCGCTCAGGGTTTGCAGCGCCAGCCCCGGATCGAACTGGCGGGCGATGACGTTCATGCCACCCAGATGCAGCACCGGGTTGGCGTACAGGTTCAGCCCGCCGACGTGGAAGGTCGGCAGCACGCCGTAAAACACGGTCTCGTTGTTCAACCCGGTCGGCGTGGTGATGTTGACCGCGTTCCACAGCATCATGGCGTGCGTGATGATCACGCCTTTGGGATGCCCGGTCGTGCCCGCCGTGTACATGATCATCATCGGCGTGTCGTGGGTCGTCTGCTCGTCCATGACGACGTGATCGCGCGCCGATGCGATGGCATGTTCGTATGCCGGGTGCGCATCGGCGGGCGGCGCGCCGAAATCGATTCGCAGGAAGTGGCGCAGCGGCGACGCCATCAAGCCGAGGATGCGCGCAGCGAATTCGCCATCGTACACCAAGCCAATCGGCTCGGCGTCGTTGAGGATGAACAGCAGCTCCGGCTCCGCCAGCCGCCAGTTGAGCGGCAGCATCATCGCGCCCAGCTTGATGCACGCGAACTGGAATTCGAAGTAGTCAGTCGAGTTTTTGCCGAGGATGGCGATGCGGTCGCCGGGCTCCACACCCCAGGCATCGCGCAGGTAGGCGGCGAGCCGCGCGCTGCGGTCGTTGAACTCGCCGTAGGTGAAGCGCCGCCCCGTCGCCTGATCGATCATCGCCAGCTTTTCCGGCGTGCGGTCGGCGTGAAAGGCGATCCAGTCTGAAGCTAATATTCGCATCGAAAAATTCCCGAATAAGCGTACTCTATTTTGTTCCTCAATAACCTCACCCGTTTCCCTCCGCTTCATCCTCCACGTTGTGGAGAGGGGCGTGAGGTCAGACCTCGCCGTAGTCATCTATACAAGTCGCATTTCATCCCCACCGCACGGCGATGGCGCTCCACGTGTAGCCCGTGCCCGCCCCCGCCAGCACGATCAGGTCGCCCGGCTTGATTTTGCCCTGCGCCAAGCCGAGTTCGATGGTCAGCGCCTGATCGACGCTCTGGACGTGCCCGTAGTCTTCCAGATAGACCGACTGCTCCGGCGTTAAGCCGACGCTTTCCAGAATTTGCAGGTAAAACGAGCGCTTCATGTGGGTGATGCCGAGGAAGCGCACGTCCGATAGCGCCGCTCCGCTCTGCTCGACCGCTTCGGCTATCACGCGGATGAAATTGGGCAGCGAGACTTCGCCCAGACGCGCCGCCATGTATTCGTTGTCGGTCACGTCGAGCCTGCCGCGCAGCTCGCCGACGACCGGCTCGCCGGAGCCAATCGCCGCTTCGGTCAGCACGACCGTTTCCGAGAGCGTGCCGTCGGTATATGCCGATGCGCCGAGGATGATATTCTTGTCGAGACCGCGCGCCAGCAGCATCGCCCCGCCGCCTGCCCCGAAATTGAACATGAAGCGCGAGCGCTCGTTCTGCACATTGATCAGGTCGTTTTCGCGGCTGCCCGCCGCCAGCAGGATGTAATTCAGGCGCGGGTCGCCCAGCATCATCGCCTTCGCCATGTTCATGGCAATCGGCGCACCTGCGCACAGGGCGTACATCTCGAAAGCGTAGGCGCGGGTCGCGCCGACGTTCTGCATGATCTTGGCGGCGGCGTTCCAGACCAGATGATCCTTATGCTCGCTGCCATGCGAGATCACCAGATTGATCTGCTCCGGCGCGATGCCCGCCTGCGCGATTGCCCGCCGCGCCGCCTCGCTCGCCATCATCGTCACCGTTTCGTCGGCGTCGGCGCGGTGGCGCTGGCGGATGCCCATTTTCTCGCGCAGGATCGCCTCAGGAATCCCCGAACGCGCCGCCAGCTCTGCCGCTGTTTCGACGCTTCTGGGGAAGAATGTTCCGATCCCGGCGATGCCGATGGAGATCGTCATCTGTCAGCCACTGTGGATTTTGAATAAACGTCTCTTGTGCGCATTGTATCGCCATAAATGTGCAGGCGTCCACCAGCGCAAACATTTCGAAAGCGCGGCTGCGAGCCTGATAACCAGTTCGTTTGCCCGCTTCCCATGCAGATCATCAGCGCGCGGAATTGCCGGGCAGCAACGCGACCACGCGCGCGGCAGCGGCGGCGTCCTGCACGGCATTGCCGACCGACTTGAAAAAGGTGATCTCGTCCGGCGACCTGCGACCGGGACGCAGCCCGGCGGCGATCTCGCCAATTTCGGGGAAATCGCTGTCCGCCTGGATCAGCCCCTGATCGCGCGGGATGATCAGGTCACCCGCCTCATGCCACGCGCTTTCGCGGTGATCGACCACGACTTTCGCCCATGCGACCACGTCGGCGGCGACTTCCTGCATGTCCGGGCGGAACGAGCCGATGCCGTTGACGTGCGCGCCGGGCTGCAGGTGTTCGAGATGGATGACCGGCGTCCGGCTGTTGGTGGCGGCGACCACCACCTGCGCGTCGCGCAGCGCTTCACCGGGATCAGCTGCAGCGTGGACGGCGACGCCGTACTGCTCGCGGAGTTCCTGAGCGAACGCTTCCGCTCCGTTGAGGCTGAACACGCGAATCTGGTCAATCGGGCGCACCGCGCACACCGCCTCGACCTGCGTTCGCGCCTGCCTGCCCGCCCCCAGCACCGCCAGCACGTGCGCGTCGGGCAGCGCCAGCAGATCGGTCGCCAGCCCGGACGCCGCCGCGGTGCGGATCGCAGTCAGCGCCGCGCCGTCGAGCAGCGAGCGGCGCGCGTTTTGGCGTCCAGCACCAGCACGCTGCCCAGCACCGTCGGCAGGTCAAGCTGCGGGTTGTTGGGGTACACCGAGATCACCTTGACGACGCTGACCGGGCTGCCCTGAATGTAGGCGGGCATCGACAGCGTGGTGTTGCCGTCGACCGGCAGCACGCCGCGCACCGGCACGTTGGCGCGCCCGGTCAGGCGCGATGAGATCCTTCGCGCATGGCGTCAATCGCCTCGCGCATCGAAATGGCGTTCTTCACCGCCTCTGCGTCAAGAATGTGCATCGTCCGCCTCAACGTACCGAAGCCAACCGAATGGGCAGATTATGCCTGCTGCCGCCGCGTCCGACAACAGCCCACGCGACCGATTCATGTTACTATCGTGCCGATATTGACGAATTTCGCGGTGCATGAAAGGCTGGCTCGTATGACGTTGGCACTCGGCGTGGACGGCGGCGGCACGCAAACCCGCTGTGTCGTCCTGGACGATCACGGGCGGATGGTCGGCTCCGGCGTCAGCGGAGCATCCAAGCCCGATGCGGTCGAAGCGTCGGTCGGTACGCGCCACCTTCCGACCATACGGATGGCGTGCGCGGGCTGCGGCGTCGAGAGCATCGATACGGCGTTCCTCGGCATCGGCGGCGTCAACTCCGACGTGGACAGGCAGGTCGTCCTCGGCATGTTGGACGGTCTCGGTCTGCGCCCCGGCATCCCGCTGGGCGTCGACCTCGACATCGTGATCGCGCTGGCTGGCGGCACAGCCGGGCAGCCGGGCATCACGCTGATCGTCGGCACGGGGTCGTCGTGCTACGGGCGCAACGCGGCGGGCGAAGCCTGGCGCAGCGGCGGCTGGGGCTACATCGTCGACGACTACGGCAGCGGCTTCTTCCTCGGTCAGCAGGCGCTGGAAGCGGTCATCCGCGCCGCCGACGGTCGCGCCGAGCCGACCGCGCTGACCGAGCCGTGCATGGCGGCGCTCGGCATCACCGACATCAACACGATCATGCACCGCATCTACTATCCCAAGCTGGATTTCACCGGGATCGCGTCGCTCGCGCCGCTGGTGGTCGAGGTCGCCGAGCGCGACGCCACCGCCCGCGCGATTGTCGAGCGCGGCTGCGCAGAGCTTGCGCTGATGGTCTCGACCGTCACCCGAAAGCTGCGCCTGCCCGCCGACGTGCTGGTCATCCCGGTAGGCAGCCTCGGCACAGTCAACGTCTACTACCGCCGGGCGCTGGAAGCCGCCATTGCGCGCGTGCTGCCGAGCGCCCGCGTCCGCCCGCCGATTGCCCCGCCAGTCATCGGCGCGGCGTTTCTCGCCTTGCAGCAGGTCGGCATTACCCTGCCCGAAGCTACGCTGCGGATGCTCGCCGAGCGGGGTTGATCGCGCCTAGATCACGCGGTCGTTGCCGCCGTCAATCGGAATCTGCGCGCCGGTCGTCCGGCGAACACCGCGCCGCACATCTCGGCGACGAGTTCCGCCACGTCGCGGCTGGTGACCTCGACCTTCAGCACGTTGTTAGTCTTGTACTGCTCGACGCTCATGCCGTAATGCGCGGCGCGGTTCGCCAGCACTTCTTCGCTCCAGATGCCGGTGTCGAACACCGCGTTCAGGTGGACGATGTTGACGCGAATCCCATCGCCGCCCCCATTCCAGCGCCGCCACCCGCCTAGCTGGTTGAGCGCCGCTTTCGACGCCGAGTACGCCGACGCGCCGGGACCGGGCGCGGGCACGTTCTTCGAGCCGACGATCACCACCCGCCCGCCGCGCGGCGCGGCTTTGAGCAGCGGGTGCGCCTCGCGCAGCAGGCTCAGGTTGGCGTCGAGGTTGACGCGCATGACCCGATCCCAGTCCGCCAGCTTGAGCGCCGCAATCGGCGTCCCCGGCGGGAAGATGCCCGCGTTCACGACGACCATATCCAGCCCGCCGAACGCCCTGACGCCCGCTTCGAGCGCGCCCGCCAGTTCCGCCTCGTTGGTCACGTCACACTGCACGCCCAGATAATCGACGCGCTTGAATGTGTCGGTGATCGCCAGGTTGATGTCCAGCCCGACCACCGCCGCGCCCCGCGCCAGCAGCGATTCGACGCAGGCTTTGCCGATGCCCGACGCCGCGCCCGTCACCAGCGCAATTTCCCCCGCGAACACCGGCGGCTTGCCCGCCCCTTCAACTTCGCCTGTTCCAGTTCCCAGTATTCCACATCGAAGATGTCGCCGGGCGGCAGCGCCTGGTAGCCACCGAGCGCCTGCGCCCGCAGGCTCACGTCGATGGTATGGCGGTAGATGTCCTCGACGACCGCCGCCTGCTTCGCCGTCCGTCCAATCGTGATCACGCCGTAGTCGGGGTCGAGCAGCACGCGCGGCGCGGGATCGAGCATCGTCAGAGCTTGCTCGGCGCGATCCTTGTTCGCCTCGAAATACTGCCGGTACGCCTCGGCGTAAGCCGCCACATCGCGCCCGATCTGCGGGATGCGCTTGGTGAACAGCACGTGATCGGGCGTCAGCGGTCCCTGCTGCGCCAGCGTCGCCAGATCGTCGCGCTGGGCGAAGCCGAGCGCCTGAGCGTCGTCGTGCGACGCCGCGATCAGCGGGAAGCCTGCTGCCGCCGAAAGCTCCTGCCGAAGCTGCGCCCGCTCACCGCGCAGTGGTCGCTCCGGCGCGGGGGCTTCAGGGAAAGCGATCTGCCAGGCGTTGTGGCGCTGCAAATAGGCTTCGGCGCGGCTCACCAGCGCGATCATGCGCTCGTAGGATTCGCGCGCCGTCTCGCCGAACGAGAACACGCCGTGATTGAGCAGGATCATGCCGACCGTCTTTGCCGTCGCCTGCGCCGGGAACATCTCCGCGCACAGCCGCGCCAGCTTGAAGCCCGGCATCACGTAGGGGATGATCACCACGTCGTCGCCGTAGATTTCCACGACGCGCTCGCGCCCGTTCGCCGTGTTGGTGACGGCGATCACCGCGTCGGCGTGGGTGTGATCGACGAATTTGTAGGGCAGAATGGCGTGCAAAATCGCCTCGACCGACGGATTCGGCGCACCAGCGTCAATCGTGGCGACCCGAAGCTCGTTCGCCATCTGCGTGTCGCTCAGCGCGGGCAGCGTCGCCAGCTCCAGCATGGGAGCCATGCGCACGGGAGCGAAGCCAGCCGATTCGATGGTCTCCAAATCCCAGCCGCTCCCCTTGACGTAGAGCAGATCATCTTCGCGTCCGAACAGGTTCTCCTGCCGGATTTTGACCGACGTGTTGCCGCCGCCGTGCATCACCAGTGTCTTATCGCGCCCCAGCAGCCGCGACGTGTACACGCGCTGCGCCAGATCGCCCACGTATTCGCGCGCTTCTGCGTCGTTCCATAAGCTTTGCATCACTTCACATCCTTGCCGCAGTCAGAGCCAGATTTCGCACATGCCCTATAGTGTACCGCGCCGACGGCTCAAATCCGTATGACCGCTCCGCAGTAGGCGCATTCGACCTGGCGCTGCGACGCGACCAGTTGCGGCAGCGTCCCGCCGCACGATGGGCACGCGGTCGGCGCGCTGCGGATCGCTTCCAGGGTCTCGGCGTCCGGCTGGATAGCGCGCTCGTCGCTGGTCTCGCCCTTGATCATGCGCTCGATCTGTGCCGCCCAGAACTTCGACTGCACGCCACCCTTGATCTCGACCGTGAGCGCGGTATACGGCGCGCCGGAGCCAAGCGTGAAATTGAGCATGTCCTTGCCGCCCAGAAAGCCCTTATTTTCCGCCTGCACGCCCTCGATCTGGTTCAGCGGAATTTCCCATTCGAGTTCCTGGGTCTGCTTGCCGCCGAAGATGCCCAGCTTCTTGCCAGTTTTCTCTTTCTGCTCGAACAGCAGCCGCTGGTCGGTCAGGTAGACGACGCCGTCCGGGTTGTCGCGCCCATCGACCCACTCAGCTTTGGCAGACAGGAATAACGCTTCTTCCGCCAGAAACGGGAAGCTGGCTTCGTCGCGCTGGTCAAGATAGCCGTTGATCTGGCGAAGCTGCTCGTGCGTCTGCGCCGTATCGGTCTGCAAGGTCGAAAACAACTCCTGAATCCGTGATTTCGCGCCGCTCAGCATCGATTCGACGCTTTGCAATCCGTGTTCCAGATCGGGAAGCTGCGACTGAAGCGCCGCCGACGCTGCTGGCGCGCAGGTTGACAGCCGAGTCGACGCGGAGGCGCCGGGCGATGACTTCGTGCGCAGCCGCGCGCTGTCGCCGTCGATAGCCCCGCTGCACCTGATCGCTGAAGCTCTCCCACTGCTGGCTGAGGACATCGCCCTTGCGCTCCAGATACGACGCAGACATAGCCGCGCTGCCGCGCATGCCGATCGTCGTCCGGCAGCCTGTCGATGTCGCGCGTCAGCGCTGTCCGCTGCTCGACAGCTCAGACAGTGAGGCGGCGCTGTTCAGTTGGTCGAAGCGGGCGCGCAACGCATCAAAACGCGCGGAAATCTGGGTTAAGTCTTCACTCATCGTCGCTCCTCATCTGCGGGTAGGTCTCGTCCCCCATTGTAAACGATAGACCAGAACAGCGCCGAAAGAAACCGGCGACACGCCCAACCGCTTGCGGCGCGCGCTCGAGTTGGTAGAATTTCGCTCAAGACAGCTTCGATAGACGATAGGAAACCCCGATGACGCCTCAAAATTCGCTCCAACCGCAGCGCACGATTGATGAGCTAAAAGACCTGCGCAGGCTCACGGGCGACGAGAACGGCGCGCAGCGCGTCGCCTTTACCGATACGTGGGAGACCGCCCTCGACTGGCTGGAAGAAAAGCTGGCTCAGCTTCCCGTCACGGTCGAGACCGACGAGGCGGGCAATACCTGGGCAACGCTGAAAGGCGCGTCCGAGCGCGAGCTTCTGATCGGCGGGCATATGGACTCCGTCCCCAACGGCGGCTGGCTGGATGGCTGCCTGAACGTGCTCGCCGGGGTGGAAGTGCTGCGGCGAATTGCCAGCGAAGGCACGCCGCCTGTCACCGTTCGGCTGGTGAACTGGGCGGACGAAGAAGGCGCACGCTTCGGGCGCAGCCTGTTCGGGTCGAGCGCCTGCTCCGGCACGATGGATCCCGAATCGCTCCGCAATCTGGTGGACAAGGATGGCATCACGCTGACTGACGCCATCGGGCGCTTCGGCATCGACCTCGACCACGTCAAGGAATCGCACGAACAACTGAAGAACGCCGCCGCCTACCTTGAACTGCACATCGAGCAGGGACCCGTACTCGAAAGCCTCGATCTGCCGCTGGGCGTCGTCCTCGGCACGTTCGGCGTCGAGCGCCACTCGATCCGCTTCACCGGGCAGTCGGCGCACGCCGGTTCGACGCCGATGGATAAGCGCCGCGACGCGCTGGGCGCAGCCGCCAAGCTGGCGCTGGAAATCCGCGAGATCGGCAAGCGCAACGGCGGCGTCTGCACCGTCGGCAGCGTCGTCACCAAGCCGGGCATCGTCACGGCGGTGGTCGGTCAATGCGATATGACGCTCGACCAGCGCCACCTGAACGCCGACTCGCTGGCGAAGATGCTTCAGGAGGCGAAGGACGCCAGCGCCCGCTTCGCCGTCGAGGAAAAAGTCGAGATGGAATGGAACAAGCTGTGGGAAATCCACCCGATCCCCTTCCATCCCGACCTGATCGAGCTGGCGGATCAAGCCATTCTGGAAACCTGCGGCGTGTCGCACCGCCTGCCGAGCGGACCGCTTCACGATGCCGCTGAGGTCGCGCGGGCGGGCGTCCCGACGATCATGCTGTTCGTCCAGAGTTTGCGCGGGCTGTCGCACACCAAGGTCGAGGACACGAAGGAAGAACACATCACCCTGTCAGTCGAAGCGCTCGACCGCCTCGCCACCAAAGGCATGAACTGGATCATGTCACAAAACGCCTAGATCGTCTACGGCGAGGGCACGGCTCGCCGTGCCCCTACCTGGTTTCCTGCGAATTCGTGTTTGCCGTCCTCGAACAGTCCGATTGGCGATTCAATCAATCCGGCGACTCGCTGAAAAGCGCTACTCCGGTGCGAGGTACATCATGCTCGACCTGCTCGATTACCGCCGCCGCATCTTTGAGATTTACCGCACCGTGCGCGAGCAGGGTTCGGCGCAGGCATCCGATCACTTCCGCCGCGAACGCGACAGCCTGTTCCGGGCGCATCCGCAGTCGCCGCTGGACGAGGCTCAGAAAGCCGCCTTTCACGGGCTGCGCTACTACCCCTACGATCCCGCCTACCGCGTCGTGGCAATGGTCGACACCGACGTAGAGCCGACCGTTTACGAGGACGATCTCGAAGGCGACGGGCACATCGTCATGCGTCAGTTCGCGCGCGTCTCGTTTGAGCTGCCTACCGGGTCGGGAACGCTGGGGTTGTTCTGGATCGGCGGATACGGCGGCGGCGTTTTCCTCCCCTTCCGCGACGCGACCAATGGTAAGACGACTTACGGCGGTGGTCGTCTATCTGTACGACACGATCAAGGGCGCGGATTTGGGCACGGACGGGGACACCATCCTGCTCGACTTCAACTATGCCTACCATCCGTCCTGCTGCTACAACGCGCGCTGGGTGTGCCCGCTTGCGCCGCTGCAGAACCGCCCGTCCTTCGCCGTCGCAGCGGGCGAAATGCTGCCGAACTGACCCTCCCGCCGAATCTGGTTCGCATTACAATAGAGGTTATGACACCAAACGTGTTGCGTTACGGTCTGGCTGCGCTGGTGATCGCCCTGATCACGCTGGCGCTGTGGCTGCTGCGCCCTTACCTGACGCTGGCAAACTTTTCGCTCGTCTATCTGCTGGCGGTGCTGATCATCGCCATTCGCCAGGGCATCGGACCCTCGCTGCTCGCTGCGACCATCAGCTTTGTCTGCTTCAATTTCTTCCTCGTGCAGCCGCTGTACACTTTCCTGGTCGCCGACCCGCGCGACCTGCTCGACCTGATCATCTTCTTCATCGTCGCCACGATCACCGGGCAGCTAGCCGCCCGCGTCCGCGCCGAAGCCGAGAACGCCCGCCAGCGCGCCATCGAGCAGATGATCCTGTTCCGCATGACCAGCGCCTTCAACCGCCTGACGACGCCCGAAGGCGTCTATGACGCACTCAAGATGACCGTGCGCGATGACCTGCGCGCCTTACATGCGGATGTTCTGCCCTACGCCAGCCCATCACCGGCGCACGACGAAACGGCATTTTTCGTCCTGCTGCGCGTCGACGGCAACGTCTACGGCACGCTGCGTGCGACTTTTCTGCACCCGCTGACTCCGGTTCAGCTTCGGCTGCTGGAGACCTGCACCAGTCAGGCGGCGATGGCGCTTCACCGCATCGAGCTAATCGAGCGGGCGCGGCAGAGCAAGACGTTCGAGGAAGCCGACCGCCTCAAGACCGCCCTGCTGCACGCCGTCTCGCACGACCTGCGCACCCCGATCACCATCATCAAGACTTCGGCGCACAACCTGCGCACGCTGCGTCCGTCACTGTCCGAGGGCGAGCAGGCGGAGATGCTGGAATCGGTCGAGAGCGAAGCCGACGAGCTGGACACGATGGTCGGCGAGCTGCTCGACCTCTCGCGCCTGCGGGCGGGGGCGCTGACGCTCGACGTGCAGCTGAACGATCTCGAAGAAGTCGCCGGAGACGTGGCGGCGCGCGCGTTCCAGCGGCTCGGTCAGGAGCGGATTAGCCTGGCGTTCCCGGACGACATGCCGCTCGTGCCGTTCGACTACGGCTTGATGCTGCGCGCGCTCACCAATCTGGTTGATAACGCCCTGCGCTACGAGCCGCCGGATTCGTTGATCGAAATCTCCGGCGGCGTCCGTGACGATCAGGCGCGGCTCGGCGTCGCCAATCATGGACCCAACATTTCGCCGGGCGAGCGCGAGCAGATCATGGAGCCGTTTCACACCGGCGACCGGGGGCACGTCGGCTTGGGGTTGCCGATTGCCAAAGGTATCATTGAGGCGCATCATGGCAAGTTACGGGTCGACGATACGCCTGGCGGCGGCGCGACCTTCGTGGTCTCGCTGCCGCTGAACCGGGCGACTTCCAGCACTCCGAACGCATGATAGAGTCGAAACGAACCGTGGATTAGGGACAGGGCATGAAAATCCTCGTGGTCGATGACGAGCCTCAGATTCGCAAGCTGCTGCGCACCGGGCTGGGCGCGTATGGCTATCAGGTGATCATGGCGGCGAACGGGCACGAAGCGCTCGCCAGCGCCGCTCAACAGTCGCCGGACGTGATCATCCTCGACATTTCGCTCGGCAGCGAGCCGGACGGCTTGCACGTCTGCCGCAGCCTGCGCGAGTGGTCGAAAACGCCGATCATCATGCTGTCGGTGCGCGGCGACGAACGAACGAAGGTCACGGCGCTCGACGCCGGAGCCGACGATTACCTGACCAAGCCGTTCGGCATTGAGGAGCTGCGGGCGCGCATTCAGGCGGTGCTGCGCCGAACTCAGGATGCTGCACCCGATGCGCATCAATCCGAAATCGTCGCCGGCGATCTGCGTATCGATCTGGTCAACCGCCGCGTATTTGTCGAAGGCGACGAAATCCACCTGACGCCGAAGGAATACGACCTGCTTCGCCTGCTGGCGACCAACGCCGGTAAAGTCCTCACCCATCGCCAGCTTCTGCGCGAGGTATGGGGCGCGGAATACAGCGACATGGATCACTACGTGCGGGTATTCGTCAACCAGATTCGCAAGAAGCTGCGCGAGAACCCGGCGCGCAACGTCCGCTATATCCTCAATGAGCCGGGCGTCGGCTACCGCTTCATCGATCTCGAATCTTGATGGAACATTTACACGCGTACCGTCGCGGTTGACCCGATCTTGATCCCTCCCGCTGTAGACTGAAGGGAGTAGGTTCGGCGATGGAGGTTTCCCGTGTCGACAATTCTCATCCAGATGGCGGACAGGCAGTGGACGGAAGAGGCTCTGCATCTCGCCTGCGCGATGGCGCGTACCGACCACTCGGAGGTCATGCTGCTGAACCTCGTCCCGGCGCAGCATTACGGCTGGCTGGGCACGCCGCTGGGCGTCGCGGGCATGTCGTCAGAGGAAAGCAGCCACATCTGGAACTGCAAGGCGATTGCAGCGCGATACGGCATCGACCTGTGTGTGCAGCCCTTCCAGTATATGACGCTGATCGGCGCGCTGGTCGATTCGGTCGATGAATTCGACGCCCGTGCCTTATTTGCGCGCGTCCCGCAAAGCGCCATCCCGCTGTGGAGCCGTTACGAGCGCTGGGATTTACGCCGCCAGTTGACCCAGCGCGGCTGCGCGCTTTACCTGTTGGACGACCCGGTGCCGCTTCGATCCGCGTGCAGCCGGAACGCCCGGCGAGTGCACCCAAGCTCGCCTAGCGCTCGCCCTGTCGCCGCCGCCGGGCGTCTCGATCACGATCCGGTCGCCGGGCTGCAAGCGCCCTGTCCACTTACCGCTCAAGCGGATTTCCTCGCCATCCCGTAACAGTCGGTTTATGCCGTGTGCGCCGTCATCGCCGCCCGTAAGCCGTAGGGCGCGTAGACCCGCGCTCGCTGTTGATCGTCACCTGCGCCGGGACGAGCAGCTCGTATTCGCGCACGATCCCGTCGCCGCCGCGATAACGTCCCGCTCCGCCAGAGTCTTCGCGCAGCCCGTAGGCGTGACGCGCAGCGGCAGCCCGTATTCCAGCGCCTCGATGGGCGTATTGCCGCGTATTAGTCATGTGGCTGTGCCGCCCATCACGCCGTCGCCGGACGGTGACGCACCGTGCCCCCCCGCGATGGTCTCGTAGTAGACGAAACCGCTCCCGCCAACCGTGAAATTGTTCATCGTCCCCTGGCTGGCAGCCGGGATGCGGTCGGGGAGCGCCAGAGCCAGCGCGCCCAGCACGGCATCCACGACGCGCTGCCCGGTCTCGGCGTTGCCGACGGCGACCGCTGCCGGGAAATCGGGGTTCAGCAGGCTGTGCGGCGGCGTGACCACTGTCACCGGCTCGAAACAGCCGTGATTGACCGGCAGATCGTCCTGCGCCAGCAGCCGGACGCAGTACCACGTCGCCGAGCGAACAATCGCTGCGACCGCATTCAGATCGCCCGCGACCTGCGGCGCGCTCCCAGCGAAATCGACCACCATGCGCGATCCGTCGACCGTAGTGGTCGCGCAGATGGGGATGCGGTATTCGCCCTGACCGTCGCCTTCGAGCGCGTCCTCGAAGCGGTATACGCCGTCGGGGATAGCGGCGATCACGGCTTCGGTCATCCGCCGCGAGTAATCGAGCAGCGCGTCACCGTGCGCTTCCACTTCCGCCAGCCCGTTCGCCTCGACCAGCGCCAGCAGCCGGCGTTCGCCGACATGCTGCGCCGCCAACTGCGCTTCCAGATCACCGAGACGTTCCTCCGGCGCGCGGCTGTTGGCGGTAATCAGCCTGAGCAGCGCATCGCTGCGCCTGCCCGCCTCCACCAGCTTGACCGGCGGCAGAACAGCCTCTTCCTGATACAGCTCGGTGCTCAGCGGCAGCGAGCCGGGCGACATGCCGCCTACGTCGGCGTGGTGGGCGCGGCTGGCGACGAAGAACCGCACCTCACCCCCACGAATACAGGCGAGACCATCGTCACGTCCGGCAGGCGTGCCGCCGGAATACGGATCATTCAGCACGATCACGTCGCCGGGGTCGAACGCACCGAACGCGCGCACCGCCGCCTCGACCGACGCGGGCATACTGCCGAGATGCACTGGAATGTGTGCCGCCTGCGCCGTCATCCGCGCCTGCGAGTCGAACACGGCGCAGCTAAAATCCAGCCGCTCGCGGATATTCGGACTGAACGCCGCGCGTTGAAGCGTGACGCCCATTTCTTCGGCGACCGACTCGAACAGGCTGCGAAACACGGCTAAGCTGATCGCGTCTACGGGCATATCCCACGCTCCTCTGCCAGACTCGGGGACACCTACTTTGCTGAGCGCATCGTCTTTGCTTTCAGACCTTCGTATTTCCGCTTGATGTTTTCGTCACTTTGGTTCGCTGTGCCTTCTACACCGCGCCGACAAAGCCCCGTAGTATCTCCAGGCGAACAATCTGGATCTGGAAGTCAGCGATTTGTAGCAAATCAGTCTGCAAAGGCAGACTTCCATCCAGTATTCCATTGAATCAAGCTCGATCTTCAAATCGTCGCGCAGAATTTGGAGCACATGCCACTCTTTGACCCGATAGTCGATGCCTTTTTCCTCTAGCAATGCAATCATTCGGGGAAAACGAGCTTCCGGGAAAAGCAGGTCAATGTCGTGAACTCCATCTCGGTCTGCATAGTATAGCGCAGAACCGCCAGGCTACCATTCAGGATCGGCGCTGCGCCTGTCTCTGGCACAAATGTCGACAACCTGCCGGAGAAATGCAAGCAGGCTCTCGAATCGCTGCTGATTTTTCGGGAATACGTCAAGCGTGAACATTTCTGTTCCTATGCGACGGCAATCAGTCTGACGTCAAAACCAGATCCTGATACTCATCCACCCGCGCCGACCACCCCTCCGGCACGTAAACCGTGCTGTCCAACTGGAAGATCAGCGCCGCGCCGCCGAAGCGCGCGCCGGGCGTGAACTGCTCGCGCTGGTAGAGCGCCATACCGTCCCTGCGCCTGATGAGCGCGCCCGATCCATCGTTGTCGCAGATCGATCTGGCGTCAGGGCTGGGCTTGTCGACCGCGCCGACCGCCTGCAAGCGCAGGTTGACCTGCTCGATTTCCCGCCCCGGCAGGGCGTGACCGTAGGCGCGGTCGTGGGCGGCGTGGAAGGCGGTCGGCACGTCCTCGGTGTATGGAATGGTCAGTTCATACGCCTGCCCGCGATAGCGCGCGTCAAGCAGCGGCACCGAACGTCATACTTGATCTGTCGATGCCCTCGCGGGCGAGATCGGCGCGCGCCTGCCGCATCAACTCATCCAGCAGCGCGGCGGGCGATCTGCTCACGCCCAGCAGCGAGCGGCTGTAGTCGAGCGTCACGTCCGCCACCAGCAAGCCGAGCGCGCACAGTACGCCTGGATGCCTAGGAACGAGCACGCGCGGGATGCTCAACCGCGCGGCAACGTCGCATGCGTGCAGCGGACCCGCCCCGCCGAACGCCACCAGCGTAAAGCGGCGCGGGTCGTAGCCCCGCGCAATCGAGACGCGCCGCACCGCCCGGTCGATGTTGGCGTTCGCCAGAGTGATCACGCCGAGCGCCGCCTCGTTCACCGAAAGATTCATCCGCCCGGCAAGCGCTTGCAGCGCCAAGCGCGCCGCGTCCGCGTCGAGCGTCATGCTCCTGCCGAGGAAATGCTCGGCGTCCAGCCGCCCCGCCACCACGTTAGCATCGCTGACCGTCACCTGCGCCCCACCGCGCCCGTAGGCGATGGGACCCGGATCGGCTCCGGCGCTTTCGGGACCAACGCGCAGCGCGCCGCCGCTGTCCAGCCGGGCAATCGAGCCGCCGCCCGCCCCCACCGTCTCGATGTCGAGCAGGCGCATCCGCAGCGGCAGCCCGTCGATCTCAGCATCGCTGCGGCGGATCGGCTCGCCGGGGCACAGCGCTACGTCGGTCGACGTGCCGCCGATGTCGAGCGTGATGATCTGGTCGAAGCCCGCCAGCTTCGCCAGATGAAACGCGCCGATCACCCCGGCGGCGGGTCCGCTCAGGGCGGTGAGGATCGCCTTCTGGCGGGCGTAGCTCGCGCCGATCACGCCGCCGTCCGATTTCATCACGCGCAGCGCGTCAGGAGCGCGGCAGCGCATCTTCCAGATGCTTCAGGTAGCGGCTCATGACCGGGCGCACGTAGGCTTCGAGCGCGACCGTGCTGGCGCGCTCATACTCGCGGAATTCCGGCAGCACCTCGCACGACAGCGCGATCCGGGATTCGTCGAGCAAGCCGCGCGCGATCATGCGGGCGCGCACCGCCTGCTCGTGCGCCGGGTTGACGTAGCTGTACAGGAAGCACACCGCGACCGACTCGATCCCGGCGCGGGCGATCTCGTCCAGCACCCTGTCGAGCGCGTCCAGATCGAGCGGCTTCAGCACCGCTCCGGTGTGGTCGAGACGTTCGGGGACTTCGTAGCAGTGTTCGCGCGGGATCAGCGGCGGCGGCAGTTCGGGATGCAGCGCGTACAGCACCGGGCGGTTCTGCCGCCCGATCAGCAGCAGATCGCGGAAGCCCTGCGTCGTGATCAGCGCGCATTTCGCGCCCTTGCGCTCCAGAATGGCGTTGGTGGCGACGGTCGTCCCGTGCGCGATGCGCGCCAGCGCTTCCAGCCCGCCGGGGCTGACGGCGTTCAAGCCGTTCAGCATCGCCCGCGCCGGGTCATCGGGTGTGCTCAGCAGCTTGTGAATCCGCAGCTCGCCACCCACGCTCAGGACGAGGTCGGTGAACGTCCCGCCGATATCCACGCCAACGAACATGCTTCGGTTCTCGCTCACGCCGCGCCTACGCCGCTCCGGTCACCAGCGCAATCGCCAGCCCATCGTAGCCCTTGCTGCCAACCGTCTGCACGGCGGTGGCGACGACGCGCGGCTCGGTTGCCATCCGGCTCATGAACTGGCGCACGCCCTGCACGCTGGCATCGTCGCTGTCGGGGTCGACCACTTTGCCGCTGCGCACGACGTTGTCGATGATGATCAGGCTGCCCGGTCGCGTCAGCCTGAGCGCCCATTCGAAGTAAATTGTATTGCTGGGCTTGTCGGCGTCAATGAACACCAGGTCGAACGGCGGGCGTCCCTCGGCGGCGAGCTTCGGCAGCGACTCCGCCGCCCGCCCGACGCGCACCTCGACCACCTCGCTCAGCCCGGCTTGCGCCAGGTTCTTGCGCGCGATGTCGGCGTGCTTCGGGTCGAATTCCAGCGTGACCATCGAGCCGCCGGGCGGCAGCGCCCGCGCCAGCCAGATCGTGCTGTACGCGCCGAGCGTGCCGATCTCCAGAATGGTGCGCGCGCCGATGGACTGCGCCAGAATCGCCAGCAGCTTGCCCTGATTCGGCGCGACCTGAATCGACGGCAGCCCCGCCTCCGCCGAGCGCGCCAGCGCCGCGTCGAGCACTTCGTCGGACGGGACGATGGTGTCGGCGAAGTAATTGTCGACCGCCATCCACTGTTCCTGACTCATCATCTTAGCCTCTCGCTGAACCCGGCGACGCGGCATACGATACCGTCGCCGGAGACCGATTCTCCGGCGCTTCACATCGTCGCTTGTCAAATTGAGTATGCCGCTCAGCCCTGAGTATAGCGCGGATTCCGGCTATGGCACGCCTTCCAGCAGCCAGAGCGTCAGGTCATTGGCGTTCCAGAAAGCGATCTGGTCGCCGTCCGGCGATACCGACCAGTCGCCGTTGGCGACCAGAAACGACGGCTCGATCAAGCCGCGATCCTCGCCCGTGCGCAGATCGTAATAATGAAGCGACTGCAAATCGCTCGCCGGGTCGAACGGCAGATAGTACAGCGTGTCGGCATCGCGCCAGCGCCACGCCCCGAAGAACGGCAGTCGCCGTGCCTGCGCGTCGGGCTGCATGTCGAGCGCGTAGATGCCCGCCGCCGCCGGGTCGTCCTGATTGACGAGGTAGAACAGGATGCGCGCGCCGCCCGGCGCGATGCTCAATCCGCGCACGAAATCCCGCGCGCCGAGCGTGAAGCTGCTGTCGTCGGCGGTGTTGAACACCGTCCAGGCGGTCGTCTGTTCCGGCCGCGCGCCCAGCAGCAGCCGCGAGCCGTCCAGCCAGCGGGCGTAGCCGCCCGGCTCGTTGGCGATCTGCCGGGCGTTCGCGCCGTCCACGTCGCTCACCCAGATTTGCGTCCGCGACCGATCCTCGCCGGGCGCGCGTGGCACGGCAATCTCCCACATCAGGCGGCTGCTGTCGGCGCTGACGGCGGGCAGCGTATTCTGCGTCTCGACCGTCCACTCGCTCCCGGCGGCAGCGCGGCGGATCACGATCTGGTTGCCGTCGCGCCGAATTTGCAGCGCCCCATCCGGCGAAGCCAGCGGCGGCGGCGCAGGCATATTCAGACCGACGAGGCTGGCGGCGGGGTCGACCTCCGGGGCGGTGTTCCACGCGAAGATCGCCGCGCGCTGATTGGGCGAGCCGTCGATCACGAAAAGCTGGCTCGCGCCGCCCCACCACGCGCCCGAACAGCAGCCGTCATACGCCAGGCGGCGCATTTGCCAGCGTTCCGGCAGTGGGTTCGCCACGTTCGCCAGCGGCGGGTTCACCGGCGGCAGCCCTGACGGTAGTCGGGATATGGCGCGGCGTAATCGTTGAGCGCTCTGCCCCAGAACGCGACAGTCGGCTGGTCGTCGATACTCATCCACTGGCGGGCGTTGTCCAAATCCTGCTCGAATAGCGGCGTGCTGAACGAGCCGATTGCCATCAGCGCGTGCCAGTTGGCATCGATGTAGCTGACCGGGTTATAGGCGGTGGTGTACTGCATCGAGCGGACTTCGAAATGCAGGTGTGGGCGCGATACGCAGGTCGAGTCCGGGTCGCCGGAGAGCGCGACGACATCCCCTGCTTCACCGCCGCGCCCGGCTGGACGGTCGGCGTCTCCAGCAGATGCCCGTAGAGCGTCGTCCGCTCCACCTGCGGGTGGATCAGGATCAGGTTATGCGAACCGCGCCGAAGCCCAGGTCGTCCACGTAGCCGACCACCCCATCGGCGACGGCGACCAGCGGCGTCCCGCATGGCATCGAAAAATCGAGACCGAAGTGAAGCTGCTGACCCGCCTCGTACTGGTCAGCGCCGGTCAGAAACGCGCCGACCGTGTTCCCGTAAGGCTGACCGAGCAGCCACGTCGTCGGACCGGGGGGACTCGCCATCGGCAGGATGAAGGGCTTGCCCGTATCCTGCGCCTGACCAGCGCCAGCCGAGACCAGAAGTGCCAATACAAGCGTCACAACAATAAGCCGCATATTCCGTTTCTTGTCTCACCCTCAGCCGTCCATATCTTACAAAGAAACGGACAAAAATACAGAGCGCCAGCCTGACGCGAGACCGGCGCTCTGCACTACTGGAGCGGACAGGCTACCTACCCGTTGCCGTTCCCACGACCATTCCCATTACCGCGACCGTTGCCGTTGCCGCGTCCGTTCCCGTTTCCACCGTTGCCATTCCCGTTGCCGTTGTTGCCGTTCCCATTGCCATTGCCGCGACCGTTGCCGTTGCCGGGTTGATTAGCTCCCTGGGCTTCCTGAGTAGCTTCAGGATCATCGCCGCCCCCGTGACGAATCACCTGCCCCGGCGCGAGTTCCGACGGATGCACGCCGGTCTGCTTGACGATGTTGCCCCAGCCCATCCCGGCGTTGCGCATGGCGAAGTACGTATCCGGCGTTTCCCCGGTCGCGTCGGCGAGCAGGTACGCCCGCGCGATTTCGCCAAAACCGAAGCCGTTGCAGTGCCAGTTGATGATCTCGTTGTAGCTGACGCCGAAAGCGTCGGCGAGGCGCTGCGCCACCGGCTGATTGGTCTGGGTGCAGCCCGGCTCTGCCGTCACTTCAGCAGTCGGCTCCATCGTGACTTCGGCGGTCGGCTCCATCGTCACTTCAACAGTCGGTTCGACAGTCACTTCAGCCGTCGGTTCGGGCGTCGGCGTGGTATCGTCGAAGAACTCCAGGCTCGTCGCCTGGATGGTCACACCGTCCGGCAGCAGATAGCCGATCACGATCACCAGATCGCCCTGATGCAGAATGGACGGCTGGAAAGCGGAAGCTGGAGCGATAATGTATCCATTAACCATGATAACACCCTGCCCCAGATCGACCATGCCGACCACGACCACCTGGGAACCAGGATCAGGCGTTGCTGTCTGCCCGGACAGCGGCAGAACGATGACCAGCAGCAGCGCCCCCACCAGAAGCACGACCGCGAATATTCGTGACATCATATCCTCCCAAATACCTCGAACACTCCTCAAAACGTTACTTAGTCAATGAACGTCGCAGAATCGGCATCGATCTCAATGGTTTCTCATTTTTCCCACTGATGCGTCTAAAGTGACATTCCTCACAGCGAGAACCTGAGCATTGATAATCATGTGTTCTCCTCGAATCGGCTATGGTTTAGGCAGGCTTCCAGCCCTTATGAGTCGTTTTAGCTTGATTGGTCAACTCTGGCGCTGAGCGTCCGCCCAGCCAGCGACACGGGGCATGAAGCTATGGAGCGAAACAGGAGAACGCAACAATGAGTGAGCGAATCACAATAGATGGGAATGAGGCTGTAGCTCGCGTAGCCTTCAAGACCAACGAAGTCATCGCCCTGTACCCGATCACACCGTCGACGCCTATGGGCGAATGGGCGGATGAATGGGCATCGGGCGGCAAGCCAAATATCTGGGGAACCATCCCGACGGTCATCGAGATGCAAAGCGAAGCGGGCGCAGCCGGAGCAATTCACGGTTCGCTGCAAGCCGGTTCGCTGACGACGACTTTCACGGCGTCTCAGGGTCTGCTCCTGATGATCCCCAACATGTACAAGATCGCGGGTGAACTCACCTCAACAGTGTTTCACATCGCGGCGCGCGCCCTGGCAGCCCAGGCGCTGTCGATCTTCGGTGATCACAGCGACGTGATGGCGGCGCGCGGAACCGGGTGGGCGCTGCTGGCGTCGAACTCGGTTCAGGAAGCGCACGACTTCGCGCTGATCTCCCAGGCGGCGACGCTCGAAACGCGCGTGCCGTTCCTGCACTTCTTCGACGGCTTCCGTACTTCGCACGAAGTCGACAAGATCGAGCTGCTGGACGACGCAATCATCCGCGCGATGATGAGCGAGTCGCTCATCCTTCAGCATCGGGCGCGCGCGCTGTCGCCGGATCGTCCAGTGATGCGTGGAACCGCCCAGAACCCGGACATGTACTTCCAGGCGCGTGAGACGGTCAACCCGTACTACACGGCGACTCCGGGGATCGTCCAGAAGGCGATGGATCAGTTCGCCGAACTGACCGGGCGTCAGTATCACCTGTTCGACTACTACGGCGCGCCGGATGCCGAGCGCGTGCTGATCATGATGGGTTCGGGCGCTGAAGCAGCGTGCGAACTGGTCGACGCGCTGATGGCGCGGGGCGAAAAGGTCGGCGTGCTCAAGGTGCGGCTGTACCGCCCGTTCGACATGAGCGGCTTCGTCAATACCCTGCCCGCGAGCGTCAAGTCCATCGCCGTCCTCGACCGCACCAAGGAACCCGGCAGCGCCGGAGAGCCGCTGTATCTGGACTGCGTGACCGCCCTTCATGAAGAATGGCAAGGCGCGCAAATGCCCAGGATCGTCGGCGGGCGCTATGGTCTCGGCTCCAAGGAACTCACCCCCGCGATGATCAAGGCGGTGTTCGACAATCTGCTTCAGGCAAAGCCGAAGAATCACTTCACCGTCGGCATCAACGACGACCTGTCGCAAACCAGCCTCGATTACGACCCCAGCTTCTCCAGCGAGCCGGACAACGTCGTCCGCGCGGTGTTCTACGGACTGGGTTCGGACGGCACGGTCGGCGCGAACAAGAACTCAATCAAGATCATCGGCGAAAACACCGACAATTATGCTCAGGGTTATTTCTACTACGACTCGAAGAAATCCGGGACGATGACCATCTCGCACCTGCGCTTTGGTCCCAACCCGATCCGGTCGACATACCAGATCACCAGCGCCAATTTTGTCGCCTGTCACCAGTGGGTGTTCCTGGAGCGCTACGACGTGCTTCAGGAAGTCATGCCCGGCGGCGTGTTCCTGATTAGCTCGCCGTATTCGGCGGACGAAGTGTGGGATCACCTGCCGCGCCCGGTGCAGGAAACGATCATCGCCAAGCACCTGCGCTTCTACGTCATCGACGCCTACAAGGTCGCCAGCGAGTCCGGCATGAAGGGGCGCATCAACACCGTGATGCAGGTCTGCTTCTTCGCCATCTCCGGCGTGCTCCCGCGCGACGAAGCCATCAATGCCATCAAGCACTCGATTGAAAAGACTTACGGCAGGAAGGGCGAAGAAGTCGTCGAGATGAATCTGCGGGCGGTCGACCAGACGCTCGACAACCTATACGAGGTCAAGGTTCCGGCAGTCGCCACCAGCGCGATGGAACTGACCCCGGTCGTCTCGCGTGAAGCTCCGGCATTCGTGCAGAATGTCCTGGGCAAGATGCTCGCCCACGTCGGCGATACGCTGCCCGTGAGCGTCCTCCCGAACGACGGCACGTATCCCACCGGCACGTCGCAGTGGGAGAAGCGCAATCTGGCGCACGAAATCCCGGTATGGGATCCCGACATCTGCATCCAGTGCGGCAAGTGCGCGATGGTCTGCCCGCACGCCGTCATCCGCATCAAGGTGATTGAGCCGGATGCGCTGGCGAATGCCCCCGCGACCTTCAAGACGGTCGACGCGCGCGACACCGAATGGAAGGGCAAGCAATATTCCATCCAGGTCTCGCCAGAGGACTGCACCGGCTGCGCTATCTGCGTAGACGTGTGCCCGGTCAAGAACAAATCGGCAGCGAACCTGAAGGCGCTCAACATGATGCCTCAGCCGCCGCTGCGCGAACAGGAAACGGTGAACTGGAATTACTTCACATCGCTGCCGGAAGTCGACCGCCGGGACATCAAGGTCAGCACCATCCGCCAGCAGCAGGCGCAGCAGCCGCTGTTTGAATTCTCCGGCGCGTGCTCCGGCTGCGGTGAAACACCGTATCTGAAGCTGATCTCGCAGTTGTTCGGTGACCGCGCGCTGGTCGCCAACGCGACCGGCTGCTCCTCGATCTACGGCGGCAACCTGCCGACGACCCCCTGGGCGAAGAACGCGCAGGGTCGTGGTCCGGCGTGGTCGAACTCGCTGTTTGAGGATAATGCCGAATTCGGCTTGGGCATGCGCGTCGCGCTCGACAAGCAAATCGAGTTCGCCAGCGAGCTGCTCAAGGGGCTGTCCGGCGAAGTCGGCGGCAACCTCGTTGACGCTCTGCTGAATGCCGACCAGCATGACGAAGCCGGCATCCACGACCAGCGCGAGCGCGTGGCGCTGCTCAAGGAGCGGCTGGCGAATATCCCCGGCGACTCGGCGCGGCAGTTGGAAGCGCTCGCCGACGTGCTGGTCAAGAAGGATGTGTGGATCATCGGCGGCGACGGCTGGGCGTATGACATCGGCTACGGCGGTCTGGATCACGTGATCGCCAGCGGTCGCAACGTCAACATCCTCGTCCTCGACACCGAAGTGTACTCGAACACCGGCGGTCAGGCGTCGAAGTCCACGCCGCGCGCGGCGGTCGCCAAGTTCGCGGCGGCGGGCAAGCGCGCCGGGAAGAAAGACCTCGGCTTGATCGCCATGAGCTACGGCACGGTCTACGTGGCGCGCGTTTCGATGGGCGGCAGGGACGAGCAAACGCTCCGCGCCTTCCTCGAAGCCGAAGCCTTCAACGGTCCGTCGCTGATCATCGCCTACAGCCACTGCATCATGCACGGCATCGAGATGAGCACGGCGCTGCACAACCAGAAAGCCGCCGTCGAGTCCGGTCAATGGCTGCTGTACCGCTACAACCCGGATCGCGCTGAGCAGGGCGAGAACCCGCTGTCGCTGGACTCGCGCCCGCCGAAAATCCCGGTGACAGCGTACCTGCAAATGGAAAATCGCTTCAAGATGCTCGAATTCAGCCGACCGGAAGTCGCGCAGGCGCTGTTCGAAGAAGCGCAGGGCGACGTGAACACGCGCTGGGCACTCTACGAATATCTTGCTTCTCGCCCCATGAACGGGCATCAAGGATAGGAGCTTAGCATGGACTTCACGACAACCTACATGGGGTTGAAACTGCGCTCACCGCTGGTCGCCTCGGCTTCGCCGCTGTGGGACACGGTCGACAACATCAAGAAGGTCGAGGACGCGGGAGCCGGTGCGGTGGTGCTGTTCTCGCTGTTCGAGGAACAAATTCGCCACGAGCGCGAGACGGTGAACTATTACCTCACGCACGGCGCGGACACGTTCCCCGAAGCGCTGACGCTGTTCCCGGAGCCGCCCACCTATCACGCGCGCCCCGACCAGTATCTCGAACTGATCCGCCGGGCGCGCGAGACGGTCGACATTCCGGTGATCGCCAGCCTGAACGGGACGAGCATCGGTAGCTGGACGAAATTCGCGCGGCGGATGCAGGAAGCGGGCGCGAGCGCGCTCGAACTGAACATCTACCACATCCCGACCGATCCCGAAACGCCGGGCGAAGTGGTCGAGCAGAGTTACGTCGACATCCTGACGGCGGTCAAGCAGGTCGTCACCATCCCGGTCGCGGTCAAGCTCAGCCCGTACTTCAGCAACATGGCGTACATGGCGCGGCGCCTGGATCAAGCCGGGGCGGATGCGCTGGTGCTGTTCAACCGCTTCTACCAGCCTGACATCAACCTGGAGACGCTGGAAGTCGAGCCGCACGTGCTGCTGAGCACGCCGCAGGCGCTCCGTCTGCCGCTGCGCTGGGTCGCCATCCTGTACGGTCGTATCCACGCCGACCTCGCCGCGACCAGCGGTATCCACACGCCGGAGGATGCGCTGAAGGTGCTGATGGCGGGCGCGAACATCGCCATGATGACTTCGGCGCTGCTCAAGAACGGCATCGACTACATGCGCCTCGTCAAGGACGGCATGACCCAGTGGCTGGAAGCCAATGAGTATGAGTCGGTCGCCCAGATGCGCGGCAGTCTCAGCCAGGTGAACAGCCCCGATCCGGCGGCGTTCGAGCGCGTCCAGTACATGCGCGCCCTGACGACCTACCGGGTGCACTAATCCGCAGTATCAGGGGCGAGGCGAACACCTCGCCCCTTTTCATATCCCCTCGCCAGCCCTGAAACCATTACGCCGCGCGGATTGTCATGGTCGCTGCTTGCGCGACGCACCGCATCAAGTTTCCCTCAAACTGCGCCTCACGGCGATTGATCGGATCGATGAGATGTGACGCACATCACGCTGTCAGGTGCGTTATGTCAGTAGTCGCTCTCCCCTAGAACTGAAACAATTAGGTGAACTATATGCAGTCGTTCAAATTACGGCACTGCCAGTCGAATATAAAAGGAGCGAATCGACGATGGCTGTTACAATGGATGCGCCCGCGAAGAAGCGCGGCAGCAAACAGGACGCAGGGAAGAAGTGGGTTTATCTGTTTGACGAAGTTGCACTTGCCGAAAAGACGGTCGGCGGCGCGTGGGATAACGTC
>JAXLWE010000022.1:0-78406 GCA_046328655.1 Anaerolineae bacterium | reverse complement strand
GATGACTTTGCTGACGCCGGGGTTCGGCAGCCCGGTATGCACCAGCACGCCGCCTTCCAGCGGCGCGACGCGCGTCCCGTTCGCCGGGTTGCGGGGCGCATACGAGATCGGGTTGGTCACGAACGCGCCGAGCGAGTCGAGGTCGAGCAGATCGCGGTACTCGTCGCCGAAGCCGAGCGTGCCCGCCGCGTTCATCACCGGCGATTCGACGATCAGGCTGTTCTTGGCATGTCGGGTGATGCGGATCGCCATCGGCGGCTCCTATTCTCGCGGCGTCACGTCAGCGGCACTTTCGTCAGGTCGAGGGCGGGACCGTCCTTGCACATGAACGCCGTGCCGCTGCCCGTCAGCTTGACCATGCAGGACGAGCAGGCGCCAACGCCGCACGGCAGCGGCGGGCGAAACACGCCGAACAGGTAATTCGCGGGGATGTCGGCGCGCAGCTCGGAAAACAGCGCCCAAATCTCGCGGAAGTAGGTCATCTCGTCTTCCTGCGGCACGGTCACGAACACCTGATCCGCCCAGCCGATGGTGGTGACGCGGTTCGCCCAGTTGAGCTTGTCCTGCGGCGCGCCCTCGCCCACTTCGCCCTGAATGATCTCGACTTCCGGCGGCAGATGCTGGGTGGCGTAGTCCGTGCCGAGCAGGATCATGGTCACGCTGACGTTGTTCGCCAGCAGCGCCGGGATGGTCAGCAGCAGCGGCGCGGGGTCGCTGCCGTAAGCGATCAGCAGCACGGCGCGCAGCGTGCGCCGGAAGCGGAACGGCTGCCCGACCGCGCCGATCAGGCTGACGACCGTGCCCGGCTCGTAGCGCAGCAGCGCCGGGCGCTCGATGATCAGCGTGTTCTTCTGATGGGCAACGGGCCACCACTGCTCGCGCAGGTAGGGATTCCAGTTTTCGGTGAAGCGCGCCAATACCGACTGTCCCGGCTTGATGCCGCTCAGCGACGAATCGACGGTGACGGTGAGCTGCTGGTGCGTATCGCTGATACGCCGCACTCGTTCGATTAAGGCGTGGGTTTCTTTCATGGTGGACGCAATCTACGCGCTTGTCATTTTGTATTTTATCTTACACTTAGGCGCGGCGATTGCGCGACTTTTTACCACCGTTCGCGTATAGAATGGATGAGAGTACCATCACGGTTGGAAGGATGATGATGACCAACTTTATCGAGCAGTTTTTCAGCGCCATATTCGGCTCGGTGACCAGCAGCAAGCTGGTCACGTCGCTGACGCACAGCGCCGACCGCATCTACGACTTCGTCTACGTCAAGGTTTTCGGGCTGCCGTTTATCATCCTCGGCGCGCGTCAGACCGGAAAGACCACCCTGATCGAGTGGCTGCGCCAGAATGTCGCCACGCTGGACGAATTCCAGCCTGCGCCGACCGCCCCCGGCGGCGACCCGGTCGGCACGTTCAGCTCGTACATCGGCGACGAGATGATGCGCCTCAAGCCGACCCGCGACGTGGGCGGCGAATACGAGATGTGGGAGACCGACTGGGTCGAATTGTTCCGCGAGACCAAGCCGCGCGGCATCATCTTCCTGCTCGACCACACCGACATCCTCAAGCACAAGGACGCGCTCAACTTCGTCATGAACATGATCGAGGAGGAGCCGGATGCCAAGCGCAACCTGAAAGCCTTTATGCTGCTGGTCAACAAGAGCGACCTCTGGCTGGGCGACACCACGCTCGATAAGCTGATGACCAACTACGGCAACGAGATCAAGCGGATGCACAACCAGGCGGAGCGGCTCGGCTATCAGGCGACGATCTATTCGAGCAGCGTCACCACCGGCGTCGGCGTCCGTGACGCCATGCGCGCCTTCTTCAACGCCATCCGTCCGCAGCCGAAAGGATAAAAAGCAGCGGTCAGCCGTCAGCATTCAGCAATCAGCTAAAGCGGATTGTGATGTCGTATGCAGGGCGTTACATGTAACGCCCCTACGGACAATCATCTCGCAGAATCTTTAGCTCACAGGCTGGCCGCTGAAAGCTGATAGCTTCATTCCATGCGCGACTTCTACGAGGACTTCTACCGCCTGACCGCGACCAGCACGGCGCACGCCGAGTTCTGCGAGCGCGTGTTCGGGCGCGACCTGTGCCAGCACGGTTTCGCCGACATGACGCAGCTTGACGCGCTGATGGCGGCGCTGCGGCTTCAGCCCGGCGCGCGCGCGCTCGACCGACATGCAGGACGAAGTCGGCAGGCGGGGGATACGGCGCGCTGTCATCCAGATACTCTCGCCCGGCGAATACCAGGATCACCTGAGCGCCCGGCTGCGGGCGCTGCCCAAAGCGGTCGTCACCCGCGCCGAGCGCAAGCTGTATTCGCGCGAATGGGAGCTGCTGTTCAGGAAATACCGCGACACCAAGAAGCCCAAGACGATCCTCAAGCCGCAGACGATCCTGGCGTACCCCTACGACAGCGCCGACGGCTGGCGCTTCGTCGAAGCCTGCATCCTGCTGCTGGCGACGCGCTCGACCCTGCTCACCAACCTGATCGAGATCACGCCGACGATCAACCCGTTCGCCGACCGCATCCTGTCGTTCACGACGCTGGCGCTCGACTACCGCGAGGAGGGGCGGATCGTCGCCCTGCCGCGCGACCGGATGCGCACCTTCACGGATGTCCCCTACATCGACATTGGGTAGTGCTGAGTACCAATTGCCGAGTGCTGAGTGCTGGGTGCTGAGTAAAATATAGTCAGTCTGCATTGCAGGGGTAGCGATGGACGCGATCTTCTTCAAATCGGCGGCAGAGTGGCGCGCGTGGCTGGAATCCCATCACGACAATGAAACCGAGGTGATGGTCGGCTTCTACCGGAAGGACTCCGGCAAGCCCAGCGTGACCTATCACGAAGCGGTCGAACAGGCGCTGTGCTTCGGCTGGATCGACGGCGTGCGCCAGAAGCTGGACGCCGACAGCTACGCCAACCGCTTCACGCCGCGCAAGCCGCGCAGCCACTGGAGTCAGGTGAACATCGGGCACGTCGAGCGGCTGACGGCAGCAGGGCTGATGCACCCCGCCGGGCTGAAAGCCTTCAGCGAGCGCGACCCGGAGAAGCAGAACCAGTATTCGTTCGAACGCGAGAACGTCCAGCTTGACCCGGCTTACGAGGCGCAGTTCCGGGCTAACGCCGGGGCGTGGGAGCATTTCCAGAGCCGCCCACCGTCGTACCGCAAGCCGGCGATCTGGTGGGTGATGAGCGCCAAACAGGAAGCGACACGCCTCAAGCGGCTGGCGACGCTGATCGAGGACTCGGCAGCCGGGCGCAAAATCGCGCCGCTGACGCGCAAGAATGAGCGGGAGTAACTGACCTCACCCCGGCTGACCTACGATCAGCTTGCCCCTCTCCACGAAGCCAGGCAGCAGGCGCAGAATAATCTTCATTTGCAGCCGGAAATCTAACCCTCCGGCGGCGCAAACAAAGGACAACCCCACATGACCGAACAATCCGATCACCAGCAGCTACACGCCGTCGTGCATGGGCGCGTGCAGGGCGTCGGCTTCCGCGACTTCACCCAGCGCCGCGCCGCCGAGTTGGGCGTCACCGGCTGGGTGCGCAATCAGCCGGACAGCACCGTCGAGGTGGTCGCCGAAGGCGACAAGGCGACGCTGGAGCGCTTCCTCGCCCTGCTCTGGCGCGGTCCGAACGCCGCCCGCGTCGTGCGCGTCGAATACGACTATCACGCGGCGACCGGGCGCTTCTCCGGCTTCAGCGTGCGTTGACGCCTTCAGCCAAATGTTCTACGATTACGGCAAAGGCTTCAAGCAAAAGGAATATTGAACATGGCGCAGGAACTCGCTCAGGAAGTGATCGATGAATTCGTCGTCGCGTCGCATCACGATTTGCCGCGCGTGCAGGAAATGCTCACCGAAAGCCCCGGTCTGCTCAACGAAAACGCTCAGTGGATCGAAACGCCGCTTCAGGCGGCGGCGCACGTCGGCAACCGCCCGATAGCCGAATTCCTGCTGGGACAGGGCGCGCCGCTGGACATCTGCACCGCCGCGATGCTCGGTCGCGCCGACGAGGTGCGGGCGATGCTCGCCGACGACCCCGAACTGGCGCACGCCACCGGCGCGCACAACATCCCGGTGCTGTTCTACCCGGCGATCAGCGGCAACGCCGACATCGCCCAGATATTGCTGGATGCGGGGGCGGACGTGAACGCGGGCGAGGGCGGCAACACGGCGCTGCACGGCGCGGCGCTCGTCGGGCAGACGGCGATGGTGCGCTGGCTGCTGGATCACGACGCGAACCCCTACGCCGAGGACTACGAGGGCAAGACCCCGCTCGACCGCGCCGAAGCAAATCATCACGACGAGGCGGCAGCCCTGCTCAAGCCGTTCTTCGAATCCGCTGGCGGAACATGAGCCGGGTCGAAGATGCGCTGATGCGCCTGTACGAAAACGCCGATCTCCGCGACGAGCTGACCGACGACGAAGCCGCGACGCTGCTCAAGTGGGCGGAGACCGAGCTGACCCGCCTCGACACGCCCGCGCTGGACGACGAAACGTTCGAGGCGCAGGTCGATACGCTCATGAAGCTGCTCAAGCAGATGAACCGCTACGCCGGGCGTCAGGGACAACTATCCTCACAAGGGGTAGACGAGACGCCGGGGAAGATCGCCGCGCTGGCGGTAGAACTCGGTCATGCCGCCGATGCCGGACAGGTCGCCGCAGCCGGGACGGGGGAGCCGGGCAGCACGGTCGCTGCGCTGACGGCGATGATGTCGCCCGCGCCGCCGGAAGCGCCCCCTCAGCCGCCCGCAGAGCAGCCGACCGACGCAGCCGAGATCGTGCCTGCTGCCCTGCCAGACACCCCGCCAGCGACACCACAGCCACCGACCGACGCGAACGCCGAGACATGGGAGATGGACGATGACTACGAAGCCTGAGCGCCTGCTCGTGCGCGCCGCCGCGCTGCTGTTGATCGCCGGATGCGTGCAGACGCCCACGCCGACGCCGACCGCGACTCAAACGCCTGTGCCGCCAACGGCGACGCTGACGCCGGTTCCGCCGACTGCTACACCAACACTCGCCCCCCCGACCGCGACTCAAACGCCCGTGCCGCCAACGGCGACACCCATCCCGCCAACATCGACCTCATCGCCTGGCGTATCGATCCTCCCGGTTGGGCAGGGCTTCGGCGCGTCGAAGGGCTTCTGGCAGGTCTATTTCACCGCGCCGACCGGCAGCCGCGACGCTTCGACCTACGTCGGTGGAATTGACGAGACCCTCGCCGCCACGCTCGATCAAGTGACGCAGACGCTCGACATCGCCGCCTACGAGTTCAACAGCCCGGCGCTGACCGCCGCCGTCCTGCGCGCCAAAGCGCGCGGTGTGCGGGTGCGCGTCGTCACCGACAACAATGACGGCATTGGCGACGACGAGACGACGCTGCACCAGTTGGTCGACGCCGGGATTCCGGTCGTGGACGACGGGCGCTCGGCACTCATGCACGACAAGTTCATGATCCTCGACAGCACCACTATCTGGATGGGGTCGTGGAACTACACCATCAACGACACCTACCGCAACAACAACAACGCCATCGCCCTGCGCTCGCAGACGGCAGTGCAGGATTACCAGGCGGAATTCAACGAGATGTTCGTGGATGGCGCGTTCGGTCCCACGTCGCCCAACAACACGCCGCGCGCCGAGTTCACGCAGGACGGCACGCCTATCGGCATCTACTTCGCTTCGGAAGGCGACGTGATCGGCGTGATCAACAGCACGCTGGCAGGCGCTCAGCACTCGATCCGCTTCATGACCTTCTCGTTCACGGTCGACAGCATCGGCAGCACGATCATCCAGCGCGCCGGGGCAGGCGTGGACGTGCAGGGCATCTTCGAGAAAACCGGCAGCGAAACCCAGTTCGCCGAACTCACGCCGATGTTCTGCGCCGGGCTGCAGGTGCGGCAGGACGGCAACCCGTTCGTGCTGCATCACAAGGTGTTCGTCGTCGACGGCGCGACCGTGCTAACCGGCTCGTTCAACATCTCGGACAGCGCCACCAATTCCAATGACGAGAACCTGATCCGCATCACCGATCCCGATCTGGCGGCGCAGTATCTGGCGGAGTTCGACCGGCGTTGGGCGGAAGCCACCACGCCGACCAGCCTGTCGTGCCCGTAGGACAGATGTGCTAAGATAGTGCAAGGCGAAACCTGTTTCGCACGCGATGAGTGCCGAGGAACAGCGATAATGGCAGAGACGGTTAAAGTGGCGATTAACCTTCCGGCGGATTTAGTACGCGACGCAAATGAGTTTGGCTTGCTGACTGACGAGACTATCTCTCGATTTCTTCGCGCAGAGATCGATAAACGGGTGAATACGCTCGTCAATGAGGAGATTCACGCCTACCGCCGCGAAAGGCGCTCAAGCAGATGAGGCACATGTAAGCGGGATTTATCTGTGACGATACACGACGGAGCCAAGCCGCAAAAGTGATTATCATGTGATCGGAGTGCTGCGGAGGCAAAAATGATTGAACTTCTGCCGAGGATGAAACAGCATTTTGACACCACACAGGACAGATTTATTACATTCTGCAACTTAGGCTTCCAATCCGAGGGTTGGTTCAAAGGCGAACTCGTAAATCTTTTCAGCCAGCTTCAGCGTGAAGGTGTCATACAGGAACTGGATCGAGAGGTGAAGGTTGGCACAAAACGAATAGATGTAATGATACGTCTAAACGATATGTATCACTGGATCGAACTCAAGCATTGGATGATTGGTATACAAAAAGGCAGCTACTACTCACCTAGTTTCAGTTTCGGCGATCCGACATCTGTTGGAATTATCAGTGATGTGGATAAACTGAATACGCTCATTCACCCCGGTCATCGATGGATTCTGGTGCTACTGACTGCTAATCCCGGTGCAAAAGAGTGGGAAGCCGGTATCGAGAAATTCAACCGCAAATTTGCACCCCGGCGGGTCGAGTCAAGAACGCAACCGGATGCATTCCCCTCCACCTACTTTCTAGGTTTGCTCGATCTTGGTTCAAAACTTAAGTCGTAACTAAAGCTACTCTAGTCTACATGTAGAGCGAGAATCGCTTTTACTCAGCATAGGTACTCAGGGAGAACCACATGCCGTTTATTGAAGCGCCCACCACGTTCTATCTCGGTCGCCGCTACGACCCCGACAGCAAGCGCCTGACCAGTGACGTGGTCTACTACGACTCGCGCGACCTGACCACCCACGCCGTCGTCGTCGGCATGACCGGCAGCGGCAAGACCGGCTTGTGCATCACCCTGCTCGAAGAAGCCATCCTCGACAACATCCCGTCGATCATCATCGACCCGAAGGGCGACATCACCAACCTGCTGCTCAACTTCCCCGACCTGCGCCCGGAAGATTTCCAGCCCTGGGTCAACGTCGACGATGCCCGCCGCGCCGGGATGGACGTGCCGCAGTACGCCGCCGACGTTGCCCACCAGTGGGCGCAGGGTCTCGCCAGTTGGAGCATTTCGCCGATCCGAATGCAGTGGCTGAAAGCCGCCGCCCGCTACAGCATCTACACCCCCGGCTCGGACGCCGGGCTGCCGGTGAGCATCGTGGCGTCGCTGCGCGCCCCGCGCGACGGCTGGAACGCCGACGTGGAAGCCAACCGCGAGAAGATCAGCGGCATCGTCACGGCGCTGCTGGCGCTGGTCGGGCGCGACGCCCAGCCGATGCAGGACAAGGAACACGTGCTGGTCGCCAACATCTTCGAATACGCCTGGCAGCGCGGGCAGGATTTGACGCTTCAGGACATCATTTTGCAGGTGCAGAAGCCGCCGTTCGACAAGCTCGGCGTCTTTCCGATTGACGACTACATCGCCGAGAAGCAGCGCCAGAAGCTCGCGCTCGACTTGAACAACATTGTCGCCGCGCCGTCGTTCCAGTCGTGGCTGAGCGGCGACCCGATGGACATCCAGAGCCTGCTGTACACACCCGAAGGTCGCCCGCGCGTGTCGATCTTCTACATCGCCCACCTGAGCGAGAGCGAACGCCAGTTCATCACCACGCTGCTGCTCGAAAACATGCTCGGCTGGATGCGCACGCTCAGCGGCACGACCAGCCTGCGCGCCCTGCTGTACATCGACGAGATGTTCGGCTACTTCCCGCCCTACCCGCGCAACCCGCCGACCAAAGAGCCGCTGCTGCGCCTGCTCAAACAGGCGCGTGCCTTCGGCTTGGGCATGATTCTGGCGACGCAGAACCCCGGCGACCTCGATTACAAGGGCTTGAGCAACGCCGGGACGTGGATGATCGGCAGGCTGCAAAGCGAGAACGACAAGCAGCGCGTCATGACCGGGCTGGAGTCGCTGGCGTCGGTGGACAGCGAGATGGACATCAAGGACGTGGGGCGGATGATCGCCGACATCCCGCCGCGCGTCTTTCTGATGCATAACGTCCACGATCCGTCGGGTCCGGTGATGGTGCATACCCGCTGGGCGATGAGCTACCTGCGCGGTCCGTTGACGCGCCAGCAGGTGCAAATCCTGATGGCGGATCAACGGGCGCGGATGATCGCCAAACAGCCGTCCGCCACGATCAATCCGAGCGCAGGCGCTTCGGCTGGCGTCGCCTCGATCAATCCGGGTCCGGGATTCGCAGCGCAGATGGCGGCTCAATCCGGGCAGGTGGGCGTCGCGGCGTATGCGCCGCCGTCGCTGCCCGAATTCCCGACCGCTCCCGCCCCGCCGGTGACACTGCCGGACACCAACACCACGCCGAGCGCACCGGTCGCTGTGACAGGAGGCGCGCCCGCGCCGCACGGCTTCACCGACCGCCAGCCGCCCGTGCCGTCGAGCATCCCCCAGTATTTTTTGCCGTCGGCGGTCTCCAGCCAGCAGGCGCTCGCCGACTGGCAGCTCAAAACCAACGTCGCCGCCGTACCCGGCGCGGCGACGCTGGCGTATCGCCCATTCCTGCTGGCGCAGCTTTCGGTGCGCTATCAGGATCGCAAATCCGGGCTGTACAGCACGCGCCAGTACGCCTACCTCATCTCGGACGTGGATCACGCCGGGATGGTGCGCTGGGAGGAAGCCGAGACCGCGCCGCTCGACATGCGCCGCCTGTCGGGTGAGCCGTTCGCCGCCGCCTACTTCGGCGATCTGCTGCCCGGCATGACCGACGCCCGGCGGATGACCTCGCTCAAGCGCGAGATCGTGGACGTGGTCTACGCCAGCAAAGGGCTGCAAATCCCGTTCAATTCGACGCTGGGCGTGTACGGCAGCCCCGACGGCGATTTCGCCAGCTTCCGCTCGCAGCTTCAGCAGATGGCGCGCGAGCGCCGCGACGCCGAGATGGACGCGCTGACGGCGAAGTACGAGGATCGCCTCGACCGCATCGACGACCAGCAGCGCAAGAAGCTCCAGCGGCGCGACAACGAGCGCCGCGAGCTTGCCGACATCAAGCGCGAGCAGTTGTTCACCACCGGCGAAGCCATGCTCGGCTTGCTGAAGGGGCGCACCGCCTTCACACTGTCGCGCATGAGCCGCGCGTCGGTGTACAAGCAGCGCTCGAAGGGGCAGCTAGAGATGGCGGAGCTGGAAGTGCAGCAGCTTGAGGAGGATAAGGCGCAGGTGGCGCAGGATTACGAGGCGAAGGTGCGCGCCATCAACGAGCGCTGGGCGAAGGTCGCCACGACCATCGAGCAGTACCAGATCACGCCGTTCAAGAAGGACATCAGCCTCGACCTGTTCGGCATCGGCTGGCTGCCGTACTGGTACGTGTGGGTGAACAACCAGCCACTGCTGCTGGCGGCGCTGGGGTAGCACCGCCAATAGGATTGGGGAACATTGAGGGCATCGGTTTTCTGACCTCACCCCGTCTCGCTGCGCTCGCCTCCCCTCTCCACTGCGTGGAGAGGGGTTGGGGGTGAGGTTATTTCGTTCATGTTATAGTGCCGGAAACCATCACCCCGCAAGAACACCCCTCGCCAGACCCGAAACCTGCGTTAAAATCGGAGATGTCCGTTTCGTACATCCGTCCACATTTGCGTGCGGGCACGCTCGCGCGAATTGCGCGACTATGGGGTAAGCGTTCGATGCTGCGCTTCTCGATCACCGTCTCGCTGCTCCTGATGAGCGGCTTCACCCTGGTTGGCGGGCTGCTGTTCCACCAATGGGGTTGGAGCGAGTACGCATCCGACGCGCTGTACATCGTCTACTACCAGATCAAGCCCGCGCCTTTCCCGTTTTTCATCGTCAACACCGACGGCGGCAGCGACCCGGCGCAGTTGGTCGCAACCGACGCCACCCTGACTGGGCTGGACTGCTCGCCCGACGGTCGCACGCTGGCGTTCGTGACCGACTCGGCGCGTCTTTACGTGGTCAATCAGGCGGGGGCGCTCTGCGACCGCGCGCTCGACCATGCCTATCCGTCCCTGAGCGTCGCCAACAACGGCACGGTCGCGCTGTTCACCACCCTCGGCGGTGCGCCGGCGATTACGACGTGCTGCTGGTCGATGCCGCGCACGCCGCTGCCACTTCACGCCGCCGGATCGCCGCCAGTACATTTCGGTGGAGCCGTCATCGCCGGGGACACTGCTGTGGCATCGCACCAACGCCTACGGGCTGGAAGTCACGTCGCTGACCGACACCCTGATCGGCTCGTTTTCGGAAGTGATCTTCCCCAAATGGCTGGCATCGGAGCAGGTGATGACCTTCGGCGACATCGCCTCGTCGCCGCAGACGCGCGTGCTGGTCGACCCCGGCGCGCAGAAAAGCGTCCGGCTGAAGCAGCGCCATCTGAGCGGCGTCTTTTCGCCCGATAGGGACGAAGCGAACGGTCAACCGGGTCGAGCCGGGGACCGTCACCGTCCAGATCGTCATCACCGACCCGTTCTCCGACAACCACACCCGGCAGTTGACGCATAACTCGCGCGGGGGATTTTCGCCCGTCTGCTTCCTGACCTTCCGCCCGGAGATGCTGATCGCGTCGTGATCAGCCTGCGCGCCGCGCTCGCCCTCGTCGGCAGACGGCGCGATTGCGAAAGTAACGCCGCCCGATGCTGCGCCTGATCGTCCCGATCACCGTCTGCCTGTCAGCCGGGTTCATCCTGCTCGGCGGGCTGATCGCGCGCGAGTGGGGCTGGGACGAATACGCCTCGGACGATCTGTACGTGATCTACGCCCAGACGATCAACACGGCGCGGCGCTACTTCATCGTCAGCGAGACCGGCGGCGAGGCGGGCGCGCCGCTCGCGTGGGACGGCGGCGCGATCATCGGCGTGGACTGCTCGCCGGACGGTCGATTGTTTGCCTTCTTCACCAGCGCGGCGCAGCTTTACGTCGCAGATGAGCATGGCATCGTATACGACCAGTCCATCGCACCCGAATTCGTGACCTTCAACCCCGGTCTGAACGTCGCCAACGACGGCACGGTGGCGTTTTTCGAGCGCGGCATCCCCGGCTTGCTGGTGGACGCTGAGAGCGTCGAGCCGCTGGAGCCGCCGCAGACGAACGGCGATTACTGGGGCGTCCAGATTTCGTCGGGCGACCTGATGATCTGGAGCGCCTCGCTGCGCGACGGCACGCAGGTCTACACGCCGTCGTCCGGGCAGGTGATCGCCGCCCTGCCCGGCACGGTGACGCAGGGCTGGCTGGCGAGCGAGCACATCTTCGCCTTCACCTACCCCGCCGAGCCTTCCAGCGGCACATTCCTGATGGACCCCGGCAGGCAGACGATCATCCACCTGACGGACAGGCGCTTCGCCGTGACGTTCTCGCCCGACGGCAGACAGGCGGCGGACTGGGTCGTCGCCGATACGCTGATCGCCTACTCGCAGGTGGTCGTATACGATCCGCTGTCGCCAAACCCGTCGCCGAAGCAAGTGACCCACGAGCAGGACGTGTCGTCGCTGCCGATCTGCTTTCTGGCGTTTCGCCCGGAAATGCTGGTTGGAGCGTGAGGAGCGCTTTTCCAACATCCTGCACGACTAAATGATCGACGTGTATAGCTGTCCAATCGCCAGTCTTCGTCGCTTCCCGGGCATAAGACACTCCGAATAGGTGAGGAGGGAACCATGACGAAGAAACAAATCGCCTGGATTGGAATGGCTGTGCTGACCCTGCTGATTTTTGCTGCCACCGCCTTTGCCCAGACCATCGGCGATAGCGACGGCGATGGCGTGTCAAACCGCGTCGATAGATGCCCGACCGTGCCGGGTCCGGCTTCAAACAACGGCTGCCCGCTTCAAGACGGCGGCATCCCCGACCGAGACGGCGACGGCGTGGCGGACTACGTCGATCAGTGCCCCGACCAAGCCGGGACGGGCTTCAACGAAGGCTGCCCGGTCGAACCCGCGCCCAATGCGCCGCCAGTCGTCCAGCCGCTTCAGCCGCAGATCGTGATGGTCTGGGCGAGCACAACCGAGTGCATGGTCGGCGTGCCCCTGACTTCAGCGACCGGCATCAACGTCCGCGAGCAGCCGACGACCAGTTCGGCGGTCATCGGACACCTGGCGTCCGGGCAGCAGTTCGCGCCCTACTTCCGCGATTGTGACGAGAACAACGCCATCTGGTTCGGCGGCGCGCCCGCTGCCGACGGCTGGGGCTGGGTCGCCGGGAGCGTGGTGATCGACAACGGGCAGTGCGCCAGCCTGCCGATGATCGTCCACGTCGATGCGCCCGGCGCGATGGGCGAGCTGATCCTGCCGCCGAACCTTGATGCGCTTGATCTCATCGACGACAGGGCGACGCCCGTACCGCTGCCCAGGGTCGGTTGGGAAGTGTTGATAGGGGCGGGAGATCATGCGCTGGTCATCGAGGACGACGAGCAGCCCTCGACCGAACGCACGGGCGGCGACGGCAATAAGTATTTGATCATCACCCTGAAAGAAGTCCTCATCACCGGCGTTGGACCCAGCGGCGGTGGAGGCGGCAATCCGCCCCCTCAGCCAACCCCCGCGCCCTCGCCCGCCCGACCGCTACCGGTGCTGCTGGTCATCTCCGACATTTATGACACCGGCTGCCCCGCCGTCGACAGCGAGCACTGCCTGGTGATGGCGTTTCGGCTTCCCGAATTTGGCGACGAGCCGGGACAATGCCCGGACGCTTCCGGCGAGGAGAAACGCCGCCTGTCCCGGCTGCTGGAGGCTGCTCTCAAAGGCAAGGTTTTCAAAAAAGTTGAGATTCACGGTACGGCACGCAGCGCCGAATCAGCACCGCAGGTGATGGTGACGATTGACGGCGACGGCAGCGTCGTGCCAGTGGAACAGAACGAGGGCAGCGCCAACTGGAACTACGACTGCGCCGTCGTCGGGTTCATGCCAACGGGCGAGACAGAGGCGATGGGCGACGGCTCGGTGCGGTTCATAGTCGATACCGTCGTGCTGCTGCCCGCTTTACCCGCCGTGCAGTAGCGATGAGCCGTAGCGAACGCAGCGTCAGAAATGGCGCTGCGTCTTTGCGTCCGGCGGCGGACGAGCGAAGGCGAAGCGTAGCACGGTCGCACCGCTCCGGCGTGCCAAGCTGCGCTAAAATCGGAGCATGAGACTCGTCCAACGTTTCCGTACCCTTCGCCGCTGGCAGAAAGCCGCGCTCATCCTCGCCGCGCTGGTGATCGCGCTCGGCGGCTTCAGCTACGTCTGGCTGTTCAGCGACCTACCCTCAATTGATCGCTTGCAGGCGGGCATGGCGCTGCCCTCGACGCGCATCTACGACCGCAACGGCAAGCTGCTGTACGAAATCCTCGCCAATTCGCAGACCAGCGGGCGCAACACCGCCATCCCGCTCGACAGCATCCCGCAGGCGTGCCAGCAGGCGGTGATCAGCACCGAGGACGCCAACTTCTACGATCACCCCGGCGTCGACGTGGTCGGCATCGCCCGCGCGCTGTGGATCAACCTGCGCGGCGGCGAGGTGATCGCCGGGGGCAGCACCATCACTCAGCAGGTGGCGCGCAATCTGCTGCTCGACCCGGAGCAGCGCGCCGAGCGGACGATCCAGCGCAAGCTGAAAGAGGCGATCCTCGCCATCCAGCTTCAGAACGCCTACAGCAAGGACGAGGTACTGGCGCTGTACCTGAACCAGTCGTATTTCGGCAACCTGGCTTACGGCGTCGAGGCGGCGGCGCAGGCGTATTTCGGCAAGTCCGCGCCCGATCTGTCGCTGGCGGAGTGCGCCCTGCTCGCCGGGCTGCTGCAATCGCCCTCGGCTTACGACCCGCTGACCGACCTCGACGCAGCGAAAGCCCGGCAGAGCGAAGTCCTCGACCTGATGGCGCAGAACGGCTATATCACGGCGGCGCACGCCGAAATCGCCAGGCGCGACCCGCTCCAGTTCGCCGCCAGCCCGTTCCCGATTGAAGCGCCGCACTTCGTCATGGCGGTGATCAAGCAGTTGGAGCGCGACTATCCCGAACAGCTTTACCGCGACGGTCTCGACGTGGTCACGACCGTCGATCTCGACTGGCAGCAGGCGGCGGAGCGCTTCGCCCGGCTGCACCTCGACTCGCTCAATCACCCGACGGTCGCCGGGAAAGTGCCCGCTCACGCCACCGACGCGGCGCTGGTCGCGCTCGACCCGCACACCGGGCAGGTGCTGACCATGCTCGGCAGCCCGGATTATTTCGACGAGAGCATCGACGGCGCGGTCAACGCGGCGCTGGCGATGCGCCAGCCGGGGAGCGCGCTCAAGCCGTTCACCTACGCAGCGGCGATGAATCCAAATTTACCCGATCTGGACGGCGGGGACGATGATCCTCGACGTGCAGACGCCGTTCGTCACGCGCAGGCTGGAAAGCTACAGCCCGGCGAATTTCGGGCTGGTCGAGCATGGACCGGTCACGATCCGCGAGGCGCTGGCGTCATCGTTCAACGTCCCGGCGGTGGTGACGCTCGATCACGTCGGCATCCCGGCAATGGTCGAGCTGGCTGCCAATGCCGGGCTGACCTCGCTGGCGGAGAACACGACCGTCGACCTGTCGATCACGCTCGGCGGCGGCGAAGTGCGCCTGCTCGACATGGCGCAGGCGTACAGCATCTTCGCCAACGGCGGCTACCGCGTCCAGCCGAGCTTCATCCTCACGATAACTGACCGCAAAGCCGATCAGGTGCTGTACCAGTGGCAGCCGACGCCGCCCGGCGCAACCAGCGCAACCGTGCGCGTGCTGGACGAGCGCATCGCCTACATCATCAGCAATATTCTGAGCGACAATCAGGCGCGGCTGCGCGGCTTCGGGCTGCACAGCGCCCTCAACATCGGGCGACCGGCGGCGGCAAAGACCGGCACGACCACCGACTACCGCGATAACTGGGTGATGGGCTACACGCCCAATCTGGTCGTCGGCGTGTGGGTGGGCAACGCCGACAACACGCCGATGGTGGACGTGACCGGCGTCAGCGGCGCCGCCCCGATCTGGAATGCCTTCATGCGCGAAGTCCTGAAGGGGCAGCCGGAACTCGACTTCAGCGAGCCGCCCGGCATCGTCACCGCCGACATCTGCACCATGAGCGGCTTGCTGGCGACGCCGGAGTGCCCGCGCCGCCGCGTCGAGCTGTACGTCGACGGCACGCAGCCGACCCAGCCCGACAACATCTACCAGACCTTCACCATCGACAAATCGGCTGACCGGGCAGCTTGCCGACGACACTACGCCGCCGGAGCGCCGCATCGAGCGCGTGTACGCCGTGCTGCCGCAGGAGGCGCGCGACTGGGGGCTGCGCAACGGCATCCCGCTGCCGCCGCTGGGCGCTGCCGTGCGCGTGCCGGATCAGGATCGGGGGCTGCGGCTGCTCGCGCCCGACCCGTACACCATCTTCCAGCTTTCACCGCTGCTGCCGCCGGACACACAGCGCCTGCGGCTGGCGGTCGGCGCGCCGCCCGGCACGGAGTCGATCACCTACGTGATGGACGGGGAGCCGCTGGCGACCGTCGAGCAGTCGCCCTGGGAAGCGTGGTGGGCGCTCCAGCAGGGCGATCACGAGCTGGTGGCGCGGGCGGTGCTGGCGGACGGAACCATCGAGACAGGCGCGGTGCTGATCCCGTTCAGCGTGACGACTACCCGCCGCGAAAGCCATAACGAGGGGGATTAGGCACAAGCAAGTGCTTTATCGCAAAGGCAAAAAGAAAGACGCAAAGGATTTATCTATCTTTTCTTTGTGTCTTGCTCTCAATCTTTGCGGCTTTGGGTTGAGGTTTCAGGTGGTGGTCGGCGGGTAGAAGTGGTTCTGCCCGCGCAGGATGGTGCGCGCCTCGTCGAGCGTCGCCGCGAACGAGACGTTGCTCAGCCCATTGGGGTCGAGGCTGCGCACGGTGTTGTAGACCGTCTTGATCAGCGGGCTGGCGCCGACCACGACGACGGGTCCCCTGCCGCCCTCGCCCATTTTGAGCATTTTCTTCGCCTGCTCGAAGGCGGCGGGCGAGAAAATCATGCCGCCGGGGAAATTCACGCCCCGGCGCACGTCGATGATGGCGGCGATCTCGCGGTCGGCGCTGTCGGTGATGCGCTTGACCTTCGCCATCGCCGCGTCCAGCTCGTCCCACGTCCACTGCTGCCCGAATTCGCACAGCATCACCGTGTCGGTGTCGTTATCCCAGTACAGCTCAATCCCCATCGTGCAGGCTCCACATGATTTTCGATTGCGGTCGGCAGGTCAGCCCGATTCTACCATTATCCGCCAGCTCGTAGATACTGTACGTGCGGCGCGGCGCTCACGTTGCGCTCGATGACACCGCGCGGTAAAAAATCCGACCGAAAGGAGCCGCCCATGATCACGATCCACGCGCCCGAACGGGGACAGGCTTCCATGAGCGAGCCGATCCTGCGGGCGCTGCCCGACTGGTTTGGCATCGAGGAAGCGACGCGCCACTACATCCAGTACACCGACGACCATCCGACCTTCGTCGCTTACGAGGACGAGCAGGCGGCTGGCTTTCTGGCGCTGCGGGAACACAGCGTGTATTCGGCGGAAATCTACGTCATGGCGGTGCGACCGGAGCGTCACGGCAGGGGGATTGGGCGGGCGCTGGTTGAAGCCGCCGAGGGGCATCTGCGCGAGCGCGGGTTTGAGTATCTGCAGGTCAAAACGCTCGCCGATTCGCACCCCGACGAAGGCTACCGGGCGACGCGGGCGTTTTATCAGCGCATGGGATTCCGTCCGCTCGAAGTCTTTCCGACCCTGTGGAATCCGTCCAACCCATGCCTGCAGATGATCAAGAGGATTTAGGCTGTCGTCCTCGACCGGGAGGACAAATACGAGCGATCTTTCACCACAGAGGGCACAGAGATCGCAGAGAAACAACACGATTTCCTCTGCGGTCTCTGCGGTTGAATTCTGGCTTACGCCATCTGGACGATTTCGTCCATCATGGCATTGAATTCGGGGATGGTGAGCTGCTGCTTGGCGTCGCTCATGGCGACCGGCGGATTGGGGTGGACTTCGACCATCAAGCCGTCCGCGCCGAGCGCCCGCGCCGCCCGCGCCAGCGGCTTGGCGATGTCGCGCCGCCCGGACGAGTGCGAAATGTCCACGATCACGGGCAGGTGACATTCCTGCTTGAGCACGGCAATCGTGCCCATGTCGAGGGTGTTGCGCGTCCACTTCTCGTGGGTACGGATGCCGCGCATGATCAGCATGACGTTGGGGTTGCCGCTGCTGACGATGTACTCGGCGGCGTACAGGAATTCCTCCATCGTCGCCGCCAAACCGTTCTTGAGGATCACCGGGCGGTCGATCTTGCCGAGCGCCTTGAGCAGGAAGCTGTTCTGCATGTTGCGCGCGCCCACCCAGAACACGTCGACGTAATCCATCATCATCGGAATCTGGCTCAAGTCCATGATCTCGCTGACGACGTACATGTTGTACTTGTCGGCGACCTGCCGGGCGATTTGCAAGCCCTGTTCGCCCAAGCCCTGAAATTCGTAGGGCGAGGTGCGGGGCTTGTACGCCATCCCGCGCATGATGCGCACGCCGCGCTGCGCCAGCGCCGCACCGACTTCGTCGATCTGCTCGAAATTCTCGACGGCGCACGACCCGGCGATCACGCTGAAGCCGCCCGCGCCGATCTCGTAGCCGTCGGGCATCCGAATGACAGTGCGCTCTTCCGGCGATTTGCGCTGCACGCGGATTTTGGCGCGCGCCTGCTGCTCCTCCATCGCCAGCGAAGCACGGAAAATCTCGCGGAACAGCGCCTTGATGGTCTCGTTGCTGAAGGGTCCCTTGTTCGCCCGCTCCAGCGCCGTGAGCATCTCGGCTTCGCGCGCCGGGTCGTAATGCTCGACGCCCATCTGCGTGTGCAGCTTGCCAATTTCGCTGACGACGCGCGCGCGGCGCGTCAGCAGCTCAAGAATTTGCATGTTGATCGCGTCGACCTGCGCCCGCAGCTCAGCAATGCTGTTTTCGTCGGACATTCCCAACCCTCGGTTTCAGATTTCGATCTTCGAACGGCTGATTATACTCGCTTTGCCCGCGCGCAAAAACTGGTCGTGTGAATTGACCTCACCCCCGTCCCCTCTCCACTGTGTGGAGAGGGGGGAGAAAATCAGGCGTGGCGATGCCAATCCCTATAGACGTGTCGTCGACTGTGAATGGGGTGTAATCGGGCGAGACCGGCGCGTTCGCCCAGGCAACCGCAGGTTACACGGGCAAACACACAGGTCTGCCCCTACAAAAGGATGGCGTGATGTCGCTAGCGGATCGCGCCGTGCGGCAGGAAGGCGTGGACGCCGACCACGTCGTTGACGATCTGCGTGATGCGCAGGTCGACGGTCAGGCTCGCCAGCGCAATCGCGTCCAGCCGCTCCACGCCGTACTGCTTCTGGATCAGCGCGAACATGGCTTCGAGCGCCGCGTAGGTCGCGTCGTCGAGCGTATCGCCAAAGCCGAGCGTCAGCCAGCCCTGCGGCGCGCGCGTGCGGCGTGGTGATCGGGAAGTCGTCGCGCAGGTCGAGCGTCAGATCGACCTGCGCACGACACTCAATCGCCGTGATGCTGACTTCGCCGTCGCCCTGCACCGCTGCGTCGCCGAACGAGAACACGCGCCGTCACCGATCGGTAGAGCGTCGTCCCGGCGGTCAGCCCTCAATTTTGATCAAGTCGTCCTGACGTTTTGCTCGCGCATCATACCAGCGTCGTGAAATCTGGGCGACATTTTCTGTGGCGTCCTCGCGCAGAAGTACCTCAAAACCCGCCTCGCCAAGCAGGCGCGTATCCTAATCCGGTGTAACGAACAAAAAGAAACCAATGGAACTCCGAATCGAGATTTCTTCGTTCGTCAACCCGCCGGTCACGGTGATAGGATCGGTAAAGAGGGCAAGCCCGCCAGATTTCAGAACGCGATACCATTCCCTCAGTACCGCCAGACGACCGGGCAGGTGATTGACCGCATCAATGCACACCAGCGCATCGAACGATTGATCCTCAAACGGCAGCGCCAGACTGGCGTCGGCGTATTGAAAGCGAACGCGGCTGTCGAGTCCCTCCTCCTTCGCCGTCTGGTTGGCGGTCTCAATGGCATTCTGATTGTTATCCACTGCGACGATGGAACAACCGGTTGTGCGAGCCATGAACAGCGCCGGTCCGCCGGAGCCGCTGGCGATTTCCAGCACGCTGGAAGTCGAGTTCAAGCCCAGCCGCTGAAAACACATGCGGTACTCATCGGCGGTCAGCCAGCTATTTTGCCCGATGTCTTCGCCGACAGTCTCACGCCGGATTGCGGCGGAGATTTCGGCACGAAAATTGCCGTAGGTGCTGTTGTAGTAATTGATCGAGTCGGTCATGAGCAACACCTCGGCAAAGAATCTTTGTTTCACTTGAGGGGATAACAGCAATTATACAATGATATAGTTGTTCATGCAGATATCATCGAATGAACGACAAGGGCGCAGGCATGATCCAGCGCTGCGCCCTCTAATCGCCCGGCGGAATTTAGTACTTGATGTCCACTGAGCGCCCGCTCGCCGATGACTCGGCAATCGCGTCGCAGATCACGGCGTTGCGGTAGCCATCCTCGAAGGTCGCGCCATACGGCTCGACGGACTTGCCGTTGACGACCGCGTCGAAGAAGTGGTGGAACTCGTGGACGAACGAGTGCTCGTAACCGATGATGTGCCCTTCGGGCCACCAGTTGCTGATGTATGGGTGGCTGGTCTCGGTAATCAGTGCGGTGTGGAAGCCGCGCGTGACCTGCGGCTGCTCGCCCTTCCAGTAGACCTCCAGCTCGTTCATGCGCTCCATATTGAAGCGCAGCGTGCCGTTCTCGGCGTTGATCTCGATGACTTCGTAATTCTTGCGCCCCGCCGCGTAGCGTGTCGCTTCGAGCGTGCCGAGCGCGCCGCTCTCGAACTCCACCAGCGAGACGAAGGCGTCGTCCACGTCGACCTTGCCGCGCCCGCCTTCCGGCAGCGGGCGCTCGTCGATGAAGGTTTTCATCATCGCCATCGTTCGCTTCGGCTCGCCGACGAGGAAGCGCGCGAGGTCGACGATGTGTGATCCCAGGTCGCCCAGCGAGCCGCTCCCGGCGATGCTCTTGTCGAGCCGCCAGACGCGCGGGAAGTTGGGATCCATGATCCAGTCCTGCAAGTAGATGGCGCGGAAGTGGTAGATGCGCCCCAGCCTGCCTTCCTCGATCAGCTTGCGCATCTGCATGACCGCCGGGACGAAGCGGTAGTTGTGGGCGACCATGTGCCTGACGCCCGCCGCTTTGACGGCATCCCACATGCGCTTCGACTCTTCGGCAGTGCGACCGAGCGGCTTCTCGCAGAAGATGTGCTTGCCCAGCGCCGCCGCCGCGATGCACGGCTCGGCGTGTACGTCGTTCGGTCCGCCGTTGTCGAACACCTGCACGTCGGGGTCGTTCACCAGATCATGCCAGTCGGTGTAGTACTTCTCGAAGCCGTAGCGTTTGGCGGCTTCGGCGGTGGCGCTTTCGGTGCGCCCGGCGACCGCCACCAGCCGGGGGATGGCGACCGGCGGGTACATCATGTACGGCATCTTCTTGAGCGCGTTGGCGTGCGCCTTACCCATGAAGGCATAGCCGAGCATCCCGACGCCGACGGTCGGCGCATCTTTCTCGGCTTTCGGTCCCGCCATCGAGGTAAAGCCGGTTTGTTCGGTCATGAAGGTTTCCTTTCAGTATTTTAGTAATTCGGTGTTGATCGTCGGACTCAGGGTGCAAACAATTTCCAGTGTCCTTCGGAGACAACTTCGACCGCTCCGTCGACCACTTTGATAGCAGTTTCATCGTCAATCGCGTAGCACGGCACATCCATCCCAGCCGCCCATTTTTCCGCGTTCGCCATCGTATTGTACGGCAGCGCCGGGTGATCGAGATGCGGAAAAATCGCAAAATCGACCATGCCCAGCGTTTCATCGCCCCCGGCGGGCGGCTTCCAGTTGACGAAGAACTCCCCGATGCCGGGAGCCATGATCATGCTCCCGGCGCTCAAGCCGACCCAGACCGCGCGCAGCGATGGCAAGTGGTCTGCCAGCCCGGACTGCTGCATCCAGTAGCTCAGATACATCGGATCGCCGCCATTCACCAGCAGAACATCCGCCTCGCGGACGGCGGGAAGCCAAGTCTCCTGACCGACGCTGGGGAGCGCGGTCAGTTCCAGCACGCCGAGCGACTTCCAGCCCAGCTCGCACATGGGGGATCGGGGTTCCTGTCCGCTGATGAACACCCATGCCCGCTCGGCGCCGATGGACATGGCGTATGACGCGGTGGGAATGCAGAGGGCGCTGCATTCGGCAATCGGCTTGCCCAGCAGGTCAACCAGCGCATGGTGGATACTGGTGTTTTTGATGCCAGCAGACGTGAGCAGAAATTTCATGGTTCCTCGCATTGATTAAGGGCGTTATCCCTTAATGACAAAGGCGCGATATCGCGTGTCAGCCACAGCCTGTTCGATTGGAAAGGTGCCAAGTCGAGCTAAGAACCAAAAGCCACTAACCTACTCTTTACTCGCAAAAGCGGCGTCGAAGGCGACATCCGACGGCGCGAAATCAGTTTTGCGGACGAACTCGACGGCTTCGCGCGCGCCGTGTTCACGATCCATGCCGCTGTCTTCCCACTCGACCGAGAGCGGACCCTGATAGCCGATGCGGTTGAGGATGCGGATGATGCTTTCCAGGTCGATGTCGCCGCGCCCCGGAGAGATGAAATCCCAGCCCCGGCGCGGGTCGCCGAAATTCAGGTGCGAGCCGAGGATGCTGCTGCGCCCGTTCAGCCGGACTTTCGAATCCTTGACGTGGACGTGATAAATGCGGTCGGGGAAGCGCTCGATGAACTCGACCGGGTTGAACAACTGGTGGATGAAGTGGCTGGGGTCGAAGTTGAAGCCGAACGCCGGGCGGTGGTTGAGCGCCGCCAGCGTCTTTTCCGCCGTGTAAATGTCGTAGGCGATCTCGCTGGGATGCGCTTCGAGCGCGAAGCGGATGCCGACCTGATCGTACACGTCGAGGATCGGATTCCAGCGGTCGGCGAACTCGCGGTAGCCCGCGTCGACCATCTCGTCGGTGGTCGGCGGGAAGCGGTAGATCAGATGCCATACCGGGCTGCCGGTGAAGCCGTTGACCACCTTCACACCGAATTTCTGGGCGGCGCGGGCGGTATCCGCCATCTCCTGAGCAGCGCGGCGGCGCACGCCTTCGGGATCGCCGTCGCCCCACAGTCGGGCGGGGAGGATGCTCTTGTGCCGCTCGTCGATGATCGGGTCGGCGACACACTGCCCGACGAGATGGTTGCTGATGGCGAAGCATTTCAGCCCGTGCCTAGCGAGGATATCCCAGCGGCTCTGCACGTAGCCGTCGTCGGCGAGCGCCTTGTCGACCTCGAAATGGTCGCCCCAGCAGGCAAGCTCCAGCCCGTCGTAGCCGAACCCTGCGGCTTTCTCCGCCAGCGTTTCCAGAGGCAGGTCAGCCCACTGCCCGGTAAATAAGGTCACAGGTCGCGCCATAAGATATTTCTCCTTAAAAGCGGATGTCTTGTCGCAGACAGCCGACGCGAGCGGAGCGATCACCCGTTGGGCGATCCGTTCGTCGCGTCTGGTCGGATATATAGGGGAGATTATTTCTCGCGTTGCCCGTTTCGCCAAGAATCGGGCGCGCGCAGGCGGGTTAGCTGGCTTTTTCCCCGGTGATGTACACGCGGAGGCTGTTGGTGCCGTTGAACTCCAGCTCGACATCGTGGACGACGCCGGTATAACCGTACTGCTCCAGCGGCTGGTAGAGCATCCGCTTGATCAGCCCGTTCGGGTCGCTCAGCTCGTGGCGGACGATGTTCTCGATGCGCAGCATTTTGAGCGCCAGCTTCGCGCCTACGTCCAGCGGTCGCGTGATCTCGCGGACTTCGAGGCGATCATCTTTCAGGCGCAGGCGCGTGCCGCACGAGGCGGGGTCGTTTTCCAGCGCGTATTTCAGGCGGATGAAGGCGATGATCGGCTCGTGGACGTGGACTTCGCACTCGACCAGCGCTCCGCTCGCGTGGATGCGGGCATCCATCTGGGTGATGTTGTGCAGAATCGGCACGCTGACGTTGGCGACTTTCTGCTCGTCGACGATGCGATAGATGACCTTGCGGAGGATCAGCCCCAGCTCGTCGTCGTCAATCTCGGAGTGAAACTCGCCCTCCGCCGCCAGCGAATCGGCGATGCGGTGCTCGATGCCGAGGATCGGCTCTGAAAGCGATTCGTTGATCTGTTGGCGTAATTGCTGTCGGCGTCTGCTCATGCGTCAGCGCTTCCTGGAAGCAGTTTTCTAAATAATGATCCTGTTTTCGCCGCAGGGCAACCGTCCATTCAGAGCCTATGAACGGCAAGACGACCGTACAGCGCCAGAATCCATATCGCGTTGTTTCAATTCGCGCAAGCGATTGAAAGCCTCATTGATTATACGGGGCGGGGAGACAGCAGGCAACAGCGATTCGCTCCGAACAGGGCGCATCGACTGCTGATTGACAATTCCGGCAGAGACCTCTATTCTTATAATAAAGAACAGGTGTTCTGTGGACAGCAAGGGGGATGATCATGCAGATGCCGGATTATGATCGTTCAGTCGCTGCCGCGCTTGACCGGGTCATGAGCGGAATCGCGGAAGCGAAGGCGGGCAAAATGTTCGGGATGCCTGCGTACAAAGTCGCCGGGAAGCTGGCGGTCGGCGTGTTCGAGGACAGCGTCACGGTCAAGGTCGGCGCGGCGCGAGCAAAGGAACTGATCGGAAAGGACGGCATCCAGTCTTTCGAGCCACAGCCGGGGCGCGTGTGGAAAGACTGGATCGCCATCAGCGGCGATCTTCAGAAACACCGGGCGCTGCTGGAAGAAGCCGTCCGCTACGTGGCAGCGAACGGCTAACCGGAAGCGGTCAGTTGCGCTTGCGCAGCAGCGATTCCAGCGAGAGGCGATCTTCCTCGTCGACGAGGCGCGCGCGCTCCAGTTCGTCAAGCTCGTCGTCATCCATCGTCGCCAGCAACCGCTTGATGCGCGCGTCGCGGTTGTCGCGCTTGGCTTTCTCCACCTGGCGCAGTGACTGGTGCTCAGCACCGCGCGCCGAGCCGACCCAGATGGCGACCGTCCCGCCCGCCGCCGCCGCGATCAGGCAGAAAATGAGGACTGCCGCGCCAAGCTGCCACTGCGTCGGGACGAGCATCGTCTGCGCCACCAATTCGGTGGAATTGACCGGACTGGGCACAAGCTCGGTGTATCTGAGGCTGCCGAGGATCAGCCCGATGGAGATCGCCTGGGCGATCCACATGAAAATGGTTGCTGCGGCACGTTCGCGCATGAAATACCTCCGCCTGTCATTATGGAGTCTGTACGCAGCGGCGAGGCGGATGGTTGCAGGGGGCAGAAAAAGGACAGACACGCAGGTCTGCCCCTACCGGTAGCTATGCCTCGACTTTGATGCCCTTCCAGAAAGCGACGTACCCGGCGATCTGGCGGGCTTCTTGCTTGGGCGTGGGGTAATACCAGGCGGCGTTGGGGTTGACCGCGCCGCCCACCTCGACGCTGTAGTAGCTCGCCAGCCCCTTCCACCAGCAGGTGGTGTGCATATCGCTCGGCTTGAAATACTCCGCATGGATGGCGGCGGGCGGGAAGTAGTGGTTGCCCTCGACGACGACGGTCTGGTCGCTCTCGGCGAGGACGACGCCGTTCCAGATGGCTTTTGCCATTGGGGATAATCTCCAGTAGGTATGTGGTGAAATTTCAGAGCGGGCGAGACGCGGGGTTCTTACGCGCTCATCCTGGCGCCAGTTGTCGGCTTCGCTGCACGCGCAGCAGGAGCGCCGCAGCGATCAGCGTGAGGAGCGCGCCTCCGACGAACGTAGCGGTCATACCAAACCCCTGAATCGCGTAACCCGTCAGCATGAACCCCAGAATGCCCCCGGCAGGCGGCGCAAAGCCATACCACGACAGGGCGCTTCCCAGAATATTCGGCGGAACCAGATCGGTCACAAGCGCGGGTCCGATGGCGAGAGCAACGCCCATCGCCGCCAGCAGGATCGAGGAAATCCAGAAATGCATCAGCGATTCCGATACCGCCAGCACGAACAAGCCGAGGGCGCTGATCACGAAGCAGACTATCAGCAGCGGGTAGCGCCCAATACGATCTGACAGCCAACCCACCAGCAGCGGGAACGGCAGCGAGACCGTGCCCCCTACAGCGACCGCGCCTGAAATCGCCGCCGAGTCGAAGCCTAGGTCATCCATCAGCAGCGGTCTGCCCAGAACAGAGAAGAAATTGGCGCCAAACGCGATCACGTGTGCCAAGAGGAGCAGGTAGAACATGCCGCCGAGCGCGGGCGTCGCCAGCCGGGTCGCCGCCGCATCGTGCGGTACGCCGGAGACAACCCTGTCCTGCATAAACAGCGTGATCAACGGCTGAAGCACCCAGCAGGCGGCGGCGAGCAGGAACCACGCCGAATAGCCCTGTTGATCGACAATTGGACCGCTAACCGCGCCGCCGATCAGCGCGCCGAGGCTGGTATTGAGCGCGAGGGCGCCAAAAATCTTGCCTCGCTCGGTCTCGCCGGCGAACAGCCCCGCCAGAATACTGATGACGGTGAAGCTGACGCCGAGGCAGAACCAGACGACGGCGGTCAGGATCACCAGTTGCCAGTAGGCGGATGCCTGCCCCATCAACCACGTTGCCGGAATGCTGACCAGCCCGGCGATGACAAGCATCGCCTTGCGGCGCTGGAAGCGGTCGGAGAGCCATCCGGCGAGGATTGTCCCCACCGTCAGCGTCCCAAAGGCGAGCGCGAGGTAATTCCCAATCGAGGAGGAATCCGCGCCCAGCCGCACGGCGTAGACCGGCAGCAAGGCGAGCGTGCCCTGGGCGATGATCCAGCCAGTCAGGCTGCACAGGAACAGAGCAAAAAACTGTTTCCTAGCCATCGCTTTCACCAACCTTCTGCGTCCGCGCAGCGCCTAAAATGCGGTCGGGTGGGATGCTGCTGTGCTTAGGAATATGGGAGTCACCTGGCTTCGGACGTTCACGATGAACGGGACGCGCCGACAGGCACAGATAAGCATAGACGGTTTTGCACTTCGGGGCAACGCAGAAGCGCGGCTAGCCGGACGCCTTCACCGCGTACACCGCCGCACCGTCCTGCTCGAATACCTGCTCCAGATAGGGCGCGTCGCTCACCTGCGACTGGATCGCCACTTCCTCCACCGGCACACGCCAGCGCACCATCGTCTCGATGCTGTTCGGGTTGGCGACGATCTGCGGCACGATCACGTAGCTGATGTTGGCTTCGCGCAGCAGATCGGCGTTGGCGGGGTCTGCCGGGTTCTGCCAGAACGCCAGCATCCGCGCCTGCTCCGCGTCGACTTGCTCCGTCCCGTGAAAGAACGGCTGCGGGCGGAAATACACGCTGTCCCGCTCGCTGATCACGGGAACCCAGTCGGCTTCGTGGGGCGCGGGGTAGTTCAGGACGCGGGCATCGGCGGGCGCGTTCGCCTTGATCCATTCCATCGCCGCCACGTCCGCCGACGACGAGAACGCGCCGAAGAAATTGACCTGATCCTTGCTGATCTCGATGATCTGCGGGCTGAGGATCAAGCCGACCAGCGCCAGCGCGCTCGCGGCGACCAGCAGCGCGGGCGCGGCGCGGTGCAGCAGCGCGCCGAAGCGCCGCTCGGCGAAGCGATCCCACAGCCACAGCAAGCCGATGCCGCCGAGGATGGTGTACGGGATGATCGGTCCGTGCCAGGCGAGGCTGAACGGGTAATCGTAGCGCAGGATCGGCAGCCAGGGGAGCAGGCTCGGCAGGATGCCGGTGGTCGAGAAGTCGAGGATCAGGATCAGCCAGCCGACCGAGAGAATCGCCGCCTGACTGCGCTGGCGCAGCCCGACGACCGCGCCGAGCAGCGCCAGCGGCACGACCAGCACGCCGTGATAGACGATCATGACCTGCCAGTAGGACGAATCGCGCTCGAACGGCGAGACAATGTCCGCGCCGAGCAGATCGCGCACGTGCAGCAGCCAGGGCGAGATCGCCAGCACGCCGACCAGCGGCACGCCGATCAGCAGCACCAGCCACGCTTTGAGCGTCGGGCGCGGCTTGCCCAGCCACATCGTCGCCAGCCAGGGCACGAAGCCGAGCGCCAGAATGATGGTCGTGTCGGGGTGGCTGAGCACGACCGCGCCGAGCATCAGCCCGGCAGCGACCGCGTCGCCGGGGTAGTGATAGCGCAGATAACGGATGACGAAGGTCAGGAACGCCAGCGCGAAGATCAGCGCCAGCAGCGTCGTGTAATGCGAATCCATGAAGGCGGTGAACATGCCGATGCCGCCGAGCATGGCGAGGCTCATGGCGCGACCGAGGCGCTTATCCTGAAGCTCCGAGCCGAAATCATACGCCAGCCAGACCAGCACCAGGCACAGCACGACCGCCGCGCCCATCTCGACCATGTGAATGCCCAAGCCGAGCTGGTGGCTCAGGTAGGCGACCAGCGCCGGGAAGCCGGGCGAGTACAGGTAGTGAATCTCCGGGTGGAACGGGGCGAGCGTGTCGAAGCCGCCGCCCAGTTTCGCCGTCAGCGCCAGATAGCCGAAGCCCTGCGCATCGGTGTCGAGCGGCACGGGAGCGATCAGCGCCGGGATGATGAAGATCAGCGCGGCGAAGCCGAACAGCAGCAGGTCGCGCCCGCTCGTCCAGCCCTGATCGGCGTCGAGCAGGACTTCGCCGCGCGCTTCGGCGCGCTTCTGCCCGTAGGACAGCGTGCCGAACAGGAAGATGCTCGATACCAGCGCGAACAGCAGGTAGTCGACCACCAGCGTGTTCCAGCCGAACAGCATCGCCCAGAACACCGCCCCGCCGACGACCACGCCGAGCGCCAGCGCCGCCGAGAGCGCCACGCGCGGCTGATGCGTGGGCCAGGCGGGCGCGAGCATCGCCCCCGCGCCGATGACCACCGCGCCGAAGATGAACATGACGAATAAGATCATGTGGGTTCTCGCTTGTTCCGGTGTGCGCAATCGTATCTGCCGCTAGTATAGCGGATGCGCAAATATTTAGCTACGCTAAGGAATTCGGTGTGTGTTGGCTTGAGGGATGAGGGCTGAGTCAAGAACAGGAAACTGCGGAGTGTCGTTGTTTTCCCAGCGCTCAGAGAGCATATGCAAAAGCCACGCGAGGCCGGCATGTCGCTGGCGGTTTAAAACCGCCAGCTAGCTGACATGGCGACCCAGGGCAAACTTCGTTTGCACAAAGGGTCGCCCGAAATCGTGGTTGGGGGTGAGTCGCCCCTTCAGTGGGCGACGTTTGCGCTAGCCGAGGGTTTAAACCCTCGGCGGAAGCCCGCGATCAATGTACGAAAGTGTTTTGCAAACATCCACTCAGTCCTGTGTTTGTCACACGCGCGGGGATTTCCCGGTGAGGCGGGTGAAGGTCTGGTAGCCGAGCCAGCGGAACGGCTCCGGCGGGATGCGCAGGTACGGCTGCTGGTAGAACGGCAGCCCGCGCCACTGCTCGTCGTCGCCGGAGTACAGGTCGGTCAGCACCTTCCCGGCGAGGTTGGCGAGCGTCACGCCGTGCCCGCAGTAGCCGATGGCGTAGTAGACGTTGCGGTCGCCGCGCACGCCCATCAGCGGCTCGCGTTGAGCGTGATGCCGAGCGTGCCTGTCCAGCGATGGGTGATCGGCAGCGCAGCGCTCTCCGGCAGATAGCCGCGCAGGGTCGCCTGCATCGCCTCGAACGAGCGCGACGCCCGCTCCGGCGTGCCGGGATACGCCGTGCGGTTGTTGAACAGGTAGGCATACGACTGGTTACTGCCGCCGCCGAACACGATCTGCCCCTCGGTCGTCAGCGCGCCGTAGGAGATGCGATCCATGTCGTCGCTGAAGCCGGCGACCTGCCCCCAGCCGATCTGCGCCTGCTGCTCCGGCGTCAGCGGGCGGTGGCGTAGACGTGCGAGTGCAGCGGGAACAGCGCGTCGCGGAAGTAGCCAAGCTTGCTGGTGTAGCCGTTGGTGGCGATGACGATGGCTCTGGCGCGCACCCGCCGCCGGGCGTCGTCAGGGCGATCTGCTCCCCTCGCGGATCTTGAGGACGGGCGTGCCCTCGTAAATTGACGCCGCGCTCCAGCAGCACCCGGCGCAGCCCGCGCACCAACTGCGCCCCGTTGATCTGTCCGGCGTTCGGGTCGATCTGCGCGCCGTGCGCCCCCTGCGCCCGCAGCCTGCCCGCCAGCGCCGCCGAATCGAGATACTGCGTCGGGATGCCGATGGACTGGTGATATTCCGCTTCGGCGTGGGCGGCTTCGGCGCGCTGCGCGTCGGTGAACAGCGTCAGCACGCCGCCCGCGCGGTGGCTCACGGGTAGCTGGTGACGCTCGATGATGGCGCGGATCATGTCGATGGCGGCGTGGGTCGTGCGGTAGATGCGCGCCGTCATCTCCGGGCTGTAGCCGCCTTCGACCGCCAGCCAGTTGAGCATCAGCCCGCCGTTGCGACCGCTCGCGCCGTTCGCCAGCGATTTGGCTTCGAGTAGGACGACGCGCTTATCGGGATAGCGCTCGCTGAAGTGGTAGGCGGTCGAGACGCCGGTGAAGCCGCCGCCGATGATGGCGAGGTCGGCGGTGATGTGCTCGCGCAGCGGCGGGTTCGGGCGGTAGTCGGGCGTCTGGCTGACCCACAGCGAGCGGTTGTCGTCGATTTCGAGCTTTTCGGGCAGCACGGCGGCGGCGATGCCCCAGGTTTTGGACGTGAGACTGGCGGCGGTCAGCAGAAGGCGGTTCGAGAGGGTCGGCACGGCGCGATCTTTCGTTGGACGAAAGCGGAAATTCTAGCGGGAAATCGCCGCGCGGGGAAAGAATTGAATCACAAAGGAGAGTGGTGAAAACGAGGATTTTGGCATGGCTGCATCTGACCTCACCCGCTTCACGGCGAAACTGCGTTTCGCACGTTCAGCCGCCCTCTCCACGACGTGGAGAGGGCACGACCGAGTGTGCGAGGTCGGGGTGAGGTCTGTGGTCACTGTGGTTGATGATCGTTTCCGCCGAGAATCAACAGGGGCACGGCGTTGGTCGCCATGCCCCTGCGCGAAATCACGTACTGTGTGGCGATTAGCGCGTCGCGTTTTCGAGGTGCGCGCGCAGCTTCCATGCCATCGTCTCGTGCCCTTCCGCCAGCCCGATGACGAAGTCGTTGGTGAAAGTATCGCCGAGCTGATCGACAGTCTCAGCGTCCTGCCGCAGTTGACGGATGACCGTCTCGTGATCGGCGACGAGGTTGCGAAGCATATCGTCCCACGCCGGGATGCGCCCCGGCTGCTCGTCGATAGCCGAATTCTGCTTGAATTCGTCCAGCGAGCCGAGCGTGAAGCCGCCCAGCTTGCGCACGCGCTCGGCGATCTCGTCGATGCTCTCCGCCAGTTCGTCATACTGCTCGTTCAGCAGCAGATGCAGGGCGATGAACTCCGGTCCGGTCATGTTCCAGTGATAGTTGAGCGTCTTGACGTACAGCACGAACGTATCCGCAAGCCGCTTGTTGAGAAGGTCGACAATCTGCTGACGCGCGCTTTCCTCAAGCCCGGTGTTCAGCTTGAGCGCGCCCTTGACCGCTGCCTTATTCAGTTTTGCCGTTGCCACGAGTACCTCCATCCGTGTCCGTTAATGCGCATTGTTATATCATAGCGCAAAAAAGCGCATCAGTGAAAATACTCATCATTGTCTTAGTTCTTTGTCACGACGAAATTGCCAATCGCCAGCGCGTCCATTTTCGTGCGGGCGAAACAGTCGATGGCTTCGGCGGGCGTGCGCACAATCGGCTCGTTCTCGTTGAACGAGGTGTTGAGGACGACCGGCGTCCCGGTACGCTCGCCGAAGGCGTGGATCAGCGACCAGTACAGCGGCGAATGCTGGCGCTCGACCGTTTGCAGGCGTCCCGTGCCGTCGACGTGCGTCACCGCCGGGATTTCGCGCTGCTTTTCGGGCAGCACGCCGTACACCTTGAGCATGAACGGGTCGGGGTACGACTGGTCGAAGTAGTCGGCGGTGGCTTCGAGCAGCACCGACGGCGCAAACGGGCGGAACTTCTCGCGGTGCTTGATGCGGGCGTTGAGGATGTCCTTCATGTCGTCGCGGCGCGGGTCGGCGATGATACTGCGGCTGCCGAGCGCGCGCGGTCCCCACTCCATGCGCCCCTGAAACCAGCCGAGCACGCTGCCGTCGGAGACCAGCTCGGCGGCGCGCGCCACCAGCGCATCGTCATCAAGCTGCGTATAGCGCAGGCTCAGGCGATCCAGCTCGGCGCGGATGGCGTCGTTGCCGTAGGCAGAGCCGGTGTAGGCGTCGTTCATGACGTAGGCGCGCGGCTGATCCAGCACCTGGTGGTAGATGTAGTAGCACACGCCGAGCGACGTTCCGGCATCGCCCGCCGCTGGCTGGATGTAGATGTCCTCGAAGGCGGTGTTCGGCAGAATTTTGCCGTTGAACACGCTGTTGAGGGCGACGCCGCCCGCCAGACAGAGTGTTTTCGCCCCGGTCTCGCGCTGCAAGCGCTCGACGATGGCGAACTCGGCTTCTTCCAGCATCAACTGGAGCGAGGCGGCAACGTCCATCTGGCGCTGGGTGATCTCGGTGCGCGGCGGGCGCGGCTCGCCCAGCATCTCGGTCAGCCGGGGCGAATAGAGCAAGCCGATGGTCGGCTCGCCGCCCTCCCACGACATCGCCGCGCCTTCGGCATGATGGACGAAGTAGTCGAGGTCAAGCTCGAACGTGCCGTCGCGCTGGACGCGAACCAGCTTATGCATCTCGTCCATGAATTTCGGCGTGCCGTAGGGCGCGAGTCCCATGACCTTGCCCTCGTCGCCGTACTTGGGGAAGCCGAGCCACTGGCTGACCGCCGTGTAGAAAATGCCGAGCGAGTGCGGGAAGTTGATCTCGCCGGTCACGCTGAGCTTGTTACCCTTGCCCGTACCCCACATCGTGGTGACGAAATCGCCCGCGCCGTCGACCGAGAGGATCGCCGCGTCGTCGTAGGGCGAGACGACGAAGGCGCTCGCCATGTGCGCGCGGTGATGCTCGACGTTGTGTTAGTGCGCCTTCAGGCTGGCGGCGTCCAGATTCAGATGCTTGGCGAACTCGGTCTTGAGCGTGCCGACCTTCATGGTGTTGCTCAGGCGGTCGCGCACCATGTTGAGCGTCGGGCGGGTGCGGAAGGCGAACAGCGCCGCCTGCATCAGATTGGCTTTCGGGTCGCGGCTGATGCCGATGTGATCGAGATCAGCGGGGGTGATGCCGCCTGCGTCGAGGACGTAGTGGATCGCCTCGACCGGGAAGCCCGCCCAGTATTTGACGCGGTTGAAGCGCTCTTCTTCGGCGGCGGCGACCAGCACGCCGTCGCGGATCAGGCAGGCGGACGCGCCGCCGTGATAGGCATTGATGCCGAGGATATCCATGCGGGAACGAATCCTTCGCTGCGAGCCAAATTGCTGAGAATTATACGGGACGCGGCTGGGGATGTACACCGAGACATGACAAACGGGTGAAGCCTATCCGAAGTACTGGGCAATCCCCACGAGCAGCGTGCTGACGAAGATGATGCCGACGCCGACCCACTGGTGGCGGGCGAGCCGCTCACGCAGGAAGATCAGCGCCAGCAGCACCGTGACCGGGCTGAACAGCGAACTCAGCACGGCGACGATGCCGGGCGTCGTGCCCTGCACGCCGACGTTATAGGCGACTTCGCCGATGGTGGTGACGAAGGCTGCCGCGCTGATGCCAAGCCAGTACTGTCTCGGCGGCGGCGCGATGGACTGGCGCGACGGTCGGGCGAGCGCCGACAGCAGGATGATCGTCACGATGCGCCCGACGAGCGTCGGCAGGTACGCGCCGAGCGGCACGACCACGAACTGCATCGCCCAGAAGTTGAAGCCGAGCACCAGCGCCGTGATCACCGCTTCGGGCAGCCCGCGCAGGTGAGCGTCAGGGGCATCGTCCGGGGCGTCAGCGCGGATCATCGACACGATCACGATGCCCGCCAGCATCAACACGAGGCTGAACACGCCGCCGGGCGAGATGGCATCCCCCGCCAGCAGCGCCAGCACCAGCGAGACGCCGCCGAAGGTCGACACGACCGGCGAGACAATCGAGATTTTGCCAATCGAGAGAGCGCGGTAGAGCAGCAGCGTCGCCAGCGTGTTGATCACGCCGAGCACCACCGACAATGCCAGCGCGCCGATGGTCGCCGTCGCCGGAATCCCGGTCAGCGCGAGGACGACGGCGAGCAGCACGCCGCTCAGCAGGTGGATGTAGAACAGCGCGTGGTAGGGTGTCAGCCGGACGCTCACGGCGCGCGCGAAGAAATCCCCCGAACCGTAACCTATCGCCGCGATCAGTCCCCAGACGACGCCCACAGTAAGACCCTTCCCATTACCCGTAAATTGGAGCCAAACGCGGATTTATTCGGCGGGCTGGCGCGCTGCCCATTCACTGGCGAGCAAGCCGTAGAGCAGCATATCGCAGCGCTTGCCGTCGCGCAGCAGGTATTCGCGGAACGCGCCCTCGCGGGTGAAGCCGAGCTTCTCGTACAGCCGGATCGCCGCCTCGTTGTAGGCGAACACCGAAAGCTGGAGGCGGTGCAGGTTCAGCTCGTTGAAGGCGAAGCCCAGCACCAGCCGCATCGCCTCGGTTCCGTAACCCTGGCGGCGGTTCGCCGGGTTGCCGATGCCAATCGCCAGCCAGCCGCAGCGGTGCGTCCACTGGATGCCGTCAATGTCCACGTAGCCGATCAACTCGTCGCTGTAGAGCGAGCGGATGCCCAGCGCGACGGCGTCGCGGTCGCGGTCGGTGGTCTCCATCCATTTGATCAGCGAGCTTTCGGTCTTGGGATAGGCGGGGCTGGCGTCGAACAGCCGGGAGAACTCGCCGTCCTCATACCAGCGCGCCAATGTCTGCGCGTCGTCCGGGCGCAGGGCGGTCAGGCGGACGCGCTCGCCCAAAAACAGGTTCGTCATCGCAGTTTCCCCTTTGCAGCCCGGCGCACGAGCGCCACGCCAGCGACCAGCACGACGTAGGCGACCAGCAGAATCAGCGGCGGCGACTTGACCGCCGCCAGCAGCGCCGCGCGCACGTCGAAGTCACAGGTCGCCGCCGGGTCGTCGGTGGCGGTGATCAGGGCGCGCGGCTCGCCGGTGGCGGCGTCCAGATAGATCACGGCGGCTTTTTCGGGCACGGCGTCGCTCAGCCGCACCGTCACGACCGAGTAGACGCGGCGCGGCGCCCGGCAAGCTCGCCTCGACCGCCAGCGGCTCGCTCACGCCGAGCGGCGCGGCGTCGTAATGATCAGCGGCGACCTGTTCGGCGGCAGACTGCGCTGCCTCGCGTCCGAGACCGCTAGCGGGGTCGACGCGGCGCGCGTCGTAGAGCGCCAGCGAGCGCACCGCCGCACACACACCCGGCGTACCCGGCGCGAACCAGCCGGGCACGGGCGCAGTCCAGCGCGGAAGCTGCGCCGCGACCAGCCAGACGACCAGCGCCAGCGCGGGCAGCAGCAGAATCAGCAGGCGGCGCGACAAACGGGCATCACCGGGGCGTTACAGCGGAAACGTCCATGCCAGCGCTTCCGGCAGGATGCTGCGAAAACCGACCAAGCCGTGCCCGCTGCCGGTTTCGACAAAACGGTAGTCGACCGCCGTAAAGCCGTCGAGGATCATCTTGAGCGCGTGGGCGGGCTTGTGGAAGCGGGCTTTGGCTTCGTAGCGCCCGACCGACTGGAAGATGCGCCGGGGGAGCATTTCCGCCCCGGCGAAGCGCTTGCTGTATTCGCGCAGCTCGTCCTGATACTCGCCCTTGCCCAGCGGCGGTGAGATCATCAGCAGGCGGCTGAACACCGCCGGATTCCTGAGCGCGGCGTGCGCCGCTGCCACCGCGCCGACCGCCACGCCGCCGACGGCGACGCGGTTCGAGTCGATGCGGTACTGGGTCTGGACGAACGGCATCAGCTCGGAGAGCAGGAACGTGTAGTACAGGTCGTTGCTGATGTATTCGCGGTTGCGCTCCTCCTGCGAGCCGCTCTGGATCATAGCGATGACGGCGGGCTGCATCCGGCGGTGCTTGATCAGCGCGTCGGCGATGTTCGGCAGCTGAAGCGGACCAATCGCCCACTGCCCGTCCTGCATGAGCAGCAGCGGGTAGACCATGCCCGATCCTTCGTAGCCGGGCGGCGTGTAAACCCACAGCCTGCGCCCGCGATAATTCATGCTGTCGCTGTCGACCAGGTGCTCGAACACGCGCCCGCGCGGCACGGCGCGCATCGCCGACCAGTCCGGGAACGGGCGGGCGTGCGGCATTTGCAGTACCGAGACGTTCATCTGGGCGGCGGACATGCGCAGCGGGTTCAGGGCATCGGGTTTCCAGTGGGAAGCGACGCGCCCGACGATGTTGGTCTCCTCCGCCAGCGGCGTCAGCGGGTCGTCGACCGCCAGCAGGTAGTCGAGCAGGTCGTCCGGCGCGAAGGGATAGGCGACGTACCACAGGGTTGTGCCTTCGAGCCAGGTCATGGGCGCGAAGGGCGGGTCGCTGGGAATCGTATCGAGGTTGAGCGCGACGCTGGTTGCTCCCGGCGCGGTGTAGATGAAGGTCGCCTGCGCCATTTCCACCCAGGGCCACTGCGGGCGCTCGGCGAGCAGCGCGTCGACCAGCGCCTGCCGCTCGCTGTCATCCACCGACAGGGCATCGTCCAGAAAGGCGCTAAAAGTAGACCATCGGGGCATGGAAACGTCTCCTCGGTCACGGTTCATTTCAAACCATTTTATCACCGCCCCGGCAGTCACGCACGCTTCGCCAACGATTGCCCGCCGAATCGGTAGACTGTGGTAGAATTTCGGGCGATGATAAAACGAACCAACGCCATTCCTCCGCTGCTGCTCCTCTGGTTTATGCTCGTGCTGCTGGCATGTAACCTGACGGAACAGCCAGCGCCGCCGACGCTTGTGCCGCGCCCGACTTCGACGCCGCCCCCGACGATTGGCTACGCCACGCTCGCACCCGACGAGTTCCCCAGTGAAGCGACGCAGGTTGCGCCCGCCGTCGTCCAGCCGGATGCGTCGATGCTCAGCCTGCTCAATCTGGTCGACGCTGACCGGATGTTCGAGACGATTGACTCGCTGGTGGGGATGCGCACGCGGCGCGTCGGATCGTTCCCCGGCTCGACCAGCGAAGGCATCGACGCGGCGGCGAACTACGTCCTCAACCAGTTCAACCGCATCCGCGATCAGTCGTATCAGGGCAGCTTCCTGGTGCAGACGCAGGAATTCCCGATCACCTGGAACGATGTCCAGAGCACGGGCAGGAACATCATCGGCATCCTGTCGGGGACGGACGTGGGCGGCGGCGTGATCATCCTCGGCGCGCATTACGACAGCATCTCGTACAGTTTCGACGACAGCAGCGCATTCGCCCCTGGCGCGAACGACGACGCCTCCGGCATGGCGGCGCTGCTGGAGGTCGCGCGGATCATGAGCCAGCGCCCGCACCGGGCGACGGTCATATTCATCGCGTTTTCGGCGGAAGAAATCCAGCGGGCGGGCAGCAAGGCGTTCGTCGAAGGCTACCTGAGCGCCGAGGGCAGCAATTTCGACGTGACCGCCATGCTCAACATGGACATCATCGGCAGCAGTACCGGACCCGACGGCGACGTGAACGACGACGAAATCCGCCTGTTTTCGGCAGACCCCAACGCATCGCCATCACGCCAGTTGGCGCGCTCGCTCAACCTGATCGCGGCGCGGCTCGCCCCCAACATGAAGATCATCGTGCAGGACGGCGTCGACCGCGCCGGGCGCTACAGCGATCATATGTCGTTCAGCGACGCGGGCTACCCGTCGGTGCGCTTCACCGAAGCGCTGGAGGATGTCAGCCGCCAGCACAGCGACCGCGACACGATTGAGGATATTCAGGCGGGCTATCTGGTGGACGCCACCAAGACGATCCTCGCCTGCATGACCGCCCTCGCCGACGGACCGCCGCCGCCGCAGAACATCAGCCTGCGCCCGGCTGCCAACGGTCAGCGCACGCTGGTATGGGAGCGCGTCCCCGGCGCGATTGGCTACATCGTGGCGCTGCGCCGACCCGGTTCGCTGGCGTATAATCAGTATTTTCCGATCTCCGACATCAGTACGACGTGGGACAAGTTCACCTCGGCGTACTATGAGTCGCTGTCAATTGCGGCGGTCGACGCCAGCGGGCTGATCGGACCGCTTTCGGCGGAATTCGCCATTGCGAGCTAGGGCTATGAGCGACCCGATAGAACCGATCCCGCCGGAGCAGGCGCGGGAAATCCTCGACCGGGCGATGCGCGAGCGGCTGGGCGACGACTGGCGCGACGAGTCGAGCGGCTGGCAGTGGATCACCGGGCACGATTACATGGCGCGGGTCACGCGCGGGCGCATCAACGTCGACTTCTACGTCGACCTGCTGGGCGAAGTCACGATCACCGAGCAGGAAATCAACCCGGCGCAGGACAGCGGTCGAGCGCTGGCGTGGGTGCTGCTGGGGCTGTCGCTCGGCATCGCCTATCTGCTCGCGCGCATCGCCGGGTGGCTGTAGGGGGGCGCGTGAAACGCTTTCGCTGGCTGGCGGTCGTTGTCGTCTGGGTCGTGATCATCGGCGTGCTGCTGGAAGGCGGCTTGCGGCTGGCTGCGCCTGTCCTGCCGGGCAACCTGGGCGTCACCGCGCGCTGGGTGGTGTCCGGCAGACCGTTCACGCAGGACTGGACTCCGGGGTGGCAGGAGAACATCGACCACTATTACGCCCTCAAGCCGGGTCTCGACAACGTACTGCAATTCGGCAGCCCGACGGTCAGCTTCCACCTTTCGACCGTCGAGCTGTGGGCGGGCGGCGGGATCGGCTTTCGCACGCGCCCGGTGGATTATTTCGTGGACGCGGTGGTCGTGGGCGACTCGTTTGGCATGTGCTTCACCGAGCTGGCAGACTGCTGGGTGACGATCCTCGAACAAGACAGCGGCATGGGCATGGTCAACCTGAGCCAGCCCGTGACCGGCTCGACCAGCCACGAGCGGATTCTGCAAGATTTCGGCAAGCCGCTCACGCCGCCGCTGACTATCTGGCAGTTCTTCGGCAACGACTTCAATGACGATTACGGGCTGGCGGTGTATCGCCATGAAATCGCCGAAATGCCCGATGACAAAGACCTGCCGCCGCTGCCGACGGATAATTCGCTGCTCGGCTGGCTGCGGACTCATTCGGCAGCGGTCGCCGTGCTGGAAATGGCGCTGACGGGTCAGTGGCGCGGGCTGCCGGAAAACGAGCGCCTGTTCGTCAAGCCCTATCAGGTGACCTACGGCGGCAACGTGCTGGATTTCGGCGCGCTGTACGAGCAGGAGGCGCTGGACATGAGCCGGGCGCGCAACCAGAAGGGTCTGGAACTCTCCCGCGAGGCGTTCGAGAAGGCGCAGGCGCTCGTTCAGGAATGGGATGGCAGGCTGGTCGTGGTGATCATCCCGACGCGCGAGGAAGTGTATTCCGCCCTCACCACGCCGTACATGGGCGAGTCCGCCATCCACACGCTGAGCAGCGCGCGCGCGGCGATGCTGAGCCTGTGCGGCGACCTCAACCTGATCTGTCTGGACTTGCTGCCCGCTTTTCAGGAACACGCGGCGCAGAACGAGGCGCTGTATTATGCCGACGACATGCACCTGAATCCGCACGGCAACCTGGTGATGGCGGAGACGGTCAATGCGTGGCTGGATGAACAGGGGCTGGTGCCGGAGAAGTAAACGAGCAACGGGCATGGGACGCCGCGTTGTTCGGGCGAGCCGCGAGGCGGTCAATCTCGCTGCTTCAAGGCTATACAGAACGGAATAATTGACTAGAATACATTTACGAGCGCGATTCGCAGATTGGCAACTTGTTTCTATGGCGACGAATATCCACATCAACGTAAATATCCGCAGCGCAGCGCCCGACGACATCGAGGCAATCGCTGAGCTGATCAAGCCGTTTGTCGACGAGGGCAGCCTGCTGGAGCGCACCTACGACGAGTTCGAGGAGCTGCTGCCCAACTTCTTCGTCGCCGTCGACGACGATGGAAACATCCTTGGCTGCGCCGCGCTCGAAATTTACTCGCGCAAGCTGGCGGAAATCCGCAGCCTGGCGGTCTCGGTGGACGCGCAGGGACAGGGCGTCGGGCGCAAGCTGGTCGAAGCCTGCGTCGAGCGGGCGCGCGAGCAGAATATCCTCGAAGTCATGGCGATCACCGCGTCGGACGCCTTCTTCCAGTCGTGCGGCTTCGACTACACCCTGCCCAGCCTGAAGCGCGCCGTCTTTCTGCAAACCCGCGACCGGCTATAGAATCCGTCGCCGCCGGATGTGGCTGAAGTAGACCGCCGCGCCGAGCATCAGCACCGCGATAATCGTCCACACAACTGCCCAGACGACCGGCGGCAGGATCGGCGCTACGTCGCGCGAGAATGCCGCCGCGTCGTTGAGGACTTCCCCCATCGCCGCGTTGCTGTGGCTGATCAGCGCCACCAGGTCGAGGACGACGTTCAGCCCGGTGAGGATCGCCAGCGCGTCCAGCACCAGCAGGTTGACGCTGCGGTCGGCATAGCGCCACAGCGCCAGCAGCACCAGCGCGCTCCCTAACCCGACCAGAAACGCCGTCGACAATAGATCGGTGAACAGAACGGTGATGACCGCGACCAGGATCGCCAGTATCAGCGAGATGGTGCGCGGGTAGGGCACGGTGTTGGTGATGTAGAACAGCAGCGCGCCGAACAGCGCCGCGCCGAGATACCCCGCTGGCAGCACCAGCCACCGCGCGCCGCCGCTCGTCAGCGCCACGCCCGCCGTGTTTGGGTCGACGCGGAAATTCTCGAAATGCCCGCCGGTGAGGATCGCCGCCAAGCCGTGCCCCGCCTCGTGGACGAAGGTCACAAACAGGCGAACGGGATACAGGATGAAGTCCAACTGCGGAATGTTCCACAGCACCAGCACCACCAGAAAGGCGACGATGGCGATCACCAGCGAGCGCTGGCGAAACAGGGCGAGATGGGTCAGCATGAGGTCATCCTCGGCATTTTCAGATACCATAGAGGCGGGCTGCGCCTCTATACCCACAATACGTAAGTCGAAAGTTAAAAGTCCAATCTAAAAGACTAACTTTCCGCGCCAGCGCCTGCGCTAAATGGTATTCTACTGCCAACTTGAACAGATCGCGGCAAATACAAGGAGACGCCTCTTGGATAAAAACCCGGAAGAACGGCTGCGCTTCGGCACGGTCGGCTCGCCGCAGACGACGCGCGAGAGCGGCACGCCCGCCGCGATCAAGCACATCCGCGAGCTTGGGCTGGAACATCTCGAAATCGCCTGGGTGCAGAGCGTGCGCGTGAGCGCCGAAACCTGCGCGCAGATCAAGGCGACGGCACAGGCGTGCGACATCACGCTGAGCATCCACGCGCCGTACTTCATCAACCTGAACAGCCAGACGGCGGAATTGATGGAAAAGAGCGACGCCCGGCTGCTGGCGGCGGCGCGGGCGGGCTTCCTCGCCGGGGCGCGCGACATCGTGTTCCACCCCGGCAGCTATCACAGCCAACCGCCGGAGCAGGTCTACGAGCGCGCCAAGCAGAAGCTGATCGAGATCACGGGCATCCTGCGCGAAGAAGGCGTCGCCGTGAACCTGCGCCCGGAGACGATGGGCAAATCCGCCATGTTTGGCACGCTCGACGAGGTGGTACAGCTCAGCAAAGAAGTGCCGGGCGTGCTGCCGTGCATCGACTGGGCGCACCTGCACGCCCGCACGGGCGACGGCTCGTTCAACAGCTACGCCGAGTTCGCCGGCGCGCTCAGCCGCGTGAAAGCCGGGCTGGGCGAGGAAGGCATGGGCAAGCTGCACTTCCACATGAGCGGCATCGCCTACGGACCGAAAGGCGAGAAGGAGCATCTGCCGCTGAACGAAGCCGACCTGCACTACCGCGAACTGTTGCAGGCATTCGTCGATTTCAAGGTGGGCGGGACGGTCGGCGTCGAAGCGCCGATGCCGTTCCACACCGCCGACGCGCTGACCTTTCAGGCGACGTACCGGCGGCTGCTCGGACAGGGCGAGCCAGCCGAAGCGGTCGCGGACTGATTCAGCGTCTGGGGAGATGACTCGCATCATGGCTGAGGCTTTCGATTTCTCGACCTTTCCCACGCTGGAAACCGAGCGCCTGATCCTGCGCGAGACGACCGAAGCCGACGCGCCCGCGTTGTTCGAGCTTTACCGCGACCCGGAAATGACGCGCTTCATCACCTTCAGCACGCACACCAGCATCGACGATACGCTCGGCTTCATCGGCTGGATGGCGAACGCCTTCCGGCAGCAGGACAGCATCCGCTGGGGTATCGTGCTGAAGGCGGCAAACCGCATGATCGGCACGGGCGGGCTGCATTTCTGGAAGCGCGAACTGCGCACGATGGAAGTCGGCTACCACATCGGGCGGGCATACTGGGGCGCGGGGTACGCCACCGAAACGCTGCTGGCGCTGGTCGATTTCGGCTTCCGGCGCATGAGCCTCAACCGCATCGAGGGCAGGCACAATGCCGGGAACGACGCCTCCGGGCGAGTGATGGAGAAAGTCGGCTTCACGCGGGAAGGCGTGTGGCGGCAGCGCGAGATCAAGGACGGCGCGTTCGTTGACGTGGTACAGTATTCGCTGCTGCGCGAGGAATACGCACCGGTTGAGGAATTTCACATGCCGCTCGACATCCGCGCCTTCATCTTCGACTTCGACGGCGTGATCGCCGACACCGCCGAGCTGCACTATCGCTCGTGGCAGCGCCTCGCCGACGAGGAAGGCATCCCCTTCAATCGTCAGGACAACGAGGCGCTGCGCGGCGTCAGCCGCCGCGAAAGCCTGGCGCGGCTGCTCAGGGGTCGCCCGGTTGACGAGGCGACGGCGCTGGCGTGGATGACGCGCAAGAACGAGTATTTCCTCGCCTGCCTGAGCGAGTTCACCCCGGCGAGCGTCCTGCCCGGCGTGGTCAATCTGCTGGACGAAGCGCGCGCCGCCGGGATCAGGACGGGGATCGCTTCGGCGAGCCGCAACGTCCACGTCGTGCTGGAACGGCTGCAAATCGCCGAGCGGTTCGACGCCATCGCCGACGCCAACAGCGTCGCCAACAACAAGCCCGCGCCCGACGTGTTCATCTGGACGGCAGGGCGGCTGGGCGTGCCGCCGTCGCAGGCGCTGATCTTCGAGGACAGCGAAGCGGGCGTCACGGCGGCGCTGGCGGGCGGCTTCCGGGTGATCGGCATCGGGGCGGCGGCGGTGGGCAGGGCGCATCTCCGCCTGCCCGACCTCGCCGACGCGCACGCCGCGCCGATCATCGCGGCGCTGGCGGACGTGCCGTGAAATGGGCGCGAAGCCGATTCGAGACCCTTGTCAAAGCCCGTCAGAAGCGCTATACTATCTGGTACGTGCGGGTGTAATTCAGTGGTAGAATGCTTCCTTGCCAAGGAAGATGTCGGGAGTTCGAATCTCCTCGCCCGCTCAGCGAAACGCCGGTCGCATGACCGGCGTTTTTGTTTGGTACGAACGGGCACAGCACGCTGCGCCCCTACGGATTATCCGTGTCGGGCGGCTTCATGCGCGCGGCTTTCGCGCCGCGAATCGCCTGCTCCCAGGGCTTCTTCGCCGCACCCGTATAGCCGATCTCGCGCAGGCGCTCCAGCTCAAGCTGTTCGAGCCGTTCAGCCTGGCGCTCGTAGTCGCTCTCCGGGATACGGCGGTCGACGCCGCGCTCGTCGCGGTAGACGTAGCCGATGCCACCGCACCAGCGGCACTCGATCTCGCCCTCGTCATCGTCATCCAGCCACCCGTAACCGTCGCAGGCGGCGCAGCGGACAATCTCCACGACCTCGATGCTCCATTCTTTCAATTGCGATAAGCGTATCCAACACTCCACAATGATTGTAGTAAGCCGTAGGACAAATGAACAGATTGGGTTGAGCAGACGACGGTTTTTGGCACTATGATGCAGATAAGTCGATCAATAAGGATACGAACGATGTGCCGCCTCCGCCCTCTCCTGCTTATACTCACCCTCATGATTTCAATCGGATATTTCGCCCACGCCGACGACAACACCTGGACGATTACTGAACGCTGTTTCGGAGACGCCACCCAGCCACCGGATGACTGGTCGTTCGACGGCACGCTGCTGATGACGAGTGAGGGACGGCTGCACGCTTTCCACCAAGGGTGGGAGACGCCGCGCATTGTGGTGTTTTCCGGCTCTATTCCTTACACTTCTATTCCCCACAGCGGACAACTTTCACCCGATGGACGTTGGTACGCAGTGATCACGGGTATGGGCTTTTACAGTAATTTCAATAATGTCGTCACCTGGGAAACGGAAACCATTCAAATTTACGACACACGAACTGGTGAGAAACACATCATTCCCTGGAAAGGGTGGTTTGGAACCGTCAGTCGCCTGTACGGTTTTGGGTTGTACTGGCTCGACAATCAGCATCTACTTTATGAAAGAGGTGAAGGACAAGGGGGAGGCTGGTTTGTGATTAATCCAATGACTCAAGCGGTTGCAGAATGGCATTCCCCTCTCGATTTGATATACGAAATTGTTTATCTTGCCCCGGATGCGAGCGCTGAACTCCATTCCAATTGGGGTTATGGTGGATACTGGACATTAAGCCGAGGGGATTATGATATTCAACTCGCGCTCTGGAACGGTGGCGTATGGCGTCCCGACTCGCAGGCTTTTGCTGCCTATACGAGAGTCGAAAACGAATATCGGGCAGAGCAGTTGGTCGTTTTCGATCTCGCGGGAAATATCACGGACTCGTTATTTGATGTGCCCCCTGAACCACAGCCGAACCCCGATTTGCTGAAGTGGTCAACGGATGCACGTTACCTGCTTTTTGCGCTGGATCGTCTGTACATTGCTGACATGGAACGTCAGCAGATCATCGACACCTGCGTTCCTTCAAATCGGGTGCGCTCGGTGGCATGGTCGCCAGACGGGACGCAATTCGCGCTGCTCACTTCCCGGCGCGACGACGGCATCCAAATCTTCGACTTGCAGACGTGGGGGCGCTATGTCGTCGGCTACCACAGCGGCGACCTGATCGGCTGGCGTGCGGACGACTGATCTCGCTCTTTTACCCGCCCGTGCTGCCTTCAGGAATGTTCAGGTTGATGTACGGAAGCTGCGTCCACCAGTAGGGCCAGGGCGCTTGCGGCGCGTTGAAATAGGCGTCGAGGATGCGGCGGGCGATAGGCGCGGCAGTCTCCGAGCCTTCCCGCCCGTACTCGATGGTCACAGCGATAGCGATCTCCGGGTTGTCGGCGGGCGCGTAAGCGACGAACCAGCCATAAGGCTCTATGCGCGCCGTCTGCGCCGTGCCGGTCTTGCCGCACACGCTGTACGGCGCGACGCCCGTGCCTTCGGGCTGCGGCTCGTCAAACACGAACCACGCCGTGCCGAGCGGCTTGCCGGTCGACTGCCCGACCACGTCCGAGCGGGTGACGGCGCACATGCCTTCGCGCACGATGTCGAGCGTCTCGTCGCTCAAGCCCATGTCGCCGACCGCTTCCGGCTGGGCGAGAAACGACGGGTTCGCGCCGGGCGCGCTGACTTCACGCACGACGTAGGGCTTGTACAGCGTGCCGCCATTGGCGATGCCCGCGACCATGCGCGCCATCTGGATGACCGTCACCTGCGTATCCAACTGCCCGACCGCCGCCGAGATCGCTTCGTCGGGCGAGCGCAGGGTGGGCAGATTGCCGCGCGCTTCGGTGACCAGCGGCGACAGCCCGGTCTGCGCGCCCAATCCCATCTGGCGGGCGTAATTCTCCAGCGTCGCCGCGCCGCGCTGGTTGAACAGGGTCGCGCCCATCTGGTAGAAGAACGGGTTGCACGAGGCGGTCAGCGCCTGCGACATGGTGACGGTTCCGGTGTCGAAGTGAGCATCCTCGACTTCGAGATAGCGCCAGTCGTAGCGCACGGGGAAGCTGTCGCCGAATTCCTGACCATGCCACTCCATCAGACAGTCGAAGGTCTGGTCGGGCTTAAAGACGCCTTCCTCGGCGGTCGCCGCCAGCGTGACGATCTTGAAGGTCGAGCCGGGGAAATACTGCTCCTGCGTCGCCCGGTTGGTGAACGGGCTGCGCGGATCGTTGCGCAGCCGGGCAATGTAGTCGCCCACCTGAAAGATCGGCGTGTCGTTGCCGTTGAAAATGCCGGGGTCGAAGGTCGGATAGCTGGCGAGCGCCAGCACCGCGCCGGTGTTCACATCGATGACGACCGCCGCGCCGCCCGGCGAGTGTTCCGGCGACGCCCAGTTGCCGGACGCCGCGTTGTAAGCGTCGGAGAGCGCCTGCGCGGTCGCCCACTGCAGGTTCAGGTCGAGCGTCAGCTTCACGTCCTGCGCAGGCTCGCCCGACGAGCCTGCCAGCTCGCGCACGGTCATGCCGCCCGGCTCGACCACGCGCAGCACGCGCTGGGATTTTCCGGCGAGTGATTCCTCGTACTGCCGCTCGACGCCCGCCAGACCGATCAGGTCGCCCTGCTCATAGCCGTTGTCGAGATAGGTCTGCAATTCTTCCGACGGGATGCTGCCGATGTAGCCGATCAGGTGGGTGGCGATGCCGTGCCCGACGTAGCGGCGCGTCGTCCGGGTGTTGGTGCGGGCGGCGCAGTTGTTGTCCAGCTCGCTCTGGCGGGCGGCGTAGATGTCCGAGTCGATGTCGCCGACCGGCACGACCGTTTCGGGATTGTAGCGATCCAGCAGCGCGGTCAGGTCGGCGCGGGTCTCACGCAGCAGCACCGACAGCGTGTCGATGCAGCGCCCCTCGTCGGGCATGTCCTGGCGGGCGACGTACAGCTCGACCACATCGCCGTCCTGCTCGACCATCAACTGGTCGCTGCGGTCGTAGATATTGCCGCGCGGCGGGCGCTGCGAGGCGACCGTCAGGCGCGTGCCGGTAGCGTAGCCGTTGATGATGTCCATCGTCGACCAGGCGACGCGCCAGGTATCATCCGGCGCGCGCACCAGCCGCATCACCCGTCCGTCGTCCGCGACCGAGCCGAAGCTGCTCGACTGGATGGCGGCGTCGTAATCGACCGCGACCGTGTCGCCCTGCTCATGGGTGTCGTGGATGGTGTAGGTGACGCCCTTCGTGCCGAGTGTCTTGTCGGCTTCGCTATAGATCGCCTGGAACACGGAGTAGGTATACAAGCCCTGACTCTGGGTGCTCAACTGGGCGTACATGCCCTGATAATCGAGGTGATTCCAGGCATCGAGGAAGGCGCGCACCGTGTCGGCAGGCGAGCGGGCGATCTGGATAATCGCCGCGCCGCCTTCGCCCCCGCCGGAGATTCCGCCGCACGCCGTCAGCGCCAGCACGACGAGGCTGAGGAGCACGCGCTGGATAATGCGTCGCGGGAAGTATGTTCGGATACAAGCCATCACTGCATCTCGACCCTATCCCTTCGTCGGCGTCTACTATAGCGGCGGCATGGGCGCGAGTCCAGCGACGGTTGCCCTACGGCGTCACTGCTCGACGGGGCGGGCTTCGACGTACAGCGAATAATCGGGGGTGACTTCGAGCGCCTGCGACGCCAGATCGATGCTCAGCGGCAGGCGCGCGCCCGCGTCGAGCGTGATGCCGCCGTCGAAGGTGACGACGCGGTAGCCCGCGACGCGCTCGGAGCCGTCCAGCAGCGTGACGAACACGCGTACAATTTCGGCATTCTGCGGACCGGGGTTGTACACGGTGGCGCTGACGATCACACGCCCGCCGAGCGTTTCGCCTTTCACGTCTTCGATCACCAGCACGACGAAACGATCTTCCGCGCTGCGCGTCACGCTGATCAGGCTGGCATCGGCGCTGGAGAAATCGCCCGCGTTGGCTTCAAAGGTCGCCTGATACGGCGCGAAGCTGCCCGACGGGATGCTCGCCTGCTCAATGGTCGAGCGCTCGCTCAGAAAGACTGAGCCGTCTTCCTCGATCAGCCGCACCTCGATGGCGACGCTCTCGACCGGGAAATCGAGCGGATTGTCGATCCTGCCCAGGCAGAGCAGGTTGTTGGGACGGTTCTGGTAACAGGTGGGCGGGTAGACCAGGAGCGGGAGGGGCGTCGGCGCGGGGATCGACAGGATTTGACCGGGGGTGAGGGTGGCGACCTCAGGGTTGGCGCTCTGGAGCGATTCGGGATCGAGGTCGAAACGGTCGGCGATTCCCGCCCAGGTGTCGCCGGATTGAACAGTATACTGGGCGGCGGTTGGGCTGGACGCGGGCGCAGGGGATTCAGCCGGGCCAGGCGCGGCGCGCGTGGGTGCGGCGGACACCCGCGCCGTTGGTAATCGCCCGACGGTGAGAGTCACATTGGGATACGCACTTGGCGCCGCGCTGGGGGACGTATTGTCGGTGGCGATATTGCATCCCGCCACCCAGGTGCTGATAAATAGCCCACATATCAGTGGACGCCAACCCCAGTACCCCATGCGGCTAAATATCCCTCATTATCCCATAGAGTCAGGCTGTTATCCCACATTATAACCCTATCCCTACCTTTGCACATTAGCGGAATCGCCCTGCTGGGATAGGATTTAAGTCGGGGAGAGGATGGTCATGGATCAATCACTGGAAGCGAGAGTTGGCGAGCAGTTGAAGGCGCGCGGCTGGACGGTCTGCGCGGCGGAATCGTGCACCGGCGGGCTGGTGCTGCACCGGCTGACCAACATCGCGGGCAGCTCGGCATATGTGCTCGGCGGTGTGGTGACGTATTCGAACGAAGCCAAGCAGAAGCTGATCGGCGTGCGCGAGGCGACGCTGATCGCCTATGGCGCGGTCAGCGAGCAGACGGCGGCGGAGATGGTCGAGGGCGTGCGCGCGCTATTCGACACCGACCTCGCCGTCAGCATCACCGGGATCGCCGGACCGGGCGGCGGGACGCCAGACAAGCCGGTCGGCTTGACCTACATCGGGCTGATGCAGCCGGGAAAACCCCCGCAGGTGCGGCGGCACATCTGGCAGGGCGACCGCGCGGCGATCAAGGATGCCAGCGCCAGCGCCGCGCTCACGTGGATGCTCGACACCCTGAGCGACGAGCCGCCGCGAGCGTAGTTGACGCTGAAATACGTTACTGCTACACTACGCTTTGAGTGACGATGGTTGCCAGAAGCGCGTCACTCACGGGGCTGTGGTGAAATGGCAGACACAGATGACTTAAAATCATCCGCTCGGAAGAGCTTGTGGGTTCGAGTCCCACCAGCCCTATCAAGCAAGCCTCGAAAGAAAAATCGGCTGAAGTGTCAGCCGATTTTTGTTTGTGAGTGGGATGAGGATTCGAGTCCCATCTGGAACCAATCCGCGTCATGCTTTTGCGCCTCGCGGACGCGCTCTGTACGCTCAGTGTCGCTGTCGGCAATACTCTTAGACCAACCCGAATTCAACCATGCTTTTCGCAGTTGCGACAATTGCTTCTTCTGCTGATCTTGGCTGCCAGCCAAGCAATTTTTTGGCTTTAGCATTACTGCACGCAGTGTTTTGCCCTAAAAATGTTGCGGGCATACGCAAATCCTTCATGAACAATGCCAGAAATCTCACGATGAAATCCGGCATTTCTGTAGTGGGGACTTTGCCTGCTGCGTCGCCCAGGGATCGCCGCAAAATTTCCGCTTCTTCTTTGTACGTCAAATTTTCAGTGGTCGTCGCCAGAAAGCGCTCCCCTACGGCTTCTGGGCGTGTCATCGCAAGCAAATGCAAATCTGCGACATCGCGCACGTCGACATAGTCAAAGCCAATTTTTAAGAGAAACGGCATTTGACCGGTCAACATCGCACGAACGATTTGGTTGGAATGCGAAAAGTCTTTGCCGAGTACCGGTCCCATGACTGCCACCGGATTGACGGCGGATAGTTCCATGTTCTCCGTCTTAGAAAACTCCCAAGCCGCGTGTTCCGCCATCGTTTTCGAGCGCTGATAGGCGTCAATACTGCCGGACAGGTCTGTCCAATCTTCCTCGGTGAAAAGCTCAGGGTGAGATTTATGACCGGCAATAACTGCACCCGAAGCGGACGTGAGGACGACACGTTTCACGCCGGCTACCTTGGCTGCTTTCATCACGCGCAATACGCCGTCAACCGCCATTTTCACCATTTCATCACCATCATCTGGTCGTGTGGCAGGTGTTGGCGAAGCCACATGGATGACGTAAGCCGCACCCGTTGCAGCTTCCAGCCAGTTCGTATCACTGGTCAAATCGGCTTGAATGAACTCCAAATCTGCAAAATCCGTGACACCGCCCTGGGCGAGCATGGATTTGACTTCGTCCTGGCGTGAAGGTGTACGAAGCGTTGCCCGCACACGATACCCTTGATTCAAGAGTTTCACGATTATGTGTACGGCGATAAAACCGCTTCCGCCTGTTACGAGGACCAATTCTTTTTCCACGTTCGTTTTTCCCGTTTAACTGACGTTGCACTTGTAACTCATGTGGTTTAGTATATGACTTGCATGAGGACGAAGTCAACGCAGAAATAAGCATCTGTGACAGTGAAGGAAATTGTGTAATGGCAGCGACGGAACACGCGCAAGCCGTCAAAAAAGATACGAAAGAGTTCATCACAACAGCGATGCTACAGCTTTTGGGAAGAGAAAAGCTGTCGATGCTGACAGTTTCTCAGGTTTGTAAACGAGCGGGTGTGAGCCGTATGGCTTTTTACCGGAATTTTGAAGGACTTGAGCAAATTCTGTATGAGTATTACCAGCCAAAGCTTGCCGCTGTCTTTGACGTGCTTCGTCAAAATCCGCAAGACTCGGTCAAATTTAATATTCAGTTGGAATTCTTTAATACGACTGGCGACTTTTTACTTTTGTCAGTTGAGCGTGGATACGAACCGATCATTATGCGGATATTCACAGAAGAAATGGGGAAATTTTACGCGGCAGATGGCGATGAATACTGGACCGCTTTCATGGCAGCCGGTGTTTATGCAATTTGGCGGAAATGGTTACTGGATGGGCAACAAAGACCTCTTGAAGAAATCATGGAATTTCTAAAGAAATTAGATACGCTGAGAAATCCACCGCCATAGGAGTAGATTTAGGATCGGTTTATAACCCACGTTGAGGGATGTCAGTTGGTGGAGAAAATCAGTAGTGTTTTGAGGGAAAAGTGTTCGAGATAGTTTCCATCAGGGTTATCAATCGAAAACTGAAAGAAAATCGGTTGAGGTTTCAGCCGATTTTTTGTTTCTACAGGGAAATCAGAGGTCGAGTCCTGCCAGCCGGGAAATGAAATACCCGCGAGCGGCTACGAATAAACGGGCGTGACCTGATGGCACAGTTCTGGCGTGTGCCCCACGACATCGAGCGCGCGGCGCAGGCGATTATAGCGACGCCGGAGATCGTCGGGATGCCGCATCCTTACGCCCACATGCTGCACGACGGCGCGGGTTGATCTTATCGACAACGTTCTCCAGAACTAGACGTTCACCCCTTCGATTTGGACGTAATCGGCGCATGGAATCGCCTTGATCGTGCTGATGCCTTTCCACGCGGCGAATTCCAGCAGCTCACTGGCGACGCTGCCCTGCCCGACGGCATAATGATGCTCGTGCCCGGTCACCGTCAGCGTGTTGACCAGATCGATCTGGCTGATCGGCATCCCATTGAGGCGGAATTCGCTGAACCAGCCGCGCGTCCCGTCATATCCCTTGGTCGGGCGCTGAACCACGTTCGCCTCCAGCGCGAGCAGGGTCGCCCCGTCGTGGCTGAAATAGGTGATGGTGGTCGGCTGCGGCGCGAACACCAGATCGCCCGCCACGCCGTAGCGTGTGTCGGTCTTGCGACCCAGCGTCGCATGATCGACCCACTTGATGCCGTCGGCGTTGGCGAAGTGGCGCGGCGAGACGCCGCAGTGCCACAACAGCACATCTCCCGCCTCCGGGTTGAGTACCGCCATGTCGAGCAGGGTGGATGAGCCGTGACCCGCCGTCAGGTTGTTGAGCAGGTACATGCCCAGCGCGCCGAGCACGTCACCCTCGCAGGCGACGGCGATGCCATCCTCGCTGCCGAGCCAGCTATACGCCATGCACGGCGCGACGCGATACAACTCCTGAATCTCCGACCAGCAGGCGACTGCCAGCGCATCATAGTCCTGCTCGCGGATCAGGTCGCGCATCGCCAGATACAGCCGCGCCACCCGGTCAAACGCTGTATCCTCGCTCACAGTGATGGCGCTGGCAGCGCCTTTCACGTCGCGGACGACCTGCGCGACCGGCTGCGGATCGTAGGCTCTGGCGCGCTCGACCAGCTCGGTCATGGTGTGCGCGGCAATGGTGCTGCCGAGCCGCTGCCTAATTTGATCAGCGTCGAACTGCATGTTGGTGAAGCCGGGCACCAGCCCGCCGATCCAGCCGATGCGCGCGCGTTCCATATTCTTGACGGCGGTCAGCGCGCGGACGGTGATGCCGAAGCGCCTCCGAAAATTGTCGTCCTCGACCTGCCCGTAGAACCACTTGAACGGGATATTCTCGGCGCGCAGGTCGCGCTTAAGGATGCTGGCGAAATGGCTCATGGAGACGAACGAGTGCAGCTTGATGTCGCCGTCGCGCTCCGGCTCCGGCGTCGCCCATAAGCCGAGGCGCGGGGCGGCGTGCGCCAGCGGCGGAAGCTGCTCGCCCATGCTGCACCCCGACGTTTGCAGCATCAGAAAGTCGACGTTCTGCGCTTTCAGATAGCGTGCGGCGGCTTCGGCGGCTTCCACACTCATCACGGCGTCGCTCACGGCGACCAGCTCGAAATCGAGTTCCTGCGCCAGCCGGGTCAGCCCGTCGATAGCGCGCTCGCGCTGGCGATATTCGCTGGCGTAGTAGCTGGAAATCGACGTGCCGACGAACCCGACGCGCAGTTTATGCTTCGCCATGCAGATTTTCCTTCCAATAAGCGTTCATCGCCGCGAACATGACGGCGATGGAGCGCGCACCCGCATCGACGTGACCGAGCGCTCGCTCGCCCACGAACCGGGCGCGACCATGCTGGGCGACCATGTTGGCGGTCGCCTGCGCGCCTTCGGCTGCGGCGGCTGCCGCCCGCTCGAACGACTCGTCCAACGTCGCAGCGGCAGCGAAAGCGTCGACGGCAGGCTGAAGCGCGTCGATCATGGTCTTGTCGCCCGGCTTAGCCTTGCCGCGCGCGATTACGCCGTCGAGCGCCGCGCGCCAGAGCGTTTTCATATCGTCGTGTGAAAGTGCTGCCTTGTCCTTCGCCGCCATGCCCGCGCGCAGAAACAGCGTACCGTAGAGCGCGCCCGACGCGCCGCCCATCCGGTTCATCAACGAGTGGGCGGTCGCGCTCAGGATGCTGGTCGGCGTCGGCTGTTCGAGCGCGGCGACCTTGGCGGCGGCATCGGCGAAGGCGACGCTCAGCGACGTGCCGTGATCGCCGTCGCCGAGCGCCGAATCGAGGCGGTTGAGTTCGTCGCGCGATTCAGCGATGGCAGCGCTGATCGCCGCGATCATCCCGGCGAGTTCGTGAACGCCGATCTCGGTCATGGCGCAACCATCTTGAGATACGCGCCGTTCGCCGGGGCGTCCCACAATCGTTTGAGTTCGTCATCGACGTGGCAGAGCGACAGCGCGAAGCCCGCCGTCTCCTGCGTGGTGGCATACGCGCCGATCCACGACCTGTAAACGCGGACGCCCGCCGCATCGAGGCGTTCGGCGACGCGGCGGTAGAGGATGAACAGTTCCATCAACGTCATGCTGCCGCTGTTATTGAGCAGCACCAGCACCTCGTCGCCGGATTGAAAAGGCAAATCTTCCAGAATCGGCGGGAGCATCAGGTCAATCGTCGCGTCGGCGGAGACCAGCTTCTGCCGCCCCATGCCGACCTCGCCATGCACGCCCATGCCGATCTCGATCTGGTCGTCGGGCATTTCGAACATCGTCTCGCCCGTGACTGGGTGGGCGCAGGAGGTCAGCGCGACGGCGAGCGTCCGGGTGTTGTCGCGGATTTTCTCGGCGACCGTTTTGCACTCCGCCAGCGACGCGCCGGTCTCGGCAGCCGCGCCGAGCATCTTCCAGACGAAGAACAGCCCGGCAGAGCCGCGTCGCTCCGGCTCGCGTCCTTTCGGCGCGCTGGAAATGTCGTCGTAGAGCACGACCATCTCGACGTTGGCGATGCCTTCCATTTCACACAGTTCGAGCGCCATTTCCGCGTTCATCAGGTCGCCCGCGTGGTGCGAGACGCACACCAGCACGCCCGCGCCCCGGTCGGCGGCTTTGATGCCGTCGATAATGCGCTCCGGTCCCGGCGCGGTGAAGATTTCGCCGGGGATATTCACGTCGAACAGCCCGTCGCCGACCAGCCCGATCATGGCAGGCTCGTGACCGCTGCCGTTGCCGATTACCAGCCCGACTTTGCCCGCCGCTTTCGGCTGGCGGCGGACGATCAGCCCCGTGTCGGTCAGGCGCACGATGTCGCCGTAAGCGCTGGCGAAGCCCGCCAGCATCTCGGCGAGGATATTTTCGGGTCGATTGATCAATTTCTTCTTGCGCACCGACATGATCACTCCAGTGGGACAAAGCGCATCAGGTGGATGGGGTGGAACACGGTGTGATCGACGTAATGCACGCGCACGCGCATCCCAATCGTAACCGATTCGGGCGGCGCGTCCAGCAGGTGCGGAAACAGCGTCGAAGCGCCGTCGAGCAGCACGTAAGCCAGCACGTAGGGGGTCGCCAGCACTTCCACGTCGGGATTGCTGCCCGGCGAGAAGTGCAGCACCGAAAACGTCTCGACCGTCCCCGTGCCCGGCAGCTCGATCCATTCGGCGATCTGCGTGCAGTCCGGGCAGAGCGGGCGCGGCGGGGCGTAGACGCGCCCGCAGTTCGGGCAGCGCGTCGCCATGAAGCGTTGATTCTCAAGTTCGACGAAGAAGCGCGAATACTTGCCCAGACTGTGGGTGTAGCGCTGCGCCATTTCGAGATTCAACCGCTCGATCTGCCGGAAATCCGCCCAGGGATCGTCCGGGCGCTTGAGCGGATCGGGAACGGTTTGTACATCCTTTTTGCTGGTCACGTCTGCCATCAGTCCCGCCGTTCGAATATGTTGACGACCGCAATCGTGCCGATCCCGGCGTGGGTGTCGGTGAGACCGCGCCGCGCGCCCGCGACCTGACGGCGCGGATCGACCTCGCCCCACAACTGCTGGGCGATCTCAATCGCCTGCACGATCCCGGTTGCGCCGACCGGCGCGCCGCGCCCCAGCAAGCCGCCGCTGGTGTTGACCGGAAGCGCCCCGTCGAGATCGAACACGCCGTCGGCGACGCGCGCGCCGCCCTGACCGACCGGGACGAAGCCCAAATCCTCGACCGCCTGAAGCTCGACGCCGCTGTAGCTGTCGTACAGCTCCGCCACGTCGATTTGTTCGAGCGGCTCGCTGATGCCCGCCATCGCATACGCCTGCTGCGCGGCGGCTTGCTTCGCCCGGAAGTGGGTAAGGTTTGGGTAGCGGTCGCCGAGGCGCATCGTGTCGGTTCCGCACCCGGTCGCTGAATAGTAGACGGTCGGACGCTGCGCGAATTTCCTGCTGTGCGCTTGCGCCCAATCCTCCGTCGCCAGCAGCACCGCCGCCGCGCCGTCGCTCAGCAGGCTGCAATCGAGCAGCTTGTATGGCTCGGCGACCGGGCGCGACGCCAGCACGTCGTCGATAGTCAGGTCCATCGGCTTCTGGGCGATGGGGTTGAAGCGCGCGTTGCGACGGTTGCGCACGGCGACGTGGGCGAACTGCGCTTCGGTCGTGCCGTAGGCGCGCATGTGGGCGCGCATCATGGCGGCGTAGAAAGCGGTGTACGTTCCGCCGATCATCATCTCCCAGTCGAAATCGGCGGAGAGCGCGAACAACTGGTTGGCGGTTTTGGACGAGACGCTGCGCCCGTTGGTCTCGCCGCCGTAGACCAGGATCGAGTCGCACAGCCCGCTTTGAATGTGCGCCCAGGCGGTGCGCAGCGCCAGCGCGCCGGTCGCGCCGCCGCCCTCGACGCGCAGGGTCGGCATCGGCGTCAAGCCGATCTGGTCTTGCAGGATGGCAGCCAGCGTCATCTGGCGGTTGAAGTGGTCGCTCTCGTAGCTCGCCAGCCCGTGCTGGATCGCCTTGATGTCGGTCACGTCGGCGTCGGCGAGGCAGTCGAGCACCGCCTCGGTCACGAGGTCGCGGATATTGCCGTCGGAGCGGTCGGACGCGAACGGCGTCACGCCGACGCCGACCACGACGGGCAAACGCGAAGCGGTCATGCCTCCGCCTCCCGGTAGCCGCGATACCAGTCGGTCGAGACCGGCTCGCAGGCGATGCGGCTCGTCCAGGGCGTACCGCTTTGCGCGCACGCCGCGAGACGCTGCATCCGCTCGCGCCCGACGGTGTCGAGCCAGCGCTGCCGCTCGCCCTCGTCGGCGATCAGCGCGGCTTCGCCCCACACGGCGCGCCCGACGATATACCCGGACGCGCCCGCTGCGCAGGCGATCTCGACCTGGCGGCAGAAAGCATCAAAGCTGACCCCGGCGCTCAGCAGAACCCAGGGCGCGTCGACGGCGGCGCTCACCTGCGCGCAGGCATCGCGGCAGAGTGACTCGTCCGCCAGGCGCGCGGCGGGAACCGGAAATTCCAGCTTGAGCACGTCCGCGCCCAGCGCGTCGATCCGGCGCGCCGACTCGATCTGGCGGCGCGTGTATTGCTCGACGTAGACGCTGTCGGTTTCACCAATCGGGTACAGGATCGGCTCGGCATACAGCGGGATGTCGTGATCGGCGCAGTCGGCGACGACCTGCCGCAGCAGCGTATCCTGCTTTCCCGCCAGTTCCGGCGCGTCGGCGTTGTAGTAGAAGAACAGCTTGACGCCCTCCGCGCCCATGCGCTTGATGCGGGCGACGCTCCAGCCGGGCAGAATTTCGACTCCCAGCGGCATCGGCTCTAGCTGATAGTCGGCTTTCTCCAATTCAACCAGCAGCCCCGCGCTGCCCAGATAGCCGCCGCTGATCGCCTGCGCCGCGCCGTAGATCGGGTCGAGCAGAATACCGGACGCTTCCGGCGCGAGCGCGGCGACCACCTGTCGCTTGAAAGCGATCATCTGCTCGGTGGTGACCGTCTGCGGCGAGGCAGGGTTCATCACCCGCTTCAGCGCGTCGCTGTGGTCGAGCGCCAGGATCGTGAAATGACCATCGGGCGTGCTGGCGCGCTGCAGCGCCCGATATTTCCCAACTGTGACCGGCTTCATTCGTATTTCACCCATACGCTCTTGACTTCGCTGTACAGATCCATTGCCTCTTTGCCCATTTCGCGCCCGTGCCCGCTCTGCTTGTAGCCGCCGAAGGGTGAGGCGGCGTCGGTGTTGCCCCAGGTGTTGATCCAGATCGTGCCCGCCTGAAGTTTCGCGGCGAAGCGGTGCGCCGTCGCCAGATCGCGCGTCCAGAAGCCCGCCGCCAGCCCGTAGGGCGTGTCGTTGGCGCGGCGCAGCAGGTCGTCCGGGTCGTCAAAGGGCATGGCGCACACCACCGGTCCGAAAATTTCCTCGCGGACGAGCTTCATGTCGTCGCGCACGTTCACAAAGATCGTCGGCTCGATGAAGTAGCCGTCTTTCAGTACGCCGCCCATACGCTTACCACCGATCATGCTGCTCCCGCCCGATTCGTAGCCGTTCTGGATGTAGCCCATGACCGTGTTCATTTGCTCGGCGCTGATCATGGGACCCAACTGCGGCTGGTCGCGCTGCATCCCCATGCCGACCCTGATCTTCTCGGTCTCGTCCGCCATGCCTTCGATCATGCGGTCGAACACCGCGCGCTGGATGTACAGGCGCGACCCCGCCGTGCAGGACTGCCCGTTGTTGCCGAAGATCGCCCAGGTCGCCCCGGTGATGGCATTGTCGAGGTCGGCGTCGGCGAAGATGATGTTCGGGCTTTTGCCGCCCAGCTCCAGCGAGACGCGCTTGAGCGTCGCCGCCGAGCTGCGGATGATCGTTCGGGCGACGCCGACGCTGCCGGTGAAGCCGATCTTGTTCACGCCGGGGTGCTCAACCAGCGCCGCGCCCGCTGTCTCGCCGTAGCCCGTGATCACGTTGAACACGCCCGGCGGGAAGCCGACTTCCTCGAACAACTGCGCCAGGTACAGCGCGCTCAGCGGCGTCTGCTCGGCGGGCTTGAGGATGATGCAGTTGCCCGCCGCCAGCGCCGGCGCGATCTTCCACGACGCCATCAGCAGCGGATAATTCCAGGGGACGATCAGCCCGCAGACGCCGACTGGCTCGCGCACGGTGTAGTTGAACATGCCCGGCGCGCTCACCGGAATGGTCGCACCCTCGATTTTGGTGACCCACCCGGCGTAGTAGCGGAAGTGCTCGGCGGAGAGCGGCGCGTCCACCGTTTCGGTCACCGAGACGGGTCTGCCGTTGTCGAGCGAATCCAACTGGGCGAAGACGGGCGCGCGCGCCTCGATCAGATCGGCTAAACGCCAGATCAAACGGCTGCGCTCGGCAGCGGTCAGCCTGAGATGCCACGCGCCGCTGTCGAACGTCTGGCGAGCCGCCCGTACCGCTTTGTCCACGTCGGGCGAGCCGCCCGCAGGCACGCGCGTCAGTACCTGCCCGCTGGACGGATCGACCGTCTCGAAAGTCTCGCCCGTTTCCGCTGCGACCCATTTGCCGCCGATATAGAGCTTCAGGTCGCGGCTGAGGAAATCGCGGACTTCGGGCAGCACATCCACGTAATTTTCGGGAAACGTCAGCATCGTCACACCTGTTCCGCCAGCGCGAGCGCGGCTTCGTACACCGACTGGTTGGCGCGGTTGAGCGCTTCCAGCCCGCCCGGCGGCAGCGGATCGAGAAAGCGCCTGCCGCGCGTCAGTTCATCCCAGACCACCACCATCGAGACCGCCGCCATGTCGAAGTGGCGGGCGACGGCGAAGGTGGTCGCCGTCTCCATCTCGACCGAGAGATACCCGGCGCGATGCCAGGCTTCCATCATCTGGGCGGTTTCGGCGAACAGCGACGACCAGGTCATGTGCAAGCCGCGATAGGTCGTATGCCCGCGCGCTTGCAGCAGCGCCTGCGCCCGGTCGATCCATTCCGCCGAGCCGAGCACGGCGTCGGGCGCGCCGTACAAGGCGGCGATCCCTTCGCGGCACGAGACGACTTCGGGCAGGATGATGTCGCCCGGCTTGAGGTGCGCCTGCAAGCCGCCGCACGTGCCGATCTGGATCGCCAGCTTCGTCCCCAGCACGCCGAACAGGTGGATGATCTCGACGGTGCGCGCCGCGCCGTAGGCACAGCAGAAGGCGATTTTGCTGTCCTTCCAGCGCCCCCAGAAGATGTCCGGGAATTCCAGTTCGCGCACGTCAGTCAGGTAGCCGAGCCGCCAGTCGGTGCGCTGCTGCCGCCACCAGCTTCCCTCGACGATCACCGCGTCGGGGATGTCATCGGCGGAGAGCTTCATCGCGTCCAGCCACTCGTCCGCGCCGATGTCCATGATCGAGCGGAAAATGGTCATGCGCCGCCTCGCAGCATCACCATCGCGCCGTCGGCAGCGGGCAGATGCAGATCGAACCGCGCGCCGCTCGCCAGCGCCAGCGGCTTGCCCGAAAACAGCTCGACCGCCGTCAATGCGTCGGCTACCGCCGGGACGGTGATGGTCACGTCCACCGGCGTTTCGCCCTCGTTGTTGACCAGCACCGCGTACTGGTCGCCGGTCGAGAGCAGATGCGCGTCGACCCGCCGCCGGACGTATTCGGCGTCCGCGCCGCTCACGATCACGTCTTTCGTGACGCCGCAGAGCGCCATCAGGTTGTCGAACAACTGGCGCAGCGCCGGGTCGCGGTACTCCCAGTAGGCGATGTCAAGCTGAGTCGCTATCAGGATCGCCTGCCCCGCGCCGTGCTTGCGGCGAATGACCGCCGGAGCGCCGTCGACGAAGCGCGCCAGCACCTCCACGTCGTCGGCGAGCGCGAACTCCTGTCGATGCCAGCAGCCGTTGACTGTCGCGGAGTCGACCCCGGCGAACAGCGGGCTGCCCGGCTCGACCCGAAGTGTGATCTTCTGGTGCGGCTCGCGGAAAACTTCGATGTGCGTTTCCTTCGCGCCGAACAGCGCCGTCAAGCCTGCGCCGGGGCGATCGTTCCACGCCCAGCCGCGCCCGTCGAGATGCCCCAGCTTGGCGAAGCCGATCAGCGTGCCGCCGTCGGCGACGAACTGCGCCAGCTTATCGGCGTGTTCCTGCGGCAGATGCATCACGAACGGCAGCAGGATCGCCTTGTAGCGCGCCGTCTCCCCGCCGAGGAAGCGCGGCTCGACGAACTGGACGGTGTAGCCCGCTTCCCAGAGCGCAGAATGCGCGCCGCGCAGCGCCTTATACAGCAAGCCCTCGTTCGCCTGCCCATCGAGCGCGATCACGTTTTCGGTGGTGTGGTAGAGCGCGACCTGCGCCTGCGGCGGCAGCGCGTCGAGGAAGAAGTCCTCATGCTGTTTGACGATACGGCAGACTTCGGCGGCGGCGTGGTAGCGAGCGGTCGGCTCGCCGTGAAAATCGACCAGCGCGCCCCACGTCAGCGGGATGCAGTTCCAGTCGCGGTAGCCCTGATACAACATGCCCTTCGCGCCATGCCCAATACAGGCGATATTGAAGCGCTTGATGTCGAGGGCGGTGGTGGCGAAGTTCGGTCCGGCGGAAAACCCGCCGATGGGTCCGCTTTCCAGCTCTGGAACCCACATGGTCTTATCGTTGTGGTACGCGACCGAGTAGGCAAAGTCGAAGAACCACGACGAGAACGCCGGGTCTTTGCGGAAGTTATTCTCCGACGGGTAGATGTCGTGACCGATGATGTCGGTGATGCCGCCGATGTCCCAGTGATTCGGCTCGTTGCGCGCGCCGAGGTCGGGGCGCAGCGTATCGTAGAGGTTGTGCATCGTGATTTGCTGCGGGTCGTGCGCCTTGATCTGATCGTGCTGCAAGCGGATGTAATCCGCGAGCGACCGCTTGGCGAAAACGCGGTAATCCAGCCAGGCGGTGTTGTTACCCCATTCGGCGGGCATCGAGCGCGGCGGCTGTATCTGATGCCAGTCGTAATAGCGGTAGTGGGTGGGATCCCACGCCCAGGCGCGGTTGAGCGCGTCAATCGTGCTGTATTTCGCCTGCACGTACTCACGAAACAGCCGGGCGCAGTGATCGCAGTAGCACCAGTCGCCGTAGCGCCGGGCGTGTGAGTGTTCGGCTTCGGTGAAGGCGTTGCCGTGCCCGATCTGGTTGTCGATCTGCCAGCAGTAGAGCGCCGGGTGATCGCCGTAGCGTTCCAGCAGCAGCGACAGGTAGCGCGTGATTTCATTGCGCAAGCCGGGGTGGTTGACGCACGCCCAGCCCCAGACGGTATTGATCGGGTACTTCATGCCCTCGCGCGAGACGCGCTGCAAGTCCGGGTACTGCTCGATCATCCAGATCGGCGGGTTGCACGACCCCGTGCCCAGCACGATCTGGATGCCGCGCTGCTGCGCCAGCTCGAAGATGCGGTCGAGCCAGTCCCATTCCGGCTCGCCCCGGCGCGGCTCGATGTAATCCCAACTGGTGATCAGCTCCGCGGTGCGGATCATGTTCAGCCCGGCAGCCTGCATGTTGGCGGTGTCGCGCAGCCAATCCTCCGGCTCGTGCATCGGCGGGTAGTAGCTGGAGCCAATCGGGAAATAAGCCATGCGGATTTTCATGCCGGGGCGCGCTCCAGCTTGGTGAAGAAGTCGCGGAAGATGCCGTCGCGGTCGAGCTGGTAGGCTTCGCGCATCCAGTGGCGGCTGGCGTCGTGCCCCCAGTACAGATCGTCGCGCAGGATGGGCGAGCGCACCAACTGCGATGGAACCCATTCCGGGTTCATCATCCAGGCGAAATTGATCAAATCCCAGATCACCCACGTGCGCCCGAAATGATCGTTGATGCCCTGCATGGGGAAGATCGGGTTATGGGTGTACAGGTGATAGAGGTAGTCGCCGATTTTGCCTTTGCCGCGCACCCAGCGTTCCATGTCCGGCAGCGACAGCTTCAACTGCTCGCCGACGTAGTAGCCGGGCAGGTAGACGTGCGGCACGCCGCAGTCGAACAGCAGCTTCGAGGCGAGTATGTCCTGCACCAGATTAAGCGACGGGCGGTTGTTGAGCGTCACGCACGACGGATACGATGATGTCCACGTGACGACGATGCGCGTGATGATCTCCGGCTCCATCAGGATCGCCGAGGCAAGGTTGGTCAGGCAGCCGATGCACGCGACGTAGAGCGGCTCGTCGCTGGCGAAGGCGCGCTCGATCAGAAATTCGGCTGCCGGGGTGCGCAGCGGCTGGTCGAGCGAGGTCAGGTAGGTTTCCGAGCCGCGAAAGACTTTGCCGTCGGCGGGTTGGTCGAGCAGGTCGAAGACCTTCAGGATTTCCTGATAGCTCAGTTCCATGCCTTCGGCGGTGTTCTCGTAAACGATGCCGTAGGGATCGATGTCGTTGGCGAGCATGTTGAGCGCCGAACGGCGGTACGGCAGTTGCTCATCGGGCAGGGCAGCGTTCGCATCAACCTTGAGCGCTTCGTAGGCTTGCAGCAGCGGCGCGCGGTGATGCCCGTGCGAGTATGGCTCGGCGAGCACGCCCTCCAGCTTCAACTGGTCGGGCGAGAGCAGCGTCCAGGCGATGGCGTATTGATCGTCGATCTCGTTGTGAGCGTCAGTGTCGATGATCAGACGCACGGGAGCGGTCGGCGGTTCCAACATGCTGCGCAGCTTGTCCTCAGGAATCACGGGAAACGTCGGCATATGTTCCTCATCTATCCGAGTAAGAGTCCTATATCGTCCAAATTGGCGCGCATCTGCTGATACTCCGACGCGACCAACTCAGTGAGGCGGCGCGCGTAATCGTACATGTCGACTTCGGGGTTGGCGTCGATCACCGGCTGAATCCATTCCGGCGGGATGGCAGCGACGCCGTGAAACGCCCCGGCGAGCGCGCCGACGACGCTGGCGTAGCTGTCCTTGTCGCGCCCGTACATGACCGCGCCGATGATCGCCTGCTTCAGATCGCCGTCGGCGGCGACGAACATCGACAGCGCCACCACCAGCGTATGAACCGATTCGGAGAACAGATGTCCCCATTCCAGCAGATCGACCAGCGGCGCGCGGATGGCGAACACGTCGCGCTCGCGCCGGGCGATGTCGAGCGCCTTGTCGAGAAACTGAATATTCGGGTCATAACGCCAGGGCGTGGTGTGCCACTCGTCGCCCTCGCGGCGACGGGCGAAGCGCAGGTGCGCCGCCCGCGCCGTCTCGATCACGCCGTCGACCGTCGGGTTCGGGCGCATGGCTTCGGCGACTGCCGCGACCATCATGGCGGCGGCGGTCTTGGCGTGCCCGTCGGTGAAGAAGGCGAGGTCGAAGCCAAGCTGGTAGGCGTCGTCGGGGCGGCAGGCGGTGATCAAGCCAAGCGGCGAGTTCGCCATGATCGCGCCGTTGGTCGGCTCGCCGCTGAAAATCACCTTGTCACGCCCCCAGATGGCTTTCTTGTAGTATTCCTCAACGAAGCCCTGGTACATCGCGTCCGGCGCGTGGTGATAGGCTTCCGCCAGCACGTCTGCCAGATCACCGGCGCGGGGTTTACCTCCGGCTTTGAATATCGCCTTGCAGATCAGGTGCTTGAGTCGTGTGTCGTCGGTGTACGCGCCGATCCGCTCGCCTTCGCCGAAGTGCCCGTGATGGCTGGGAGGTTGGTCGTAGGCGACGAAGTGATCGAGGTCGCCGTAAGCGGCTCGAATTTCCTCCGGCGTCCAGTGTTCGACCGGACCGCCGAGCGCGTCGCCAATCGCTCCGCCGAGCAGGCAGCCGTAGACCTTCTGAAACAGGCGGCTGTCGTCCATCACGGCGTCCCGTCGGACGCGGGCAGCAGCCAGATGTGCGTCCTGGGCAGCGCGACCGGGATCATCGCGCCGACCTGCGTCTGGAATTCGGTCGGACCGTGCGCCAGCCACTTGTGCCCGGCTACGTCGAGCTGCACCTGGGTGTACGTGCCCATGTAGACCTGCGCCAGCACCTTCGCCTGTATCACGTTGGTGTTCGTATCGACGATCAGGTGAACATCCTCCGGGCGCACCGTGACCAGCACGTCGCCGTCCGGCTGTGTGATCTTCGCCGCATCGATCTCCAGCGTGCCGAGCGCCGTCTGCACCGTGCCGCCGCGCTTCGTGCCCGCCAGAATGTTCTCGTTGCGGAAGAAGTTGGCGACCTTCACCGAGCGCGGGCATTCGTAGAACGCCTGCGGTACGTCGTACTGCTGAAGCACGCCGTCGAACATCAGCGCGATGCGGTCGGCGAGCATGACCGCTTCTTCCTGATCGTGGGTGACAAACACGGTGGTGATGCCCATCTCGCGCTGGATGTTGCGGATCAGTTCGCGCATTTCCAGTCGCAGATTGGCGTCGAGATTCGCCAGCGGCTCGTCCAGCAGCAGGACTTTAGGACGCACAACCAGCGCGCGCGCCAGCGCGATGCGCTGCTGCTGACCACCGGAAAGCTCGTGGGCGCGGCGGCTCTCGAAGCCGGGCAGACGCACCAGTTCGAGGATTTCCGCCACGCGCCGGTCGATCTCTTTGCGGTCGACGCCCTGCATCCGCAGCCCGAAGCCGACGTTGCCGCCGACGTTCATGGTCGGGAACAGCAGGTGCTTCTGAAAGACCATCACCGCGCCGCGTTTTTCGGTCGGGATGGCAAGCATCGATTTGCCGTCGAACAGCACGTCGCCGCTGGTGGGCAGCAGCAACCCGGTCACCATGCGTAGGGTGGTTGTCTTGCCGCAGCCCGACGGACCGAGAAAAGCGACCAGCTCGCCCGACTGGATTTCCAGATTCAGGTTCTTGACGGCGATCACGTCGCCAAAGCGACGCTCCAAGTCTTTGAGCACGACGGTTGTCATAGCCGTCCAAACCCTCCCATCACGGCGGATTCTCTGCCAAGCTGCTTCGAGGTCAGGATCAGCACGAGGATCGCCGGAGCGACAAAGACCAGACTGATTGCGGCGGCGTTGGCGTAATTGCTGCCGCTGATGAACGGAAACAGAACCATCGGCAGCGTGACAATATTGCCACCGCCGATCAGGACGGTCGTGATGTACTGGCTCCACGAGATCAGGAACGTGAACATGGTGGAGACGAGCAGCCCCGGCAAAATGCCGGGCAGCGTGACGTGCCACAGCACACGCAGCGGGCTTGCCCCCAGGCTGCGCGCCGTGTCTTCCAGTTCGGTGCCGTAGTTGGCAAACACGCTCGACATCACCAGCACCATGTACGGGATGCATGGGATCAGGTGGATGAGGCAGACGCCGAGGAAGGTGTCGGTCAGGTGCAGGCGGATGAATACCTGATGGATGCCCATAGTCGCCACCACGCCCGGCACGATGATCGGAACCATCAGCAGCCACTCGATCACGCCCTTGCCCCGAAAGTCGTGCAGGGCAATCGCGCGTGAGGCGGGTAGCGCAACCAGTATCGACAGGAACGAGACGAACAGCGCGATCAGCAGGCTGTTGACGAAGCCCTCGCCGACGCGCGACGACGGCGAGAAAACGTACTGCCAGGGTTCGAGGCTCCATTGATTCGGCAGCAGCGCCGGGAACAGCCAGCGGTGGACGAACGACCAGACGATCTGTGGGATGATCGGACCGAGGACGGCAACAACAATCGAGATCACCGCGATCCAGCGAATGAGCTTTTGCATCGAGGACTCTTTACGCATTGACGGCATAGCGGGTCAGCCGTCGGTAAGCAATCAGCAAAACGACCGCGATTACTGCCAGAATGATGCTCATCGCCATCGCCTGCGGGCGCAGCGCGAGGTCAGGGTTCTGGTAGTCCTGAAATGCCAGCACCGGGAGCGTGGTCGGATAGCGCACGCCCAGCAGCAGAGGTATCTCGTAGCTGCCGAACACGAAGGCAAAGACGATGATCGAACTGGACAGCAGCCCCGGCAGGATCAGCGGCAGCAGCACGTAGCGAAAGCGCTGCCAGCGGTTCGCGCCAAGCGTCTGGGCGATTTCCTCATACTGCGGACCGATGCCCTGAAGTACCGCCAGCACGACAATGCCGATAAATGGAATTTCCTTCCACAGGAAGGTGAGCTGGATAGCCACTCCGCCGGGGTCGAACACCATCGCCGGAAAATCACGCGGGGTCTGCGTCAGCCCCAGCGCGACTGAACCGCGCGAGATCAGCCCGCTCTGACTGACCAGCAGGACGATGCCCGCCGCCGCGACCAGATGCGGGATGGGGATGGGAACCTGAAACAGAAATGTCAGCAGGCGGCTGCCGCGAAAGCTGCGGCGCAGCACCAGCGCGGCGGCAACCGCCAGCGTCGACGACATCAGCGTGCTCAGAAAAGCGATGCGGAAGGTCAGCCACAGCGATTGCAGGAAGCCGGGATCGGTCAGGACATCGACATAGTACTGTGGCGTGAAGTCGGTGAGACCGATGATCGGGAAATAGCCAAAGCTCTGCCCCAAGCCGACGATCATGCCGCCGCCGAACAGGATGATCAGGAGCGCGACCGACGGAAACAGCATGATCGGGACGCGCAGTTTTTCAAGCAGGCGAAGCCAGCGCATGGGAACTCCTAGCAATGGGGTGGCTGCTGAGAGGCAGCCACCCGTTGTTGATTCGCAACCTACTGCTGCAACACGTTTTCCATCCAGCCCTGCTCGATTGCGGTGACCCACGCCGCCGGTGGCTCCGGCAGCGCATGGGAGGCGAGGACATCCGCCGCAAGGGTCGCTTCAGGGCGCTCCATCGCAGCGACGGCGTCCTGGAACGCCTGCGAGTAGACGGTCGGGGAAATCGGCGACAGCCAGCCCCACTTGGTCGGGTCGACCAGCACCAACTGGTATTCTTCGGACAGCATGTAGTTGGCGATGACCATCGCGCCCGCCGGGTTCGGCGCGTTGAACGGGATCGTCACGAAGTTGTTGTTGGAGATCGTGCCCGTGTCGAATACGAAGGTGCGAATGGTTTCGGGGTAGCTGCCGTCGGCGATGCGGGTCGCGGCGTTCGCCGGACCGTAGCCCATGTTGAAGGCGACTTCCTGGTTGGCGAGCATGGTCGTCAGCGTGGTCGCGTCCGGGTAGGTCTCGCCACCGCGCCACAGATCGGGCTTGATGTCGTTCAGGTATTCCCAGACCTTCGGCGCGTATTCGTCGTAAACTGCCTGATCGAAGCCGCCGAGGAACGGCTCAGGACCGCCCGCCGCCCAGTAGAACAGGTGGCGCAGGAATACGCTGCCCGTGAAGTCCGGGATCGCCGGGTAGGTGAACAGACCGGGATTGGCGTGAATCCACTCCGCCAGCGCTTCGAAAGTAGTGGGCGGTTCGTCGCCGACCAGCGCCGTGTTGTATTCCATCACGAACTGCGCGTGTCCCCAGGGCGACTCGTAGCCATCGACGGCGACACCGAAGTCGTAGGCGATTGCCGGATCAGCCCAGTCGACGTAAGCAGCGTTGGGGATCGCCTGCGACCAGGGACCATAGAGCAGACCGGCGTCCTTCAGCGTGCGGAAGTTCTCGCCGTTGATCCAGATCAGGTCAATCGTGCCGGTCTCGACGCCAGCAGCCGATTCGTCGAGCAGCTTGTTGACAGCATCCGCCGTGTCGGTGAGCGGAACGCGGTTCAGCGTAACGCCGTACAGTTCCTTGACGCGCTCGCCAATGTCGTGATCGACATCGGTGTTGATCTTGTCCGAACCGCCCCACATGAACCAGTTGACGGTCGTACCGTTCGCCGCCGCCAGAACGTCGTCCCAGGTGTCATAGCCGGGCACCGTGCCGAGCAGCTCCGTGTTCATACTATCCTGAGCAGCCACCGTGCCCAGCGATACCGCGCAGAACATCATCAGAAAAACGAACAAAGTTATCCGCTTTAGATTCAGCACAGCTTTTCTCCTTAAACGCGCATAATTTCCGGATTTAGCCTCGACGCCCATCCGCTCTACGCCATCCACACCTCCTCAGTCATCCGCTAACAGATCAGCCGGTCATCCGGCAACGTGATTGCGCAAGAAAGCGAGCGCCTGTTTCGCCTCGTCATCAAAATCACGCACCAGCGGACGCCAGGTATTCACGGTGCGTCCGGTCTCGGCTGCGGGGTTGGGAAAGGTTTCCATCACCAGTGTGCCGCCGTAGCCGACATCGTCGAGCGCCTGTTTGACGGCATCCCAGTCGACGTGCCCGCCGCCCGGCAGCTTGCGATTGCTGTCGGCGCAGTGGAAATGCCCGATGCTGCCGCCCGCCTGCCGGATCGCTGCCGGGATGTCGTTCTCTTCCATGTTCATGTGATAGGTATCGAGCTGAAGTTTCACGGCAGGGTGGTCGACCATGCGCAGATAATCCAGCCCGTCGGCGACGGTGTTGAAGATGTAGGTCTCGTAGCGGTTGATCAGTTCGGTGCAGATGACGACGCCAAGATCATCGGCGAAAGCCGCGACCTCGCGGATCGCTGCTGCGCTGCGCTCGCGGTACGGGCGCAGATCGGTGGCTTTCGGGAAGTGCAGCCAGGGGACATGCGGCAAGCCACCGAGAATAGGGCTGCCGATGTTGGCTGCGGTCTGCACGCAGCGCTTCAGATACTCAATCCCGGCGCGGCGCGTGGCTTCATCGGGACTGGTGATGTCACCATCCAGCGGCAAGCCCGTGCTGCAAAAGACGCCGAGACCGTTCTGTTCCAGCCCGGCGCGAAAAGCGGCGATGTCGATGTCGGGACCGTTGATGAGCGAGATTTCAACCGCATCGAAGCCCACTGCTCGCGCTCTGGCGAAACCGGCGACCTGATCGTCGCTCCAGTTATCGAGCCAGTAAAATATCTCTATGCCTATTAGACGCATACGTTGACCTGAAAAGAGTTTATCTGAAATCTAAAATCTCTGTTGAGAGTTATCATAATGAGAAATGTCGATTTGTCAAACACCACATTCCTCTCGTGACGGTCATTCGAGCCAAAATTGCTCAAAACTTGACACAATCATTAATTCAGCATACGATACCTCAAAGCAAGTTTTCAGGTGACTGAAATTTCAGATTTCTGCAATGCGTTCGGCGGTTTAGATTTAGGTGGAATAAGTTGGAGAATAAGGTCGAGTTACACCCGGTTTCGCTCCCCAGCCTCGACGATGTGGTTTATGAACTGCTGCGTGAGCGAATTTTGCGCTACGACTTTGCGCCTGGTGAGCGTCTCGACCTCTCCGACCTGGAATCATCGCTGGCGGTCAGCCGGACGCCGCTCAAAAACGCGCTGACGAAGCTGGAAGCCGAAGGACTGGTGGATATTCAGGCGCGGCGCGGCACGTTCGTCAAGTCGGTCAACGCCGAAAAGCTGGATGAAGCCTACAAGATTCGCAGCGCCTTTGAACTCTACGTCGCGCTGTGCCTGTTCAAATACCTGACGCCCGAAGATTATGCCTTTTTCCGGGAGCTGCGCGGCGCGATGGACGATCTGGCGCAGGCGAGCGACTGGCAGCCGGTGATCCACGATTATCTTCAGCTTGACCAGCAGTTCCACGAGCGGTTGGTCGAACGTGGCGGCACGCCGCGAATGCTGCAGTTGTTCCAGCAGATGAATGTCCACATGCAGGTTGCGCGCATCGTTCGGAACTTCCATCCCCGCGACTTTGAAGCGATCCACTTCGAGCATGAACAGATCTTTGAGGCGCTTGAGGATCCGTCCTCGCAGCGCCTGAGCGCCGCGCTGCTCAATCATCTCGAAGCATCACGGATGCGCGCGCTGAAATACTCCCAGGAAACGCCATAGCACGAACTAATCTTATTGGGTTTTGAACGACACTTGCGGGACGTTTGTTGAACAAGTTAGGACTTACCCGACAGCAGTGGCGCGTAGTGATTCTGGGCTGGGTCACCTACGCTGCTTTTTATCTGGGGCGCGTCAACCTCGCAACCGCCCTGCCTGCCATCGAGATCGACCTGCATTTCTCGCCGGACGAGATCAGCGCGCTGGCGGGCGCGACCCTGTGGACATATGCCATCGGGCAGTTGGTCAACGGCTGGCTGGGCAACCGGGTCGATACGCGGCGGATGGTGCTGTTCGGCATTGTCGGCTCGACCATCGTCAATCTGCTGTTCGCGGCTTCGTCCTCGCTGCCGGTGATGGTGATTCTCTGGCTGATCAACGGCTTCCTGCAATCGATGGGCTGGGGACCGATCCTGCGCACGCTGAGCGCGGCGCTGGAGCCGATACAGCGCCAGCGGATCGCCGGAGCGTTCGGCGCATCCTATGTGGTTGGCAACACGCTGACCTGGGTGCTGACCGGGCTGCTCCTCAGCACCGGGCAGTGGCGGCTGATTTTCATCGTTCCGCCGCTGATTATGCTGGGCATCGGCATCGCCTGGTATTTCCTGAGCACGCCCGCCGCGCCTACAGCCGAAACGCATCCGTCGCTCACATTCTCGACGTTCAAAGCGATGTCCCGCGAATTGTGGCATATCCTGATCACGGCGCTGGTCGGTGGGGCGCTGCTCAACGGCGCGCTGCTCTATGCGCCGACGTTCATCGCCCAGACATTGCCGCTCGATCAGGCGGCGCTGACGGCGATCATCTTCCCGATTTTCGGGCTGCTGGGCACGGCATGGCTGAGCGCGTGGATTTTGCACCGCCTGGGCGGTAACGCGCTGAACAGCCTGATCGTTCTGCTGGCGCTGGCGGCGGCGGCGCGCGCGCTGGCGTTCATCCTCACGCCTTCGACGCTCACAGCCGTCATTTTGCTGGCGGGCATGGGGATCACCTCCTATGCGCTAACCAACATCCTCCTGACCGCGATCCCGCTCACCAGCCACGCGCATTTCGGCACGTCGATGGTCGCGGGGCTGATGGACGCGACGCACAGCATCGGCGGGGCGATTGGCAGCACGATGGTTGGGCTGCTGCTGGCGCGGGGCGGCTGGCAGCTTGTCTTTGGCATGTGGACGGCGCTGCCTTTGATCGCGCTCAGCGTGATCATCGCGGCGGCGCGCTACCAGACTATTCATCGACTGAACCGGAAGGAAGACTTCGCATGACGCCACCGTTAGCCGGTCTCCGGGTGATCGACCAGACACAGGCGCTGGCGGGACCCTACTGCGCCATGATGCTGGGCGACCTCGGCGCCGACGTGATCAAGATCGAGCGCCCCGGCTCCGGCGACCAGTCGCGCACGTGGGGACCGCCGTTCCTCGGCACCGAAAGCACCTACTATCTGGCGGTCAACCGCAACAAGCGCGGCATGACGCTTAATATCACGGCAGCCGCCGGGCGCGAAATCCTGTACAAGCTGGTCGACAGCGCTGACGTGTTCATGACCAACATCGCCACCGTCGCATCGCTGAAGAAATACGGTCTGGACTACGACACGCTGCGCCAGCGCAATCCGCGCCTGATATACGCCTCGATCAGCGGGTACGGGCGAGTCGGACCGCGCGCCGATCAGTTCGGATACGATCTGGTCGCGCAGGGCGAATCGGGCATGATGGCGATTTCCGGTGCGCCGGAAGCGGGACCGATGCGCTTCCCGACGCCGATTGCCGACATGACCTGCGGTCTGTTCACCCTGATCGGCATCCTGGCGGCGCTCGAAGCCCGTCACACGACCGGTGTCGGGCAGATGCTCGACATGTCGCTGCAGGAAGGGCAAATGACATGGCTGGAAAACTACGCCGGGGCATATTTCGCAACCGGAGACGAGCCGCAGCAGTATGGGAACCGCCACCCGCAGATCGCGCCATACGAGCCGGTGCAGGCAAAGGACGAGCGCTGGTTCATTCTGGGCGTTGGCTCGGATAACACATGGCGGAAATTCTGCGAGGTTGCCGGGCTGGACGAACTAGGGAACAACCCGCGCTACGCCACCAACGCCGACCGCGTCACCTACTACGACGAGTTGATGCCAGCGGTTCGTTCGGTGATACGCCAGCGCACCGCCGACGAGTGGCTCGATAGGCTGCGCGCCGCCGATGTACCGGTCGGCAAGATCAACACGGTTTCCGAAGCGCTCGCCGATCCGCACCTGCTGGAGCGGAACTTCATCGTCGAGCTGGAGCATCCATCGCTAGGGATGCTGCGGTCACTGGCGACCCCGGTGCACATGTCGATGACGCCGCTGCGGTACGAGCAGCATCCGCCCCTGCTGGGCGAGCATACCGCGCAGATACTCGCTGACCTGGGATACTCGCCGGAACAGATTCAGCAGCTCCGGGCGGACGGCGTGACCTGAATTTCGCGCGTGACGTTTTCGGCGTCTGCCAACGCTCATGCCGCCACGCCCGGCTGACCTGTATGCGCGTAATGACGCCGGAGCGAGAAAGCGTTGCTCTCCTAGCCGCCGTTGCGATACGTCACGGGTGTCAGTTGGCTGCCGAGCTTGCTTTGCGTATCCGCGAATTCCGATGCCGAGATGAATTCATAGGGCAGCCGGGTGCTTCCCAGTATCTCGGTGGTTTTCTCCGGCAGCACCCAGATATGGTTGGTATAAACGGCGGGCGGAACCGCCTTGCTGTGCAGCAGATCGATGGCGACCGACAGGATTAGCTCGCCGTAGCGCTCCGGGAAGGATGCCACCGCCCCGACCAGCCGACTGGCGGGACGCTGCAAGTCCTTCGCAGCAGCTTGATCCGCGCCAAAGCTCACGATCAGGACGCGATCTGCCTGACCGGCTTCTTCAAATGCCGCCTGCGCCCCCAGCGCCACCTCGTCATTCACGCTCAGCACGGCGATATGCCCGGCTGACCGGAGCGCCGGAAGCAGCTCGGCGACCGCGTGATGCGCTTTGGCGAAGGTGTTCTGGCTGTCGATGTGCAGGATGTCCTCGTCTCGAACGTCGATATATTCGCGGAAGCCGTCGATCTGCCCCTCCATGCGCGCGGCGAGCAGCGAACCCGCCAGCGGGAGTTCGAGCGAGAGCACCTTGTCGACGGTCCCGTTCCACACCTTCTGGATGTACATGCCGAGCAGCGTGCCCGCCATGCGCCCCGCCTTGTAGTTGTCCACGCCAACCACCGTTGCGCCGGGAATGGCGATGTCGACCGCGATTGCCGGGATATTGGCGGAATTCAGCTTCTCCATGATCAGCGGACCAAAGCGCGCGTCGGTATTGAACTCGACGACGAGATCGACTCCCTGGTCGACGAAATACTCGACGTTCGCCAGCGCCGTCCGCCCGTCTTCCCGGTTGTCCGTCATCACCAGGTCAATCTTCCGCGCCGCCGCCGCGCGCAGCAAGCCCTGGCGCACCAGCGTCGAAAATGGCGCGGAGTCGTCCTGATTGGCGAAACCGATGCGGATGGTTTCGTCGCCGGAAGCCGCCTCCAGCACCTGCGTCGAGTGATCCTTGCAGATCATGATCGGGACGCCCGCCTTGCGCAGCGGCAATAGCTGCGATTCGCTGACGCCGTCGTCGGTGATGACGCGGGTGATGTCCCGGATGTTGACAAAGCTGGCGAGACCCTGCCGCCCAAACTTGGTCGAATCCACAATTGCGATGATCGACTCGGCTCGCTCGCACATATCCCGCTTGATCTGCACCTCGAACAGGTCGTCGTCCATCAGGTCGAGGTCGAGCGACCATCCGGTGCAGGAGACAAATGCTTTGTTGGCATGAATACCGGACAGGCTGCCGATCCCCAGCGGCGCGCCCAGCGACGCCGTTTCCAGACGGAGCAGCCCGCCAGTCAGGATGACCTTCGTGCTTGGATTGCTCGCCAGCCGGAAGGCGGCTTCGATGCCGTTGGTGAAAACGGTCAGCCCTTGATGATCGCGCAGGTAATCCGCCATGTGGTAGACGGTGGTGCTGGCATCCAGGATGATGCTGTCGTAGTCGTCGACCAGTTCGGCGGCGTAGCGCGCGATGCGGCGCTTCTTGTCCTCGTTAAGCCGCGACTGTTCGTCAAACCGCTTGCTGCGCGGCTGCACCGGCGCCAGCACCGCGCCGCCGTGAATGCGCGTCACTTCGCCCTGTTCTTCGAGGGCGGTCAGGTCGGTGCGAACCGTGACTTCGGATACGTCCAGGTGCTTCGCCAGCGCGGTGACGCTGCAAAAACCTTCAGCGCGCAGAGTCTCCAGGATGACTTTCCGGCGGGTATTGGTATTGCGTGCCACGAAAATACGCCTCCTTACGCCACAACGCATCGACTCATATGATACTCGTTTTCGCTTTCCAAGACAAAATGTATCGTTTTGATAGCAAAATCTACCGATTTCAAAAGAAATATTTGACGATTTCGAAAATTAGGAATACCATTTATGGCATAAGCGGCAGGTTACAGGAGCGAAATGCCACTTCGACCACGCATCGCGGCGCAGTATCGGAGATTTTTTTCGGAATAGAAGCTTTAAGGAGCACTTTTGTGACGCAAAACATGACCAAGGTTGGTCTTTTTGGCATCGGCTTGGAAGCATACTGGCCTCAGTTCGACGGACTTCTGCCCCGCCTCGAAGGCTACCAACGGGTAATCGCAAAACGGCTTCAGCGCGACGGCGTCGAGATTGTCGACGCGGGCATGATCGACACCCCGGAGAAAGCCTACGGCGCTGGCGACCTGTTCAAGCGGGAAGATGTCGCACTCATCTTCCTCTACGTTTCGACTTATGCGCTCTCCTCGACCGTGCTGCCCGTCGTCCAGAAGGCGAAAGTCCCGGTCATCGTCCTCAACCTGCAACCGGAGCGCGCCATCGACTACGCCACCTTCAACGCGCTGGGCGACCGCACCAAGATGACCGGCGAATGGCTCGCCCACTGTCAGGCGTGTTCGGTCCCCGAAATCGCCAGCGCCTTCAACCGCTCGCAAATCCGTTTCCATCAGGTGACCGGCACGCTGTACGACGACGAGGAAGCCTGGAACGAGATCGGCGAGTGGATCGAAGCAGCGCGTGTCCGCCGCATTGTGGAGCGCAACCGCGTCGGGCTGCTGGGGCACTACTACAACGGGATGCTCGACATCTATTCCGACCCCACGCAGCATTCGGCTTTCTTCGGCTGCCACATGGAACACGTCGAGATGACGGAAGTCAAGCACTTCCGCGAGATCACCACCGAAGCCGAAATCGAAGCCAAGGTCGCGCAGATATACGACGAATTCGAGGTGATGTCGGACTGTTCGCCAGCCGAAGTACGGCGGGCGGCACATACCGCTTGCGCGCTCGACAAGCTGGTCGAGCAGCACAATCTCGGCTCGATGGCGTATTACTACGTCGGCGAGGGTGACGAGACCTATCAGGACATCATCAGCTCGGTGATCGTCGGCTGCTCGCTGCTGACCGGGCACAACGTCCCGGTCGCGGGCGAATACGAAGTCAAGAACGCCCAGGCGATGAAGATCATGGACACGTTCGGGGTCGGCGGCTCGTTCACCGAGTTCTACGCGATGGACTTCAACGAGGACATCATCCTGATGGGGCACGACGGTCCGGGGCACATCGCCATCGCCGAAGGCAAGCCCAAGCTCAAGCCGCTCAAGGTCTATCACGGGAAAATCGGGCAGGGATTGTCGGTCGAGATGAACGTCAAGACGGGTCCGGTCACGCTGCTGTCAGTGATCCAGTCGTTCGACGGCAAGATTCGCTTCCTCGTCGCCGAAGCCGAGACCGTGCCGGGTCCCATCCTCGAAATCGGCAACACCAACAGCCGCTACCGCTTCCCGATTGGCGCGAAGGGCTTCATCGACAACTGGTGCAAGCACGGTCCGGCGCATCACTGCGCGGTCGGCGTCGGGCACATCGCCGACAAGATCACCAAGCTGGGCGATCTTTTCGGAATCGAAACTATTCGGGTTTGCTAATTGCGCGCGCACACTGGATAAATGAAGCGCGACTTCTTCAGTGAAAAGGGATTTGCAATGAATTTGGAACGGATCAAGCCTATCAGGAAAGCCCGTGTCGGGCTGTATTCGGTCGGGATGGCAGCCTACTGGGATCAGTTCAAGGGGCTGCGCGAGCGGTTGATCGGCTACAACGAATTCATCGCCCAGCGCATGGGCGGGCTTGCCGAGGTCTACAACTTCGGGCTGGTCGATTCGGAAGCGAAGGGACACGCGGCGGGCGAATACTTCAACGCCAACAACGTCGACCTGCTGTTCTGCCACGTGGCGACCTATGCGCTCAGCGCCGACCACCTGCCCGCCGCGCGCATCTGCAAAAAGCCCGTCATCATCCTCAACCTGCAGCCGACCGACCAGATGAACTACGCGAAAACCGGCATCGGCGAATGGCTGGCGCACGTCAACGGCTGCGCCATCCCCGAATGCACCAACGGCATGACGCGCCTCGGCATCCCGAATCATCTGGTGAGCGGCTTGCTCGGCATGGACGAAACGCCGCCGATCTCGATCACCAACGAGGTGACCAGCCAGCACCCGGCAGCCGTCGCCGCGTGGAACGAGATCGAGCAGTGGATTCGCGCCGCGTCGGTCGTTCGCACGCTGGAGCACTCCCGCATCGGGATGCTCGGTCACGTTTTCTCCGGCATGGCTGACCTGTACACCGATTACACGCTGGTCGACGATCAGCTCGGCGTCCACATCCCGACGCTGGAAATGGACGACCTCGCCCGGCTGGTCGACAGCGTGACCGAAGCCGAAAAGCGGGCGAAGCTCGACCAGATTCGGGAGATGTTCCTGATCAGCGAGGAGAAGGTCGCCGACGAGTTCATCGCCACGCCGACGCAGGAAGACCTCGACTGGACGGCGACGGTGTCGGCGGCGCAGGACAAGCTGGTGCGCGAGTTCGACCTCGACGGCATCGCCTACCACTACAACGGGACGGTCGGCAGCTACATCGAAAAGCTGCACGCATCGCTCGCCGTCGGGCATACCATCCTGACGGGTCAGGGTATCCCCTGCGCGGGCGAAGGCGACCTCAAGACCTGCCTCGCCATGAAGATCACCGACACGCTCGACGTGGGCGGGCAGTTCACGCAGGTGCTCGCCGCCGATTACGTCAGCAATACGCTGCTGATGGGGCACGACGGTCCGTTCCACATCGGCATCGCCGACGGCAAGCCGATCCTGCGGCGCAAGCTGGTGATTCACGGCAAGCACGGCTCCGGCGTGGCGGTGGAAGCGACCGTCAAGAAGGGTTCGATCACCAACCTGGGCGTGACGCAGGACAAGCACACGCTCCGGCTGATCGCGCATCGTGGTCGCACCGTCGAGGGGCAAATCCTCCAGATCGGCGACACGCAGACGCACGTCGATACCGGAATGGAACCTGCCGCATTCATGAACGCCTGGTTCGGGCTGATCCCGCAGCATCACTGGAGCATGTCGGTCGGCGATAACCTGGAACAGTTCCGCAAAGTGGCACAGCTCCTCAGCCTGCCATTCGACGTTGTGGGTGAAGCACACGGTGAAATTCACTAAGAGGAAAGGAGACCGCGCCAGACAAGAACGCATATTTCGCGTTTCGCTGCTTCGAATAGGTCAAATTTAGGAATTATCGAGAGGAAAAAATACATGTTCACTATACGACCGGGAACGGTGCGCCTCGCGGCGTTCATCGTTATCCTCACCTTCGCGCTGTGCGGTGTCACCCAGGCGCAGGACAGCCGCCCCTATGCGGGCGTGGAGATTCGCGTTGCCATGATCGACGAGCCGCGAGAATGGGCATTCCGGGATCGCCTTGCCCAGTTTGAAGAACTGACCGGCATCAAGGCGACTATCGACACATTCGGCTTCAACGACCTGTTCAACAAGGTGCTGACCGCCTCCGCCGGACACACGGGCGAGTACGACGTGTTGCAGATTCACACCCCTGACATGGCGCTGTTCGATGGCAGAGGATTCATGGTCGACCTGACGGACTGGATTCAGCGCGACGCGGAAGAAATGCAGCTCGACGACTTCGCGCCCGCCGTGCAGGATGTCTATATGAAGTACGACGGCAGGTACTATGGCGTGGGCACGCACGTCGGCGGCATGAACTTTTACTATCGCAAGGACATCTTCGACGCCGAAGGCTTGGCTGTGCCGACGACGTGGGACGAAGTCCTGAGCGCCGCCCAGACCATCGACGCGAAGTACGCGCCGGAAATGCGCGGGTTCGTCTTTATGGGTCGCGCCGACATTCAGGGCGCTGCCAACTTCCAGAACATCCTCGGCGCTTACGGCGGCAGCTACTTCGACCTCGAAACGGGTCGCCCGACGATGGATTCGGAAGCCGCGCTCGAAGCCATGAACATGTTGGTGGAACTCACCAAGTATTCCGTGCCCGAATCGCCCAGCTTCGGCTTTGACGAAGCCCAGACCTCGTTCAAGCAGGGGCAGGCGGCGATGATCCCGTTCTGGGACTCTGGCGACAGCTTCTTCTCGAACGCCGAGCAGTCGCAGGTCGTCGGCAAGTGGGCAGTCGCCCCGATGCCGGGCGGTCACGCGACGCTGGGCGGCTGGTCGGTGCAGGTTTCCAAAGACTCGCCGAACCCCGAAGCCGCTTTCGAATTCCTGAAGTGGATCGTCTCGCCGCAGATGGAACACGACCTCGTGCCGCTCACGCCAGCCGCGCGCACGTCGGTGCTCAGCGACCCGGCGAATGCCCAGTATCCGTCCTACCAGGGTTTCCTCGACCTGGTCAATGGCAGCCCGTTCCCCTTCCCGAAGATTCCGCCGAACCTTGAAATCCTGCAATATGTCGCGGAAGCGCAGAATGCGGTGATTACCGGGCAGATGACGCCGGAAGATTCGCTGGCGAACCTGCAGTCGCAGATGGAAACCAGCTTCCTCCGCTACGGACTCTGGCAGCCCTGATCGTATGCAGCCGGACAGGGTCGGGCGAGAATATTCCGCCCGACCCTTCCGTCGATTGGGGATGGGGGCGGATGTGACGAACGCAACAAACCTGCACAACAGACCGGGAACAGACTCCCGCAACGGCTACGCCACCTACCAGACGCGGTGGACGGAACGACTATGGCGGCGAACGC